>NZ_JALMEZ010000006.1:0-410281 GCF_023242495.1 Pseudomonas sp. MWU13-2862 | reverse complement strand
CATCTTAACCGCGCCTTAATCCGTTATCTTGAGCCCGAGTCACGGCACCTCAATGCAATTGCCGAGGGTATCGCCGACGCTGAGGCCGGTAACCTGACAGATCTGCAAACCATCAAGGCCAAGTGGGCGAACCGTGCCAACGGCCGGATGCAAGAGAATTAGCTCTATCCAAACTCCCGTTCAGAGCCCCTTACCGCGTGATTCATGGAGAAAATCCAGATCTTGTGCATCCTTCACCAACGCACGTAGCACGTAGAAGATTGGTGATTGCGGCTATTGCCGAATACACACCTGTGGGAGCCGAGCTTGCTCGCGAAGAACGATAACGCGGTGAGTCTGCCAACACTCACCGCCAGTCTGGACCTCAACCGGACGTCACCCGCCTACACTGACGCCCCGCGCAACATCCCCTGCGTCAGATCATCGATGACCGCCTTACCCATCTCGCCCAGGTAATGTGATGCCCAGGCGTAGCGTTCGCCGTCGGTTTCCAATGCTGCATCGAGGGAAAGTGCTTTGGCGCAATAAAGCAGAAGGGACGCGTGCTCCATGGCTTCCAGCATGGGAACGCCGGGGTTTACGCGGAACAGTTCACGGCCTCGGGAACCGCATTGGGAAAAGGTGATGACGCCCAGGGTTTTGTTTGAGGGTGGATTGGTCATTGGGCACCTCCGGCTAATGCGTGGGTGCCGAGGGTTAGGATGATTTAAAAAGGGATCGGTAACCCGGCGAATGAAGGCGCTCGCTTGAGATCTACGTCGTCTGGGCCGACGCTTTCGCGGGCAAGCCCGGCTCCTACAGGGTTTGTGTGTGCCGGAATGATTTGTGGAGCTATTCCGAATGCCTGGTTCGTGAAACAAGGATAAACCGCATGCTCTCTCCCGGACTGGACCAGATAGTGGCACTTCAGTAGCATCGCCGCCTTTCTTCCATATCCGTCAGCCAGGGATGACTAATGCCGGTTCTGTCACTGTTTCCATCACGCTTGTTAACCACCACAACCCTGCTGCTATCGGCGCTACTCGGAGGTTGCAGCGTCAACGGCACTTACCCGGACGCCACGGACCCAGACGCCGCCAAGCTGCGTTTCATCGCCAATACGCAAAACGCCACGCTCGATTACTTCGATGCCGAGCATTGCGACGGGCAAACCACCGGTATTCTCAACAACCTGCTTCTTGGCGATACCAAGCGACGTGCCGACATGAGTATCGCGCCGCCGGAAAACGCCAGGGGCTATCTGGAAATCAAACTCAAGCCCGAACACGAAACCCTTCTGCGGATCCATACCCAGAACGGTTATTCGGTTTGTGGCAACAGCATCAATCTCAAGCCTGAACGCAATGCCGAATACGAGCTGACCTTCGATTCCGGGAAGGGCCAGTGCAGCAGCCAGTTACAACGGGTCCGCAAGATCAATGGCAAGGAGCAGCGCAGTCCCGTCCTGGTCTTTGAAAAAGGCCTCCCGGCCTGTGTCGGGCGCAACGTGATGTTCCCGAAACCACCGGAACCATTGCCGGACACTCCCCATCGCCTGGAACTGATAGGCCGGATTATCGACAACAGCCTTATTCCAGCCATGAAACCCGACCCGGCTGAAATCGCCAAGAGCGCGGTCTCCGCGGAAAAAATCGACGGTTTGATCGCCGAGCGCAAGGCCAAGCTGGGTTTCACCCTGCCGGACGACTATTGGACCTTGTATCGCCAGAATCTCCAGGCCTTCGATGCAGAAGCTGCCCAGCGCAAAGAGCGGACCTTGCAGCTTTACAAGGACGAGTACCTTCTGCGCCTGCGTCGGTTGAAGGATGAGGACCTGGAACAACGGGCGCAGCCCGAAGACAAGTCAGCCAAATCGACCAACGTGGCCGCGCTCGAAGAATACAAGTCGATGACTCTCTACTATTTCGGCGCCAGCAAACGGGTCATGCTGGAAACCATCGACCATCATCTGGAGCGGATGGCGCAGATGGATGCGCATTACGGCGTCTGCGAGCGTTACGCCGATTGCTGGAGACGCTGAAACCCGAGGCCTCGCGGCAGGGCTCACGCACGCACTGCGGCGAGAAAAGCCCAGCATTCGCTATCATCACCTATGCTTTCCGCGACCACTCCAGTGCACTACCACCACGTGATGAACACAGACAAGGACGCTCCATGCCCCGCCTCTCCCTCGGCCAGCTCTCCCTACTCACTCTCGTGTTCACCTGCGTGATCCTGCCGGCCCAAGCCGCCGACAAGGTCGAACGTCGCTGCGGCTGGTTCGAAAACCCGACCGCGGCGAACGCCACCCTCACCGACCGTGATGGCACCTGGGAAATCGCCACCCAGGGTGGCTACCAGGCCGAAGGCGACTGGCCACAGTTCAGCGATGCGCAATGGGTGCGTACCAACGGGCATTACGGCTACGGCTGTGGCTGCATGACCGCCAGCGCCGATCCCCAGACCCACCGCTTGAACCACCTCACCAACGCCGTCGCCCGCCCACTGGCGGCCTGCCGCAACGATGCGACCTTGCACGAGCCGGCCAATCCGCTGGCGCCACGACCACCCGATGTGCCGGCCTCGGCCAAAACTATGAAGCCCTACCAAGCCACCGGCTTCAGCTTCAACTACCCGAAGGGTTGGAAGGTCAGCAAGAACAAGGAGTGCCTGAACCTCAATCAGCCAAAGACCCAGACCAACGAGGAATACACCCTCAACCTCTGTGTCCAGCACGGCACGCTGCAACAGGCCGCCGACAGCATGATCTTTTCCCAGGAAGACGGCGTCTGGATGCGTAGCGCCGGCATGGACTCGCCCAGCCCCGTCGACATTATCGAAGGCCCCGGATGGAAAGGCATGCAGACGACCCAGACCTGTGGTGTTGGTGACCAAGAGACCGGCTTTCATGCCGCCGGAGGCACTTGCCTGATGGCCATCGTCTACAACGCCAAGACGCAGTTGCTGTTCGACACCGTGGGCTACTACCAGGACTTCGACACGATTGGCGCAATCATTCGGTCGGTCCGGTTTGACGAGAAGCAGTAGAAAGCACGCGCCCCATAAGTGATGTCCGGTGACCACAGCAGATCCGAGTGCGAATCACGCACCCGAAATCGGCAATGTTTTTAAACCACCGGGTGTTTGAATATGAGCGACCAGATACGGAGTTGAAGTTCCTTCGAGCCCGTGAAGATAAACCGGCCCCGAAAAGTTCATGGCCGCCAGAATCGCCCTGACTTTTTCTGGATCAGTATGGAAGACATCCAAAGCCACTAGAGAACAGCCTTTGTCTTGCAGCGTACTCGCGGGATGAGTCTTCTGTTCCCATTGAATCAGGGTAGGAGCTGCCCCTCCCAAAGGAAGGCTTCCGTCCGCGGGTATTGTTATCTGCCAGGACAATGTTCCTCTGCTCATGGGTTCGACATCTCCGACGATGTCGTGGCAATAAGCGCCGACAGCATAGATATCATCGGTTCGCGCAACCCATGTCGCCAGGCGTGCCGGTGAGTCAGGTGCAAGTTGGTCAAGACCGAACCAGCGAGGCCGACTGGGGCGCTCAGCAGATGGATCAACGGCAATCACTTCCAGATAGAGCTCGGGGCCAAGGCGAAGCAGCCGGTTGTGGGTGCCCATGCGTGGATGGGCACCGCCCGGTTGAAGGTCGACGCCCAGAATGCCAGTGACGAACGCGCAGCCGCTATCGAGGTTCGGCGCCACGATAGCCAGGTGATCGACAGTGCTTTTCACGCGATCAGCTCCTTCAAGAGATTTTTACGCCCCGGCTTCATTCAGCCTCACTCGCACTATCGCCCCGCCAAACTGAAGGACGCCCTTCCTCTTCGCGCTCAGTCACGTCACGGGACTCACGCAATTGCCTCTTCAGCGTGCGCAACGACGGCGCGTACAGAAAGCCGAACGACACACTGTTCTTGCGCCCCTTCACCGCGTGATGCAACAGGTGCGCCTGATACAGGCGCTTCAAATAGGGATGACGCGGCCGCGGCCGAAATGGCCAGTAGCGGTGGACAACGCCGTCATGCACCACGACATAGATGATTCCAAACGTCGCCACTCCGGCGCCGATCCACTGCAGCGGGTCGTATCCGCTATTGCCCAGCACGATCAGGGTGATGGCCACCGCCGCCAATACCAGCAGGTAGATGTCGTTGGTCTCGAAGGCGCCCAGGTGCTCCTCATGATGGGAGCGGTGCAGAAACCAGCCCCAACCGTGCATGACGTACTTGTGCGCCAGGTAGCCGACCCCTTCCATGGCCATCAGGGTGCAGAGAAACAGGGCAACGTGGGTAATCATGGAACGCCGTGAGCTCGCAGGTACGTCGGAAAGGCGGCTGGAAAATGCTTGAACCGTGCTCAAGCATACCTCGATAGGCGGGTAAATCGAATGCGATGAGTGATTTGGTGTCCGACTTTCTCGGAAGTCGCTGGCTTTGGCGAGGAAGGAGACGGCCCAACAGCCGCCCCTGGGATCAGAATCAAAACCTGCCCCGACTGAAACCGGGGCAGGCCACTTCAATAACCCTTACCGCTGGTTATCATAGTGATCCCGTAGAAACTCATACAGGTGATAAACCCGTAATAAGTTAACTACGAGGCTCCAGGTACGTCGAAGAATCTTGGACATACATTGACCCCAAAGTGGGCCAAACCTCCAGCATGCTTACCGGAACACGCATACCTTCGAGAACTACGTTATCAGTCTCGGTGAGGTGGCCAGGCTGATGGCCTCCTGAGCCAATCCGGCACGGGTTACTAAGCCGTGTCAGAAGGTCCAAAATGCGCGCGCTGGCTTGGCCACTTCAAAAAGTCTTTTTAACGAAAGAGCCATGAAATCATACCCTAGCTCGAATATGGAGTTAAAAGCAAAAAGTGTTACTTACCAGGAAAACCTCAATCAAAATATTTCAGGCCTTCGCCACTTCTAAACACTTGGAAACATAATGAACTGTTACCAGACTTGCGTGAAAAACATGGCTCCAGTAAAGTCAGGACACGTTATCAGTCTCTGTGAGATGAGCAAGCCGGTTCCACATCCAGCTTGCGGAAAAAACCACCCTACTAAGGTGGTTTTTTTTCGCCTCGACTTATCCGGCAGCGACCACATCGCAGCTCACTCGCCCTCAAAACCAGGGCATGCCCGAGGGCACCGCCCAGCCCGACGGCCATCGCGAGGAAGCGTGTTTTTAGGAAATATCGAGAGGGTAAGGCACAGCAGCTATACAGACAGGACATTCGTCAGTCGAACAGGAGCACCCAACGTGCCCCTGCCCACCGGCGCCAACGCCGACAACCGACCCGGACTCACTCAAGCCCAGGGATCAGTGACTCACAACCAGCCGCGTTTACCAACTACATAAGTCTGCTCGAAGTCATCTTCGGACTTGAGCAGGTAGATGATGAATTCAACAAAGGCGACAATACTGATCACGATCGACGGGATACCCAGCAGCAGCCAGCCGAACAGGAACACCAGCAGCATGATCACGCCCTGGACGTTGTAACCCAGGTAGAACTTGTGCACACCAAAGGCACCGAGAAAGAACGCCAGCAGGGCCGCCGGGATCTTCTTGGAGTTGCCGCTCGCCGCAGCGCCGTCGGCGAAGATGGCTTCGGCAAACGCACCATTGCTGGCGAAGTCGACGCGCGCGCCGGCCTTGGGCAGTACCGCGGCTTTCCACTCGACCACGTCGAAGGTGTAACGGTTGCCGTCATCACCGGAAATAATGCCGTTACGGGTGTTGGTGTCGTAACTCAGGATCTTGCCTTTCATTTACAGCTCCTTGGGAAGAACGGGACAGGGGGATGCGGGATAGTGTTCAGGAGATTAAAGGCAGGGAAATCACTTTTTCCGGACACCCCGAACCTGCGCGAACGCTCCATCGACAATCGCCGAGCAGCGCTCGTCGACATCAATCAATACGGTCGGGTGTTTTTTCAGGTTTGAGTAGTTGGACCGACAGGCCATCGCTCGTCCTTGAAAAGTGACTACCGGACAAAGCTGAAATCGATCAGCACGTCGTCGGCAGTTTCACTGCGTATTCCTTAACCGCTATGAAGGCCTGAGTCGCTGGCGCGTGGAGAGGGCCAGTAGCAGAGGGCTTTGGGGAGGAAAACTACTATTTCGCTAGCCCGGCGTCTAGAGGGGACAGGAAGGAATGGGACATTGCGGGTAAAAGTGCGGCAACCGCCGGGATAAAAAGCGCGGGAGCCATGGCTCCCGCGCTTCATGCATCAGAACGCGATACCGACCTTGGCACCGTACTCGTCAATCTTGAGTTTGGTGTTGTCCGCCAAGTCGGAATCACCATCCAGTTTGAACTCGGTGTGGGTGTAATAAACGCCCGCGACAATCGGCAACGAACTTTGCTGGTTGAACAGGAAGTTCACTTCGGCATAAGGGTTGGTATGGTCCTTCAGGTCCACCGTATCGGAGCCTTCGCCAGCGACCCTGATCTGCCCCTCGCTACCAATACTGCGGCGCACGCCCGCTTCGATGCGCATCGTCGCGGCATCGAACTGATGGTTGTAGCCCAGCGCGGCCTTGGCAAACGGCGAACGGCCGGTGAGCTTGATGTCGTAGTCGGCGGAGTCGGGCTCGTAGCGGGTCCAGCTGTAACCACCACCCACGATCACATCAAAGAAGTTGTGCGAGTCCAGCGCCGCACGCCAGCCGAGGTCGAGGTCGCCCTGGCCTTCCTTGAGTTTGTTGTCATCATTCTTTCCGTACTTCACTTCAACACCAGCCTGGTAGATCAGGCCGGATTCGGCGGTCATCTTGTTGCCGAAGTTATAGAACAGGCCACCAGTGGGCATATGACTTTTCTCGGACTGACTGCCGCCCTCCAGCTTGAAGTGGCTGTAGCTGCCCAGGACGCCGAATTGGGAAATAGGGTCGGTGGAGGGGGCCGCCATCGCGATCATCGGGGTGGCGATCACTGCCAGGGCCGAGGATTTGATGAACAGGTGAGTCAGACGATTGAACATAAGCACTACTCCATTAGGGTGTAAACGTGAAGAATCCGGTGGCCTATGAACAGGAAAATGATCATTTTGTTCAAAAAACATTGAGCAAATGTTCATATTTCCGTCATTTTTCTAACTCAGGCAAAAAGCGACGCGCACGCTCTACCCTGCGGCATGCCGGGTAGACGCCAATATTCGCGAGGGGGGGGCACAGCCGAGTACCCAGTCGGCCGCGCACAAGTCAGCCAGTGCGAGGCCTCAAACCAAAGGCCGACCCATCATCCGTGTCAGGATCGCCAAAGGATTGGACTGGGGATCGTACTGCTTGTCGGCAGGTATGTGCAGGGTCTGCTCAAGCATGTACTGACCGGACATGACCGCATGGGGTACCTGGTCCGAGAAACACACCCAGACCGAGCCGGCGGCAAAGGGCATCGTCACCTGCTCAGCGGTTTCCTGATAGGTCTGATCGCCCTTCATGCCGTCATGCAACTGCAACATCAGGTGGTCATATTCGCTGCGGTATGACTTGGTGATGTGCAACGCCTTCAACAGGCTGGCCTGCCAGGCCGCATAGGGTTTGGCCCGTGGCAGGAACTTGCGGGCGACCGTTTCGAAAGGCTCGCCGACACGCCACACCCGCGGCACACCCTCGGGATTGATGTTGCTGAACACCCGCAGAATCCGCTCGCCATAGTTGGGACGCGAAGGAAAGGCGTCGACATGCAGGCGACGATCATCCGCACGCCAGGACTGGGCACGGGTCTCGACCTGCATCGGACGGTAGCTGGTAGGTGCCAGGCGCAAAGCACCCTGGTAGCGGGGCAGCAGCGAGTACACCAGCGTCTGCGCCTGCTCACGGAAGCGTCCGATCATCTCGGTCAGCGCCTGTTGCACGGCAGCATCGCCTTCGGCGCCCTTGAGGTGATTATTCGCATCCAGGCTGATATTACGAGCCTTGGGTGAGCGAATATCCGGACGGAGCAAGGGCTTCTCTTCTTCCCGCAGTTCAAACGACAACCGGGGGAAATAAAGCACCTTGCCCGCTTCCAACGCAGCGATCCAGTCCGCGTTCACTTCAGGCATCCGCCAATCGGCGAAATCGATGCCTATTATCTGAGAATCCATTTCCTCAGGGGGCCTCTTTGTGGAGTAGGCCTGCAATGATGCGGCGAGCCGACCGACCATTGCAATGTTTTGTTACCTCTGATTACAAGATGTCGCTCCCAAGAGGGCTCAGCTAGAGGCCTCAACGACCTACGCGGGCGGTTCTGCAGAGCCCGGAAATCCTGACTCAGGCGACAGACGGTGAGCTGTGTCCGGCAACGTCTTTCTCTCAAACCTCCAACTGCACGACCTCGATCCCCTGGCGCCGGTAAGCCTGAATATCCCCCGACGGCACAAAGTGCTCGGTCAGCATCGTCTGCAAGCGCGTACAAGGCGCCACCACAAACGGTTCCACGGCCCCGAGCTTGTCGGCCGTGGTCACCGCCACCACATGCGAGGCGCTGTCGAGCATGGCCTGTTTCACGGCGACTTCGTCGTAATGCAGGGAGGTAATCCCCATCTCCGGGTGAATCGCGCAAACGCCGGTAAACAGCAGGTCGGCCTTGATACCCTGGATCAACCGCACCGCCTCATGCCCGCCGGAGGCCATGGTCGCCGGGTTGAGCTTGCCGCCCGCGAGGATCACGGTAATGCCCGGATGTTCAGCCAGGGTCATGGCGATCATCGGCGAACAGGTGACGGCGGTGATCGACAGCCCGGACGGCAGCGACTGGGCAATCTGCAAGGTGGTGCTGCCGGAGTCGAATAGCACGATCTGCCCCGATTCGACCCGACGGGCGGCCATTTTCGCCAACTGGGTTTTCACTTCATTGGGTTCGGCGACCCGAGTGAAGTAGTCCTTGCCGGTGTCCTTGGGACGCGGCAACGCACCGCCATGGACCCGCTGCAACAGCCCGGCCTGGGAGAGCTCGGCAAGGTCGCGGCGAATGGTGTCTTCCGACACCGCGAAATGCTGGCCCAACTCCGAGGCCATGACCTTGCCATCCCTTTCGAGCAACAACAGGATCTTTTGCCGCCGCAAATACGGCAATTCCGAAGCTTGGTGAACGCTATGCATGTTTTCGCCTGAGTCTGCATGTTTGTGCCGACTTATACGAGACTTCCGGGCGAATAGCAACTCAGGGCGAAGGGGCTCTCAGGCAAAGCGCACCTCAAATACGGAAGCCGCTGACCAGTTGCTCCAACCGAGCCGTCTGCTCCTCCAGGTCGGAACAGGCCAGCAGCGTGGCATTGAGGTTCTCCACCGCATCCTTGTTCAAGGTGTCGATCTGGGTGATGTCCATATTGATCGCCTCGACCACGGCGGTCTGCTCTTCGGTGGCGGCGGCCACCGACTGGTTCATCCCGTCGATCTCGCCGATACGCCGGGTGACCTGCCCCAGATGCTCGCCGGCCTGATTGGCAATGGCCACGCTCTCCGCGCTGTATTGCTGACTCTCGGCCATGGTCCGCACCGCCTGCCGGGAACCGACTTGCAGTTCCTCGATCATCCCGTGGATCTGCTGGGCCGAGGCCTGGGTTCGTCCGGCGAGGTTACGCACCTCATCGGCGACCACCGAGAAACCGCGCCCCGACTCGCCGGCACGGGCTGCTTCAATGGCGGCATTGAGTGCCAACAGATTGGTCTGCTCGGAAATCGCCTGGATCACCTTGAGTATCTGGCCGATGCTCGAAGTGTGGCTATTGAGCTGCTCGATCCGCGCGCTGGAGGAAAGGATCTTGGCCGACAGTTCATTCATCGCCTGGATCGAGCGCTCGACCACCCGCCGTGCCTCATCCGCCGTGTCCCGCGCATCGGAGGCGCCTTGTGAGGCATCCGCGGCATTCACGGCGATCTCCTGGGCCGCGGCACCCAGTTGATTGATGGCCGCCGCGACACTGCTGGTGCGATGGGACTGGTTGTCCGAGTTGCTCATCGAGGCGTTGGAGGCGTTGACCACCCGGCTGGCCACCTGGCTCAAGCGGGCGGTGGTCGAGGCCACTTCGCGGATCGAACCGTGGATACGCTCGACAAAACGGTTGAAGGCCCCGGCCAGGTTGCCGAACTCGTCACGCGACTGGATCGGCAAACGCTGCGTCAGGTCGCCATCACCCTGGGCAATGTCCTCCAGTGCACGGGTCATATGGTGCAAGGGTTTCATCAACAATCGGATCAACAGGCTGAGCAGGACAAAAGTGATGGCCAGCAGCACGACGGTGGCGATCACCACAGAAAGACGAAACTTGGCCAATGCCGCGTAGGCTTTATCCTTGTCGACGGCCAGGCCCACCGACCATTTCACCGAAGGCAGGCCCTGCACAGGCATGAACGTCAGCAACTGCGTGCTGCCCGCCTGATGCACCTCGGTCAGATCGGCGCCGATCCGCGCCGGCTCCATACCGTAGATATCACGCAGGTTCTTGGTAACCAGGGTCTTGTCGGGGTGCACGAGGATATTGCCGTCGGCACTGACTAGAAAGGCATAACCGATGCCGCCGAAATCCTGGGCATTGATCATCCGGGCCATCTTGTCCAGGCTGATATTGACCCCAAGCACACCCAGAACCTGGTCGCCAGACTTGATCGGCGCCGCCTCGCTCATGACCAGATAGTCGCTGCCCACGCCGATATAGGGTTCGGTCAGGATCGGACCGTTTTTCACCGCATCCGAATACCAGGGCCGCTGGCGGGGATCGTAGCCGTCGGGCATGATCCGTTCCGGGAAAATGTCGAAGGCGCCGTCACGCGTTGCCCTGTAGCTGGCGACAAAGGTCGAAGTGAGCGCAGGCTGCTGAAGCAGAGTACGGACCTTTTCCTTCGCGGGGTCGAGCGCGATGACCTGGGCCATGGCGTCCACCAGCAGCAAACGATCGCTCAACCAGGTTTGAATATTCTGGGCCAGGACCTGCCCGGTAGTGTGCAAGTTGTTCTCGATATTCCCACTGATTTCATTGCGCTGTTGATAATCGCCATACAGTGCGAACACCGCAAAGACCACAACAACCACGGTAGAAACGGCGAGCAGGATCTTTTGACTGAACTTCAAGCGCATATTCATGGTTTTGGCTACTGCACAATGGAGGGCTTTTTGTTTGGTTTTATATCAAGGCAGGGCAAAACAATGGGCAGGGCGAAAATCACCCTTAATGGAGAAAGTTTCAGTGTTAGTTAAAAGACTGTCAAACAACAAATATCCGGGGGCTGGCATCAAAAAAACTGATCGCCCCTGGAGTTACAGTGTTCTCTTTACCGTTGTATGAAGTTGCCAAGATTTTATTTGTGAAAGGACGTGATAACAAACACATCCTCCGGGCACCACCTACAAGGCCCCTTGCACCGGCAATGCCACCAGGGCGATCAACCCGCCATCAGCCCGATTGCTCAGGATCAGCGCCCCCCCCTGTTCCAGCACAATCGCCCGCGCCGCCGACAACCCCAGTCCGACACCACCGGTGCTCTTGTTACGCGAACTCTCCAGCCGGAAGAACGGTTCGAACACCTGCTCAAGGTAATCCGCGGCGATGCCCGGCCCACGATCCTGCACGCGGATCAGCAGCCGTTCTCCGTCCGGTTCCAACTCGATCGATGGCTCACGACCGTATTTGATGGCGTTATCCAGCAAATTGCCGATGACCCGCTTCAACCCCAGCGGCCGCCCGAAATATACCCATCTGGACGGTCCCACGAAGTCGACCTCAATCCCCTGGTCGCGATAATCGTCCACCAGGGTTTGCAGCAACTCCGCCAGGTCGAAGGACGTTGCCTCTTCCAGGCGCGCATCGTCACGGAAGAACTCCAGTGCCGAGTTGATCATCGCCTGCATTTCATCGACGTCGCGAAACAAGCGCTGCTGTTGTTCCTCATCCTCGATGAACTCACCGCGCAGGCGCATACGGGTCAAAGGCGTGCGCAGATCATGGGAAATGGCCGCAAGCATCTGCGTGCGGTCCTTGATGAAATGCTGCAACTGGGCCTGCATGGCGTTGAAAGCGAGGATCGCCTGACGGATTTCATGGGGCCCGACCGGTTCCACCGGCGGTGCCCGGAAGTCAACGCCAAAACGCCGTGCGCCCTGGGCAAATTGTTGCAGGGGTCTGGCCAGGCGACGGGTGGCGATCAGCGTGACGACAGCGGTGGAAATCAGCACCAGTACGATCACGATCAGCCCACGCGGCCCCTCCTCCAGCCCCCAACTGCGTGAGGCGGCGGAAAACATCAGCCAGGAGTCATCGTCCAACTGGATCAGCAAGGCATAGCGCCCACCTGGGCCTGGCCAGTCGGAGGGCCGATAGGCCTCGATCCGGCGGTTCGGCGCATTGAGAGCCCGGCGTATGGCCTCCGATCCCCGACCCCGGACTTCTTCGACGATTTTTGGCTGGGCGATATCCTGACGGTCGAGGTACCAGTTCACCTGCATATTCGGATCGCTGACCACCGCCGCCAGACGCGCACGCTGCCCGGGCTCGGAGGCTTCGATCACCCGACTGATGGAGGCGATCTTTTCCAGCAGGCCGGTCTCGATCAGGGAGGGATAGGCCCAGACACCAGCCAGTTTGACAAACAGCGCGTTGAACCCCAGCGCCGTGAGCATGGCCATCAGGATGGTCAGGGCGATCCAGCGTGCCACCGTGTCCTTGGGGCGATAACGCCCGGCTCCGAAGCGGCTCACTGGCGTGTCACATCAGGGGTGAACAGATAGCCGCCATTGCGCACCGTGCGAATCATCGCCGGGCGCTTGGTATCGAACTCCAACTTGCGCCGCAGGCGGCTGACCTGGACATCGATGCTGCGGTCGAACGCGTCATGGCTGTGCCCGCGCGCCAGGTCCAGCAGTTGCTCGCGGGTGAGAATGCGCTGGGAATGCTCGACAAATACCAGCAGCAGATCGAATTCCCCCGCCGACAGCGGGATCATCACCTGATCCGGCGAACGCAGCTCACGCCGGGTCAGGTCCAGTTGCCAGTCGGCGAAGCGGATCAGCGGGCGCGGCACTTCACCGGTCAACGGTCGGCTTTCCCCCGCCCGGCGCAAGACCGCCCGGACCCGCGCCAGCAACTCGCGGGCATCGAAGGGTTTGCCCAGGTAGTCGTCGGCGCCCATTTCCAGGCCCACCACCCGGTCGCTCAACTCGCCCATGGCGGTCAGCATGATCACCGGGGTCGCGTACTGCCGACGCAGGCGCTGGCACAGCATCAAGCCATTCTCCCCTGGCAGCATCAGGTCGAGGATGATCAGGTCCGGGGCCTGGCGCTCCAGCGCGGCCCACAACGCGGCGCCATCAGCGGCGACTTCCACCGTGTAGCCGTGCAACACAAAAAATTTCTTCAGCAGGGCAAGGACCTCGAGGTCGTCGTCCACGATCAACAGACTGCTCACCGGCGGCCATCACTCGAAGTGGGAAAGAGCTCCATCTAAAACCATTCGCCGCGCTCCGTCATATATTTCAATGCGGTAACAAACTGTCAGCGCAGCAATAAAGCAGACATCTTTGCGCAAGGCGCGGCTGCCAGCATCAGCCTCCCGTATTTCGCAGAGACCGTTTGCCCATGCCCCCGCTCAAGTGTTCGCCCGCCCTGCTCCGTCACGCCGCGCTGTTGCTGACCGTTTCGTACCTGGCCGGCTGCAGCAGCTCGGCCCCGGTGGCGAGCGCCAGTTGCGCGCAAGTCGACCATCCAGTGTTCGACCCGGCCCAGCGGGTCAATCGGGGAATTTTCGCCTTCAACCAGGTCGTCGATGACTATGCCCTGGCCCCCGTGGCCCGTGGGTATCTCCACCTGCCGAATTTCTTCCAGCGGGGTGTGCATAACTTCACCACCAACTTTGGCGAGCCCAAGGTCTTCGTCAACGACTTGCTGCAAGGCAACCTGAAACGTTCGGCCACAACCCTGGGGCGTTTCACGGTCAACACCACCCTCGGCGTGGCGGGGCTGATCGATGTCTCGGACCCGATGGGCATCCCCCGCCACACCGCCGACTTCGGCCAGACTTTTGGCGTCTGGGGCATCGGCAACGGGCCCATCGTCGAGCTGCCGCTGCTGGGCACCGGCAACGCCCGCGACGCCGCCGGGCGTGTTCTGGGGCTTGCCTTCAACCCCTTCGGCACCCACAGCGACACCGTCAAGACCCTGGAGACGGTCAACCTGGTCGGCGGTGTGATCGACCAGCGTGCCGAACTGCTGCCGCTCACCGACAGCCTGAAAAAGCTGCCGGACTACTACAGCGCCCTGCGTAATGTCGTCGCCGAACATCGCGCGGCTTTCGTGCAGGAAGGCAAACAGGGCAGCACCCAGCCTGAGAAGGACCGCTGCCAGGGAGCCGCCCAGGATGGTTTCTGAACAGCGGGCATTGATCCTTGAGCAACGGGTGAGCAAGCGCGCCGATACTGACCTGCACTGCCATGAAGTCAGCCTGCGGCTGTCGGACGATCGCCGCCACCTGATCCTTAGCCACTACACCGAGCACTACAGCCCGCAAGGCTCGCAATGGGTCGAACGCCATCAGCAGGTGGCCATGGACGATCTGTTGCGCTGGCTTGCCCACCGGGCGGAGCAAGGCGCCTGACCTGGCGCCCTTCTCATCGACCTCGAGTGTGGACCCGGCACCCTCGAGGCTTGCCACGCTCCTACAGTTTCTTCTCTATTTACCCCTCGAACCCGCGTAATACTTGAGCCCCGCACCTTCGGGATTTAATATCCACGCCGCTTATGTCGAGCATCAGTACCGGTTGCACGCCTGGCCCGCTCAGGTCGACACCGAGAAGAAAAACTAGAGAAGGTGAAGCAATGACGGGTGAAAACCTGACACCGGGTTTGCTCAAGCGCGGCCTGAAAAACCGCCATATCCAGCTGATTTCCCTGGGCGGGGCCATCGGCACCGGGCTGTTCCTGGGTTCTGCCGGCGTACTCAAGTCCGCGGGCCCGGCAATGATCCTCGGTTATGCGATCTGTGGGTTCGTCGCGTTCCTGATCATGCGCCAGCTCGGCGAGATGATCGTCGAGGAACCGGTGGCCGGCTCGTTCAGCCACTTCGCCCATAAATACTGGGGCGGCTACGCCGGCTTTCTCTGCGGCTGGAACTACTGGGTGCTCTACGTACTGGTGGGCATGGCCGAACTCACGGCCGTCGGCAAGTACGTGCAGTTCTGGTGGCCCGATGTACCGTCCTGGGTCAGCGCGGCGGTGTTCTTCGTGCTGGTCAACCTGATCAACCTGACCAACGTCAAGGTGTTCGGCGAAACCGAATTCTGGTTCGCGATCATCAAGGTGGTGGCGATCATCGGCATGATCGCTCTCGGTTGCTACCTGCTGATCAGTGGCACCGGCGGCCCGCAAGCCTCGGTCAGCAACTTGTGGAGCCACGGCGGGTTCTTCCCCAACGGTTTCAGCGGCCTGCTGATGGCGCTGTGTTTCATCATGTTTTCCTTCGGTGGCCTGGAGCTGGTGGGCATCACCGCCGCCGAGGCCAGCGAGCCGCGCAAGGTGATCCCCAAGGCGATCAACCAGGTGGTGTTGCGGATCCTGATCTTCTACGTCGGCGCCCTTACCGTGCTGTTGTCGCTGTACCCGTGGGACCAGTTGCTGACCACCCTCGGTGCTTCCGGCGACGCCTACAGCGGCAGCCCGTTCGTGCAGATCTTCGCCCTGATCGGCAGCGACACGGCGGCGCAGATCCTCAACGTGGTGGTGCTGACCGCCGCCCTGTCGGTCTACAACAGCGGCGTGTACTGCAACAGCCGCATGCTGTTCGGCCTGGCCGAGCAAGGCGATGCACCGAAATCCCTGATGAAACTGAACAAGCAAGGCGTGCCAGTACGGGCGATTGGGGTCTCGGCGCTGGTGACCTTGCTCTGCGTGGTGGTCAACTACGTGGCCCCCCATGAAGCGCTGGAGTTGTTGATGGCGCTGGTGGTGGCCTCGTTGATCATCAACTGGATCGTGATCAGCCTGACCCACCTGAAATTCCGCAAGGCCATGGAACGGCAAGGCGTGGTCCCGGGCTTCAAGGCGTTCTGGACACCGTTCAGCAACTACCTGTGCCTGGCTTTTGTCGCGCTGATCCTGGTAGTGATGCTGATGATTCCGGGGATCAGTGTCTCGGTGTATGTGATGCCGTTTTGGGTGTTGTTTATCTATGGCTTGTACCGGCTGCGGCTGGCCAAGGGCCGGATGCGTACCGTCAGCTGAGACGCTGGCTTGATAGACGACTTGAACACTCAGGGGACCGCAAGGTCCCCTTTTTGTGGCACCGAGTTATAGAGAACTTTCTTTCTGCACTTCTGCGGCAGTGCCAAATAGAAAGCCCGACGTCAAAACCAGGAGCACGAAGGCGATCAGAAAAAACCAAACGCCCGAGCTTCCGATCAAGCCGGCAATGATCGGCATCGTGACAAACATGATGATCTTGCCCACCGTGGCAAACCCCGAAAGAAAGGTTGAGCGCAGGTGAGGGGGTGCCATTTTCACAATAAAAGCGCCACTGAGCGACGACAGCAAACTGCATGAAAAGAATGCCAACACCAGGTACAGCACCACCAGGCTCGGAATGACAAAACTCAACGCCATGACCAGCACGGTCGCTACAAGCCCAAGGTAGGAAATCACTTTCAACCAGGATGTGCCGTGGAGGGATTCAATGACTTTTCCTGACAAGGACTGCGCCATCAGAACGACAAAGAACACCGCCCCCAGTAGCACGCCCAACGGCAGATTGCCGTGTTCGATATCGGCCAACACCTGCCAATACTGAATCAGCGACTGCAGCACCAGACCGTAGCCTAGCGCCAGGAGAATCACTGCCTGCCCGACCTGCCCGTTCTGCCTGAACACCTCCCTCATACTGGCCATATCGGCTTTCAAGCGCCCCATCATTGCGCGATCTTTGGGCGCTTTAAAAAAGTTGTCCGAGGGCAGGAACCAGGTAATGAGCAAGACCACCGACATCAGCAGCGCCGCCATGAACCAGGCTAGCCTTGGCTCCAGCGTAAACACGCCGGCTCCCAGCAAAGAGGCGATCCCCATGAAGAAGAACTGATTTTTCTGATAGCGGGCAAATATCGTCACGGCCTGGTGATCGGCCCCCTCGCTTTTCGACACATCATACAAATAGGCACTGAAGGTGCCTGACATCATCCCGAGCGACAGCGCATTAAAAAATTCCGCCAGGAGAAAGCCATAGAAGCCCTCGCTTATCCCGGTCAACGCCAGCCAAATCGCGGAGAAAAGCACACTCAACGCAATGGAAAACTTTCGGCTGTAGTGATCGGAAAAATAAGAAAGTGGAATATCGATAAAGACGATGACCGCCGCCTGAAATGACTTCAACAGACCGATCTGCGGTAGGCTCAAACCGGCGCGAATCAAATAGGCGACGGAGAAGGCGCCGATCAGCATTCGCACACAGGCGTAGGCGATACCCACGATGTGTACCGTCAAGGTAGGTGAGTACCCTCTTCGCACGATCATAAAGATAAATCTCCTGGTGCTCGAAAGGCACGGCGATACTTTACGAACCCTCTCTTCGTACTCCCGACAAACCCTGCCCGTTCAAAGAAACGATGAGCGGCCTCGCGCTCGCCGGAACTGAGCAACATGATCTTCGAACAATCCGTTCGCAGGCAGAAGGCCTCGATAGTGCGGAACAAAGCGTCGCCGATACCACTCCCGCGAACAGCAACATCGACCAGCACATTCTCCAGCACGGCAAACGGCTGGAAACCGAACATCGCATCACTGCACAACAACAGCAGCGCCGTGGCGCAAACGCGCCCTTCCAGCTCGCCGACAAACAATTCGCTATGCGGATCCTGGGCGATCTGTGCAAGGCGTTCAGGCAAGACCTGTATCGCGCCGTTGGTGACCAACTGGTGATACAGGCCCTCGATAGCCTGGGCATCATCAGGGCACGCGGCCCTGATAATCAGTGCTGCTTTCAACATCGTGCCGATCAAGGCTTGCCCGGATGCGGCGCCGGATAATCCCGGGCAATATCCAGCGGCCAGGCATAGGGCCCGTCCCACAGTTGCTCATGCAAGGCCTCGATCCGCTCGGCCATGGCGCTGTTGTGCATCACCACTTCCAGGTTGCGCGAGTTGTCGAGGTAGCCGCCGAGCCAGTTGCTGGTCCCGACCCAGGCCACCTGCCCGTCGATCTCCATGGCCTTGCTGTGGATAACTCGCGCATAGGGGATAAAGCCCTGCGGGTCCTGCGGCAAGGTGACGATCTTGACCTGCACATTGGGCAGGACCGCCAGGCTCTTCAGGTAGGCAATCTCCGGTTTTCCGGTGTTCCAATCGGAGACCATCAACTTGATCGACACCCCGCGCGCCGCCGCCGCACGCACCGCATTATCGATCACGGCGTAGTACGGGCGGGTTTTGTCCGGGCCGTAGGACAGCGGTGCATAGTCGAGCAATTGCACTCGCACTTCATGCTTGGCCTCGGCCAGCAAACGCGGTAATTCCAGCTGCGAATCGCCAACGCCCGGCGGGTTGTAGCGTTGCGGGCTGGCCACCAGATAGTTACCGGTGCGCGCCGGTTCTTTCCCGGCCTTGGGCAATGGCACCGGCTTGTTCGCCGCCAACGCGGCCTGGGCCTTCCAGTCCTGGTCGAAAATCGCCTGGACCTGGCCGACCATCGTTGCCTCGCTGACAAGCAAGCCGGTTTCATGGATATGCTCAAGCGAGCGCCAGTCGAAATTCTGGCTGCCGATAAACGCCTGCCGACCGTCCACCACCAGGTACTTGGCGTGGATGATGCCACCACTCAGGCGTGCGTAGGGCAGGACGCGGAAGGTCAGGTTGGGGATCTTGCGCAGCCGTTCGAGGGTGGCCTCCTCGGAGAGCTTCACACCCTTCTCTTCCAGCAGGAAACGAATCTTGACGCCACGCTTGCCGGCGGCTTCGAGGCTTTCAATGACCTTGTCCATCACCGAACCGGGATGGTCCGCGGCATAGAACTGGCCGATATCGATGCGGCTTT
Organism: Pseudomonas sp. MWU13-2862; assembly: GCF_023242495.1. Taxonomy (NCBI): domain Bacteria; kingdom Pseudomonadati; phylum Pseudomonadota; class Gammaproteobacteria; order Pseudomonadales; family Pseudomonadaceae; genus Pseudomonas; species Pseudomonas sp. MWU13-2862. The sequence continues at coordinate 391,294 of NZ_JALMEZ010000006.1, read as the reverse complement.
TGGCGCCGTCGAAGAGCTCGATCCAGACCGGACCGGGTTGACGCAAATCGGGGGCGCCGAGATCGGTGGCGAGCGGGACGGTATGCACCAGCTCGAAACCGGGAATGGAAAAGTCCGCCTGGGCCAGCGGACTGAGCAGCAGGCCGACAAGGCCCGCCATGCCGACGCGAAGCAGTGTCGGTTGAAACTTAAGGAAGCTGCGCATAAGACTCTCTTCAATCAATGCACCGTCCCCTGCCGGCTCGTACCGACAGGGGGCGGAGAGGGAGCCGCGAAATCAGGCCGTCTGCAACTGCGCCGGGCTCGCCGCCCGATGTGTTACTTCAGCCTGCACACGAGCACCGGTCGACGCGCGGATCAGCAACATCTTGAGCTGGTCGTTGATGCGCTCCAGGCTGTCCTGGAAGAAGTTGTGGAACACCACGCAGAACAACGCGATGGCAATCCCCAGGCCGGTGGCGAACAAGGCCGTCCCGATACCACCGGAGATCTGGCCCGGGTCGGAGACACCGGCACTGGCCAAGGCCTTGAAGGTGTCGATGATGCCGAGGATGGTCCCCAGCAAACCCAACAGCGGCGCGGCGGTGGTGATGGTCTCGATGATCCACAGGCTGCGGGCCAACGGCGCGCGACTGGCCAGGTACTGGGTGTCGATCACATCGTCCAGGTCCTTGCGCGGACCATGGGTGGCCTTCTGTGCCAGCACCGCCGAGGCCATGTCCAGCGGCAGGCTGTCACGCCGGGTCAACGCCTGCGGCAGGTCCTTCGCGCTGTGCACATGAGAGCCCAGTGCCTCCATCAGCGCCCGGGCCGAGCGCCGGACATAAGCGAAGTAGATGGCGCGCTCGATGGCGATAAAGATCGCAATCGCCAGGGCCGCATACATCACATAGAAGGTGATTTCGTGAAGCAGGTTCATGTCCATGATCGGGTGACCTCTGTCGGTAATACGCGTGGGACAAACATCAGAAATTCGCTTCCAGCGACATGGTCACCGTGCGATCCAGGCCCACGATGTAGGCCGGGTCGCCATCGCGGAAACCGCTGTAGGTCGCCGAGTTGGTCTTGGTGGTGTACACGCCGTCCAGGTACTTCTTGTCGAACAGGTTGTCGACGTTCAGGCGCAGGGTCGCGCTCTTGACCACCTTCTTGTCCACCGGCAGGTAGATACCGGCGCCAAGGTTGAACACGGTGCGTCCGGAGATGGCTTCGTCGTTGGTCAGGTCGCCATACAGCTTGCTGGTGTACTTGCCACCGAAGGTGCCGTAGAACAGGCCGTCGTCATAACCGATATTGGCCGCCAGCATGTTCTTCGGCACGTTGGCGAACTGCTTGCCGGCAGTCGGCAGCAGGATGGCCTTGCCGGCGTTGTAGACGGTCAGGTTGTCCTTCTGCTCGGCGCGGGTGTAGGTGTACGAGGTATAGAAGTTGAAGTTGTGCGGCAGCAGCCCGCTCCACTCCAGCTCCAGACCCTTGTTGTCGACACTGCCGGCGTTGATGTCGGCGAAGTCGCCGTTGATGTCCTTGGACGACACCTGTCGGTTCTCGAACTGCATGTAGAACAGGGTGGCCGCGATGGTCATGTCCTGTTCGGTGTAGCGCCAGCCCAGCTCATGGTTCCAGCTGGTTTCCGGCTTGGAGTCGATGGAACCCGCCCCCTGGTCATACAACACGTAGTTCTGCGGCACACGCATGTTGCGTGACAGGCTATAGAACAACTGGTCATGCTCGTCGAGCTGGTATTTCAGGCCGGCGTTGGGCAGCAGCTTGTTGTAGGTCTGGTGACGTTTTTCCGCTTTCTCGGTGATGCTGCCGTGGTTGGTACCGTCACGCTCGACGTTCATATAGGCGAGGCCGGCCACCAGGGTCCAGTCCGGGGCGAAGTACCAGGTGTCCTGGGCCCAGACTTTCTGTGCCGGGGTCACGGTGAAGCGGTCACGACCCTGGACCTCTTTGCCATTGGCATCGACCACATAATCGGAATCCGGCCAGATACTTTCCGGCTTGCCACTCTGCTTGAGACGAATGAACGGCTGGGTCTGGCTCTGGCGCGCGCGCTCATACCAGTAGCCGAATTGCAGGGCGTGGTCGCCCAGATCCCAGTTCAGCTTGGTGGTGATACCCGGACGCCAGGTCTGGGTCCGTGAAGGCCGGTAGTAGACGCCGGTGTTCGGCTGGCCGTCGGCGTTGTACTGGGCGGCGCTCGGCAGGTTGCTCAGGTCGAAGACCCCGCCGACGTTGGAGCCGCTGTTCAGTGCATAGGCCGAGCTGCCGACGCCACTGCCGTTACCCCAGTAGTAATACGGGATCACCGACAGCGACAGGTTGTCGGCCAGTTTGAACTGGGTGTTGAGTACGCCGGTAAAGGTCTGGAACGGGTTGAGCGCCAGGCCCTCGTAGCTGCTGATCTTGCCGTTGCTGCCCAGGGCCGGAGTCGACGGATAGGGGTCGTAGGTACGCCCGTATTTCTGGAACTGGGCCTTGGTCAGCTGGCTGTAGCTGGCGTTTTCCTGCTCGTGATACTTGAGGATCAGGTTCGCGGTGTTGCCGCTGCCCATGTCGAAGAAGCTGTTCCACTCGACCTTGTCGGCACGCTCGGCGCCGTTGCCGCGCCATTTCTGGCCTTCGGTGTGGGAGAACGACAGCCAGTTGCTCAGGCCGTTGACCTCACCGGTATTGAGCCGGGCGAAGGTCTTGGTGGTGGCATGGCTGCCGACCACTTGCTTGACGAAGGCCCCGGTTTCCTTGGTCGGGCGAATGGTCACCACGCCGATGTTGCCGCCGCTGGAACCGATGTGCGGGCCGTCGGCCTCGGACGAACCCTGGGTGACGAAGATCTGGTCGATGTTCTCCGGATCGCCCAGCAGGTTGGCGTACAAGGCATAGTTGCCGGAGTCGTTGATCGGCATGCCGTCGATGGACATGCCCACCTGGTCGGAGTTGAGTCCGCGCATGGTGAAGCGGAAGCTGCCCAGGCCGGTGGCGTCTTCACTGGAGATGTTCAGGCCCGGGGTGTACTTGAGTTTGTCGATGGCGTTGCCGGTCGCGGTCTGTTTATCCAGCGCTTCCTTGGTCACCGTGGAGCGCCCCTTGACGCTCTCCTCCTGGACCATGTAACCGCCACCCACGGTCGCCTTTCCCTGGACACCGATGGTACCGACGTCACTGTCGTTACTGTCCGCCAACGCGACACCTTGGCTCATGCTCGCGGCAATCAATGCCAGGTGAATCTTTGAGAAGCTCATCACTGTATTCCTGATCGTCGGTGCTTTTATTGCACGCTGTAGTTGAAGGTGGCGGTGAAGCGCTGCTCGTTACGTCCGCCAAAGGCTTGTTCAGGGAAAGGCTTGACCTGCTTGATGCGATGCAGGCTGTTGGTTGCCGCACGGTTGAGCAGCATGCTCGGCGCCGGGGTCTGGATCCCGGAGTCGAGGACACGGCCCTGCCGGTCCACCAGCAACCAGACCACCACCTCGCCGCTGGGGCGTTCGAGGGAGGCCTGACGTCCGGTGGGGTACTGCTTGTAGGTATCCAACTCGTTGCGCAGGCCCTTGAGGTAGCCGCCCTCCAGCGCCTGGCCGTCGACTTTCGGCGGCGGCGGTGGCGCGGCCGGTGCCGGTGCACGGGCGACCACGGGCTCGGCAGCGGGCTTGGCCTCGACCGGCTTCTCCGCCGGTTTGGCCGTCACCGGCTGTGGCTTGGGCACAGGTTTCGGCTTGGGCTTGGGCTCAGGTTTTGGTTCGGGCTTTGGCATCGGCTTGGGCGGTGGCGGCGGTGGCGCGGGCTCGGCCTCCTCGTCCTCGATCACCGGCGGTGGAGGTTCTTGCTCAACCACCGGCTCAGGCTCGACCAACGCCAGCTCGACCGCCGACTCGTCGTACACCGGCTGGACCTTCAGCGGCTGGGACTGGATGCCCATGGCAATCAACACCAGCGCCACGATGGCCGGGACACTGCCCAGCCACTGACGGACTCGAAACAGGACGTACATGGTCAGGACTTACGCGTGGCGATGGAGACGGACGTGAAGCCACCCAGACGCAAGGTGTCCATGACTTCCACCAGGCGCGCGACTTCCACGCCCTTGTCGCTGTTGACGATGATCGTCGACTTGGTATCCGGCCTCTGCGCCGCCTTGAGTGCCGACACCAGCGCGTCCACGGCAATGTCCTTGCCGTCGAGTTGCAACTGGCCGGCGAGCCCCAGGGTGAGGATGAATTTGTTCTGTGGTTTGAGCTGCTGCGAACTGCTCGCGCTCGGCAATTGCGTCTTCATGCCCAGTGCCGGAATCACGTTCAGGCTCACCAGTACGAAGAACACCAACAGGAACATCATCACGTCGATCATGGGGATCAATTCGATGTGTGCCTTGCGCTTTTTGGGTTCGTCCCAGGTTCTCATTCCGATGCCCTCATTCGATTAGGGGCGCCAAGCTAGCAACGGAAAATGACCGAACGGTTAACATTAATTTACGATTTGAAGGCTCTAAACCGGGCCTTACAAGCTGTTACACAGTAAATTTATCCATGTAATGAACACGACACAATGTTGGTACAGTCTTGCAAAATTTGACTAGATGGACCTCCCACCATGAGTGTCGCCTTACCTCACCTGAACACCCGACGCCTGCTATTGAAGCCCTTACAAGCGGAGCAGGCGCAAACGTTGGCGTGGCTGGCGGACGATCCGGAAATCGCCAGCAACACGGGGGCGCTCCCCTCGCCTTACACCGTCGAACATGCACGGGAATTCATTGACGATCAGGAAGAGCAATACCGCTCCGCTCGTCAGATGGGACTGGGTATTCATTTGAGTGAAAATCGTGAACTGATCGGCGTTATCAACCTGAGACTCTCACCGGCCCATCACAGCGCGCAGCTGGGATATTGGATCGGGGCGCAGCATCGCAACCGTGGTTATGCAGGAGAAGCCGTCGGCGCGATGCTCGAGCACGGCTTTATCGAGCGCAAGCTGCAGCGCATTGCTGGTCATTGTTTCAGGCGCAACAAAGCCTCCGCACGGGTCCTGGACAAAGCCGGACTGCGCTACGAAGGCTGTCTGAAAGGCTCCTTTCTCAAGAATGGGGTCTACGAAGACATGCTGCTGTACGGGCTGTTGCGTGACCATTGGCAACCTCTCACCTGATCATCCGCGAGCCGTGTCCATGAACGATAAGCTTGTACCGAGCGAAAGCGAAAAGGGGGTCGACCAGGACCGCCGCCGAATTATCACCGGACTTGCCGGGGCGGCGGTTTTGTCGATCCTCAGCCCCTTTGCCCGTAGCGCGGGAGTCGATTATCCCTTCACCCTTGGGGTGGCTTCGGGGGATCCACTGCCGGACGGTTTTGTTATCTGGACCCGGCTGGCGCCGCTGTTCAACGCCGCCGACGGCAGCGGTGGCCTGAGCAAACCGGTGCCGGTGCGCTGGCGGGTGGCGAGCGACGCGGCGATGACCCGCCTCGTCAAACAGGGCGAGGTGGTGGCCGACCGGCGTTTCGCCCACTCGGTGCACGTCGAGGTCGCCGGGCTGGAAGCCGGACGGCCCTACTGGTATCAGTTCGAAGGGCTCGGCGCGCAAAGCCCGGTGGGGCAGTCACGGACCACCCCGGCGCTGACGGCCATGACCCCGGCACGCCTGGGTTTCGTCTCCTGCTCGCATTGGGAGCGCGGCTATTTCAGCGCCTACCGGCACCTGGCGGCGGAACAACCGGACCTGGTGTTTTTCCTCGGCGACTATATCTACGACAGTTCCTACGCCGCCGATTCGGGCAAGATCATCCGCCCCCATGGCACCGGCGACGCCGTCGACCTGGCGGGCTATCGCAACCGCTACGCGCTCTACAAGACCGACCCCGATCTCCAGGCCCTGCATGCCTGCGCCCCCTGCGCCGCGACCTGGGACGATCATGAAGTGCAGAATGACTACGCCAACAAGTGGTCACAAAATCCGGCTGTTTCCACCCGTGACTTTCTCCTTCAGCGGGCGGCGGCCTACCAGGCCTTCTACGAACATATGCCGCTAAGGGCCAGTAGCTTGCCGAGGGGACCGGACATGCGCCTCTATCGACGACTCGACTACGGCCGGCTGGTGCAATTCCATATCCTCGACGGCCGTCAGTACCGCTCCGAACAGCCGTGTATCCCGCCCAATCGCAGCCACCAAGGGCATGTCGCGCCATCAGATTGCGCGGACCTCAGCGACCCGAAACGCACCATGCTCGGCTGGGAACAGGAAGCTTGGCTGGAGCAGGGTTTTGCCCGTTCGAAAGCCCGCTGGAACGTGATTGCCCAGGACCTGCTGGTGGCACCGCTGATGCAACGCGATCCGGCCAGCCAGGCATTGGGACATTGGACCGATGGCTGGGATGGTTATGGGGCGACGCGGAATCGGGTGTTGGCGTCCATCGAACGCAGCAAGGTGAGCAACCCGGTGTTCTGGGGCGGGGATATTCATTCGTTCTGGACCACGGACCTGCACGCGCGCCCAGGTGATCCGCAGTCGAAGGTCGTGGCGACCGAGTTCGTCGGCACCTCGGTGACCTCCGATGGGCCGCCATTCGAGTTGTTCAACGGCGTGTTGCCGCTCAATCCTCACGTGCGGTTTTTCGACAGTCGCCAGCGTGGTTATGTTTCGGTCGAGGTGCAGGAGCAAAAGATGCTGACCTACTTCCGGGTGATCTCCGATCCCCGGGATGTGAACGCCCGCGTGTCGACGCTCAAGCAGTTTGTCGTGGAGAGCGGGCGGGCCGGGGCAATCGAAGTTTAACCGGGGGACCGCGTTATCGTTCATCGCGAGCAAGCTTGCTCCTACAGTTTTGTGTCGTACCGTGGTTTTGTGAACGACACAACTCTTGTAGGAGCAAGCTTGCTCGCGATGCAGGCGACAGGGTCTGACAGGCCACCTTCATATCCAGCTCAAGGCAACCGCACATTCCCGTCATAGGGCGTCTGCAGATCCCGTTCCGGGATCTCCCAGATCAGCAACTTCGGCGGCGTCTGCTTGAATGCCGGGCTGTCGAAGTAGGCTTTCGCCGCCCCGGAAAACTCGCCACCATCCTTGGCGAAATTGCCCACCGGCGCGCCCACCGCCGCCTCCAGGAAACCGACAAAATTCGAGTTGCGCGAGAACGATGTACCAATCAACGCCGTGTTCGGCAAATTGTCATCACCAAACAGATCGTCAAGGTTCTCGCCTGTCGCCGCATCAGCCTTCTCCTTGATCAGCGTCGCCGCCACGCTCTCGGCCTTCGGCTGCAACGCCAACGGCAACCAGTCGATCCCCGCCAGGCGCACCAGGTCACCCGGTCGCACGGCACTGGCTTGCGTACTCAGTTCATAGCTCTTGCGCGGCGTCGCGCTGAACTTCAAGGCACCGACCGCCTCGGCAATCCGCCCCGCCGCCGCCTTGGCCCCGGCCTCGCTCCAGTGGGTATCGGTACGCAGGAAAGCGCCCTCCCCCAGCGCCTGCAAACCTGACGTCAGATCCACCGCCGCCACGCCCGCGCCTTGCAGCCCGGTCAACCAGGCGGCAATCCGTGGCTGGAATGCAATCGGACGCCTGAGCGAGCACAACTGCGCCGCCGCGATCCGGCTCTTGTCCGGCACCACCGCCACCAGCAACTCGATGCCGCGTTTGCTCAACGCCTGGCGCAAATCAAGCACCGCCTGCGCCTTGGCCTGGGCATTGGTCGCCGCGTTGCGGTTCACGCGCAATTCGTCACTCAGGAACAACCAACCCGGACAGCCCTCGCGCACCCGTGGCCCGAGGTCGCCGTCGATCAACCAGCTGCCGCCGCGCTCAAGGTCAGCAGCCTGCTTGGGCAATGGCGCATCCGACAGCGTCTTGGCGAAACGGTGGGTGATCTCGCCATGCAGGAGCATGTCCGGCGTCACCACCTTGGGCACGAACTCGATCGAACCCTTGATCATCAACCAGACGCAGGACAAGGCCCCCAGTGCCAGGAACAAGGTGAATATCACGCCCGCCAGGGGACTGGCGCGCATCGCCAGCGCACTGGGCGGCGTGGGTGCAACGGACGGGGATTGCGTTGGCTGGTTCATCAGAATTGAAAGTACAGAAAGGGCACGGCTTCACGGCTGGCGATCAGAGCGAACGACAGGGTGAACCCGAGCACGGGCCAAAGGGCCGCAGCCAACACGAACAACTCGTTGCCTGCGAAACGTCTTTCCAAACGGGGCTGCAACAGCGGCGCGAGAATGCACGCCAACCCGAGCAACGCCGCCAGTCCATGCACCGGGCGCAAGGTCACGGCCAGGGCGTCGCCCAGGGCAAAACCGTGCTGGCCGAACTGGCCGCCATACATGCTCAGGGCCGTGGCGAAGTCCGGCGAACGGAACAGCGTCCAGGCCAGGCACACGAATAACAGCGTAGCCACATGACAGGCCCAGAGCGGCAACCCTGGCAGGCTGGAGCGCGACCAGGCCCGGTCGACACACAAGGCCACGCCATGGGCCGAGCCCCAGAGCAGGTAGTTCCAGCTGTCGCCGCCATGCCAGAGCCCGGCGATGGCCATGGTCAGGAACAGGTTGCGATAGGTTTTCCACACGCCTTTGCGATTGCCGCCCAGGGCGATATACAGGTAGTCCCGCAGCCAACTGGACAACGACAGGTGCCAGCGGCGCCAGAAGTCCTGGATGCTGTAGGCCAGGTACGGACGGTTGAAGTTTTCCGGAAAGTGAAAGCCCAGCATCAGTCCCAGGCCGATGGCCATGGCGCTGTAGCCGGCGAAGTCGAAAAACAGTTGCAACGAGTACGCCAGGCAGCCGATCCAGGCGTCGACAAAGGACGGGTTGTCCAGATGGAAAGCCACGTCCACCAGCGGTGACAAGGTGTCGGCCACCAGCACTTTCATGCACAGGCCGATCATGAACCGGCGTGCGCCAAGGGAGAAATTGAACCAGTTGAAATAGCGCTGGTTCAGCTCCCGGCGAACCCAGTCATAACGAATGATGGGCCCGGCAATCGAATGACCGAACATGGAGATGTAGGTGGCGTAGTTGATAAAGCTGCGCTCCACCGGCACCACATGCCGGTGCACATCCACCAGGTAGGAAATCGCCTGGAGGACGATAAACGACAACCCCGCCGGCAAGGCCACACGCTGCCAGGCCATGGGCATGGCACCGTAATAGGTGATCAACTGGTTCCAGGTCGCGGCGAGGATATTCGCGTACTTGTACCAGCAGAGCACCAGGGTGTTGATCACGATCAGCGCGATCAACAAACGTATCCGCCCCCGCGAATCCTCCCGCGAGCGGTCCACCAACAGGCCGCCGACCCAGGCCAGCAGGGTCAGCACCATGTGCAGGAACAGGAACAGCGGGCTCAGCCAGCCGTAGAACAACCAGCTGCCGATCAGCAGGATGACGTTACGCCAGCCCGGGCGGGCCAGCGCATAGACCAGCAGAAAGGCTGGCAGGAACAGCGTCAGGAATTCAAGCGAGGCGAAAACCATGGCAACGGGCGCTTCCGATTCAGTTGGACAAGCTATCCGTGGCGGTAATCAGGCGAGGCCCCGACGACGATGGCAGTAATAACAAACTGTAGCGCTTGTTCGCCTCCAATGCGCCGAGTTCGACCGCCGAACCCACCGGACTTCCGGCACAGACCAACTGCACCGCCAGCGAAGCCCGCGGGTTCAGTTCCTGACGCCGAGGGTTACCCGGCGGCGCCTTCTGGAACAGGTCGACATCGCGTCCGGCCAGGTTGATCCGGGCGTCAGTGCAAGCCGGGTCGGCATCGAAAAATGCCAGCGAGGCCTTGAGCTGGTTGGGGATATCGAAGGCTTCGCTGATCACTACTTGTCGAATGCCTTGCTGTGCATCCGCCAGGGCGAACACCGTGGCGAAATCGCCAGCGTTGACCTTCACGTCCAGGGCCACGCTTTTGCCGTCACGGCTCAAGCTGCCCCTGATCGGTTGACCACCGGATACCGGAATAAAGCCGCTGACCACCTGGCCCTTCTCCAGCTTCAGGCTACTGCTCGCCCCTTCGGGGGTCAGTTCCAGGGGCGTGTCGACCGCGTTGACGAAACGCAGATAGGCCGAGTCCTGGGACGGGCCGGTGGGGTACAGGGCAATCGGCCCACTGAAGGCACTGGCACTCAGGGCCAGGCCGGCCAGGGCGCCAACGGCATTGAAAATCCGTTTCACTTTGCAGCTCCTTTCACTGCCGTGGCGGGCAGTTCGTTCAATGATTTGCCGATGGCCGCTGCCCATAACTTGTAGCCGGCGATGGTGAAGTGCTGGCCGTCGGAGGTGGTCCACTCGCCGGGCTTGGAAAACTTCGTCGAGTCGATATAGGTGCACGGCGCGACCATATTGGCCAGGGTGCCCGCCACCAGTTGGGTACGGACCTGGTTCTTGCCGTACTGGTTTTCGTTGGTGTTGCTGCCGTTGGCCTTGCCCCATGCAGGTCCCACCCAAACACACTTGGCACCGCTGTCGGCGATCTGCTTGGTCAGCGCGGTGACACTCTGGTAGGCCCAGACCTTGGGAAACGGCGTGGTCTTATAGGAGGCCATGGTGTCGCCCATGATCAGGACCACCAGGTCCGGTTTGTCCTTGGCGATCACGTCCTTGATCGGCTGCGTGTCGAGGGTGCCGCGACTCATCACCTTGATCTTTTCACCCGGTTCGCGAATCGCCCCGCAATCGAGTTTCAGCTTGGGCGTGACCCAGTCCGCCGGGTTGGCGCCACAGGCACCGATGGCGTGAACCTGGGCGCCTTGCTGGGTCAGGTTGTCGTAGAGCGGGTTCATCAGCGAGTCGGGAAAGCTCATATGGCTTTCGCCAATCACGAGTAGGGTCAAACCAGCCAGTACGGAAGAAGCCATCAATCATTTCCTCGTTGCATCAATTCGAATAGGGGGAGCCGAAAGGACTGACCGGCAGGGCCATCGGCCCGGTCATGTTCTCGAAGGTGTAGCGCAGGTACACACCGCCGCTGAGCTGTCGGTAATCGCTGGCGTTGTCCACGCCCAGCGTGCCACCGAGGAAGAAGCGCGAACCGAACTTGTATTCGCCCGCCGCATTGAGGCTGTATCCGACGCCGGTCTTGCTCTCGCTGCCATAACCGGTCAGCCCGGCAGCGGTGGCCCGTGGTTGCAGATCGCTGTTGCCGGGGAAGACCTCGGCGCTGTCCTGGCCGATATGCTGGACGCCCACCGAACCCTTGACCCGGTAGGTGAAGTTCTCGGTGCGTTGCGACCAGCTGATCGGTACGCCCAGGGCGAAGAAGGTCTGCGGGCTGAAGTAGCCGCCATGGCCCACGGTGAAGAAGTCCTGGTTGTTGGCATAGGTCAGCGCCGAACCACTCAGGCCCAAGGTGAGGATGCTGTCGGGGGCATTGCGCAGGTACCAGTAGATACCGCTGCCCAGTTCGAAGCGGTTGTTCGACTCGACGTTGTTACCCAGCAGTACATGTCCCGAACCATAGCCGTAGGCGCCGAATTTCTGGTCGTCGTAGCTCAGTTCGCCGCGCACGCCGTTGGCCGTGACGCCGCCCCACTTGTCGCCGGTGCGCGGATCGCGAGAACCGGCAAAGGAGGTCACGCTGTCGGTGACCGCCCGCCGCGAAACACTCACGCCGTAGCGGTAATCGGAATTGCTGTCGAACGGCCGATTAAGGCTGACACCACCAATCGGCGTGCTGTAGATAAAGCCCACGGGACTGACACCGAGATCCGCCTTGAGGCCTTGCTCCTTGTCCCGATAGGCCACGGCCACGCCGACACCGCTGGCGGTCTGCGAACCGACCGGGTCGAGGCCGCTGGCACCGAAGCGCGCCTGGGCGGAATTGCCCGGGCTGCCTGAAGACAGCGACACCGGAGTGATCTGCAACGCCATGCTGGCGCTGTTATCGCCCACCGGCACGCTGACTTCGAAGGGGGCCTCGACATCCGTCAGCTTGCTCAGGCCCTTTTCGCCGTTGTTGCTGCGCACGGTCAGGCCCTGGACGGCATAGCCGGTACGGTCTTCAACGATCTCGTTCAAGGCCTGTTGCGCCGGGCTCAGCGTCGGGCGCGAAGTACTTTCGCGGGCGTAGGGATCACCGAACGGATCAACCGAATTTGCCGCGATACCGGTCCCGCGTCCGACCGCCGTCGGCACCGTGTCACCGTCACGGGCGCCCAAACCTGAACCCAGGCCCACGACAGAGGCATTGATCGGCGGCGGAACCAGGTTCGACGACGCCAGGGCCGTCGCCTCCCGGCGTTGACCGGGCAAACCGACAAAGGGGTTGGCCGACTGCGTCGCGGCTTGCGGAGCCGCTGCCACATAGATCTCCTGGCGCTGGCTGTCTTCGATTTCGATGGCCTTGCGCAGCAGCTTGCCGGCCTCACCGGTCTTGCCCATGCCGCGATAGATTCGCGCCGACGCGGTCAGGGTCTGGGGTACCCCGGGCTCCAGTTCAAGGGCCTTTTTCACCGACTGTTCGGCCAGGTCGAAGTCGCGTCCTTGCAGGGCGACATCGGCCAGGCCCAGCTGCAATTTGGCATTGCCCGGGTCGGCCTTGATCAGCGGTTCATAGAGTTCCCGGGCCTTTTGCGTATTGCCGCTGGCTGCATACATCCGTGCCAGAGACGACACCGCCTGGCTGTCATTGGGACGCTGCTTGAGGGCTGGCGAGAGCATGTCGAAAGCCGCCACCAGGTCGTTCTTTTCCCGCAACTCATCGGCCTGCTTGATCCGGTAGAGGAACAACAGGTCTTCATAACGCTTGCTGGCGGTCTCGCTCATCGGCTTGCCCTGCAAGTCCCGCAGGATCTCGCTGGCCTGGGCGTCCTGATCGGCCTTGAGCAGCACACCGGCATAGAGCAATTGCAGGTCGGGGGTCGATGGTGAGTGATCGAGCACTTGGCGCATCAGGTTGACCGCCTGCTGTGGATTGCCGGCTTCGGCATAGGCCGATGCCAGCACCGCGACACGCTCGGGTTTCTGCCCGGCCAGGGGCTCACAGCGCGACAGCAGTGCCCAGGACTCCTGGCGCTGACCACGGCGGGCCACGTCCACCGCCAATTCGGTCTGGATATGCAGGCGGATGTCCAACTCCATATCGTTCATGTCGCTGCTGCGCTTGGCCGCTGGAATCCGCGACAAGGTGCGCTGGGCCTTGGTCCACTCACCCAGCTCGGCCGAGAGCAAGGTGCTGGTGTAGAGCGCGTCGGGCTGATCGGGTTGCTGCTTGAGCAGTTCGTCGATCAGGTCCCGGGCGACCTGGGTCTGGCCGTCGCGCAGATAGACGCGGGCCAGGGCAAAGCGGGTCCAGGGATTCTTCGGGTCGTCGGCCAGGGCTTCCTTGTAGGCCTTTTGCGCCGCTGCCAGATCACCGCGACGTTCAGCCAACTTGGCCACCTGGATCGCGCGCAGAGAGCGGATTTTCACCGTAGGCGCCAGGCGTGCCTGGTCCGCCGCCGACAGCCCGTCGATCAGGCGCAACGCCTCATCGGACTTGCCCGCCCGCGACAGCACGTTGATCAATCCGGCGAGGGCTTCCGGGTAGTTCGCCGTGCGCGCCAGCACTTGCCGGTAGCCGGCTTCGGCGGCATCCAGCTGCCCCGCCTGGGACTGCCAGTTGGCCAGGGCCGTGGGGCCGGCCGGCTCGGCGGGGTTCTTGGCGATCGCCTGGTCGATCAGTGCCCGGGCCTGGCTCTGCCGGCCAGCGCGCTGGGCATCGCCGGCCTGGTCCAGCAGGATCCAGTAGCGTACGTCCTCGAGGGCCGCGTTCCACTGCGCGCCACCCGGCAGGCGGGTGGCTTGTATCAGGTAGCTTTCGGCCTCGCCCAGACGCTTCTGTTGCTGGCGCACGATACCCATGCCGCCAAGGGCATCGTAATCATTGGGACGTTCCTTGAGACGGGCCTGCAAGGCCTGCTCGGCACCCGCGATATCGCCGGCATCGATGGCCTTGAGACCACGGGCCACCTGCGGGTCGCGCTGCCAGCCGGAACCACCACGGCCCTGGGCGATGCCCTTGTCCATCAGCGCACGGATCTCGGCATCGTCCGGGTGTGCCTGCAGATACTGCTGGAACAACGACACCTGGTCGCGTGAGGGCGGCCCCAGCCACTGCAAGGCGAAACGCCAGGTTTCATCGGCATTGCCGCCGATATCCGGGTTGTGCGACAGCCGCGCCAGGGCACGGATGCCTTCCGGGCGGCTGTCGGAGTTACGCGCCAGGTGCAAGGCCAGGAACAAGTCGAGGATCGCATCGTCGGGACGTTCCCGGCGCAACCGCTCCAGCCCCACGCGGGCCTCGGGCCAGCCACCGGTGGAGAAGCCCAGGGTGTTGTAGTACTCACGGGCGATCAAGCCTTGCGGCTGATGGCCATCGAGCAACTGCCGGTACACCGCCACCGCCTTGTCGCGCTCATCGGCGTCGCTCAGTTCGCGGGCCTTTTCCAGCAGTTGCTGCTTGTCGCCCGGGCTCAGCGCAATATCCTGCTCCAACTGCAAGGCCAGGCGTGGCAACGGCTTGATCGCCTGCAACCGCGCCAGGTACTGGCGGGCACCGTCCAGGCGTTTCTGTTGCAGGTCGATCAGGCCCAGGCCATAGAGCGCGTCAGGCTGCTCGGGGGACAGGTTCAACAACTTGCTCCAGGCCTCCGCGGCCCGATCGGGATGCTCCTTGGCCTGCCAGTAGTAGCCCTGCTGGATCAGCAGCGACTGCGGGTTGCCGGTCTCGGCGGCCAGGCCGGGCATGGCCGCCAGCGCGGCGCACACCGCCAGGGCTAGGGTTTGCTGGCGCATGGAGCCTCCCAGGACACTTTCAAGGTACCGTCCTTGTTGAACTGATAACGTTTTTCACTCCAACCCAGTGAGAACAGGCTCAGCATCACATGGTAATACTGGTGCTGGCTGTAGGCCGGATCGGCCGGATTGCTGTAGTGCGCGATGGCTTCGTCGACGATGCGCTGCTGCTGGTCGGCCAGCAACGGCAGGCCCTTGGCCCGCAGATACGGCACCAGGGACGCGGAGAAACCGTAAGGGCCGATGCCCTCGGTAACGCCGGTGACCACCTGGACCTTTTCCGGCGGCACGCCGGTGGAGGCGACGGACTGGGCCATGCCGTCGAGATTGTCGAGGATCGGCTTGGCCAGCGGGTCGGCAGGCGAGGTCAGGCCGGCCCACAGGTAGGTGCGGATGGCGTCGTAGCTGCCCTGGGCCGAGGTAAATTTATCGACCACGAACATGCCCTTGTTGACGTCCGTGCCGCGATAACCGACCCAGTCGGGCACAAAGCCGAAACGGTTCATGTTCTTGTCGGCAATCATCTTCGCGGTGCTTTCGGCGATGTCCTTCCAGGCACCGGACGGGCTCTCCTGGCTGAAGCGTCGCAGCAACGGGATCGGTGTATAGCTGGCGTTGAAGCGCCAGAGCTGGTCCGGATGCTCATAGCCGACCGGGCCCGGCAAGAGCATCTTGCCCAGGCCCGGAATGTTGCGCACCAGGGTCTTGTCCAGGTTGTTCAGAATCCGCTGGGCGTCCGTACGGTACTCGGGCTTGTGCCACAGACGGTCGGCCTCCAGCAGCGAGTACGCGATCCAGAGATCGGCATCGCTGGCGGAGTTGGTGTCGATCACACCCCAGGTGCCAGTGGGCGTTGGGCCCCACAGCCAGCCGGGCAGGTTCTGCGCGATATTGGCCCCGGCCATATTGTCGCGGGTCCAATGCCAGAGCTCCTCGAAGGTCAGCGGATCGTTGCCGACCAGGGCGAAGAACATCCCATAGGCCTGGCCTTCGGAACTGCTCTGGTTGGGGTCCATGCTCGAGCCGAGCATGCGCCCGTCCTTCTGCACGAAACGCTCGGCGTAGTTTTTCCACAAAGGCCAGTTCTGCAACGAGCAGGATTCGGCCCGCGCGACCAGCGGCACCAGCAACGCCAGGGACAGCAAGGTTCGACGCCAGATCATGACAGACGCTTCTTCGCACGGGCACGCAGGGCGAGATACAGCAGGCTGGCTACCAGCAACAGGCCCAGCACGGTCACCAGCAGCATCCACTGCATGTTCTGCGACAGCAGCCATTGCACGCGCTTGAACAGGTTCAGCTCACCGACGTAATACTGCTCGTCGGCCACCAGCGAAGTGATCTCCTTGCCCTGCACCACCGCCAGGCTGCCCTGGAGACTGTCCTTGTAGGCGTCGCCACCGATCATCGCGGCCGTGGCCTCGGCCAAGCCTTCAGGCTTGCCGCTGGCAATCACCACCACGCTGCGACCAGGCTTGAGCGGCGACTCGAAACCGGCCAGGTAGGTACTGCTCTGGGGACCGCTGTAGCTCACGGTCAAGGTCGGTTTGCGCTGGTTGGCCGCAGGGTCCGGGCTGATCCACTGGCGCACGCGCAAGGTCAGGTCGGACAGCGAGAAGCGATGGTTGTCGCCCGAGACACCGGCCGGCAAACGGTCGATCCACTGCTTGAGCAAAGGCTGGTTGTCGCCCGAAGCCAGCACCAGCAGGTCCTTGTCACTGACCGACTGCACCTGCGCGGCATCCACCACCTGCACGGCCGTGGCCGGGTAGCCGGTGGAGTCGCCGAAGCGACCGAGCACGGTCAGGTAGGCGCCCCACTCCGCCGGCCCGCTGCCGTCGGGCAGCACCACGGCGCTCTGGGAAAGGTCGGCCAGGCGGGTGAACGGGAAGCCGCTGTCGTTGAACACGCCCAGGTTCGGCAAGGCGATGTAGTGGTTGTAGCCCGTCAGGTCGAGGGTCGAATCCGGGTCGATCAGCCCACGCATGTTGTCGATGATGATGTCGCGGCATTCGCCCTGCTTGATGTAGTCGAACATGAAGCGCAACTGCAATTGCGACTGCGCGCCGGCGGAACCCAGGGGGATGCGGACGACGGATTCGCGGGGCAGGCTTTCATCTTTCTGCAGCAGTGTCAGCAGGCTTTCAGCACCGCCCAGGCTCTTCATCGAAGGCAGGGGCATCGACTTCATGAAGGTGTTGTTCAGGCTCACCAGCAAGGAGGAATTGCTCGATTCCTGCTGCGGGGTGTAGCGGTATTTCAAGTCCAGCCGGACGCCCTCTTCACGCCAGTTGAACATGTCCGGCGGCAAGCGCAGCGGTATGCCGATGGGCCCCGGGTTGTAGCCGGACACGCTGAACAGCTTCGGATCGAGCAGCTCGCCGAGCTTGACCGGACGATCGGACGGCAGCCAGTTGGGCGCATCATAGGGTTTGCGCGGGCTCAGCGAATCAAGATGCTCGATCAGTACGCTGTTGCCCTCCAGCGCTTTGCTGCCCAGGGCCACGGCCGAGGCCGCGAGCTTGAGTTCGGCGCCGTCGCGACCGGCGACGATCAGGAGCTTGGCATGGGGGTCGCCGGGATGGGTCACGAGGGTGACCGTCGGGCCCTTCGGCGCGGGAATCGCCAGCCCACCCAGTTGCACGGCGTCCTTGCTCTCGACCAGGACAATGGCGTTGCCCTTGTCCGGCAGTTGCCCGACGTTGCTGGTGAAACTGGCACCGCGATAAGCCGCCAGGGCACCCAGCCACGACGACAGCGCACCGGCGCCTTCGAGGGCGGCGTGATCCGGCGCCTTGGCAAACACGAACGGCAGGTTCAAGGGCTGCGAGTCGCGACGATCGAAAAACGGCAGCGGCAGGATCGACAGGTCGTCCTTGAGCGGGATCGGCGACACGTTGAGCTCAAGCTCTGAACTGTTGTTGATCTTGGCCCACAGGCTGCTGTGCTGTGGGTCTTCGCACTGCATGGTGTAGTGCCCGATAAATTGCAGGCGCAGGCGGTTGAACTCGGTGATCAGGTGCGCCGGGATATTCACCACCTGCTCTTGCGGCTTGCCGGCACCGTCCTTGGGCAGCGCCAGGCTGGCGGCCACCTCATCGTTGACCAGCACGTTGATCTGCGACAGGTCGGCCAGCAACGCTGGCGAGTAGCTGTAGCGCAGCAGCAGTTGCGCACTGTTGACCACCTCGTCGGCGCGGACGTTGAAGCTGACGCTGTCGGCCGCTTCCACGCCCTGCAGGTTCATGGTGTCCAGGCGTCCCAACTGCTTGAGGGTCAGGCTGTGGCTGTAACTCCCGGCCGGCGGCTGCGGCGCGACATTCGTCGGCACCACCGGCGGCGTCGCGACGGTCTCGGCCCAGGCGTTATGGACCAGCCCCCCCAGGCACAGTGCGGACGAAGCCAGGAGCATCAGCGGACGACGAGTGCAACGCAGGGCGCCGCGGGTCAACGGTGTAGGGGTCATGACTTATCCATAAGAGGTACGAGCGGGTTCAAAGGGGCGTTTTTTCTGGCCGGTACGGCTGGGCGAACAGACGTCGGCTGATCGGCCGGGCGTCGGCGCGTCGGCAGCAACAGCGCCTTGACCAGCGTGCCGAGGCCGATCAGGCCAATGGCACTGACCTCGCGCAGGGCCGACAGCGGTGTATCGAGTTTGCCGTTGCCCCAACTGGTGGCCCAGGTGTCGGCACGGGAGAAGGTCATGCGCACCAGTTCGCTTTGCTGGCGCAGGGTCAACGGATCGAACAGCGCGCCGAGGTACTGGCCCTTGCTGAACACCACCGTGGTGTCGAACTCACAGGTCGTGGCGTTGCGAAACAGTGTCACCCGCACCCGCTCACCGGCCGTGACCGTAGTGCCCGCCGGCAACTTGATGCCGAGCCCGCGCTGAGAGAAGTCCTGGGTGATGCCATACACCGGGGTGCCGTCGGGCAGTTCGACCTTGACCGGCAACTCGGCGCTGACCCGCGGCTCGGCGCGGATCTGCCGCGACTCACTGGCCACCGCCACCGCGGCGCTGGTGATGATCAGGTTGTAGAGGGTCCAGAGGGCGTTGATCAGCACCGTGATCGCGGTGGCGGGATCGCCCCAGATCCATTGGTGGACGGCAAAACCCAGCCCGGTGAGGTTCAGCACCAGCAGGACGATATAGGGCCGGGCCAGCTTCCAGTCGAAGAACTGCTGGTCGATGATCCCGCCCTTGTCGGTGACGTTGAAACCGCCAAAGCCGGGTTTTATCAGCGCCATCAGTACTGGCGGCATGATGTACCAGGCCAGCACCGTCTCGTAGACCTCGTTCCAGAACGAATGGCGGAAGCGC
This sequence comes from Pseudomonas sp. MWU13-2862, assembly GCF_023242495.1. Classification (NCBI taxonomy): domain Bacteria; kingdom Pseudomonadati; phylum Pseudomonadota; class Gammaproteobacteria; order Pseudomonadales; family Pseudomonadaceae; genus Pseudomonas; species Pseudomonas sp. MWU13-2862. Next base: position 372,201 of record NZ_JALMEZ010000006.1, on the reverse strand, counting down.
CCCTGGATACAGGAGTTGGTCAGGTTCGAGTGGAACAGGTGCGGCAGCACATAGGCGGTGATCATCAGCGCCGAGGCGTGGAAGATCTGCGCACCGAAGATCAGGTACGCCAGGGGCGCGGTGAGGAACACCAGGCGCGGCAAACCGTAGAAGAAGTGCAGCATGGCATTGGCGTAGCAGACCCGCTGGCCGAGCTTGAGGCCCTTGCCCATCAACGGGTTGTCCAGGCGGAAGATCTGCGCCATGCCCCGGGCCCAGCGGATGCGCTGGCTGATATGTCGCGACAGGCTTTCGGTGGCCAGGCCCGCGGCCTGGGGAATCGCCAGGTAGGCGGTGTTGTAACCGGCGCGGTTGAGCTTGAGGGCGGTATGGGCGTCCTCGGTGACGGTTTCGATCGCCACGCCACCGATTTCTTCCAATGGCTGGCGCCGCAGGATGGCGCAGGAGCCGCAGAAAAAGGTGGCGTTCCACAGGTCGTTGCCATCCTGCACCAGGCCGTAGAACAACTCGCCTTCGTTGGGTACGGCGCGGAAGGTCTTGAGGTTCTTCTCGAACGGGTCCGGGGAGAAGAAAAAGTGCGGCGTCTGCAACATCGCAAGCTGTGGGTCCTTGAGGAACCAGCCCATGCCGATCTGCAGGAAGGAACGGGTCGGCACATGGTCGGCGTCGAACATGGCGATGTACTCGCCGTCGGTGACCTTGAGAGCGGCATTGAGGTTGCCGGCCTTGGCGTGGGCATTGTCATCACGGGTGATGTAGTTGACGCCGATGCTCTGGCAGAACCGTCGGAACTCGTCGCGACGACCATCGTCGAGCACATGCACCCGCAGTTTTTCCTTGGGCCAATCCATCGCCTGGGCGGCGAAGATGCTCAGTTTCACGATGCTCAGGGCTTCGTTGTAGGTGGGGATGAACACATCCACCGTCGGCCATTCGCTGGGGTCGCCGGTGAGCAGTACCGGGCGGCGACGCAGGGGCCAGGCGGTCTGCACATAACCGAAGACCAGCACCACCAGGGCATAGATTTCCGCCAGCACCAGGCCATAGCCAAAGGCGATGTCCAGCCAGCCTTCGAAACCGAGGGTCTCGGTCAGGCGCCAGTACATGTAGCGCAACGAGGCGACCAGAGAGAGCACGATCAGCAGCAGGATCGGCCAGCGCCCCGGCATGCGCTTGACCAGCAAGGCCAGGCCGAAGCACAGCGCGGCAAACAGGCATTGGCTGTACAGGTCCAGCGGTGCGCTGACGATGCTGATCAGTAACAGCCCGCCAATCAGCGAAATGCCCGCGATCAGCGCCTTGCGCAGCGCCCCCGGCCATTGGTTGAAACGCTCCAGCCAGGCGTTGAGACGCAGTTCAGAGCGCCCCGGGAGATGGGGCGTGAGGTTGGGATCGCGGGTCATGACAAAGAGGACTCTTGCGTACCGTACATGAGCAGTTCGCACAGCGAACCTGAGAGGTCGAGGACGTCCTGGCAGCCTCGGGTGCTTGGGGTATGCGCCAGCGGATTACGGTCGTACGCCAAGGCTTCGCTGATGAAATGATCCTGGCGGATCACCCCCAACAGCTGCTGTCCTGTTCTTTTTTTCAGCACTTCGCAGAGGTCGAGGCTGAACTGGCGGGACGTGTCCAACTGGTTGATCACAACTTTGTATTGCGCGGGATTTTCCCGTTGCAGGTAGGGAGCGAGCAGCCGGTCCAATTGATTGAGGCTGGTGTAGGCGGCCGCATCGGCCAGGGTCACCCCAAGCACCACATCAGCGATCTCCAGCGCCTGGGCCAGGTAGACCGTTGCCCCGGGCGGGGTGTCGATCAACAGCGTGTCCTGCTCATCCAGGTCAAGCTGCGCCAGGTGACGGGCCAGCCACAAACGATCGTTTTCCAGGCGCTGTTCCAGGCTCCGACGCTGCGGCTCGCCGACCACGCCGTAGGCCAGGCAACGGCTACCGGAAAAGCCCTTGCGGATCAGCGGCTGCCAATCTTCGTCGGCACTCTCGGACTGGGCAATGCCTGGCCAGTCTTCGTTGCCGCCCAAGTGCAGGCACAAGGCGTTTTGCGGGTCCAGATCGAGCGCGAGCGTGCGCCCGCCCGAACGTTTGATCCCACAGGCCAGGACGGCGGCCAGGGTGCTCTTGCCCACCCCACCCTTGGCCGACACCAGGACAATGACCTTGGCCTTGAGCTTTGGCGCACCCTGTCCAACAGGCTGCGCAGTAGACACGCCGCCGCGCTGTTGTTCGATTTCCACCAGCAGCCGGCTCAGCGGCGTGGAGCCGACGAGCGCCATGGAGGACGACGGGAAAACATCCAAGGGTTCAGTGGGCGGAGGGTCGAGGTTGACAGTCAGCGACTCCTGCATCGGGACTTCGGATACGACAGGCGCCGTGTCTTCGATGTAGTCGTAGCTGGGCTCGATCTCCCGGTAGCTCTCGACACTCCCCCCGAATCGATTGAACAGATTCGCAATGTCATCTGAACGGTGCATGTAGGTGTCCCTTCGTACAATTAGGTTCAACTCAAAAATGTAAGGGGACAAGCACTCGACTAGCTCTACATTCCATTGCCCGTTATTCCCGGATTGCTCCCTCCCCACGCAGTATCAATTTGATAGCGCCATTATTTTGTTGTCCAATAGATTTTCATCAAATAAAAATTGCCTATCGCCAATAAATTGGCGAGCAAAGCCAACCACCTCATTTCACTGGTAAATTTCCTTCTTCCAAGACCGCTGACCGGTTGAGCCGTGACATTGGCGCGTGGGTCCAATAGATTAGGCGCCCTGAAATGCCCCGGCCTTTCGAGCCTCACCCCAGTTAAATGACACTGAAATAGCGAAATTTCGATGCCTGATTCCCATACCGATGAAGCCGTAACCTCCTTGTCCGCCAAGGGCGAATACGAAAACGCCATCCATCTTTCCCAGCATGTGCCCCAGGCCAAGAACATCAGCGAGATGGTTCTCGACGCCTTCCACAGCTCGAAAGAGAGCGACCAGATTCGCGAACTGCGCTTGGCGATCCGCCAGGCCCACGACCGTTTCGACGACGACAAAGCCTACGAACTCATGGGCCAGCTCAAGCAACTCAAGGACGCCGAGGCGGCCGACATCGCGGCCCTGGAAGACCTGAGCACGAAATTCCCGATCAGCCGGATTCTCTCCAGCTACAAGGACGATGCGGCGTTCCAGGAACTGGTCTATGGCTTGGCGCTCAAGGTGCTGAACCAGACTCACCAGGCCCTGAGCAACCCCAGCGCCGGCAAGGGCAAGGCCGCACGCGTCAAGAAAGAGGCGCCGGTCTTTGTCATCAGCAAGGACGACACCAGCGTCAACTTCCCGCTGCGCACACCGCGCAGCAAGGCCAATGCCGACCGCGAAGCATTCGAATTCCTCGGCTTTGCCTTTGCCGGCCACGGCGACCTGGCCGAGTTGCTGAGCGAAACCTTTGTCGACAACGAAGGCAACGAACAGCCGGCCACCCGTCAGAACATCGTCACGGCGATTCAGCAGCAGACGGCGTTTGCCGGGTATAGCGTCGTACAGCAATGACGATCCGCCGCTGAGTGGGAGCGGCGGCGAATGAAAAGAGGCAGGTGCGTTTCGAGGTCAGTCGCGGTGAGGGCTGGCCTGGGGATGGGCCTGCCTTTTTTGATTCGAATGCGGGAAACCTGCTGGAAGGTTTCTTGGATAACGACCGTAAAAATGACCTCACGCAGCAGCGAGAGACATTCTGATCATGGAGGGTCGAAGCTAAACCAAGGCTCGCGCATGAGCATTCAAATCTATTCCTAAAGCATGCATGACCCTGAGCACCGTCTCGAAACGTGGTTTCGAACCAGGCGCAAAAGTCTTGTAGAGGCTTTCCCGCCCGAGACCCGAGTCCTTGGCTATTTGCGCCATTCCCCTCGCTTTGGCCACATATCCAATCGCGCGAAGAAATTCATCGCTATCTCTATCGGCCAATACCTGGGACAGGTACTCACTGATAGCCTCGTCGCTATCCAGCAACGCAGCCATGTCAAATGCGATGAGAGCTTGGCTCATATTCAAACCTCCTGTGACAGTTTCTTTGCTCGTCGGATGTCGGCAACCTGTGAAGACTTGTCACCCCCAGCCAGCAGGATGACCAGCACACCGTTGCGTACCGTGAAATACACACGATAGCCCGCACCGACATCTACTCGTAGCTCGGATACGCCCTCACCCACCGACTTCACATCACCCCAATTACCTGCGGCGACGCGATCAATGCGGCGAGCAATTGCCACCTTGGCGCGCAAATCACGTACGGATGAATGCCAGTGCGAAAAACTCTGCGTTTGCTGAACAACGTAATTCAAAATCATCAAGTATCCATCTGGATACTAGCAGAAACGCCCGCACTCGCCAACAAGCACCGGGAAAGCGTTATCCACCAGCGCTTTATCAGACCTGATCGCTGCACGTGCAACGACAGAGCGACATTAGCTTTCCCTTGAAACGCAGTAAGTCCGTCGCAGCCGCAATAGGATGTAAGAAGAGGAATCGCCACTAGGCGGCTTGCATGCTTCGATCTAAATGCCTACACAGTCCCTGGCGGGTATCTGACGAAATCCAGCCATTCTCGCCGTGAAATCCTTATCCTTCGGCTTCAGCGCCAATGTCTGCTTCTCAGCCGCGATCGCCCCGGCAAAGTCACCGCTCCTGGCCCGCACACAGGCCAGGGTGTCCAGCGTATTGGCATCGGGTTGCAGCGCCATCGCCCGTTGCGCGGCGGTGAGAGCTTCAGCCTGGAACGCTGCACCCTTGAAGATTTCAGTGCTCGCAATAAGCCAGGCCAGGTTGTTCTGGCCTTTGGGCGAGTGCGGATAAAGCCGGGTTCCGCTACGGTAATCCGCCAGGGCTTTTTCGAGCACCCCTTTCTTCTGCCAGAACTCGCCGCGCAGCAGCGTGGCATACCCCAGCACCTCGTCGCGGGACAAGGTACGGCCCTGCCAGGCCGGCAACTTCTCGGGCCTCCTACATTGCGCGCGGCCGTTGGTGTCCCAGTCCATCGAATGACCATGGCCGGATGTCCAGCGCAGGTAATTGTGGCTCTCGCCACCGGGCAGGCGGATTTCCACCATGTGCATGGGCAGGGACAAGGACTCCGCCACCGACAGATAGAGAAACGCACTGGTGTCGCAGTCGGCAATATGCCGACCGCCCTCCGGCAATGCTCGCGAAACCAGCGCGTCACCCAAGGTGTCGGTCGGGACGTAGAGTTCAAAGCCATTGGCGAGCAAGGTCGCACCCAAGGTCGTGAAGGTACGCGTCGCCTGTTTCTGCCAGTCGGCATCGGCCGGCAAGCGGGATGCCAGTGAGCCGCGGGCCTGGTCGATCAGTGAGTCCAGCAGACGGAAGCTGTCGTCAGGTACGAAACAGGCCGCGGACTCGATCATCAGGACGTCGTAACCCAACCCCCGGTAGCGCGGCGAGTAGGACCTGGCCACAGGCTCCGGGCATTGCCTCGGCGCAACCGCCGGGCCAGGGCTGGCAATGGGTTGAGCATAAAGATGCTCATCACCGCAGACCGGCAACTGCGCAGACGGGCTCAAATCCGCCGCCCCAGCCCGCAGGCAGGCCAGCCCCAGGAAAATCATCGCCCGCGCCTTCACTGCCCTGCCCATGCCTATGCGGATCTCCCCCATTGCGCCAAACACCTCGAAAACCCCGAGAGCCAGGGCTCTACATCTATATTTCCCACAACAAACGGTACAGTATTACTGTGCCATAGACCATTGCGTCCCCGCTTTTGGCCTGAGACACCGAAATCAATGCCAAAGGAGTGAGCAGCGATGGTCGAACCATCCAAAAGCGGACCCTGGAACAGCCAACTCGGCGATATCAACGAAGACGTCGTGCACGCGATCCTTGAACTGGTCAGCGATGGCGTCTGGGACTGGAATGCCAATACCGGCCTGGTCTACCGCAGCCCCGGCTGGTACGAAATGCTCGGCTACTCCCCCAATAGCCTGCCGAACAGCGTCTTCACCTGGGAAAACGTGATTCATCCCGACGACTACCCACAGGTGATGGCGCATTTCGACGACCATCTGAATGAACGCACCCTGGGTTATCACGCCGAGTACCGCTGCCGCACCCGCAGCGGCGACTATATCCTGGTCGAAGACCGCGGCTATGTGATCGCCCGCAACCCCGACGGTTCGGTCGCCCGGATGATCGGCGCCCACCGTAGTCTCGAAGACCAACGGCGCCTGCTCGAACAACTGGAGGCCCGCACCCACTCCTTCGAGGCCATCGTCGCCGAGCGGACTGCCGAGCTGTCACGGGTCAATCGCCAGTTGCAGGCCCAGCTCGAGGAAAACCGCCGCCTGGCCGAGAGCGATTCGCTGACCGGGGTCGCCAATCGCTATTGCCTGGAGAAGATCCTGTCCCGGGAGTGCCAGCGCGCCGGGCGCTTTCGCCAGGCGCTGTCGCTGATTGCGATGGATATCGATGACTTCAAGCTCATCAATGACCGCCACGGGCATCAAGGCGGAGACAGGGTGCTGGTCGAGGTCGCGCAAACACTCCAGGGCTGCCTGCGCGACACTGATCTGCTGGCGCGCTGGGGCGGTGACGAATTCATGCTGGTCCTGCCGGACAGCCCCCTCTCCACCGCCATGAACCTGGCACAGCGAATGCGCGAGCGCCTGCTGCAACGCAACCCCTTGGGCCTGAACTCACTGACAATTAGTTTTGGGGTGGTGGAACGTCACGCCGACGAGCCCATGGACGAACTGATGGGCCGGGCCGACCAGGCCCTGTATCGCGCCAAGGGTGCCGGCAAGAATGTGATTTCCAATTGAGACCGCACTGGCCTTGGCCGACGCCAGGCATCGCCGGTTTTTCCCGCGACGCACAAAAAACCCCGCCGAAGCGGGGTTTTCTTTTGACCATTCCAACGTCCTGTCGGCTGCCGTCCTGGCGATGGTCGATCTTCCCTGATCCTGTGCACATCCTTGCGCAGCAGTGATGGATCCAGAATAGGGCAGCCGCTCAAACGCTCATAGAGGCGATTGCGGGCGCGGCGTGTAAGCCTTTCGCTATTGCCGTGGTTTTTTCCCACTGCAATACGCCACACAGCCCTTTCACTATCATCTCGACTTCCTGCTTGTCGATCACCAGCGGCGGCAGCAGGCGAATGGTCTTGCCCCGTGTCACGTTGATCAACAAGCCCTGGTCCCGGGCCGCGATCAGCGCCAGGTCACGTACCGGCTGGTGCAGTTCGACACCGATCATCAGGCCTTGCCCACGTATCGCCAGGACCTGCGGACAACCGCTCAGTTCGGCCCGTAGCCGTGCCAGCAAATGCTCCCCTTGCTGCCGGGCATTCTCCACCAACCCCTGCTCCTCGATGATATCGAGCACGGTGCAGCCGGCCCGACAAGCCAGCGGGTTACCGCCAAAGGTGCTGCCGTGGCTGCCCGGGGTGAACAATTCGGCGGCCTTGCCCCGTGCCAGGCAGGCGCCGATGGGAATGCCATTGCCCAAGCCTTTGGCCAGGGTCATCACGTCCGGAACGATGCCTTCGTGCTGGAAGGCAAACCACTGGCCGGTGCGGCCGATGCCGGTCTGGATCTCGTCGAGCATCAGCAACCAGGAGCGCCGCTTGCACAGGTCGCGGACGGCCTTCAGGTAGCCTGGCGGCGGCAGTTGCACGCCGCTTTCGCCCTGGATCGGCTCCATCAGCACCGCGCAGATCCGCTGGCCGTGGCTGCGGGCAATGCTGTGCAACAGCGCCAGGTCGCCATATGGCACCTTGATGAAGTCCCCCGGCAGGTCATGGAAGCCCAGGCGCACCGCCGGACCGTCGCTGGCGGACAAGGTGCCCAGGGTACGGCCGTGGAAGGCATTCTCCATGACCACCACCAGGGGTTTCTCGATCCCTTTGTGCCAGGCATGCAGTCGCGCCAGCTTCAGCGCCGTTTCATTGGCCTCGGCGCCGGAGTTGTTGAAGAACACCCGGTCCATGCCCGACAGCCGCGTCAAACGCTCGGCCAGCCGTTGCTGCCAGTCAATGCTGTAGAGGTTGGAGGTGTGCAGCAGCAGGCCGGCTTGCTCGCAGATAGCGCTCACCAGCCGCGGGTGGGAATGCCCGATATTGGTCACCGCCACGCCGGCCACCGCATCCAGGTACTCACGGCCTTCGCGATCCCACAGGCGGGTGCCCAGCCCTTTGACGAACCCCAGGTCCAGTGGTTGATAGGTGGTCATCAGGCTAGCGGCGGTCATGGCATCGAGCTCCAGGCATGGGGTGGTGCTGGCAGTATCGTTAGCCACCTGAGCTGGATAAACTGCGTTGTGCTTCAATCATTTTAAAGCTGAGATTGATAATGGATCTTTTCCAGGCAATGCGGGTGTACGTGACCGTGGTGGAGAGCGGCAGCATGACCGCGGCCGCCCTGGAATGCGGTATTTCCACCACCATGGTCGGCAATCACCTGCGCTCACTGGAGCAACGGCTCGGGGTCAGCCTGCTTAACCGTACGACTCGTCGTCAGCGCCTGACCGAGTTCGGCTCGACCTACTATCAGCGCTGTCTTGAGGTGCTGGGGCTGGTGGCGGACTCCGAGCGCCTGGCCGAACAGGCCCAGGGCGAGCCCAGCGGTATCCTGCGGATCACCGCGCCGCTGACCTTCGGCTCCGAACGCCTGGCACCGGCCCTGAGTGAGTTCGTGCTGCGGTATCCCCGGATCAAGCTGGACGTAATGCTCAGCAACCAGCGCGAAGACCTGATCGACAGCGGCTTTGATGCGGCGATCCGCCTGGGTGCACCCGACCCCTCGGCGCTGATTGCCCGGCCCCTGGAAAACTATGCGCTGACCGTCTGTGCGTCGCCGTCGTACCTGAAACGGCGCGGGACACCGATCATCCCCCAGGACCTGGAACATCACGACTGCCTGGCCTTCGCCTACCCGGCGGGCGACGACTGGCGGACGGTGGAAAAACAGTGGAGCCTGAGCGGCCCGGAGGGGGAAATCCTGGTACCGGTGAGCGGCCCGATGACCATCAACAGTTCTTCGGCGTTGTACCAGGCGGCGCTCTCCGGAATGGGTGTCGTGATGCTGCCGGATGCGTTGCTGCGCGATGATCTGCGCGAAGGCCGACTGGTTCCGCTGCTGGGGACATACAAGCTGCCCAGCCGGCCGATGAACCTGCTTTACGCGCAAGACCGCTACCGACTGCCCAAGCTGCGCAGCTTCGTGGAGTTCGCACTGGAGAAGTGGGGCAAGCCCTAGCGGCCGAGTACACATCCTGTGGGAGCGGAGCTTGCCCGCGAAGCTTTTGGCGGTCTCAAGGGCCCCTTCGCGGGCAAGCTCCGCTCCCACAGAATCCCTGATCGGCTTTCAAACCTCACTGTGCCTGTCTGGATGCTCGTGGTTTATTTGGCGATAGCCTTGGCCGCATCTTCAATGATCGCCGCGACCTTGTCCGGATGGGACACCATCACCACATGGGACGCGCCCTTGATATCCACCGTCTCCCTGGAGCCCGCGCGATCAGCCATGAACTTCAGGGCCGCTTCGGGAATGTTCTTGTCCGCCGAACCGTAGATAAACCAGGACGGCAGGGTTTTCCAGGCCGGATCACCCGAGCCTTCCTTCAACGCGGCCTCGGCGACCGGGCGCTGGGTCGCGGCCATCAGCGCGGCATCCTTGGGGGCGACATCGGCGGCGAACTGCGCGGCGAATTTATCCTGCTGGATAAACAGGTCCACCGTGCCATCTTTCAACGGCACCGGCGGCGCCAGGGTCGGGCCCAGGGTGCTGCCCGGAAAACGGCCGGAGAGTTCGATCGCGGTCTCGCCTTTTTCCGGGGCGAAGGCGGCAACATAGACCAATGCCTTGACGTTGGAACGGCCATGGACCGCGTTGGAAATCACCGAGCCACCGTAGGAATGCCCAACCAGGATCACTGGACCTGGTGTATGTTCGACGATGTCAGCCACATAGTCCGAATCGCTTTTCACGCTGAGCAGCGGGTTGGCGACGGCGATCACCGGATACCCCTTGGCCTGCAGACGGGCAATCACCCCATTCCAGCTGGAAGACTCGGCAAAGGCGCCGTGCACCAGCACCACCGTGGCTTTCTGGCCCGGCTGCGCGGCAGCGGCGGCCGAACCCGCCCAGCCCATCGACAAGGCTCCAGCCGCGATGGCGACGGCGGCGAACAGTTTGGAGACGGCAGAAAAACGGAACATTTGCATTGGTATTCCCTCTCGCATGAAATGGCTGACCCACCGGAAGCGGCGGCGTCCAGGTCGCTGAACGTGGGGCCATGATGGGCAAAACAGCTTTACGAATGGCGCCTTCCTGTCGATGATATGCGCCAGATCGTCTAATTCCAGCGTTAACGAGAGGGAAAGAATGGATCGCCTGTCGACCTTGCTCACGCACTTCGGCATCGCCGCCGACACCTTCCACAGTGGCCTCCTGCGAGGCAATGCCGAGGTCGATGGCCTGGAACCCCGCGGGCACGTGCACCTGCTGAAAAGTGGCCGGGTCAACCTCGAGAGCGGCGGCAAGCTGCTGCGCATCGAAGAACCGAGCCTGATCCTGATCCCCCGCCCCCTTCCCCATCGCCTGGTTGCCAGCAAGGCCGACGCCGCCGAACTGGTCTGCGCGGCGCTGCGTTTCGATGGCGGTATCGACAATCCGCTGTCCGTGGCCTTGTCCGACACCATCGTGATGCCGCTCGCCGCGGTGCCCATGCTCGAGGGCAATCTCGAGTGGCTGTTCGCTGAGGCCTTCGCCGAACACTGTGGCCGCGAAGCAGTGATGAACCGCCTGTTCGAACTGATGGTGATCCAGTTCCTGCGGCACATGATGGCCTACCACAGCATGACCACCGGGATGATGTCGGGCCTGGCGGACCTGCGCCTGGCTCGGGCCATGACCATGATGCACAACCATCCCGAGCGACCCTGGACCGTGGCCGACCTGGCGCAGGAGTCGAATATGTCCCGGGCCAGTTTCGCCGCGCATTTTCACAAAGTGGTCGGCCAGACTCCGGCAGACTATGTGCTCAGCTGGCGTGTCAGCCTGGCCCAGAAGCGTTTACGCGAGGGTCGGCCGATTGCCCTGATTGCCGATGAGGTCGGTTATGAAAGCCCATCGGCCCTGGCGCGGGCCTTTCGCCGCAAGATCGGTGAAAGTCCGCGGGAGTGGTTGGCGCGACAGTCAGCCTGAATCAGAACAGGCACAAACTCGGCTATTGTTGAGCCGGGCACCCCAGGGCACTTTCGCCTGGCCAATCGATCAGACCCAAGAACACCGTCGCCTGCCTGCTGCCTCGTGCATCGGCAACAGCGCCCATGGACCGATACAAGGATCAGTACACCGTTATGTTCGAACACATCGACTTCAACTACCTGCTCGCCACCTACGGCTATTGGGCCATCTTCATCGGCTGCCTGCTGGAAGGGGAAACCATCCTGATCCTCGGCGGGGTGGCGGCGCACCAGCAGGTCCTGCACCTGCCGCTGGTGATCTTCTGGGCCAGCCTCGGCGGGATGCTCGGCGACCAGGCGCTGTTCTGGACCGGACGTTATTTCGGCGCCCGCCTGCTACCCCGCCTGCATCGCCAGCAGGCCGCCATAGAACGGGTGACGGGACTCATTCAACGCCACCCGCTGACCTCGATCTTTGCGGTGCGCTTCCTCTATGGCATGCGCCTGGTGGGTCCGCTGGTGATCGGTGCCAGCCGGCTATCACCGCTGCGCTTCAGCCTGATGAACCTGCTCGGAGCCGTGGTCTGGGCCATGCTCTTTGCCACGGCCGGTTATTGGGCAGGCGGCTTCCTCGAAAGCCTGCTGGGCAATCTCAAACCCTATCGCCTGCGCATCGTGATCGGCGTAGTGGTCATCGTTGCCGGGATCGCCCTGATCCGCCATCTGCGGGCCAAGGCGCGGGAGCGTCAGAAAGCCTGAGCCAGGCTCAGACCCGGAAGCGCCCGACCAGTCCCTGCAACGAAGTTGCCAGCCGCGACAACTCATGGCTGGCGGCGCTGGTCTGGTCGGCCCCGGTCGCCGAGCGGATCGACAGGTCGCGGATGTTCACCAGGTTACGGTCGACTTCCCGGGCCACCTGGGCCTGTTCTTCCGCCGCGCTGGCGATCACCAGGTTGCGCTCGTGGATTTCATGCACCGAGGCGGTGATGGTCACCAGCGCTTCGCCGGCTCGTTCGGCCAGGGCCAACGTACTGGCTGCACGGGCGGTGCTGGTGTGCATCGACTCCAGGGCCAGGGTCGAACCGCTGCGCATACCGGAAACCATCTGTTCGATCTCCTGGGTCGACTGCTGGGTGCGATGGGCCAGGGCACGCACCTCATCGGCCACCACCGCAAAGCCGCGCCCGCTCTCACCGGCACGGGCCGCCTCGATGGCGGCGTTCAGTGCCAGCAGATTGGTCTGCTCGGCAATGGCGCGAATCACTTCCAGCACCTTGCCGATGCCCTGGGACTGATCGGCCAGCGAACGTACCAGCTCCCCGGTGCGCTCGACGTCCCCGGACAGCGCACTGATGGCGCCGAGAGTTTCACTCACCCGCTCCTGGCCGAGCCGCGCCGATTCGCTGGATTTGCGGGTGGCGTCCGAGGTGGACACGGCATTGCGCGCCACCTCTTCCACCGCCGTGGTCATTTCGTTGACCGCCGTGGCCGCCTGTTCAATTTCATGGTTCTGCTGTTGCAGGCCCTCCGTGCTGCCCCGGGTGACCGTATTCAGTTCGTCCGCCGCGGTGGTCAGCGAGGTCGCCGAACCGCTGATGCCTTGCAAAGTGTCACGCAAGGTTTGCTGCATGGTGGCCAGGGCTTCGAGCAGGTGACTGACTTCATCGTCACCGTGGCTTTCGATACGCTGGGTCAGGTCGCCCCGCGCCACATTCTGCGCCGCGCTCAGGGCCTGCCCCAGGGGTTTGACGATACTGCGCGTGAGCAACGTCGCCAGGCCCACGGTGGCCAGGGCCGCCAGGACAACAAACAGGATCACGATCATCCGCGAGTTGCTGTAGTGCTCCTCGGACTTCTGGCTCTCGGCCGCCACCTGTTTGGTAAAGAGGTCGGCCAGGTCGGTCAGTTGCTTGCCGGAACCGTCCACCACGGTCTTCATGTCCACCAGCAGCAGCTTGATCAGTTCGTCGCGCCGGCCCTGCTCGGCCAGGGTGAAGGATTGGGCGATACCGGCACGGTACGCGGCGAAGGTTGTCTTGAACTGGTCATACAACACCCGGGCCTCGGGGCTGGTGACCAGTTTGTCGTAGGCGACGATCCGCTCGCTCAATTCCTTGTCGCGCACGTCCATCTGGCCGCGGTACACCGCGATGTTCTTCGGGTCCTGGTCGAGGGCCATGCGCAGGGAGATGGTGCGGATGCGCAACATGATCTCGCGGATCTCGTCACCGCCACGAATACTCGGCAGCCATTGGGTTTCAACCGCTACCTCGCCTTCGCGGATGTTCGACATCTGGCCCAGGGCGAACACCCCCAGCAAAGCCACCAGCACCGCGATCAAGGCAAAACCCAGCGCCGCGCGAGGCGCGATATTCAGTTGACGAAGAAACATGACGACCGCCTTTTTTGTTATGGCTTCGGGTCAGCGACCCCTGCCCTTAGCTTCAGAGTTGGCAGGCTATCGGCACGTCGTACGACAACTTGAAATAATTGCCGAACCCTTTCACTCGTGCACTGGCTTGTCTCAGGGAGCTTTCTGTCCGGGGCCGGGGACGATATTGACCTTGTAGATAATGCGCGTGTGGTAGCCCGCCTGCAGGATTTTCGTGGCGCGCTGATTGATGGCGTCGGCCTTGGCCTCATCGGCCGAGACACTGTGCAGTTGCGTGCGCTGGGTGCGGGCTTGCCAGCTGGATACGCCCTGGTCCGGCGCGCAGGGCTGCGCGGCGAAACTGACCTTACCGTCCTGGCTGACACACTTGTAGGCATCGGCGCTGAAGGCCGAGCAGGAGGCGCCAAGGAGGAGAACGAAGACCAGGCATCTGCCCATGGATGTGCATCCCTGTACGCGTTGGCTGTCCACAGATAAAAGAAAACCCGCCGAAGCGGGTTTTCTTCAAAGCATTCCGACATCCCGTCGGCGGCCTCCATGGCCTGGTTCGATCATCCCTGATCCTGCACACATCCTTGCGTAGCAGCGATGGGTGTAGATTAACCCCGGCCATGAACGGTCAACAGAGGAGATCAGTGCCACGGCATGTAAGCCTTTCGCCATACATGGATCCAATCTTCACCGCCACGAGCAGCATCGCTCATGGCGCCAGGACAGGCATGCTTGCGCGGTCATGGCTGGCATCAGTCGTTTCATCGAGCAGCACATCGGCCTCCACAACCCCCAGTTGCAGGAGGATTGCCTCCCACTTCGAATGATCCTCGGCGGCAAACCCGTGGAGGGCCTTGGGCAGAATCCGCGCAAAGAACAAGTGTTTCTCGGTATCCAGCCCCAGGTACATCACCTTGGCCACTTCAGCAAGCATCTGGCTCCGGGTGTGCTCGCCACGGCCGGGCGACGCCGCCCCGCGACGATTGCGCGGCTGAGGCCCCGGGTCATCGACGAGCAGCTCCAGATGAGTATTCACGCGGATGTGGGCCACGAGCGCAAAGGTGATCGTGGCCAGATCGCGTTGCCAGCCATGGTGGAGCTCGGCGCAGAGCCCCTGCAGGCGCAGATAGGTCGCGGACAGCGGTAGCTCCAGGTCTTTCCAATCCTCGCTGGCCAGGCAACGGCAGACAGTATCCAGCGCAGCGTCGACGTTTTCGACCGCGAGGGAAAGCGCCCAGGCGTTACCCGCCACGAGGTCATCCCCGGGCTGGACCTTCTCCACCAGAAAGATCAGCGAGGCCTGATACAGCGTCCGGCACAGCTCGCGCAGTTTCTGGATATCGCCTGCACGCTTGCCCGCGTAGCCGGCCACCATCACACAGGGTTGCGCGTTCATATCAGACTCCCGGCGGGCTCAGTCATGCAGCGGTACCTCGGATGTTCGATTGGGCAGTTTCAACACGTAGGGAGAACCTCTTCAATCAGCACGGCATGCAGGAGAACAATGGCGTCTTGATACTAGCGAGCGGATGTCTTCTTGATCAGGGCAAGTTCGACTAGAATCCTCCGGACTTTATTGCTCGAGCGACCAGTAAAATGCAGGTTCAGAGAGCCGTGATCGCCGCCATCGAGTTCCTTCCTGGCGAGCCACTGGTACAACAGATCGTCGACCGTTTCTCGGCTGCCATCAACCAGGGCTCCCTGCAGCACGGGGCCAAGTTGCCGCCGATTCGCGAACTCTCCGATCTCATGGGGGTCGGCAAGTCGACGGTGGTCGAATCACTGGACCGGCTGCGGGCCAAGGGCCTGATCACTTCGCGCCAGGGCTCGGGGCACTACGTCTCACGGCTCAGCGCGGCGGTGCAGGCCGGAGTCGGCCGTGAGCTGCTGCCGCAGGACACCCTGAGCGTGGTGCGCCGGGGCCTGCTGCTGGACAACGGCGCCCTGCGCCCCGGCTGCGGTTTCCTGCCCTCCTCCTGGTTGCCTCGCGAGGAATTGCTCAAGGCCGCTCGCGGCACCCTGCGGGCCACCACCCTGCGCATGGGTGAAGTCGGCGTGCCCGCCGGTTACCCGCCGCTACGCCAGGCCCTGCGGGTGAAGCTGTCGACCCTGGATATCGACGTCCCGGTGGAACAGATCATCACCACGGCCAACACCCTCCAGGCCATCGACATGCTTATGCGCCTGTTGATCAAGCCCGGTGACACGGTGCTGCTGGACGACCCGTGCTACTTCAACCTGCGGGCGAACCTGGTGCTGCACGGCGCGCGGATCGTCAGCATTCCCCGCGGCCGTGACGGGCTGGACTTCAACCAGTTCGAACAGTTGCTCGACAGTCATCGCCCGATGCTCTACCTGACCAACAGTACGCTGCACAATCCCACCGGCCATTCCTTTTCCCCGGCCCAGGTCTATCGGTTGCTGGAGCTCAGCCATCGCTACGGCTTCCATATCATCGAAGACGACCTGTATGGCGATATCCAGCAGAAACAGACCCCTCGCCTCGCGGCGGCCGGCGGCCTGGACAACATCAGCTATGTCTCGGGGTTCACCAAGATACTCAGTGCCAACTGCCGGCTCAGCTACCTGGCGCTGCGGCCGGAGCTGGCCGCGCGGATGATCGACCTGAAGATGTCGAGCGGCTGCGTGACCTCGGAGCTGGTGGAACAGATCATCTATCGAATGCTCAGCGACGGCAGCTACACCCGGCACGCCCGACGCCTGATCGATCGCTTGTATGCGGCCAACAACCGCGTAGCCCGCTGGCTGGGCGAAGCCGGCTGTTCGGTGGCGTCATGCCCGGGCGAAGGGCTGTTCATCTGGGCCCGCCTGCCGGCCGGAATCGAGGCCGAGACCCTGGCCCGCAAAGGCCTGGAAAACGACATCGTGCTGGCCCCCGGGACCTTGCTCAGCGCCGGCCCCGAAGCCTCGAGCTTTCTGCGCTTCAACGTCGCCCACAGCGACGACGAACGGGTCCGCGAGCGCTTCCTGCGTTTGCTCCAGGCCTGAGCAAAAAAAGCCCCGCGCTTCTTGCGAAGGCGGGGCTTTTTCAATAGCCGGTGGACTCAGCGGGCGTAAGTCAGCAGCAACTCACTGGGCACCTTGAAATCCAGCGACATCATCACGCTCAGGGCAGTGATGGTGAAGATCGAGAACACAAACAGCTTGCGTGCCCAGACCGTGTCATCCACCGCCTTGTAGCCGGTCCAGGCCATGTACAACCAGTACATGCCCATGGCCGCGGCCACGGCGAGGTAGCTCATGCCGGCATAACCGCTGAAGGTCAGCATCAACGTCGCGCCGAGGAAGGCCAGGATGTAGAGCAGGATGTGCTTCTTGGCCACCAGGATCCCGCGCTTCACCGGCAACACCGGAATCGATGCGGCCAGGTAATCGTTGAAGCGGAAGATCGCGATCGCGTAGGAATGCGGCATCTGCCACAAACTGAACATCACCAGCAGCGTCAGGGCCGCCATGTCGAAGCTGTTGCTCACCGCCACGTAGCCGATCACCGGAGGCATCGCCCCCGACAGACTGCCGATCAGCGTGCCGTGAACCGACTTGCGCTTGAAGTACAGGCTGTAGAAGCCGACGTAGATGACAAAGCCGATCACCGCGAACAGCGCCGCCAACGGGTTGGCGACGCGGTACAGCAGGGCCACGCCGGCGATCCCGAGGACGGTGGCGTAGATCAGGGCCAGTTTCAGGGAGATAAGCCCCTGGACCAGCACCCGGTTCTTGGTGCGCTCCATCTTCAGGTCGATGTCACGGTCGATGCAGTTGTTGAACACGCAACCGGACGCCACCACCAGCGAAGTACCGATCATGGCCGCCAGGAAGATGGCCAGATCGACATGCCCTTTCGAGGCCAGGAAGAAACCACCCGCCACAGAAAGCACGTTACCGAAAATGATCCCCGGTTTGGTGATTTGGATAAAGTGCTTGAGCGACATCGGGTTTACCTCACTTCGCCATCATGACGGTGTGGATGCTGAACATGATCCACAGCGACAGACCCACCAGCAGGACGATCACCAGTGCCGCGAAGATAAACGCCACCACATTGTTACGCTGTGCCGCGGAACGGTCCAGGTGCAGGAAATACACCAGGTGCACCAGCACTTGGATCACTGCGAAGACCAGAACGATCCACAGGGTCGCCGCTTTCGGCAGCGACGGGTACATCACCAGGCCGAACGGGATGATAGTCAGGATGATCGACAGGACAAAGCCGACCATGTAGGACTTCACGCTGCCGTGGTTGGCATCACTGGAATGCTGTGCATTAGCCATTTACAGAGTCCCCATCAGGTAAACAACGGTGAATACGCAGATCCACACGACGTCCAGGAAGTGCCAGAACAAGCTCAGGCAGCTCAGGCGGGTGATGTTGCTTGGCGTCAGGCCGTTTTTCCAGACCTGGTACATCATCACGCCCATCCAGATCAGACCGCTGCTGACGTGGAGACCGTGAGTCCCGACCAGGGTGAAGAACCCGGACAGGAAGCCGCTGCGGTTAGGGCCGAAACCTTCTTCGATCAGCTTGTGGAATTCATTGATTTCCATGCCGATGAAGCCCAGGCCGAACAGGAAGGTGATTGCCAACCAGAACAGAACCTGACTTTTCTTGCCCTTGAACACCGCCAGCATGGCGAAGCCGTAGGTGATCGAACTGAGCAACAGGCAGGCGGTTTCGCCCAGCACGTACGGCAGTTCGAAGATGTCGTGGCCCGACGGGCCACCGGCGACGTTGTTAACCAGCACCGCGTACGCTGCGAAGATCGACGCAAACAGGATGCAGTCGGTCATCAGGTAGAGCCAGAAACCGAAGACGGTCATCTCGCTCGTATCGTGGTGGTGGTCATCGTGCCCATGGTCATGACCATGGGCGTGTCCAGCATTGGTCACTAAGTTCGACATGGTTTAAGCCTGTTCCAGCGAAGATTCAACACGGGTGGCAGGAGTCACTTTCGCCGCCGCCAGCACCTTGTGCTGCTCAGCTTCGATACGCTCGATGACGTCCACTGGCACCATGTAACCCTGATCATCACGCGAGATATGGATGATGAAGTAGATCACCGTACCGGCCAGGCCAGCGATCGCCATCCACCAGATATGCCAGATCATCGCGAAACCGAACACGGTCAGCAGAGCACCCATGACCAGGCCGGTCGCGGTGTTGTTCGGCATATGGATCGGCTGGTAGCGCTTGGGCACCGAGTACGCGGTACCGTTTTCCTTGGCTTCGGTGAACGGGTCAACCCCATCGGCTTTCGGCAGTTCGGCGAAGTTGTAGAACGGCGGTGGCGAAGAAGTCGACCATTCCAGGGTGTGGCCGTTCCATGGGTCGCCGGTCACGTCCATGTTCTGCTTGCGATCACGCACACTTACGTAGATCTGGATCAATTGCGAAGCGATACCGAAGGCGATCAGAATGGCACCGAACAACGCCACGTACAGGTAAGGCACCCACTCAGGGTTGGTGCTGGAGTTCAGACGACGGGTCATGCCCATGAAGCCCAGTGCGTAGAGCGGCATGAACGCGACGAAGAAGCCGGAGATCCAGAACCAGAACGCCGCCTTGCCCCAACCTTCGTGCAGCTTGAAGCCGAACGCTTTCGGGAACCAGAAGCTGAAGCCGGCGATGTAACCGAATACCGCGCCGCCGATGATCACGTTGTGGAAGTGCGCGATCACGAACAGGCTGTTGTGCAGGACGAAGTCAGCACCCGGGATGGCCAGCAGTACGCCGGTCATGCCGCCGATGGCGAAGGTCACCATGAAGCCCAGGGTCCAGAGAACCTGGCTGGTCATGCGCAGACGGCCACGGTAGATGGTGAACAGCCAGTTGAATAGCTTCACCCCCGTCGGGATCGAAATCAGCATCGTCGCCAGGCCGAAGAAGGCGTTGACGTTGGCACCCGAACCCATGGTGAAGAAGTGGTGCAGCCAAACCATGAAGCCCAGTACCGAGATCGCGCCACTGGCATAGATCATCGAGTGGTGGCCGAACAGTCGCTTGCCGGAGAAGGTCGAGATGACTTCGGAGAAGACCCCGAACGCCGGCAGGATCAGGATGTACACCTCGGGGTGACCCCAAGCCCAGAACAGGTTGACGTACATCATCGGATTTCCACCCAGTTCATTGGTGAAAATGTGGAAATCCATGTAGCGGTCAAGCGTCAGCAAAGCCAGTGTAGCGGTGAGGATCGGGAACGAAGCGACGATCAGCACGTTGGCCCAGGTGCAGGTCCAGGTGAAGATCGGCATGTCCATCAGCTTCATGCCAGGGGTACGCATTTTCAGCACGGTGGCCAGGAAGTTCACCCCGGTCAGCGTTGTACCCAGCCCTGATAGCTGTAGCGCCCAGATGTAGTAATCCACCCCCACGCCCGGACTGTATTGCAGCCCCGACAGCGGCGGATAGGCAACCCAACCGGTCTTGGCGAATTCGCCGACACCCAGGGAAACGTTGATCAGCACCACGCCGGAAACCAGCAGCCAGAAGCTCAGGGAGTTCAGGAACGGGTAGGCCACGTCACGCGCACCGATCTGCAACGGCACGACGATGTTCATCAGGCCGGTGAAGAAAGGCATCGCCATGAAGATGATCATGATCACACCGTGGGCGGTGAAGATCTGGTCATAGTGGTGAGGCGGCAGGTAGCCAGGAGAACCCTCGGTGGCCATGGCCAGCTGGGTCCGCATCATGATGGCGTCGGAGAAACCGCGCAGCAGCATGACCATGGCCACGACGATGTACATGACACCGATTTTCTTGTGGTCAACCGAAGTCAGCCACTCGGTCCACAGGTAGGTCCACTTCTTGAAGTAGGTGATCGCCGCGAACAAAGCCAGACCGCCGAGCGCGATCATGGCAATGGTCACCATGACAATCGGCTCGTGGAACGGGACCGCTTCCCAACTTAATTTACCAAACATCGTTTACTCCTCTGCCCCGGCAGCTGAATGCGAACTCATGTCCATTCCTTCCGATGCGGCCACTTCTTTCTTCTCGTGCTCGATCGGCTTGCCTGCTTTCATCCCTTCGTACTTGTCGACGATGTTCTGGAACAGGTTCGGCGTCACGGTGGAATAAAGCGCGACCGGATTGTCCTGGCTTGGCTTGGCAAGGTCCGCGTATTCAGCTTGTTCAAGCTGTTTAGGTGCCTTCTTGACCTCAGCTACCCAGGCATCGAAATCCGCCTGGCTGGTTGCGGTCGCTTTGAATTTCATACCGGTGAAGCCGGCGCCGCTGTAGTTGGCGGAAATCCCTTCGTACTCATGATTCTCGTTGGAGATCAGGTGCAGCTTGGTCTGCATACCGGCCATGGCGTAGATCTGACCGCCCAGGCCCGGGATGAAGAACGAGTTCATCACGCTGTCGGAAGTGATCTTGAAGTTCACCGGGGTCTTGGCCGGGAAGACCAGCTTGTTGACGGTGGCGATGCCTTGTTCCGGGTAGATGAACAGCCATTTCCAGTCCAGGGCGACCACTTCGACGGTGATCGGCTTGACGTCGGATTCCAGCGGACGATACGGGTCCAGGGCGTGGGTCGACTTGTAGGTGACGATGCCCAGGAACAGGATGATGATGGCAGGCACGGCCCAGACCACGATTTCGATCTTGGTGGAGTGGCTCCATTTCGGCGCGTAGGTGGCGTCCTTGTTCGACGCGCGGTATTTCCAGGCGAAGGCAAAGGTCATCAGGATGACCGGCACCACGACCAACAGCATCAGCAGCGTAGCGGTGATGATCAGGTTACGTTCGTCCAGGGCGACCTGACCCTTCGGGTCGAGCAAGGTCATGTTGCACCCTCCCAGCAACAACGTGCCGAGCAGCGGCAATAAGCCTAAGAATCTGGGATACCTTGTTTTACTCATCTCACGACCTCTAAAGCAGCTTGCGCAATGCAGTTGGGTTTCGATAGCCAACACTTCACCCTGCCAAGGGTTGGCAATTTTTTCCGATTGAATAAGGGCCTGTCCGTCGTACCAATCATTGATCGGCACCTCTGGAACGGGCGTGAGTTCTTATTCGATTTCGTGGGTCATAGGCCTTGTTACAGACCAATTCCATTTGGTGCGGATACTTGGAAAGGTCGCCAGCACCAGGGGTCGCATAGCGCCCTTGAGCCCTTCGACCGCCCTATTGCGCTCAGGCAGAGCGGCGCCGGACATTCAGTGCGGCGATTGTAGTGAGGTAGCGTTTTATAAACCACGTCTCATCCTGAAATATTTTTTATCAATTCACGCAACAATCATTAACCGTTTTTGCAACGATCCTGAATCGTATCGCGTTCCATTCTCAACAAAAAGCCATGAACCGCTCTTTTGTCCAACAACTGATCCGCAGCGAAATCGCCCTGGCAAGGGCCGTGAAAGAGGCTCTGGCCCAAGCATGACGGGGTATTGGAAGGATCTTCGGGGGGTATCGGGAGGCTCCCCATATAGACGTGAAACACAGAGCGTGCCAGGGAACTTTTTCGAGGATGGCTGTCAATCAGAAGATGACATCGAGGTCAGAAACGGCCAGTGCGACAGCTGCGACGTGACAATATGTCGCAGTTTTTTCGCGCGTTTTATTGCCGGTTATCAGGGCTTTTTACCAGGGCCGACAGACATAAAAAACGCCCCGATCTTACATGAAAGATCGGGGCGTTTTCCAAGGATTATCGGCAAGCCTCAGCCGCATCGACTGACCACCGACATCAGCGGTTTTTCTGGCGATTGCGGTAGATACCCACCGGCACCAGCAACGCCGTCAGCACGAAAGCCACCAGCGCCCATTGCGCCAGGGACAGCCCCAGCAGCGGCGGGTATGGCGTTTCGCAGAAACCCTCGACCTGGAAGCCCAACGGGAAGATCGACGCCAGGGGCAGGCCGTCGACAATCGGTTGCAGCACGTCGATGCCGCAGCTCACCGCCGGATTGGCCTGGATATAGACGTGACGACCCGCCGCAATGATGCCGCCGACGGCACTCAACCACACCAGCACTTCCAGCACCGTGAGGCTGCGCCGGGTGCGCATGCCCGCGCCGATAAAGGCGAACAGCGCAATGAACAGCAAGGCGTAGCGTTGCAGGATACACAACGGGCACGGCATTTCGCCCAGCACCACCTGCATGTACAACGCACCGCCGATCAAGGCGAGGCAGATCACCCCCAGCAGGACCAGGAAGCGCTTTTCCCGTCCCAGCCGCATCATTTCGTCAGTCATCCCGTTTCCCTTTGACTCGTTGTTGGATCGGCCGAAGGGCCGCGCAGCGAGCTGCGGCATCAAACCGAGGTTGTATCCCATAGGCCCACAGGTCGCAATCCGCTCGTTTCAACCCGGTGAACATGTGTTGCCCGGAAGTCTACACGCTGACCATGACCTTTGAGCGTATTGAACACGCGAGGTCGGTGTCTGGGGGAGTATGGGTAAACCACCACAAGATCGCCGACAATGATCGGCGAATTAACGACAAGCCGATTAAACCGGGATTAACGCGCCCAGGGATTTTGTCCATGCGCCCGATCCGGCCGGCCGACCGCCGTGGCCACAGGCTTGGCCACGGCGGTACCACGAATTACTCCAGGGCCGCGGCCGGCCCGAAGAACTCATAACGGCTCTGCTGTTCCGGCACCCCCAGGGCTTTGAGGTGACGCTTGATTGCGCCCATAAAACCCTTGGGCCCGAGGAAATAGGCATCCAGGTCACGCTCCTGAGGCAACCATTCGCCCAACTGTTCCTGGCTCAGCAGGCCGACCTTGTCCGCGGCGGGGCTCACACCATCATCCTCGGCGTAACAATAAAAGCGCTTGAGCTGCGGATGACGCTCGGCCAGGGCATCGACCCAGTCACGGAAAGCATGCACCTGGCCGTTGCGCGCGCAGTGGATAAAATGCACCGGCCGTTCACCCGCCAACGCCGCTTCGAGCATCGGCAAGGTCGGCGTGATCCCGACCCCGCCACTGATCAACACCAGCGGCTTGTCGCTGGCCGCCAAAGTGAACTCGCCCGCCGGCGGGAACAGCTCCAGGCTGGCGCCGACGGCCAGTTGGTCATGCAGGTAGTTCGAGACTTTGCCACCGGCCTCGCGCTTGACACTGATCCGATACTGACCGGCCTTCGCCAGCGCCGAGAGCGAGTAGTTGCGGCGCATCTCTTCGCCGTCGATAACCAGCTTCATGCCGATGTACTGTCCCGGGGCGAACGCCAGGACCGGCTGGCCATCCTCCGGCTCGAAATAGAACGAAGTGATTTCCTGGCTTTCCTCGACCTTGGCCACCACCTTGAACAGCCGGGCGCCACGCCAGCCGCCGGGCGCCAGGGCTTTCTCGTCGTAAATGGCCGTTTCGGCCCCGATCAGGATATCGGCCAACTGGTTATAGGCCGCCCCCCAGGCACTCATGACTTCAGGCGTGGCGATCTCCTCGCCGAGCACTTCGTGAATGGCCCGCAACAGGCAAGTGCCGACAATCGGGTAATGCTCCGGGAGGATCTGCAGCGCAACATGCTTGTTGATGATCTTGGCCACCAGGTCGCCCAACTGATCGAGCTGGTCGATATGCCGGGCATACATCAATACGCCGTTGGCCAACGCCCGGGGCTGGTCGCCACTGGACTGGTGGGCCTGGTTGAACAGCGGGCGCACCTGCGGGTACTCGGACAGCATCATCCGATAGAAGTGAGTGATCAGCGCCTCGCCGCCGCTTTCCAGCAGCGGGACAGTCGATTTGACGATGGCACGGTCTTGAACGCTCAGCATGGGTCAACTCCTGGGGGTGAGGTTTTATCTGAATCAACCTTTACTCATCACACTTCATGCCAAGATTAAAAATGATATAAATCAATAAGTTAAAATTGTATTAGTCATAGTGACTACAGGCAACTTATAGTCATTCCGACACCATAGGAGTCAATATGACTGCAAAACTCCTGCTGACGGCCCTACTGCCGCTGGTATCGGATCTCTCACGGGAACTGCCCGAAAGTGAACGCTATCGACGCCTGCTCGAAGCCATGCGCGCCCTGCTGCCCTGTGACGCCGCCGCGCTGCTGCGCCTGGACGGCGAGTGGCTGGTGCCGCTGGCTGTCGATGGCCTGAGCCCGGACACCCTCGGACGGCGCTTCAAGATCAGCGAACACCCACGTTTCCAGATCCTGCTCGGCAGCCACGGGCCGACCCGTTTCGACAGCGAGACCGATCTGCCGGACCCTTACGACGGCCTGGTGGAGGGTTTGACCGAGCACCTGGAGGTCCATGACTGCCTGGGCTGCCCGCTGTTTATCGACGAACAACCCTGGGGCCTGCTGACCCTCGACGCCCTGGACCCGGAGCGCTTCGAACGGATCGAGCTCGATGCCCTGCAGGCCTTCGCCAGCCTGGCGGCGGCCACGGTGAATGCCGCCGAACGGATCGCGCGTCTGGCCTTGCGCGCCGAGGACGAACACCAGCGCGCCGAGCTCTATCGCCAGGCCAGCGGCCCACAGAATCGCGAAATGATCGGCCAGGGCAAAGCCCACAAACGCCTGGTGGAAGAGATCAACCTGGTGGGCGGCAGCGACCTGACGGTACTGATCACCGGTGAAACCGGGGTCGGCAAGGAACTGGTGGCCCAGGCGATCCATGCCGCGTCCCCCCGTGCGGAAAAACCCATCATCAGCCTCAACTGCGCCGCCCTGCCGGATACCCTGGTGGAGAGCGAGCTGTTCGGCCATGTACGCGGCGCCTTCACCGGCGCCGTGAACGATCGTCGCGGCAAATTCGAACTGGCCAATGGCGGCACGCTGTTTCTCGATGAGGTCGGCGAGTTGTCGCTGAGCGTCCAGGCCAAATTGTTACGGGTACTGCAAAGCGGCCAGCTACAGCGCCTGGGTTCGGACCGCGAGCATCAGGTGGATGTGCGGTTGATCGCCGCCACCAATCGCGACCTGGCTGAAGAAGTGCGCAGCGGGCGCTATCGAGCCGACTTCTACCACCGCCTGAGCGTCTATCCGCTGCAAGTGCCGGCCCTGCGCGAGCGCGGTCGCGATGTATTGCTATTAAGTGGTTTTTTCCTGGAACAGAACCGCTCGCGCCTGGGGCTGGGCAGCTTGCGCCTGGGTGCGGATGCGCAGGCGGCGCTGCTGGCGTACAACTGGCCGGGCAACGTCCGCGAGCTGGAACACCTGATCGGACGCAGCGCCCTGAAAGCCTTGGGCAATTGCCGGGAACGGCCAAGGATCCTCAGCCTGAGCGCCGCCGATCTGGATTTGCCGACGGCTGCCCCCCAGGCCCCACAGGAGCACACCCTTGCCCCGCCGGAGCTCGAAAGCGGCGCTGATCTGCGCCAGGCCACGGAAAACTACCAGCGACAACTGATCGGCGCCTGCCTGGAGCGACACCAGCACAATTGGGCCAGCGCCGCCCGCGAACTGGGGCTGGACCGGGCCAACCTCGGGCGGATGGCCAAACGCCTCGGCTTGAAGTAAACACTTAACAGCGAGTTGTGTATTACACCTAAAGCCGGCTCCCATCGGGTCGATAACCCATCATCGATAGCCGTTCAGGGTTAATCTGTCCTGGACCACCTTTTTCCACAGAAGGTTTTTATGTCTTCCAACAAAGCCCGCGCAGACTCGCTATCTCTTCTGCTCTTCACTTTGCGCAGCGGCAAGCTGATGGCAATCAACCTGCTGAAAGTCAGTGAAATCATTCCCTGCCCGCCACTGACCAAGCTGCCGGAGTCCCATCCCCACGTCAAAGGCATCGCCACCCTGCGCGGCGCCTCGCTGTCGGTGATCGACCTGAGCCGCGCCATCGGCGAACGCCCCCTGGTGGACCCGGACGGCGGTTGCCTGATCGTCACCGATGTCAGCCGCTCCAAACAGGGCCTGCACGTCCAGGCCGTGAGCAAGATCGTTCATTGCCTGACCACCGATATCCGTCCGCCGCCCTACGGTTCCGGCGGGCCCAAGGCCTTTATCACCGGGGTGACCCAGGTCGACGGCACGCTGGTCCAGGTGCTGGATATCGAAAAGGTCATCCACGGTATCTCGCCGACGCAAATCGAAGTCACGCCCAGCGAACTGACCATGGAAGAAGCGGAAATCCTCGGCCATGCACGGATCCTGGTGGTCGACGACAGCCAGGTGGCCTTGCAGCAATCGGTGCTCACCTTGCGCACCCTCGGCCTGACCTGCCACACGGCCCGCAGTGCCAAGGACGCCATCGGTTGCCTGCTGGACCTGCAAGGCACCGCCGAACAGATCAACGTAGTGGTTTCGGACATCGAAATGTCAGAGATGGACGGCTACGCCTTCACCCGTACAGTGCGCGAAACCCCGGACTTCCAGGATCTCTACATCCTCCTGCACACCTCGCTGGACAGTGCCATGAACAGCGAGAAAGCACGACTGGCCGGCGCCAATGCGGTGCTGACCAAGTTTTCCTCGCCGGAACTGACCCGCTGCCTGATCCAGGCGGCCCGGACCGTCGCGGAACAAGGTATCTGAGATGCCCGACCGCCACTGCCAGTTGCTGCGCAAGGACCTCGACGACCTGCTGGATATTCCCCAATGGCCGGCCGGCATCCGTATCGGCGTATTGCGCGCACAGCTGATGGAGCCGGTGCATGCCTTGCTCAAGCACGGTTACCAGGATGGCGGCGGCCAGGTCGAAGACTTCGCCCAATGGAGCCAACATTTCACCAGCGATGCCGAGTTCGATCCCGCGCTGTGCCTGGTCGCCCTCGACGAACAGGGCGTGGCCGGTGTCGCGCTGTGCTGGACCAGCGCCTATATCAAGGACCTGGTGGTGCACCCGCGTCGCCGCGCCGAAGGCCTGGGCCTGGCCTTGCTGCGCCAGGCGTTCAAGGTGTTCGCCGCCCGCGGCGAAGCCTTCGTCGACCTCAAGGTCATGGAAAACAACCTCGGCGCCCGGCGCCTGTACGAGCGGGTCGGCATGCGCTTTATCGAACGCTATGAAGTCAGCCCGGCTCAGGCATAATCCCTCCTTTGCCCGCCGCCCTTGAAGGAGACCTGTCATGAAAACCTTCACTCTGCTCTTCATCAGCCTCGTCACCCTGGCCAGCCAGGTCCAGGCCGCCAGCCCCGACGCCTGGGCGAACTTCCACAAAACCGTGGTTGCCAGTTGCACCAAGGCCAGCAAGCTGAAAAACGTCAAACCCGTGGGCAACCCCGCGCAATTCGACGACAAGGTCGGTTACACCGCTCTGTTGCTGCACGGCCGCTATCCGCAGGCGCACATGAAGAACCAGCCGGGTACCGAGTTGTGCCTGTACAACAAGAAGAGCAAGACCGCCGTCGTCACCGAATGGGACTCGGTCATGCCCGCCCGCAGCAACTGAGTGGCTGGCGCATAACTTGCTTTGACCGAAGCCCATACGGTGAAACAAAACGGAATTACGTCACCGTCCCAGTCCTTGTCCTTCGGTCGGTTCACTTATGAGCACCCACTTTTCCTGCGTCGGTTGCGGCAAATGCTGCACCGATCACCATGTCCCCCTGACACTGGCCGAAGCCCGGCAATGGGCAGCGGACGGCGGCCAGGTGATCGTTCTGGTCGAGGCCTTCCTGGCCGATGGCCTCGGCCAGCCGGAACAGCAACGCGATCACGTGCTGCGCCGCTCCTGGGGCGTACCCAGCGGTCACGCCGAAGCCCGCGTCGCCATCACCTTTGCCGCCTACAACGTGGGGCCCTGTCGGAATCTTGACGAAGACCTGCTCTGCCGGATCTATCAACGGCGGCCACTGGTGTGCCGGATCTACCCGATGGAAATCAACCCGCATATCCCGCTGCGTCCCGAAGCCAAGGACTGTCCGCCGGAGGCCTGGCAGGACACGCAGCCGTTGCTGATCGTCGGCGGGCAGTTGCAGGACCCGGAACTGGTGCGGCTGATCGAAACCTCGCGTCAGGCCGATCGTGACGATATCCAGGCCAAGGAAGTGATTTGCGCACGGCTGGGGATTCGCACCACGGCACTCAAGGGCGACGGTTTCACCGCCTACCTGCCGCTGATGCCGGCGTTCGCGGAGGCGATTGAGCAGGTGCAACAGCTGACGCATTGGCCGGCGGCGAGCGAGTGGAGCTTCCATGTCTCCGGACCGGCCATCGCCGAGCAGTTGCAGGCAGAAGGGGCCCGGGTAGTGAGCGAAGCGGCGACCACCTACGCCTTTATCCCCTTGCAGGCGGCCTGACCTCGGATAAAGATCCGCCTGGAGAAACACGGACCTGTAGGAGCCGGCTTGCCGGCGATGGCGGCCGATCGGGCGATGCAAGGCTCACGGGCCTCATCGCCAGCAAGCCGGCGCCCACAAGGGATCGCGTTGACCCTGCCTGCCAGCATGGAGGTTCAGCAGCGCTTGCGCCAGAACTCCTGGGCCAATGAACGCAGGTCATCCGCCAGCCCCGCCACATCCCCCGAACTGAGATGACTCTGCTGGCCGACATTGACCAGTGCCTCGCAGGCATTGCGGATGCTGACGATATTGCGGCTGATGTCCTCGCTGACGGTGCTTTGCTCTTCCACCGCCGAAGCGATCTGCTGGCTCATGGCGGTAATCCGGCTGACCCGCTGGCTGATCCCGGCCAGGGCATCGGCTGCCTGCTGGACCTGTTGCACACTGTCCTCGGCCTGCTGGCTGCTGTGCTGCATCACTTGCACCGCATTGCACGCGCCTTCCTGCAGATTGCTGATCATGCGCTGGATCTCGTTGGTCGATTGCTGCGTGCGCTGGGCCAACCCCCGTACCTCGTCGGCCACCACCGCGAACCCGCGACCCTGCTCCCCGGCACGGGCGGCTTCGATGGCGGCATTGAGCGCCAGCAAGTTGGTCTGGTCGGCAATCCCGCGGATCACTTCCAATACCGTGGAGATTTCGGTGCTGTGGCTTTCCAGATGCAGGATCACCTCGGTAGCCCGCGCCAGCTCGTTGGCCAGGCGCAGCACCGCGCTGCGACTGTCTCCCACCAGTTGATGGCCTTCGTGGGTTTCCCTACCGACCAGGTCGGCCACCTCGGAGGCCTGCTGGGCATTGCTCGCGACCTGGGCCACGCTGGCGCTCATCTGCTGAATCGCCGCCGCGACCTGGTCGGTTTCAGCCTGTTGATCCAGGGTGCTGGCATGACTGCTTTGAATATGCCGGGCCAGCGCCTGGGCATGCCCGGACAGGCGCAGCGAGGCATCGCCGATACGTCCCACCACCGCGCCGACCTGGGCTTCCAGCATGCTCAGGGCAAAGCCGACCTGACCGAACTCGTCGCTACGACCGGTGTAGATCGCCTGGCTCAAGGGGTTGTCAGCGATCTCCCGGGCTCTCGCCGTCAGTTCGGCAAACGGGCGCAGCGCCCAGTGGGTGAACGCGCCGACCAGCACGCTGCCCAGGGCCCAGAGCCCCAACTCGACCGCCAGCGGCTGCCCGGAAAAACCGTGCCCCAGTGCCAGGACAACGGCAAACACCGCGCTGGCCTGCGCCCAGAGCCGGGTCTGCACACGCAGGCTGGGCAGGCGCTGACGCCAGGGCAAGCGTCCGCTGCGCAACCAGGTATACCAACGCTCGGCGGCCTCGACCTGGGCAGCGTCGGGCCGAGTCCGCACCGACTGGTACTCCACCGTCTGACCGTCGCGGGTCACCGGCGTGGCGTAGGCACTGACCCAGTAGTGATCGCCATTCTTGCAGCGATTCTTGACCAGCCCCATCCACGAGCGTCCGCCCTTGAGGGTTTGCCACATATGGGCGAAAGCCTCGGCGGGCATGTCCGGATGACGCAAGAGGTTATGCGGCGAACCCAGCAGCTCCTCACGGCTGTAGCCGCTGATCCTGATGAAGTCAGGATTGGCGTAGGTAATCGTGCTGTCCAGATCGGTGGTCGAAAGGATGTTGGCATCAAAGGCGACATCTACATTTCGCCCGGTAATCGGGAGATTGATCTTCATGGAACGCGCGCTCAGAAAGTGAGAGGAGTCGGCAGGGCGTCGACTCTAAGCGCACGGAAAAGCAAAACACTGATCTAGCTCAGGGTCTTGGCATTTAGCCATCTTCATGACAATTCAAAGACGATCAACTTTTTTGGCACCAAGTCGCTGGTGATGGCGACCCTATGGGCGAAGCCGGACTCAAGGCTCAGCGCTTGCCCATCGACCGACGCGTGCCATTGGGCGCGCGGCCCGGTCTCTCGTGATGCCCGTCCTTGCCACCTTTCTGGTACCAGGTCTGGCCGGCCTTTTTCGCAGCGGCGAATTCAGCGGGGTTGAACGGAAAACTGAAGGCCGGGACGGCGGGCTTTTCGCTGACCGCAGGCTCAGCCTCGACCACAGGCTCTTCACCCGGGTTGGCGGAAACGGACGGTTGTTCAGGGGAAGTCATGGAAGCTCCGAAAAGGCGGGACGGATCAGGTCGAACCGAAAGACCGCAGTATACCTGCCAGCACCCTGCCCGCGCCGCCGCCAACGGTCATTTATAGAACAAATCGACCACCACCCCGGCCGAGAACGGCCCGGCCTTGGGCCGATCACTGTTCCACACCAGCTCGGCATCGAAGCGCGCCATGGCCGCCCGGGTTTCGCCCAACAGGTCGGCCAGGTGAAAGGAGCGGTTATAAGGAATCCCCAAGCCGCCGTCCGCCCGGACGATCCGGATGCCCACGCCATCATTGCCCTGGGGAATCAGCAGCTCCCCGGAGACACTGCCCGATACCGGCTTCAAGCGCGCGTCCAGGCTGAACGCGGTGTCGCAGGTCCGACTGGTGTGCAAGGCGAAAGGACGACGCGCGGCGACCTGGCCCATGACCACCCGTTCGATGGCGACCCGACCGAAATCGACGGTCTCGGGAATCACCTGCAACTGCGCATCACAGGCCACGAAGCGCAGGCCGGACAGGTTGTTGATCACGTAATTGAGCGAATGTCCGCCCGCGCTCGGCCCAGCGCTGCCGTCCAGCTGGAACAGACGATAGTCCTGCAGATTGCTCGCCACCCCCGAAGGCGGCGTCGGCCCGAATTTCTCGATAAACACCGAGAAGGCCAGATTGAAACTCAACGGCGGGCAGTTCCCCTCAAGGCACCCCGACACCCGCCGCCCGGTCGCGATGCGTCCGCTGCTCTGGCGATGATCGACGCCGTCATGGGTCAAACCGGCGCGGATGCCCTGGCCGATCACCTGGCCGGCCGGATTGAGGTAGATAAACACGTCCTCGTCGCCGCCCTGGGGATTGTCCCTGGCGCAATCGACCGCCAGGTTGAGCGGTTCCGAGCGCCAGATCACGCTGCCATTGGGCGACGAGGCCGGGATCGCGACGGTGCTGCCGAGGTCGGCGTTGACCAGGGTGGCGCCACTGCCCTGCAAGGTGCAGGTCAAGGCAAATGCGCTGGCCGGGCTCAAGAGTCCGAGACACAACAACGGACGCAGCCAGGCACGACAATCAAACTTAGTCATGGGATAAAACCTTCTGTTCGGAATGGGCGGTGTCGCCACTCAGTGACGCGTTGAACGGCGTACCGAAGGCCAACCGGGCGCGATAGGCGCGTTGACCGCCGTAGTCAGTCAGCGCCTTGAACTGCAAGTGCTGCGCAGGGGAACGGGCGAGGATCAGTTCCCGCCGCTCGCCCGGCGGGACCAGCAAATCGTCCCCCTGACGCTGGGGGGTGCCCTGGCGTGGCTCCTCGATTTGAATATTCAGCAGGGCGGCATGGAACACCGTCGGGTTCTCCACCCGCAGTCGATGGACGCCACTGTCGTCGCGCACCAGTGTCCAGTTCAGGCGTTGCGGGGTGGCCGCCGGATCCCCCGGCAGCCCGGGCGGACGAAAAAACACATTGATCCGCTGGCGGATCGCGATATTCAGCAGCCCGTCGCCCGGGCGGGTGCGGGGAATTTCCAGCACATACAGGTGCAGCAGCGACTCACGCCCCGCCGGCATGCCCAACCCTTCATACATCAGGCGCAAGACCTGACGCCCCTCCGGCGCCAGCCGCGACAGCGGCGGCGTCAGCACAAAGGGCAAATTCGCCGCCGGCTCCGCCCCCTCGCTCACGTCGCTCAACCAGGCCTGCAACAGGACCTCCTCCGTCCCACGGTTGCGCGCTTCGATACTCACCTCGCGAAAGCGCCCGTCGAACACCAGCCGCGTGCCGCTGAGGGACACCGCGGCCTGCAACGGGCCGCCGGCGTACAAACCCAGCAGCAACGCCAGCACACCCAAGCGTTTCACTGGCACACCCCACGAATCCGTTCGTAGGTCCGCTGCGGGTCCTTGGGTGGCAGCGTGAAGGAAAACTGGCAGCGCCGATCCGACCAACTGACGCTCAGCACGCCTTGCTCCTGCTCGCTGAGCACCAGCGCGCGACTGCTCGGATCGACCACGGCCAAGGTCCGGCCGGTGGCATCCTGAACACTCGCGCCGAGGGGAATCGGGCTGCCATCGGCCTGGCTCAGCTCGAACTGCACGCGCCGCCCGGCACTGGCCTTGAAGGTGGCCAGGACCACCGCGCCACGCCGCGGAACCACCTGGGCGATGGCATTATCCACCTCGACATCGGCCCCCAGGTCGCGGGTATCGAGGCTGATCCAGTTGGCCCGGTAAGGTTGTGCATAAGGCACCACGGCATAACCGTTGGCACCGGTTTCGACACCACTGAAATTGTTGAAACGGGCCCCGCTGACACCCGGCACCTGCGCCAGCACAAAGGTGTCGCCCAGGGACTGGCCGAGGTTGATACCACCGCCGTGGGCCACCAGCGAGCCCCGGGCCCCGAGGTTCCAGCTGTTGAAATCGCGCCCATGGCTGTAGCCGGCCTCGAAACGCCCGACGGACGTGGTGCTGTTCAAGCTGGCCGAACCCGCACCGGCACCGCTGCCATCGTTACCAGCGAGCACCGAATAGAAAGTGTCGCGACTCTCCGGCAGGCGCCCGGTCACGCCGGCCAGGGCACTGGAACCGCCCTCACTGTCGCGTACCCCGGTAAACGAGGCGCGGGTCGCCCGCTCAGGACTGCCGAAGGGCATCGAGAGGGTCAGGGTCAACTGATGATCGGTACCGGCCTGGCCATTGATATCCGTGACTTCGGCGCGGCCCAGGGACAGGCTGTAATTGAGGTCGCGCCAGTAACCACCGTAGGTCACGTTGTACTGCCGGGACGTGCCGGGCAGGTCCCAGAAACGCTGCTCCAGGGCCGAAACGCTCAAGGTTCCGGTGCCCAGCGGCTGGCTGAGATTGAGATCCACCCGGTCCCTGGCCCGCCCCTGCAGGATCAGACCGGGCTGGCTGCGCTCCTGCACATGCTGGTCGAACGTGCGGTATTGCTCGCTGGAATAGCGATAACCGGCGATGGCAAAGGTGGTGCTGGTGGCATTCAGGGTATTGGCATAGCGCAGGCGCACGCTCTGCCCCCCCAGGTCCGTTGCCGGCTGGCGACTGACCGAATGGGTCAGGTCCGCCGAAATCGCCCCCAACCCGGTATTGAGACCCGCCCCCAGGTTACTGGCCTGGTAGTCCTCGGCCAGTTGCAGGCCGCCATAACCGGTCAGGTGCTCGGTCAGGCCGTAGATCAGGGTGGTGCTGGTAAAACCGGGGGTCTGGTAGCCGCTGCTGTTGCTGTCGTATTGCCCGGCTTCGACGCTGTAGCTGAAGGTGCCCTCGGGCACCATGATCGGCAGGGAGGCGAACGCCTGGGTAAAGGTGCGGCGCCGGCCATCGGCCTCGATCACCGTTACCAGCAGATCGCCATTTGAACCGCTGGGGTAGAAGTCGCGGATTTCGAACGGCCCGGGCGCCACATTGGAGCTGTAGAGCAGG
Organism: Pseudomonas sp. MWU13-2862; assembly: GCF_023242495.1. Taxonomy (NCBI): domain Bacteria; kingdom Pseudomonadati; phylum Pseudomonadota; class Gammaproteobacteria; order Pseudomonadales; family Pseudomonadaceae; genus Pseudomonas; species Pseudomonas sp. MWU13-2862. Next base: position 337,842 of record NZ_JALMEZ010000006.1, on the reverse strand, counting down.
TAGCCGTTCTGGCGGATTTCCACCGTCGCGTTGCTCTCGGCCACACCGCGAATGGTCGGCGCATAGACCCGCTCGCTGTCCGGCAACATGCCGTCGTCCGTGGCGACCTGGACACCGCGAAACCGCACGCTGTCGAAAACCCGTGAATCGGTATAGGTCTCGCCCAGGGTCAACTGGCTCTTCCAGGCCGTCAGGTCGCGCTGGGCGAAGGTGCTGTTGCTGCTCCAACGCGCCGACTGATCGGTGCCCTGCAACAGCGAGGACTGGTTGCGCAGGCGCCAGTCGCCGAGGTTCACACCGTTGTTCAGGCCCAGGTAGTAACTGTCGGTGCGAATCCCGGTGACCTCACGACGGTTACCGATAAAGCTGTAGTCGATGAAAGCGCTGTTCACCCCGCGGTCCCACAACTGCGGGGAAATGTAGCCGCGGGCGCTGCGGCGCAAGGCGATCTGCGGCACGCTGATATTCAGTTGCAGGCTGTTGGGTTGGTAGTCGACGCTGGCCTGGTCCAGGCGACGCCAATCGAAGCACTGCTCGGGCGCCGTGCCGTCGGTCAACACCCCGAGGCTGCGCAGGCGCTCCAGGTCCAGTCCGACGTCGTCGAGCACCGGCAAGGTCAGGCACGGCTCGACCTGGCCGGTCGCGGCATTGCGGGAAAACACCAGGTCCCGGCGCGCACTGAGGTTGCGATTGAGGTAGATATCCACCCGGTAGGTACCCGGGGCGACGCTGTTGCCTTCGAGGAAGGCCTTCAGGTCCGCCGACTGCTCACCGCCGTGAATAAAGGCGGTATTGAAGCGGGGTCCCTGCCCGCTTTCATCCCCCGACGGCTCGGCAAAGGCAGCGCCCGGCGCAATCAGCGCCACCCCCAATGACCATTTGAAGCCCCACGGGCCTCGAGCCCTCTCAAACAGGGAACGTACGAAACCACCGTTGCTCCCATGACGTGATAACGCGAGAACTTCCTTTGTTCGCTGATAAAGCCAATCCATGTGCACCTTCACAATACGATAACTTGAAGTGTGTTCCAGACGGGTTCCTTCCGCCCGCACAATGCCCTGACCTGCGCGCGGGGTCCGGCATCGAAAAAATCGGATAACGATCGAAGACGCTGACTAACTGCCCAGCGGTTGCGCCTGGCCCTGGGTCCAGTCGCCCGAGGACAACCGGTAAGGCACCAGCGCCCCGTGGTCGTTGATGACACTGAAATTCAGCTGGGCATTCTGGGCCTGGGCATGCTCCTGCAGGTCGTAGTCGGCGGACTGCCCCGGAGCCAGCATCGAGTTCTTCCTGCGCAAGACCCGATGCCCGCCGGAGAGCAACTGAATGTCCACCAGTGTCACGTGATAGGGCCCGGTATTGACCACATTCAGCACGCCACCCCGGGGCAGGCTCCAACGCAGTTGCGCCGGCGCCTGCTCGACATCGTCGTTGAGCCGACCAGGGCGGTAGAACAGTTTGATGCGCTGACGGATGCCGATCTGCAGGACATTCTCCCGCTCGCTGGCCTGGGGGATTTCCTGCACGTTCAACCAGAACAGCGACTCACGGTCCGCCGGCATCGCGGCCCCGGAATGAATGATCCGCACCGTCTGCCGTCCCCCGGAAGGCAATTGCACCAAGGGCGGGACCACCACAAAGGGCAACTCCCGGGTGACCTCGTCCTCGGCTTCGAGCCAGGACTGCAGCAATATGCTCGAGGAGCTATTGTTCAGTACACTGAGTACCGCTTCCTTGTCTTGCGCCGGATACACCACCCGTGTCGTATTCAACACAATACCCGCCCGCGCATCGGCTCCTATCCACATTGCCAGGACAATGCCGGTCATCGGAGCAAAAACGTTCCGCATGTGAACTACCCATTTCAATGAAAAAAAGAACGGAGCCGTGCAAAGCTCCGTTCAAGAAAGCCGCTTAGTTATAAGTCAGGACAAAAGGCACAGTGCCTGTCGCGGCACCGGGGACCGTGGGCACACCGTTCTTGACGAACACCGCCCGCAGGGCCAGTTCGCCACGGGAGCCGGTACCGCTGGCCTCAAGGACGCCATCAATGGTGTCGGTAGGATCCTGGATATTGAGGAAGGCGTCGCTGTCGCGGCGTACCAGGCCGATGCCGACGCCCTTGGCGGCCCCGGCGGTGGTCAACAGGTAAGGATCGTTGGTGTCGGTTTGTGACGGCCGGAACGACATATGCACGGTGTTCTCCGCCGCCGGTTGCAGGCAGGTCACCACCAGGTCGATGTTTTTCGCGGTGCCCAGTCGCGAGTCGGTGCGATTGCCGATATCGGCAAACGACACACGGCCCAGGTCCACCGGAATGTTATCGGCCGAACCGCCTCCGGAAGACACTTCGCAACTGGTGTTGGTCAAGGCACCGGTAAAGTTCAGCGTGCCACTGTTGGCTGCGTGTGCGGTAGTCACTGCCCCCAGAGTTGCCGCCAATAAAGCCAGGGTCATCGAGATATTTTTCATGCGAACACAATCCTTCGAGTTAATTCGTTTGCACCCATTACTTGGGTGGCGAGCACTATAGACCCGAAGAATTTATTACGCTGTAAGCCCTTATCGATTGGAAAACTAAGAGCCCGCTTACAAAGAGGAACGCCAATACTGTCAGAGCTCGGCGTCATTCAAAACCCCAAGAAAAAAGAACAATCACCGTTTAACACTCACACTCTTTCAACGAAATAACTTATCGCTGAAACACAACTTTCCAGCACACTGATATTATTCTGATACCCTGCTGAATAGCTGCAAACAGTACGATTTGCTCGATATGGCCAAGTACCGGACCCATGCGCTCGTGCAGGCCGCCGGATTTTTACCTGTCCGGCAGCCCGTCTATACACGCAACCCGCAACCACGAGGGCTTGAGCCCACGTACAACTTAGTTGTACGTGAGGGTGACCACGCCTTGCGTTGCCACCTGCCGGGTCGTGACACTCGACGCCAGGGGCTGATAGCTTGCGCTAAAAGGCACCCGCCCATCGCGACAGGCATTGGCCGCTGTGTCGACATTCAAACTGACTGCGGAAGAGACTTTGAGCAATCGGCTGTCGGTCCCGGGATGACCGGCTGCCGATGTCCCGACTTCGCAACCGGACTCCACGACTTCCCCGAAAAACCTGATCTGTCCGGCGCCATTCACGGCCTGTATGTCGAAACCACCAGCGATCAGCAACAGCACACCGAGACTTACTATTTTTCCGTTCATTTCCAACACTCCCAAAGCAGGGTCGGTATTCACCAGTAAAGATCACTTCAGGCCCATGCACCAGAAAACAAAGAATCATCCGTAGGACATATCAATAGTGTTTGTCCGCCAACAACACTCTTTATCGTTATCGTCCAAAGCGATAGCGGCTTTAATACCCGGGCGTGTTATAAGACGGACGGTTTTCTGACAGCCCTGTCAGGTAGCCGTCACCTTGCTGACCCGGTTGGGGGGTTATAAAGGAGCTACTGTTCTGCCAGCATTCACCTTCCCATCCCTTTGTTCCGGCGTCCTGACAGCATGCGTATCCCGAAGAAAACCGCGTTGATCCTTGGCCTGGTGGTCCTCGTGGCCGCTGCCGCGACCTGGACCCTGACCCGAGCGCCCAAGGCCAAACCCAGCGCCAATACCGCTGTGCCGGTCACCGTGGTCAGCGTGATCCAGCAGGATGTGCCGCGTTATGTCAGCGGTATCGGTTCGGTACTGTCATTGCACAGCGTGGTGATCCGCCCGCAGATCGACGGCATCCTCACCAAGCTGCTGGTCAAGGAAGGGCAACTGGTCAAGGAAGGCGACCTGCTGGCGACCCTCGACGACCGTTCGATCCAGGCCAGCCTGGCGCAGGCCAAGGCCCAACTGGCGCAGAGCCAGGCGCAGTTGCAGGTGGCGGAAGTCGACCTCAAGCGCTACAAGTTGCTGACGGTCGATGACGGCATTTCCAAGCAGACCTATGACCAGCAACAAGCGCTGGTCAATCAATTGAAAGCCACCGCGCAAGGCAACCAGGCGGCGATTGCCTCGGCGCAGGTGCAACTGTCCTATACCCAGATCCACTCGCCGGTCACAGGCAGAGTCGGTATCCGTGCCGTGGACGAAGGCAACTTCCTGCGCATGAGCGATGCCCAGGGCCTGTTCTCGGTGACCCAGATCGACCCGATCGCCGTGGAGTTCTCCCTGCCCCAGCAAATGCTGCCGACCCTGCAAGGCTTGCTCGGCACCACTCCACCTGCGCCGGTCCGGGCGTTCCTCGGCGACGACGGGCATAGCGGCCTGCTGCTAGGCGAAGGCCACCTGACCCTGATCGACAACCAGGTCGCGGCGGGTACCGGGACCATCAAGGCCAAGGCCGAATTCAGCAACAAGGGCCAGAAGCTCTGGCCGGGCCAACTGGTGAACATCAAGATCCAGACCGCCCTCGAACACAACGCCCTGGTGGTGCCGCCCGTGGTGGTCCAGCGCGGCCTGGACAACTACTTCGTCTACCGGGTCAAAGGCAGCGGCGTGGAAGTGGTGCCGGTGCAGATGGCCTACCAGGACAGCGACCTGAACATCATCACCGGTGTGCAGGCCGGCGATGTGCTGGTCAGCGACGGCCAGTCGCGGCTCAAGCCGACTTCGCGGATCGAAGTGCAGGGCCAGCCGAAAATGGCTGACCGCCAGGCCGCCCTGGAGTCCAAGCCATGATCAAGGAAAGCCGCGGCGTTTCGGCCTGGTGCATCGACCATCCGGTGGCGACCATCCTGCTGACCTTCGCCCTGGTTCTGCTCGGGTCGATCGCCTTTCCGCGCCTGCCCCTGGCACCGCTGCCGGAAGCCGAGTTCCCGACCATCCAGGTCTCCGCCCAGCTCCCCGGCGCCAGCCCGCAAACCATGGCGTCCTCGGTCGCGACACCGCTGGAGGTGCAATTCAGCGCCATCCCCGGCATGACCCAGATGACCTCCAGCAGCGCCCTGGGCACCACCACCCTGACGTTGCAGTTCACCCTCAGCAAAAGCATCGACACCGCCGCCCAGGAAGTCCAGGCGGCGATCAACACCGCCTCGGGCAAGCTGCCCAAGGACATGCCGACCCTGCCGACCTGGCGCAAGGTCAACCCGGCCGACAGCCCGGTGCTGATCCTCAGCGTCAGCTCCAGCCAGATGCCCGGCACCGCACTCAGCGACTACGCCGAAACGCTGCTGGCCCGTCAGCTCAGCCAGATCGACGGCGTCGGCCAGATCAACATCACCGGCCAGCAGCGCCCGGCCATCCGGGTCCAGGCCTCGGCGGACAAGCTGGCGGCCATCGGCCTGACACTGGCCGATATCCGCCAGGCGATCCAGCAGACCAGCCTCAACCTGGCCAAGGGCGCGCTGTACGGCAAGTCAAGCATCTCCACCCTGTCGACCAACGACCAGTTGTTCCAGCCGGAGGAATACGACCAGTTGATCGTCTCCTACAAGAATGGCGCGCCGGTCCAGCTCAAGGATGTCGCCCGGGTCATCCGTGGTTCCGAGGACGCCTACGTGCAAGCCTGGTCCGGTGACGAACCGGGGGTCAACCTGGTGATTTCCCGCCAGCCGGGGGCCAACATCGTCGAAACCGTGGACCGCATCCAGGCCGCCCTGCCGGGCCTCGAAGCCATGCTCCCGGCCTCGGTGCAGGTCAAGGTGCTGATCGACCGGACCCAGACCATCCGCGCCTCGCTGCATGAAGTGGAAATGACCCTGCTGATCGCCATCCTGCTGGTGGTGGCGGTGATGGCGCTGTTCCTGCGCCAGTTGTCGGCGACCCTGATCGTTTCCTCGGTGCTCGGCGTGTCCCTGGTGGCCAGCTTTGCCCTGATGTACGTGATGGGCTTCAGCCTGAACAACCTGACCCTGGTGGCAATCGTCATCGCCGTGGGCTTTGTGGTCGACGATGCGATTGTCGTGGTGGAAAACATCCACCGCCACCTCGAGGCCGGCGACGGCATGCGCGAAGCGGCGATCAAGGGCGCCGGGGAGATCGGCTTTACCGTGGTCTCCATCAGCTTCTCGCTGATCGCCGCGTTTATTCCGCTGCTGTTCATGGGCGGCGTGGTCGGCCGGCTGTTCAAGGAGTTCGCCCTGACCGCGACCTCGACCATCCTGATCTCGGTGGTGGTCTCGCTGACCCTGGCACCGACCCTGGCCGCGCTGTTCATGCGCGCGCCGGTGCATCACGAACACTCCAAGCCGGGCTTCGGCGAGCGCCTGCTGGCCGTCTATGAGCGCAACCTGCGGCGCGCCCTGGCGCACCAGAGAACCATGTTCGGGCTGTTCTGCGTGACCCTGTGCCTGGCCATCGCCGGCTACGTGTTCATTCCCAAGGGCTTCTTCCCGATCCAGGACACCGGCTTCGTCCTCGGCACCACCGAGGCCGCCGCCGATGTGTCCTTCACCGATATGGTGGCCAAGCACAAGGCCCTGGCCGAGATCGTTGCGGCCGACCCGGCGGTGCAGGCGTTCTCTCATTCGGTGGGTGTGTCCGGCAGCAACCAGACCATCGCCAACGGCCGCTTCTGGATCGCCCTCAAGCCCCAGGACCAGCGGGATGTCTCGGCCAGCGCATTTATCGACCGGATTCGCCCGCAGCTGATGAAGATTCCCGGCATCGTCCTCTACCTGCGGGCGGGCCAGGACATCAACCTCAGTTCCGGCCCGAGCCGGGCCCAGTATCAGTACGTGGTCAAGAGCAATGACGGCGACACGCTGAACACCTGGACCCAGCGCCTGACGGAAAAACTGCGCACCTACCCGGCGTTTCGCGACCTGTCCAACGACCTGCAAACGGGCGGCAGCGTCACCCATATCAACATCGATCGCAGCGCCGCCGCGCGTTTCGGCCTGACCGCCAGCGATGTCGACGAAGCCCTCTACGACGCCTTCGGCCAGCGGCAGATCAACGAGTACCAGACCGAAACCAACCAGTACAACGTGATCCTCGAACTGGACGCCGCACAGCGCGGCAAGGCCGAAAGCCTGAACTACTTCTACCTGCGCTCGCCCCTGACCGGTGAGATGGTCCCGCTCTCGGCCCTGGCGCGCTTCGACGTGCCCACCAGCGGCCCGTTGTCCATCGCCCACGACGGCATGTTCCCGGCCGCCAACCTGTCGTTCAACCTGGCCCCTGGCGTGGCCCTGGGCGATGCGGTGCTGCAACTCAACCAGGCGAAGAACGAGATCGGCATGCCGGCCTCGGTGAACGGTTACTTCCAGGGCGCGGCCCAGGCCTTCCAGAGTTCCCTGGCGAGCCAGCCGTGGCTGATCCTCGCGGCGCTGGTGGCGGTCTACATCATCCTCGGGGTGCTCTACGAAAGTTTCGTGCACCCGCTGACAATCATTTCCACCCTGCCGTCCGCCGGCCTCGGCGCCCTGATCATGTTGTGGCTGCTGGGCCAGGACTTCTCGATCATGGCGCTGATCGGCCTGGTATTGCTGATCGGTATCGTGAAGAAGAACGGCATCCTGATGATCGACTTCGCCCTGGAAGCCCAGCGTGGCGGGCTGTCGCCGGAGGAGGCGATCTACAAGGCCTGTATCACGAGGTTCCGGCCGATCATCATGACCACCCTGGCCGCCCTGCTCGGCGCCCTGCCCCTGATGCTCGGCCACGGTACCGGCGCCGAATTGCGCCAGCCCCTGGGGATCGCCGTGGTCGGTGGCCTGCTGGTGAGCCAGGCGCTGACGCTCTTTACCACCCCCGTCATATACTTGTGGCTTGAGCGGCTTTTCCATCGGCCGACACCGGCGCCCGCGCCGGCGATCACACTCTGAGGCGGGTTCATGCGCGTTCTGATTATCGAAGATGAAGAAAAAACCGCCGATTACCTGCACCGCGGCCTGACCGAGCAGGGCTACACCGTGGACCTCGCCCGCGATGGCGTCGGCGGCCTGCACCTGGCGCTGGAAAGCGACTACGCGGTGATCATCCTCGACGTGATGCTGCCGGAGCTGGATGGCTTCGGCGTGCTCAAGGCGCTACGGGCGCGCAAGCAGACCCCGGTGATCATGCTCACCGCCCGCGAGCGCGTCGAAGACCGTGTTCGCGGCCTGCGCGAGGGCGCCGACGACTACCTGGGCAAACCCTTTTCCTTTCTCGAACTGGTGGCCCGCCTGCAGGCCCTGACCCGGCGCAGCGGCGGCGGCCACGAGCCGGTGCAGATCAGCGTCGCCGACCTCTGGGTCGATCTGATCAGCCGCAAGGCCAGCCGCGCCGGCATGCGCCTGGACCTGACCGCCAAGGAGTTCTCGCTGCTCAGCGTGCTGGCCCGGCGCCAGGGCGAAATCCTCTCCAAGACCGCCATTGCCGAGATGGTCTGGGACATCAATTTCGACAGCGACGCAAACGTCGTCGAAGTCGCGATCAAGCGCCTGCGAGCCAAGCTCGACGGGCCGTTCGAACAGAAACTGCTGCACACCATCCGCGGCATGGGCTACGTGCTGGAGAGCCGCAGTGCCAACTAACAGCATTGCCCTGCGCCTGAGCGGCTTGTTCAGCGGCGTGGCGCTGCTGGTGTTCCTGTTGATCGGCTGGGCCCTGTACCAGCAGGTCGGCGAGGGCCTCGGCCTGCTGCCGGAAGCCGAGTTGGAGGCACGCTCCAGCGTGCTGCTGTCCTCACTCAATCGCGACAGCACCCTGGAGCACTGGGCCAAGGTCAGCGCCAAGCTCAAGCAATTGGGCGAAGAGGACAAGCGCATTCGTTTCTGGGTGGTCAGCGGCGATAGCAACTACGAGTACGGCACCCCCGACGGCCTGGTTCGTGCCTTCGCCGAAGGCCCCGCGGGCATGCGCGACCTGCGCTTGCCGGGACACGCCTACCCCTTCAAGGTGCTGGTCAACGCCCTGCCGGCCAAGGGGCCTCGCCCACCGTTGAAGTTCCTGATCGCCATCGACACCGAAACCTTCCGACAGACCCAACACCACCTGCTGATCGCCCTGATCGGCCTGGCCATCGCCGGCATCGCCCTGGCGTCCGTGCTGGGTTACTGGGTGACGCGGATCGGCCTGAAACCCTTGATCAAGCTGTCCGAGGAGGCGCAGAAGCTGGCACCGCCACGGCTGTCCGGGCGCCTGCAGTTGTCACCGCTGCCGCCGGAGCTCAGCCAGTTCGTCAACTCCTTCAACTCGACCCTGGAACGCGTCGAGCATGCCTATTCGCGCCTCGAGTCGTTCAACGCCGACGTCGCCCATGAGTTGCGCTCGCCGCTGACCAACCTGATCGGCCAGACCCAGGTGGCCCTGACCCGCGGACGTTCGGCCGAGCATTATTTCGAGGTCCTGCAATCGAACCTCGAAGAGCTGGAACGCCTGCGCTCGATCATCAACGACATGCTGTTCCTGGCCAGCGCCGACCAGGGCAGCAAGGCCACCAAGCTGATCAGCACCTCGCTGGCCGGAGAGGTGGCGACCACCCTGGACTACCTGGACTTCATTCTCGAAGACGCCCAGGTCCAGGTACGGGTCAGCGGCGATGCCCAGGTACAGATCGAAATCGCCCACCTGCGCCGGGCGCTGATCAACCTGCTGAGCAATGCGGTGCAGCACACAGTGCCGGGCCAGGTGATCGTGGTACGCATCGAACGCGAGGGCGAGCGGGTCGCCATTGGCGTATCCAACCCCGGCGAAGCGATTGCCGCCGAGCATCTTTCGCGGCTCTTCGAACGTTTCTACCGGGTCGACGCCTCCCGCAGCAACAGCGGCGCCAACCACGGACTGGGCCTGGCAATCGTCAAGGCCATCGCCCTGATGCATGGCGGTGATGTGTTCGTGCGCAGCCGCGACGGGATCAATACCTTCGGCCTCTACCTGCCGGCCTGAAGCACTCCAGGGACAGAACAGCAAAGGCCAGTCTCAAGAGACTGGCCTTTTTCTTGCGTGGGCCGTATACATGCGCCAATAAACCGATGTAATCGAGAGTGCGACCATTCCTCACGCCCCGGCAAATTCCGTCAAGCCGCAAACCCTGCTGATGCTGGTCAGCGGAATGACGGTGATCGCCATGCTTGCCATCGTGACCTTTCTGCTGATCCGCGAGCGCGGCAGCGCCACCGAGGCCGCCGCGCGCTCGGCGAGCAATATCGTGCAACTGATCGACGCCGATGTATCGCGCAACATCGAGCTCTATGACCTCGCATTACAGGGGCTGATCCAGGCCTCGCAGCGCCAGGACCTGCGCACGGTCGCTCCCGAAGTCCGTCATCTCGCCCTGTTCGACCGCGCCTCGAGCACCTCGCACAAAAGCGATATCCTGCTGCTGGACCGACTGGGCAATGTGGTCGCCGACTCCCAGTCGGTCATCCCCAGGGCCGAGAACTTTTCCGATCGTGAGTATTTCCAGTCCCACGAGGGCGACCCGGACCCGAGCCTGATGATCAGCCACCCGTTCAAGTCCCGCCGGGCCCCGTATCCCTGGCTGATCAGTTTCAGCCGCAGGATGACCTCCGCGGACGGTGAGTTCCTGGGAGTGGCCGCCGCCGGCATGCGCCTGAGTTACGTCGATGAGCTGTTCATGAACCTGAGCGTCGGCAAAGGCGGTTCCATCAGCCTGGTCAGCACCGACGGCACCCTGCTGTCCCGACAAACGCCACTGCCCGACGAGCTGACCGGCCAGGACTTCAGCAACTACCCCAACTTCATCCGGATCCTGAAACAAGGCAACGGCAGCTTCAGCACCACCTCGGGGATCGATGGCAGCGAGCGGCTCTATACCTTTTCCCAGGTCGGCACGCTACCGCTGATCGTGGTGGTGTCCCAGTCCGCCGACGAAGTCTATGGCGCCTGGAAACGCACGACCCGCCTGGTCGGCCTGGCCACGGGCGTGCTCTGTATCGGCCTGCTCTGGCTCAGTTGGCTGCTGGCCCGGGAACTGCGCCGACGCCAGCGCGCCGAGCAGGAGCTGGCGCAGCTGGCCGCCACCGACTCGCTGACCGGCCTGGCCAATCGCCGGGCGCTGGACCAGGGCCTGGCGACCGAATGGGCGCGGGCACAGCGTTCCGGCAAACCGCTGTCGGTACTGATGATCGATGCTGATCACTTCAAGGCCTTCAACGACCGCCACGGTCACCCGGTCGGCGACGAGGCCTTGCGGCGGCTGGCCCAGGTGATCAGTGACAACATTCGGCGTCCTGGCGACATGGCGGCGCGTTATGGCGGCGAAGAGTTTGCCGTGGTGCTGCCGGAAACCGATGAGCAGGGGGCAATGAACCTGGCGCAAAAGATCCGCACGGCCATGGCCGCACTGGCGCCCTTCAAGGGCGACCATCGGGCGATTACCGTCAGCATCGGCGCCAGCACCGCCTCGCCGCCCAGCGACGGTAGCGTGGAGCAGTTGCTGCGCAAAGCCGACCAGGCGCTGTACCAGGCCAAGCACGAAGGCCGCGATCGTGCGGTGCATGCCAGCCTCGACCGGTTGTAAGCGCCCCCTGTAGGAGCGAGCTTGCTCGCGATGGACGTCAACGATAACACGCGGCATCTGATACCCCGCGGTGTCTGGACTACCCTCGCCGGAACGCCGCCCGGAGCAAGCTCGCTTCGACAAGGGAAGGGATATAAAAAAAGCCGCCCGAGGGCGGCTTTCAAATACAACAAAAGGAGAGAGTCGTTACACGGCCGCAACGGGACGCATGTAAGAGATCGGCGCGGTGCTGGCGTCTTCGAAGGTCACCACTTCCCAGGCATCTTTCTGCTCGATGAGCTTACGCAGAAGCTGGTTGTTCAGGGCGTGACCGGACTTGAAGCCTTTGAACTCACCAATCAGGCTATTACCCAACAGGTAGAGGTCACCGATAGCGTCGAGGATCTTGTGTTTGACGAATTCGTCTTCGTAACGAAGGCCGTCTTCGTTCAGTACACCATCCGAATCGACCACGATGGCGTTTTCCACACTACCGCCGAGTGCGAGGTTGTGCTTGCGCAGGTACTCGATATCACTCATGAAACCAAAGGTCCGGGCGCGGCTGACTTCTTTTACGAACGAAGTGCTGGAAAAATCCACGCTGGCACTCTGGATGCGGTTACGGAACACCGGGTGATCGAAATCGATCTCAAAGCTCACCTTGAAACCTTCGAAAGGCACGAAAGTGGCGCGCTTGTCGCCGTCTTCCACTGAGACTTCACGAAGGATGCGGATGAACTTCTTGGCTGCGTCCTGTTCTTCCAGGCCGGCAGATTGAATCAGGAATACGAAGGGTCCAGCGCTACCATCCATGATCGGGACTTCGGACGCGGAGAGCTCGACGTAGGCGTTATCGATGCCCAGGCCGGCCATGGCCGAGAGCAAGTGCTCAACCGTGTCCACCTTGACGTCACCGTTGACCAACGTGGTCGACATCGTGGTTTCACCAACGTTTTCCGCGCGAGCAGGAATCTGCACCACAGGGTCGAGGTCGGCACGACAAAACACGATACCGGTGTCCACAGGCGCGGGCTTGAGGGTCAGGTAGACCTTCTCGCCGGAGTGCAGGCCGACACCTGTAGCACGGATAATATTTTTCAGGGTGCGTTGTTTAATCATGGCATGGGCCGCTTCAGCGCAAATTGCGAACAGGTATCAACAAAGGCTGGCGATAATAGCAGACCAGGCCTTTGCTGAACACCAATCACCCTAATACTCCTGATACATTCCATCAATCGGCCTGGCGACGCAGGAAAGCCGGGATATCCAGATAGTCCAGGTCATCCTGCGGGTTCATCTTCGCGGCAGTCGCAGCACCGGCCTGGGCCTGGTTGCGCATGACGGTCGGACGATCCAGGTCACGGTAGTTCACCGACGGCAGTTCCTGACGCGAAGGTGCTTGCGTCTGGGCGGCAGCCGATTGGCTGGTCTGCAGCGTATTGTCGATGACCTTCACAGGCTTCTCGATACGCGCACCCAGGCCGGTGGCAACCACGGTCACGTGCAGCTCGTCGCGCATGTCCGGATCGATAACGGTACCGACCTTGACCATGGCGTGCTCGGAGGCGAAGGCTTCGATGATGCTACCCACGTCGGAGTACTCACCCAGGGACAGGTCAGGACCGGCGGTGATGTTCACCAGGATGCCGCGCGCGCCTTGCAGGTTGACGTCTTCGAGCAGCGGGTTGCGAATCGCCGCTTCGGTGGCTTCACGTGCACGGTTGGGACCGCTGGCGCAACCAGTGCCCATCATCGCCATGCCCATTTCGCTCATCACGGTACGCACGTCGGCGAAGTCGACGTTGATCATGCCCGGACGCTTGATGATGTCGGAGATACCGCGAACGGCACCGGCGAGTACATCGTCAGCCTTGGCGAAAGCCGACAGCAGGCTGGCGTCCTTACCCAGGATGGTCAGCAGCTTCTCGTTGGGAATGGTGATCAACGAGTCGACGCTTTCGCTCAGCGCGCGGATGCCTTCATCGGCGATCTGCATGCGCTTTCGGCCTTCGAACGGGAACGGACGGGTCACCACCGCAACGGTGAGGATGCCCATTTCCTTCGCCACTTCGGCAATGATCGGGGCCGCACCGGTACCGGTACCGCCACCCATGCCGGTGGTGATGAACACCATGTTGGTGCCCTGCAGCACTTCGGCGATGCGCTCGCGATCTTCCAGAGCGGCCTGACGACCGACTTCCGGATTGGCGCCGGCACCCAGGCCCTTGGTCACGCCGGTACCCAGTTGCAGGATAGTCCGCGCGCCAATGTTTTTCAGGGCCTGGGCATCGGTGTTGGCGCAGATGAACTCGACGCCTTCAATGTTGCTCTTGACCATATGGTTAACAGCGTTGCCGCCGCCACCGCCTACGCCGATAACCTTGATTACCGGACTTTGTGGGACGTTGTCTACGAGTTCGAACATGTTCCCTCTCCTTTCATTCTCTAGTTTTTTCGCCTACTTCTACTGCTTTGAAACTTTAAAAGTTGCCCTGAACCCAGCGCTTCAAGCGCTCCAGCACAGGTGCTTTCTGTTCTTCATCGCGATAGTCGTTTCTGTTGCCGCCGTTGTAGCCGGACAGGGAAATGCCGTCCGACTGCTTTTGCAGCCCGTACAGCAACAGCCCTACCCCAGTTGAATAGATCGGGTTGCGGACCACGTCCGACAGCCCTTTGACGCTATGCGGCACGCCCAGGCGCACCGGCATGTGGAAAATCTCTTCGGCCAGTTCGACCGCGCCTTCCATTTTCGAGGTACCACCGGTCAGCACGATGCCGGCCGGAATCAGGTCCTCGTAGCCGCTGCGACGCAGTTCGGCCTGGATCAGGGTGAACAGTTCGTCGTAGCGCGGCTCGACCACTTCGGCCAGGGCCTGGCGCGACAGCTCGCGTGGCGGACGGTCGCCGACGCTCGGCACCTTGATGGTTTCACCGGCACCGGCCAGTTTCGCCAGGGCACAGGCGTAGCGGATCTTGATCTCTTCGGCGTACTGGGTCGGGGTGCGCAACGCCATGGCGATGTCGTTGGTCACCTGATCACCGGCAATCGGGATCACCGCGGTGTGGCGGATCGCGCCTTCGGTGAAGATCGCGATGTCGGTGGTGCCGCCGCCGATATCCACCAGGCACACGCCCAGTTCTTTCTCGTCGTCGGTCAGCACCGAGTAGGCCGAAGCCAGTTGCTCAAGAATGATGTCGTCGATTTCCAGACCGCAGCGACGCACGCACTTCTCGATGTTCTGTGCCGCGTTCACCGCGCAGGTGACCACGTGGACCTTGGCTTCCAGACGTACGCCGGACATGCCCAGGGGTTCGCGAACGCCTTCCTGGTTGTCGATCACGTAGTCCTGCGGCAGGGTGTGCAGGACCCGCTGGTCCGCCGGAATCGCCACGGCCTGGGCCGCATCGAGCACACGCTCGAGATCCGCCGCGCTGACTTCACGGTCGCGGATCGCGACAATCCCGTGGGAGTTCAGGCTGCGGATGTGATTACCCGCCACGCCGACGAACGCCGAATGGATCCGGCAACCGGCCATCAGTTGCGCTTCTTCCACCGCACGCTGGATCGATTGCACGGTGGACTCGATATTCACCACCACGCCCTTCTTCAGGCCACGGGAAGGATGGGTGCCGATACCGACGATTTCCAGCGTGCCATCGGCCGCGACCTCGCCCACCAGTGCCACCACCTTGGAGGTACCGATATCCAGTCCGACGATCATTTTGCCGCTTTGCACGTTTGCCATGGTCCTGCCTCTTCTTAATTCTTCGCAACGGCGGGTTTGGCCGTCACGGGTGCCACAGGTTCCCGCCATCCGACGGCCAGGCCGTTGGAATAACGCAGATCGATGCTGGCAATGTTCGTAATCTGTTCTTTCAGCGTTTTTTCATAAATGGCAATAAAACGGCGCATCTTCTCGACCAGATGATCGCGGCCCAACAACAACTCGATCCCCGGCCCCGAGCTGCCCGCGCCGGTGGTCAGGAACCAGCTGCCGCGTTCACGCAGTTCCAGCCGGACAATCGAGAAACCCAGCGGGCGCAGCATCTGACTCAACACCTGATACTGCTGCATCACCTGTTGCTGGGCCCGTTGGGGACCGAACAACTGCGGCAGATGCTCGTAGTTCGCCAGTTCCCGTGGCGCGAACGCCTGGCCCTGGTTGTTCAACAACGCCCCGTCGCCCCAGCGGGCCACCGGCAATTGCTCTTCCAGGCGGATCACCACCTGGTCCGGCCACACACGCCGGACCTCGGCATGGGCGATCCACGGCATGGTTTCCAGCTCGGTGCGCATGCTCGCCAGGTCGATGGTGAAGAAGCTCGACGCGACGTACGGCGCGATCCGCTGCTGCACCGCCTGCTGGCTGATGTAGCTCAGGTCGCCCTGCACGTTGATCTTGCTGATCGGCCGATCGGCATAGGGCAACAGGCGCTGGGCACCTTCGTAGGTACCGAAACCCAGGGCCACCAGCAGCACCGGCCACATCAGCCGCTTGAAAATGCTGAAGTTGGCTTTCGGCAGGCGCACCGACATCGGCTCTTTAGCCACCATCCGGCTGGCACCCCGCGGCACCGGCTTGTTACGGCCGGGGGCGGGTGACTGATGACGAATCGATGCGCCGTGCATGGTCTTAACCTCGTACCTCGATGCTTGCCGCCAGGATCGCCAGCACCAACTGCTGGAAATCCAGGCCGGCGGCCCGCGCGGCCATGGGGACCAGACTGTGGTCGGTCATGCCCGGCGCGGTGTTGACTTCCAGGAACCAGAACTGCCCGTCGGCGTCCTGCATCACGTCGGCCCGGCCCCAACCGGCGATACCGAGCGCCTCGCAGGCCTTGGCCGTGAGGTCCATCAGTTCCTTTTCCTTGGTGCTATCGAGGCCGCAGGGAATCCGATACTGGGTATCGGAAGCCAGGTACTTGGCGTCGTAGTCGTAGAACGAATGCGGGGTGCCGAGGGCAATCGGCGGCAGGATCTGGTCGCGCAGGGTGGCGATGGTGAACTCCGGACCTTGAATCCACTGTTCAACCAATACTTGCGAATCGTAGGCGGCGGCGGCTTTCCAGGCGGCGATCAGATCGTCGGCGCAGGTCACTTTGGCCATCCCAATACTGGAGCCTTCATGAGCAGGTTTGACGATCAAAGGGAACCCCAGTTCCGCGCCGGCTGAAATACAGTCGGCCGCGGAACTCAACACGGCGTGACGCGGTGTCGGAATCCCCAGGCTGTGCCAGACCTGCTTGGTCCGCAGCTTGTCCATGGCCAGCGCCGAGGCGAGGATGCCGCTGCCGGTGTAGGGAATCCCCAGGCATTCGAGCAGGCCTTGCATGCTGCCGTCTTCACCGCCGCGACCGTGCAGAATGATAAAGGCGCGGTCGATCTTTTCATTGAGCAGGCGTTGCAGGAAATCGTCGCCCACATCGATACCGAAGGCGTCGACACCGGCGCTTTGCAGTGCCTCAAGCACCGCGTTGCCGGACTTCAGCGAGACCTCGCGCTCGGCGCTCTTGCCGCCGAACAAGACGGCGACGCGGCCGAAGGCTTTCGGCTCGACGGTCGAGAACAGGTTGGCGTAGGCAGCGGTCATTTCGACTTCTCCTGGCTGGCTACGGCAGTGGCGAACAGCGGGCTCTTGAGCAATTGCGGGGCAAGGCCACCGATATCGCCGGCACCCTGGCAAAGCAGGATGTCACCGGGCAGCAGCAACGGCTTGACCAGCGGTGCCAGTTCGACGCCACGCTCGATATAGATCGGGTCGAGCTGGCCGCGCTGGCGAATGCTGCGGCACAGCTGGCGGCTGTCCGCGCCCGGAATCGCTTCCTCCCCGGCTGGATAGACTTCCATCAACAGCAGGACATTGGCGTCGGCCAGCACCTGGACGAAATCGTCGTACAGGTCGCGGGTGCGGGTGTAGCGGTGCGGCTGGTAGACCATCACCAGACGGCGCTCCGGCCAGCCACCGCGGACAGCCTTGATCACCGCCGCGACTTCGGTCGGGTGGTGACCGTAGTCGTCCACCAGCATCACGCTGCCGCCGTCCACCGGCAGTTCGCCGTAGACCTGGAAGCGTCGACCGACGCCCTGGAAGCCCGACAGCCCCTGGACGATGGCTTCATCGCTGATGCCCTCGTCGCTGGCGATGGCGATGGTGGCCAGGGAGTTGAGCACGTTGTGGTTGCCCGGCATGTTCACCGACACGTTCAGCGGCTCGCGGTCGCGACGCAGCACGGTGAAGTGGGTCTGCATGCCGGCCTGGCGAATATTGATCGCACGCACGTCGGCGTCTTCGTGGACACCGTAGGTCACGGTCGGACGGGCGATCTGCGGAAGGATCTCGCGCACCACCGGATCGTCCAGGCAGACCACGGCCAGACCGTAGAACGGAAGGTTGTGGAGGAACTCGACGAAGGTCTTCTTCAGCTTGTTGAAGTCGCCTTCATAGGTGTCCATATGATCGGCGTCGATGTTGGTGACCACGGCGACCAGCGGCTGCAGGTGCAGGAAGCTGGCGTCGCTTTCATCGGCTTCGGCGATCAGGTAGCGGCTGGTGCCGAGCTGGGCATTGGTGCCCGCGGCATTCAGTCGGCCACCGATGACAAAGGTCGGATCGAGGCCACCGGCGGCGAACACCGAGGCGATCAGGCTGGTGGTGGTGGTCTTGCCGTGGGTACCGGCGACGGCGATGCCGTGGCGATAGCGCATCAGCTCGGCCAGCATCTCGGCGCGCGGCACCACCGGAATGCGCCGCTCCAGGGCGGTGGCCACTTCCGGGTTGGACTTGTTCACGGCACTCGACACCACCAGCACATCGGCGTCGGCGGCGTTCTCGGCGCGGTGGCCGATAAAGATGTGGGCGCCGAAGGACTCCAGGCGCTCGGTCACCGGCGAGGTCTTCAGGTCGGAACCGGACACTTCATAGCCCAGGTTCAACAACACTTCGGCAATCCCGCACATGCCCACGCCGCCGATCCCGACGAAGTGGATACGACGGATACGGCGCATTTCCGGTTGCGGCATGGCTTTCTGATTCTCAACCATGGGCCACCTCCAGGCAGATCTCGACCACGGTGCGGGTGGCATCTGGCTTGGCCAGGCGGCGGGCAGTGCGCGCCATGCTGTTCAGTCGTTCCGGTTGCATCAAAACCTCTGTCAGGCGAGCCGCCAGGTCGGCGGCGCCAGTCGTTCTTTGCGGCAGCAGGAAGGCAGCGCCCTCCCCGGCCAGATATTCGGCATTGCGGGTCTGGTGATCGTCGATCGCATGGGGCAAGGGCACCAGCAACGAGGGCAGACCGGCGGCGGCCAGTTCACTGACGGTCAAGGCGCCGGCACGGCAGACCACCAGGTCGGCCCAGCCATAGGCTTGGGCCATGTCTTTGATAAACGGCGCCACTTGCGCCTCGACGCCGACCGCCTGGTAGCGTTCGGCGGTGATTTCGTCGTGATTGCGCCCGGCCTGGTGAAACACTTCCGGACGGTATTCGGCCGGCACTTGCGCCAGGGCTTCGGGCAACAGCTTGTTCAACGGCTCGGCACCCAGGCTGCCGCCCAGGATCAGCAGGCGCGCGCGGCGTCCGGCGAGGTCCTGGCGCGGGGTTTCCAGGAACAGTTCGGTGCGCACCGGGTTACCGGTGGTCCGACGTTTGTCCGAAGCGCCGAAGGTATTCGGGAAAGCTTCGCAGACCCGGGTCGCCAAGGGCACCAGCAGCCGATTGGCGGTACCCGCCACGGCGTTCTGTTCATGAACGATCACCGGAATACCGGCCATCCGCGCGGCAACACCGCCGGGGCCGGTCACATAACCGCCAAAGCCCAGCACACAGACCGGCTTCAGTTCACCCATGACCTTGCGTGCCTGCCACACCGCCTTGAGCAGGACGAACGGCGCCTTGAGCAGCGACAGCTTGCCCTTGCCCCGCAGGCCCGTGACCTGGATCAGGTGCAGCGGCAACCCGGCGCCCGGCACCAGTTCATTCTCGATACCCCGCGGCGTGCCCAACCAGTGCACCTCGTAGCCGCGCGCCTGGAACTCCCGCGCGCAGGCCAGCGCCGGGAACACGTGTCCGCCGGTGCCACCGGCCATGATCAGCACTTTATCGGCCATGGGGTGACTCCTCGGCGAAGTCACTTTCATCGAACTCCATCTCTTCACTGCCCAGATGGGTTCGACTCTCCCACTCGATACGCAGCAACAAGCCGAGCTGGGCACAGCAAATCACCAACGAACTACCGCCGTAACTGAGGAACGGCAGGGTCAGGCCCTTGGTCGGCAGCAGGCCGACGTTCACGCCGATATTGATCAGGAATTGACCGATCCACAAAAAGGCCAGGCCGTAGGCCATATAGGCGGCAAAGAACTGCTTGGCCTTTTCCGCCCACAGGCCGATGTACATGGCCCGCACACTGACGAAAACAAACAGCGCGACCGTGAGCAGCGAACCCACCGCACCCAGCTCTTCAGCCAGTACGGAGAACACGAAGTCGGTGTGCGCTTCAGGCAGGTAGAACTGTTTCTGCACGCTGTTGCCCAGGCCCACGCCCAGCCATTCGCCACGACCGAAGGCGATCAGTGCCTGGGTCAGCTGGTAGCCGGAACCGAACTGGTCGGCCCAGGGGTCGGTAAAGGTGGTCAAACGCGCCATCCGGTAGGGTTGCGCCTTGATCAGCACCACCACCGCCACCACCGCGAGCATGACCATCAAGCCGAAGCGCAACAGCCCGACCCCGCCGAGGAACAGCATCGCCGCCGCCGCGCCCATCATCACCACGGTGGCACCGAAGTCCGGTTCCATCAGCAGCAGGCCGGCCATCGGCAGCAAGACGATGAAGGGCTTGAAGAAGCCCATCCAGCTTTCGCGGACTTCCTTCTGTCGCCGCACCAGGTAACCGGCGAGGTAGATCACCACGAAGACCTTGGCGATTTCCGAGGGCTGCACGTTAAAGAAGCTGAAGCCGATCCAGCGCATCGAACCGTTCACCTCGCGGCCGATGCCCGGTAGCAGCACCATGACCAGCAAGCCGAAAGCACCCACCAGCATCATGAAGCCCATCCGCTGCCAGGTGGCGATCGGCACCATCATGGTGGCAATGCAGGCACCCAAGCCGATGACCATGTAGATCAGATGGCGAATCATGTGGTACAGCGCGTTGCCCGACTGCACGGCGGCGACTTCCGAGGACGCCGAGGTGATCATGACCAGACCCAGCCCCAGCAGCCCCAGGGCACCGGCCAGCATCGGAAAGTCAACATCGACGCCACGCCCGCTGATGATCGGCGACGGATAGGGTTTGATAATGTTGAAATTCATACCAACCCCTCCACGGCCTGGGCGAACAGGCGCCCGCGTTCTTCGTAGTTCTTGAACATGTCGAAACTGGCGCAGGCCGGCGACAGCAGCACCGCATCACCCGGCTCGGCCAGCTCGGCACAGCGCTGCACGGCCTCGTTCAAGCTCTGCACGCGAATCAGCGGTACGGCGTCGCCCAGGGCCTGGGCCAGGAGTTCAGCATCGCGGCCGAGCAGGACCACCGCACGGCAGTGGCTCGCAACCGGGCCGCGCAGGCCGCTGAAGTCCGCGCCCTTGCCGTCGCCACCGGCAATCAGTACCAGCTTGCCGGCAATATCGGCCCCCAGGCCTTCGATGGCGGCCAGGGCCGCACCGACGTTGGTGGCCTTGGAGTCGTTGTAGTAGTTCACGCCGTTCAACTCACGGACCCACTGGCAGCGATGCTCGAGGCCGGCGAAGGTCCGCAGGCTCGAGAGCATGGCGTCGAACGGCAGCCCGACCGCATGGCCCAGGGCCAGGGCCGCCAGGGCATTGGCCTGGTTGTGGGCGCCGCGAATCCGCAGTTCGCTTACTGGCATCAGGTTCTGGAATTCGAAGGCCAGGTACTTCTCGCCATTCTCTTCGCGCAGGCCGAAAGCCTTGAAGTCCGGTTTGCCGAGGCCAAAGGTCCAGCACGGCAGGCCTTCGCTCATCAGCGGCCGGGACAAGGCGTCCTGACGGTTGACCACCACCTGCCTGGCGCCATGGAAGATTCGGTGCTTGGCCAGGTGATAGGCCGGCAGGCCGCTGTAGCGGTCCATATGGTCTTCGCTGACATTCAGCACGGTGGCCACTTCGGCACCGAGGTGGTCGGTGGTTTCCAGCTGGAAGCTCGACAGTTCCATCACGTACAGCTCGACATCGTCGCTGAGCAAGTCCAGCGCCGGGGTGCCGAGGTTGCCGCCGACGGCGACGCGCTTGCCGGCCGCGGCCGCCATTTCGCCGACCAGGGTGGTGACGGTGCTTTTCGCATTGGAACCGCTGATGGCGACGATCGGCGCCTTCGCGTGACGCGCGAACAGCTCGATATCGCCGGACAATTTCACGCCACGGGCGGCCGCCGCTTGCAGGGCCGGAGTCGCCAGGGCCAGGCCAGGGCTCACGTAGAGCTCGTCGGCACGGCAGAGAAATTCGACGTCCAGCTCGCCACAACGCACTTCCACCTGCGGATAGTCACGGCGCAGCGTGGCCAGCTCCGGTGGATTTTCCCGCGTATCGGCCACGGCAAAGGCAATGCCCCGGTTCGCCAGGAAGCGAACCAGGGACATGCCGCTCTTGCCGAGGCCGACAACGATGCGGAAGTGGTCAGAAGCGATCAGTGACACGTGTTCTACCTCAGCTTCAGGGTGGCAAGGCCGACCAGCACCAGGATCACGGTGATAATCCAGAAACGGACGATCACCCGTGGTTCGGGCCAACCCTTGAGTTCAAAGTGGTGGTGAATCGGCGCCATGCGGAACACACGGCGGCCAGTCAATTTGAAGGAAGCGACCTGGATCACCACCGACAGGGTTTCCATCACGAACACACCGCCCATGATGAACAGGACGATTTCCTGGCGGACGATCACCGCAATGGTGCCCAGGGCCGCGCCCAGCGCCAGTGCGCCGACGTCGCCCATGAAAACCTGGGCCGGGTAGGTGTTGAACCAGAGGAAACCCAGGCCGGCACCAATCAGCGCGCCGCAGAACACAATCAGCTCGCCCGCGCCCGGGACATAGGGAATCAGCAGGTATTCGGCGAACTTCACGTTACCCGACAGGTAGCAGAAGATCCCCAGCGCGCCACCGACCATCACCGTCGGCATGATCGCCAGGCCATCGAGGCCGTCGGTCAGGTTGACCGCGTTGCTCGAACCGACGATGACGAAGTAGGTCAGGACCACGAAACCGACACCCAACGGGACACTGACATCCTTGAGCATCGGCACGATCAGGGTGGTTTCCACCGGGGTCTGCGCGGTCATGAACAGGAAGATCGCCGCCCCGAGGCCGAACACCGACTGCCAGAAATATTTCCAGCGACTCGGAAGACCACGGGAGTTCTTCTCGATCACCTTGCGGTAATCGTCGACCCAGCCGACAGCGCCGAACAGCAGGGTGACCAACAGGACCACCCAGACATAACGGTTGTGCAGGTCGGCCCAGAGCAAGGTGCTGACGCCGATGGCCGAGAGAATCAAGGCGCCGCCCATGGTCGGCGTACCGGACTTGGACAGGTGCGATTGCGGACCGTCATTGCGTACGGATTGGCCGATCTGGCGATTCTGCAAGGTACGGATCATCCAGGGACCCAGGCACAGCGACAAAGACAGCGCGGTCAGTACCCCGAGAATCCCGCGCAGGGTCAGGTACTGAAAGACCGCAAAGCCTTTGTAGAACTGTTGCAGGTACTCCGCTAGCAGCAGCAGCATTAATGCTTCTCTCCCTTGTGTTCGTCAGAAGCGGGCCCACACAAAGCCGCCACGATGTTTTCCATCGCAGCGCTGCGCGAACCCTTGATCAAAATGGTGGTGTCCGTGTCTTGCTCGGCGCCCAGCGCCGCGATCAGATCGGCCTGGGTGGCGAAATGACGGGCGTGCGGGCCAAAGGCGTTGACGGCATGAACCATCATCGGTCCCACCGCATACAGCGCTGAAACCTTGTCGGCGGCATAAGCGCCTACTTCACGATGTCCTTGCTCCGCCCACTCGCCCAACTCGCCGATATCTCCGAGCACCAGAACGGTGCGGCCGGAAAAGCCGGCGAGTATATCAACGGCGGCCGCGATTGAGGCAGGGTTGGCGTTGTAGGTGTCGTCAATGACGCGAATGCCATTGATTGCTAATTGCGCCACCGCGCGCCCCTTGACCGGTTGTACCGCTTCCAGCCCGGCAACGATGCCCGGCAGGGAAACGCCGAGGGCATGGGCGGCGGCGGCGGCGGCCAGGGCATTAGCCACGTTGTGGGTGCCCAGCAGGTTCAGTTGCACCCGGGCACTGCCCAGGGGACTGTGCAAATCGAAACCCGGGCAGCCCCGTGGATCACGGGAAATCTGTGCGCCATGGAAATCGGCGGCGGTGTTTTCCAGGGCAAAGCTCAGGACTTTTCGACCGGCGGCACGGGCTTGCCAGATAGCGAAAGCCTTGTCGTCCAGGTTGAGGACGGCCACGCCATCGGCTTGCAGCCCTTCAATGATCTCGCCCTTGGCCTCGACGATTTTCTCGGGACCACCGAACTCGCCGACATGGGCGGTTCCGGCATTGTTCAAGATGGCCACATGGGGCTTGGTCATGGCGACGGTATAGGCAATTTCGCCTAGGCGCGAAGCCCCCAGCTCGATGACCGCCGCACTGTGTTCCGGGGCCAGCTCGAGCAGGGTCAGTGGCACGCCCAGTTCGTTGTTCAGGTTGCCGCGAGTGGCCAGGACCAGGCCACGGGTGCGCAGGATGCTCGCGAGCAGCTCCTTGACCGTGGTCTTGCCGCTGGAGCCGGTAATGGCCGCCACCGGCCGGGTAAAGGCGGCGCGGTTCAGCGCGCCCAGCTGACCCAGGGCCAGACGGCAGTCGGCGACCAGCAACTGCGGCAGCTTGCTGCCGACCACTTCACGCTCGACCAGCGCCGCGACGGCGCCTTTGGCGGCGACATCCTCGAGATAATCATGACCGTCGAAACGCGGTCCGGTCAGCGCGACAAACAACTGGCCCGGCTGAATCGCCCGGCTGTCGATGCTCACGCCATTGAAGCTGGCATCGGCCGTCAACAGGCTTGCCGACAAGGCCTTCGCCACTTCGCTGAGTTTCATCGCCTCAAGCATGGCCGAC
Organism: Pseudomonas sp. MWU13-2862; assembly: GCF_023242495.1. Taxonomy (NCBI): domain Bacteria; kingdom Pseudomonadati; phylum Pseudomonadota; class Gammaproteobacteria; order Pseudomonadales; family Pseudomonadaceae; genus Pseudomonas; species Pseudomonas sp. MWU13-2862. Next base: position 313,323 of record NZ_JALMEZ010000006.1, on the reverse strand, counting down.
CTCCCAGGCATCCAGGGCCTTGGTGGCTTCGACCAGGTCGGAGAAGGCATGGCGCTGGCCGTTGATTTCCTGATAGTCCTCATGACCTTTACCGGCCAGGACAATCACATCGTCGGCCGAGGCGCCGGCAATCAGTTCGGCGATGGCCAGACCGCGACCGGCGACAAAACGGACCTTGTCCGTGGCCACGAAGCCGGCACGGATATCGTCGAAGATCCGCGAAGGGTCTTCAGTACGTGGGTTGTCATCGGTGACCAGCGCCACATCGGCCAGACGCTCGACCACTTCGGCCATCAGCGGGCGCTTGCCGCGATCACGGTCGCCACCGCAGCCGAACAGGCAGAGCAATTGACCCTTGGCGTGAGGACGCAGGGCCAGCAGGACTTTTTCCAGGGCATCCGGGGTGTGGGCGTAGTCGACCACCACCAGTGGCCGGGCACCACCGCCCAGGCGCTGCATACGACCGGCCGGACCTTCGAGCTGCGGCAGTACGCGCAGGATCTCGTCCAGCGGGTAATCCAGGCCCAGCAAGGCACCGACCGCCGCCAGCAGATTGCTCAGGTTGAAGCGTCCGAGCAGCGCACCGCGCAAGTGATGCTCGCCTTGCGGCGTCACCAACGTGGCGCGCACGCCTTCGTCGCTGAATTGCGCATCGCGACAATAGAGGTAGGCGCTCGGGTCTTCCTGGCTATAGGTCAGCAAACGCGACTCATGCTTTTCCGCCGCCAACTGGCGACCGAACTCATCGTCGATATTGATGACCCGGCAGCTCAGGTCGGCCCAGCCGAACAACTTGGCCTTGGCCGCACCATAGGCTTGCATGGTGCCGTGATAATCCAGGTGATCGCGGGACAGGTTGGTCAGCACGGCCACATCGAATGCCAGCGCGGTCACCCGGCCCTGATGCAAGCCGTGGGAAGACACTTCCATGGCCACGGCCTTGGCCCCGGCTTTCTTCAAGTCGGCCAGGCTCGCCTGCACGGCAATCGGGTCCGGCGTCGTCAGCATGCCGCTCTGCAGAGCGCCGTAAAAGCCCGTACCCAGGGTGCCAAGAATGCCGCAATGCTGGCCCAGCAAATCGAGGGCCTGGGCAATCAACTGGCTGACACTGGTCTTGCCGTTGGTTCCGGTCACGCCCACCAGGTTCAGGTGGCGACTCGGATCACCGTAGAAACGCCCGGCGATATCGGACAGTTGCGCCGCCAGGCCCTTGACCGGGATCAGCGGCACATCGGTGATCGGCAGCACGGTGGCGCCTTCGACTTCATAGGCCACCGCCGCCGCGCCACGCTGCAAGGCGTCGGCAATATGGTTGCGACCGTCGACCTTGCCGCCCGGTATCGCCAGGAACAGGTCGCCGGCGCGGACTTTACGGCTGTCGAGGGCCAATTCGCGAATCAGCAGATCGCGACCGGCGTGGGCAAAAATCTTGTTCAAGCTCAGGGACATTAACCACGCCCTCCTTTTACCGGGGCAGGCGCGACAACGGCCTGCTGTTGGGGCGTTGTCGGCAAGTCGTCGGGGATGACGTTCATCAGGCGCAGGGTGCCGGACATGACTTTGCTGAAGACCGGTGCCGAGACCAGGCCACCGAAGTAACCGGCCTTGCTCGGTTCGTCGATCACCACCACGATGGCGTAGCGCGGATCGCTCATCGGGCCGAAACCGGCGAACAGCGAGCGGTAGGCGTTTTCTTCATAACCCTTGGTGCCGACCGAGGTCTTGCGCGCCGTACCGGACTTGCCCGCCACGTGATAGGCCGGCACTTTCGCGCGCCAGACACCTCGCGGCGCCTCGATCACTTGTTGCAACATACCTTGCATGGTCTTGGCGACATTTTCCGGGATAACCTGGGTACCCTCGGGAGCCTTGTCGGTCTTGATCAAGGTCAGCGGCACGATCTTGCCGTTGTTGGCCAGGGCCGAGAAGGCGTGCACCAGCTGGATCGCGGTCACCGACAGGCCGTAGCCGTAGGACAGGGTCGCGGTCTCGGCCTTGCGCCACTCGCGGTAGTTCGGCAGGTTGCCGACCCGCTCGCCGGGGAAGCCGAGGCCGGTGTCCTGGCCCAGGCCGACTTTCTGCATCACGCGGAAAATCGCTTCGCCGCCGATATCGAAGGCGACCTTGCTCATGCCGACGTTACTGGAGTTGATCAGGATGCCGGTCAGGTCGAGTACCGGGCCTTCGGTCTTGGACACGTCACGAATGGTGTACTTGCCCAACTGCAGGGTACCGGGGTAGACCTCGACCGTATCGCTGGGCTTCCAGCGGCCGGTTTCCAGGGCCGCGCTCATGGAGATCGGCTTCATGGTCGAACCCGGCTCGAACACGTCGATCATCGCGCGGTTGCGCATCATCGCCGGTTGCAGGTTGCGCCGGTTGTTGGGGTTGTAGGTCGGCTGGTTGACCATGGCGAGGATCTCGCCGGTCTTCACGTCCATGATCACCAGGCTGCCGGCCTTGGCGCCGTTTTCCACCAGGGCGTTGCGCAACTCGCGGTTGGCCAGGTATTGCAGGCGCAGGTCAATGGACAACGCCAAGGGCTTGCCGGCCTTGGCGTTTTTGGTGACTTGGACATCCTTGATCAGCCGGCCGCGCCGGTCCTTGATCACCTGTCGCTTGCCGGGTACCCCGGCCAGCCACTCGTCGTAGGCCAGCTCCACCCCTTCGCGACCGTGGTCGTCGATGTCGGTAAAGCCGACCATATGGGCCGCCACTTCACCGGCCGGGTAGAACCGCCGGAACTCCTCGATGCCGTAGACGCCGGGAACCTTGAGGTCGAGCACGGACTGGCCCTGCTCCGGGGTCAGGCCACGGACCAGGTAGATGAATTCTTTATTGGCCTGCTGTTCCAGGCGTTCGGTCAGCAGCTTCGGGTCCTGCCCGAGCGCCATCGCCAACGCCGGCCAGCGATCCTTGGCCAGTTGCATTTCCTTGGCGTTGGCCCACAGCGTGGTCACCGGGGTACTGACGGCCAGGGGCTCGCCATTGCGATCGGTGATCAGGCCACGGTGCGCCGGAATCGGGATATGCCGCATGCTGCGCGCATCGCCCTGGCCGATCAGGAACGCCCGGTCGATCACCTGCAGGTCGACGATCTTCCAGCTGATATAGCCGACCATGATCGCCAGTGCGCCGAGGACCACGCGGAAGCGCCAGGGATAGAGCGCGCCTTCGAGTTTCATCATGGCGCCACCATCCTGACTTCGGATGGGCTGGGGATGCGCATCTTCAGTTGTTCGGTGGCCAGGGTTTCGATCCGGCTGTGGGCGGTCCAGGTGCTCTGCTCGAGAATCAGGCGACCCCATTCGGCCTGGGCCTTGTCACGCACGCTCAGCTCGTTGTACAGCGAGTTGAGCAGTTGACGGTTCCAGTGCGCGCTGTAGGCCACGCCGATGGCGGAAACCAGCACGGCGACAAACAGCAGGAACATGAAAAAGCTTCCGCCGGGAAGTGGCTTGGCGTAGAGCTTGCTCACCGCAACTTCTCCGCGACACGCATGACGGCGCTGCGCGCACGCGGGTTGGCCTTGAGCTCGGCTTCGGAGGCGAACCGGGCCTTGCCATGCACTTTGATCCGCGGCTCGAAAGCCTGGTGGCGGACCGGCAGGTTACGCGGCAGGTTGTCGCTTTCGCCCTTGACCAGGCGGCGCATGAACAGTTTGACGATACGGTCTTCCAGCGAGTGGAAGCTGATGACCACCAGGCGACCACCGACTTCCAGGGCGTCGAGCGCCGCTTCGAGGCCGGTTTCCAGGTCGCCCAGTTCGTTGTTGACGTGGATGCGCAGGCCCTGGAACGCGCGGGTCGCCGGATTCTTGCCCTTTTCCCAGGCCGGGTTGGCCACCTTCAGCACTTCGGCCAGGTCGGCGGTGCGCTCGAAGGGTTTGATCACACGACGCTCGACCACGGCGCGGGCCATACGGCCGGAGAAACGTTCTTCGCCGTATTCCTTGAACACCCGGGCAATTTCTTCAGCCGGTGCGGTGGCGATGAACTCAGCCGCACTGATGCCACGGGACGGGTCCATGCGCATATCCAGCGGACCGTCGTTCATGAAACTGAAGCCACGCTCCGGGTCGTCGAGCTGCGGCGAAGACACGCCAAGGTCCAGCAGGATGCCGTTGACCTTGCCGGCCATGTCGCGCTCGACGATTTCCGAACCGAGCTCGGCAAAGCTGCGCTGCACAACGACAAAGCGGCCGTCTTCGGCCGCTAGCGCTTGCCCGGTGGCAATCGCCTGAGGATCCTTGTCGAATCCGAGGAGTCGGCCACCTGGCCCGAGCTTGCTGAGGATCAGCCGACTATGCCCGCCACGGCCGAAGGTGCCATCCAGATAGCAGCCATCAGGGCGTACGGCGAGAGCCTCGACGGCTTCGTCAAGCAGTACGGTGATGTGGTTAAAGCCGCTATCAATAGTCACAGGATCAGATCACGCAGTTCATCAGGCATCGCGCCCGGTTGTTGAATGGCCGCCAGGTCCGCTGCCGATACAGCGTTCCAGGCGTCCTCGTCCCACAGTTGAAACTTGTTCAGTTGGCCTACCAGCATCGCGTGCTTGTCCAGCTTCGCGTACTCACGCAGGCGCGGCGGCACCAGGAAACGGCCGCTGCCGTCGAGCTCGAGGTCGACGGCATTACCAATCAGCAAACGCTGCAGCCGGCGGTTCTCTTCCCGCAACGACGGCAACGCACGCAGCTTGGTTTCAATCAGCTCCCACTCGTCGAGCGGGTACACACACAAACAGGGGTCCACGGCATCAATGGTCACGATCAGTTGGCCGGAACTACGCGAAACGAGCTCGTCACGGTACCGGCTCGGCATAGCGAGACGGCCCTTTGCATCGAGACTGATAGCGTTGGCTCCGCGAAACACAGCTGCGTTTCTCCAAATATTAGCGTTTTACGTCAAAAAAACCCACTTCATGCCACTTTCCTCCACTTGCGCACACTATAGGAATGCGCCCACCACACCGTCAAGGCGCGGTCTTAAGGAAAAGCCTTACAGATCGGAGATTTAGGAGCATAAAAGGAGGTTATTCGACAATCGGGAGAGTGTTTCCGGAGACGAACTTCAACGCGCTGAGAAATTTGAGCGCGGAAGTTAAAGTGATTTGTGAAGAGTAAGATTTTTTCGGTATTACAAATGCGCTTCTGCCAGCGATTGCGTGCAGGGAGGGAAAGAGGTGGAGAGTCGATCTGTAAGCCGGGTTCTGTCGAGGACAGTCATTCCTCTACGATGGCCATCACTGGACATCTTTAGCAACCTACCCGGTTCCAGCGCGGGCCACGCCTTGGAACCCTATTTGGTCTTGCTCCGAGTGGGGTTTACCTAGCCACGAACTGTTGCCAGCCGTGCGGTGCGCTCTTACCGCACCTTTTCACCCTTACCGGCGCCGAAGCGCTTAGGCGGTTATTTTCTGTGGCACTTTCCGTAGGCTCACGCCTCCCAGGCATTACCTGGCACTCCGCCCTATGGAGCCCGGACTTTCCTCCCCCCCCTAATTTTCATAGGGGGCAGCGACTGTCCAATCGACTCTCCGCCGCGAAGGTTACCGGCACATGCCCTGAAGGACAAGCATTAAAGGCGTTTCGCCACAGGGTGCTGTCCCGGCAAACACCGCCAGGCCGGATCCCACACCTGGATCGGATCCAACCCACAGCAAAATCAGTCAGGCATTTTTCTGCCGATCCAGCGCCACCTGATACAGCAGGTTCTTGCGCACCCCGGTGATTTCCGCCGCCAGGGCCGCGGCGCGCTTGAGCGGCATTTCCTCGAGCAACAGGTCGAGGACGCGCATCGCCTCGCTGCCGACTGCGTCGTCGTTTTCCGCTGCCGTCCAGCCGGCGACCAGCACCACGCACTCGCCACGCTGCTGATTGGCGTCCGCTTCGACAAATCCGCGTAGCTCGCTCAGCGGCAAGCCCTTGAGGGTTTCGAAGGTCTTGGTCAGTTCACGGGCCAGCAGTGCCGGGCGCTCGGCGCCGAAAACCGTCTCCATGTCCTGCAGGCATTCAAGGATCCGATGCGGTGCCTCATAGAAGATCAGCGTGCGCGGCTCTTCCTTGAGCAGCTCCAGGCGAGCCCGACGCCCCACCGCCTTGGCCGGCAGGAAACCTTCGAAAATGAACCGATCGGACGGCAGCCCCGCCGCCGAGAGCGCGGCGATCAATGCGCAAGCGCCGGGAACCGGCACTACACTGATACCTGCCGCCCGCGCCTGACGCACCAGGTGATAACCGGGATCGGAGATCAACGGCGTGCCCGCATCGGAGATCAGCGCCACGTCCTCGCCCGCCAGCAACTTGGCGATGAAACGGCTGCCTTCGTCACGTTCGTTGTGCTCGTGACAGGCCGCAAGCGGTGTCGTAATTCCGAAGTGCTGCAATAATCTGAGGGAGTGGCGGGTGTCTTCCGCGGCAATCAGCGACACGTCGCGCAACACCTTCATGGCCCGCGCACTGATGTCATCCAGGTTGCCAATGGGCGTCGCCACCACATAAAGCGAGCCGACAGCGGAATTCAAAGCACCTGGAGCAGTCAAAGCGCATACCTCGAGAAGAACGAAAACGCCATTGTAGCGCGTAGCCGCCCTGCCGATATGCTTCACAACGGCGAGCGCGGGCCCAAAAGGCGAGCGATTCGAGCGCCGTGACACGCTTTGTACGACCTAATTTGACCGTTTCACGCCAGTAACATCGCGCCCCGGCCAGTGCTTGGGTACAATTCCACGCTCATATGATCGAGTATCAGGAACACTACATGATCGCTTGCCTGCGGCTGTTCTCTGCCCTCTGCCTCGCTGCCTTGCTGGCGGCTTGCGCCAGCTCGCCCTCTTCCAGCCTTGGCGAACTCCCACGGACCCCGAATGCCAGCATCGAGCAACTGCTCGAGCAGGCGGCTTCCAGCAAGACGCCGGAACAAGCCGCCCTGCTGCGCCTGACCGCTGCCGACCTGGCCTATCGCCAGAAAGACAGCGGCCGCGCCTCGCAGATTCTTGCGCAGGTACCGCTGGATACCCTCAAGCCGGCACAGCAGGTGTACGCCAGTACCCTGGCGGCCGAACTGGCGATGACCCGCAACCAGCCCAAGGCGGCGCTGACCGCCTTGAGCCACCCGAGCCTGGAGCGCCTCAGCGAGCTGCCGGTGGACCAGCAGATTCGCACCCAGACCGTGCGCGCCCGCGCCCTTGAAGCCGACGGCCAGACCCTGGCCGCCGCTCGCGAGCGCATCTTCATCGCCCCGCTGCTCAGCGGCGATGCGGCGAAAAGCAATCACGAAGCCATCTGGGCACTGATCGCGGCCCTGCCGACCGACCAGCTGCAACCCACGGGCAACGACGATCTCAGCGGCTGGTTGAGCCTGGCGCTGGCGGTGAAATCGTCCGGTACCCTGGAACAGCAACAGGCGGCCATCGATACCTGGCGCGCGCAGAACCCCAAGCACCCGGCCGCCGTGCAATTGCCGCTGCCCCTGGTGAAACTCAAGGAACTGGCCAGCCAGCCGCTGAGCAAGATCGCCCTGCTGCTGCCGCAGGACGGCCCGCTGGCCTCGGTCGGCAAGGCCCTGCGTGAAGGCTTCATGGCCGCTCACTACCAGGCCCAGCAGGCCGGCCAGAAGCCGCCGGTCATCGAGTTCTACGACAGCTCGCGCCTCACCTCCCTCGACGACTTCTATCGCAAGGCCCAGGCCTCCGGCGTGCAGTTGGTGATCGGTCCGCTGGAGAAGCCGCTGGTCAAGCAGCTCAGCGCCCGTGCGCAATTGCCGATCACCACCCTGGCGCTGAACTACAGCGAAAGCGCGCAGAACCCGGCGCAGTTGTTCCAGTTCGGCCTCGCCGCCGAAGACGAAGCCCGCGAAGTGTCCCGTCGCGCCCGCGCCGACGGCCTGCACCGTGCCGCCGCCATGGTGCCGAAAGGCGAATGGGGTGATCGCGTGCTCAAGGCCTTCCGCCAGGATTGGGAAGCCAACGGCGGCACCGTGGTCGGTATCGAACGTGTCGATCAACCAGTCGCCCTGGCCCAGCAGATCGCCGATCTGTTCCAGCTGCGCCAGAGCGAAGGCCGCGCCAAGAGCCTGCAAAGCACGGTAGGCGGCCAGGTCGCCGCCCAACCGTCGCGTCGCCAGGACATCGAGTTCATCTTCCTCGCCGCGACACCGCAACAGGCGCAGCAGATCAAACCGACCCTGAACTTCCAGTACGCCGGTGATGTACCGGTGTATGCGACCTCCCACGTGTTCAGCGCCACCGGCGACCAGAACCAGTACAACGACATGAACGGCGTTCGTTTCTGCGAAACCCCTTGGCTGCTGGACGCCAACGACCCGCTGCGCAAACAGGTCACCGCGCAATGGCCACAAGCCAACGGCGCCCTCGGTCGCTTGTATGCCATGGGTGTCGACGCCTATCGCCTGGCACCACGCCTGGGTCAACTCAAGGCCCTGCCCGACAGCCGTATCGAAGGTCTCTCCGGCAGCCTGAGCATGGATCCGGGACAACGGGTCGAACGCCAGCTGCCCTGGGCCCAGTTCGTCAGCGGTCAGGTCCAGCGCCTGCCGGATACGCCGCACTGATGGCACCCGCCGCCCACCTGGAACACGGCAGGGATGCCGAGCTCCTGGCGCTGCGGCACCTTGAACAACAGGGGCTGCGCCTGCTGGCGCAGAACTGGACATGCAAACGGGGCGAGCTTGATCTGGTCATGCTCGACGGCGATACAGTAGTATTCGTCGAAGTTCGTTACAGGAAAAACACCCAATGGGGTGGCGCACTGGGCAGCATCGATGCCCGCAAGCGCAAGAAGGTAATATTCGCCGCGCAGTATTTCCTGCAACGCGAGTCACGCTGGGCCCATTGCCCTTGCCGCTTTGACGTGGTGGCCATAGACGGCCCGGTCGAGGCGACACCCCAGTTGAACTGGCTACGGAATGCCTTCGACAGCTGATCCAGGCTGTCGGCCCGGTTACTCTTTTCACCCACCGATTTTGCTCTTTGCTTTGCGGGCTGCACATTCTTGTGCCGGGCAGCTACCGGGAAAACCCGGTCCGCGCTCGACCAGCCGCCCTACTTAAGGTTACGTAGATGGACATGCAATCCCGAATTCGCCAGCTTTTCCAGGCCAGTATCGACACCAAGCAACAGGCGATGGACGTTCTTGCACCTCACATCGAGCAAGCCAGCCAGGTCATGGTCAATGCCCTGCTCAACGAAGGCAAAATGCTCTCCTGCGGCAACGGCGGCTCCGCCGGCGATGCCCAGCACTTTTCCTCGGAACTGCTCAACCGCTTCGAGCGCGAGCGACCGAGCCTGCCGGCCATTGCCCTGACCACCGACAGCTCGACCCTCACCTCGATCGCCAATGACTACAGCTACAACGAAATCTTCTCCAAGCAGATCCGCGCACTGGGCCAACCGGGCGACGTGCTGCTGGCGATTTCCACCAGCGGCAACTCCGCCAACATTATTCAGGCCATCCAGGCCGCACATGATCGCGAAATGGTTGTCGTAGCCTTGACGGGACGCGACGGCGGCGGCATGGCCTCCCTGCTGCTGCCCGAGGATGTCGAGATTCGCGTCCCGGCCAACGTCACCGCACGTATTCAGGAAGTCCACCTGCTGGCGATCCATTGCCTCTGCGATCTGATCGACAGCCAATTGTTCGGGAGTGAAGAATGACCATCAATCGCCTTAGCCTGCTGGCCTTGACCCTGTGCCTGGGCATCAGCGGCTGCAGTTCGGTACTGACCGCCACCCGCGACGAGCCGATCAACGACGATCGCGGAACCCGCACCCTGGGCAGCAAGATCGATGATTCGCTGATCGAGACCAAGGTCGCGGTCAACGTCGCCAAGGCCGATCCCGCCCTGGATAACGGCTCGCACATTGTCGTCACCAGCTATAACGGCATTGTCCTGCTGGCCGGCCAGACCCCACGCGAAGACCTCAAGGCCAAGGCCGAACAGGCCGCCGCCGCGGTTCAACGAGTGAAGAAGGTCAACAACGAGCTGCAGATCATCGAACCGTCCTCGCTGCTGGCCCGCAGCAGCGACAACTGGCTGACCACCAAGATCAAGACCCAGATGCTGACCGATAACAGCATTCCCGGTTCGCGCATCAAGGTCGTCACCGAGAACGGCATCGTCTACCTGCTGGGCCTGGTGACCCAGGACGAAGGCGCCCGCGCCACCAACCTGGTGCAGAGCGTCGGCGGCGTACAGAAGATCGTCAAGCTGTTCGAGTACATCGACTGATCCGAGACCTTCGCGGGCAAGCCCTGCTCCTACAGTGCGTCATTGTTCACTGATCTTATGTACGACACGATACTGTAGGAGCAGGGCTTGCCCGCGAAGAGGCCGCTGAGCCTTGCGCCCCCCATACGAACAGCTCGCAACCAGCCGAAATACAGATGTAAAAAAGGCGCCTCGAATGTAGGCGCCTTTTTTATTACTTCACGACCTTCAAGCTTGGCCGACCGCTAGGACGCGGCGGCTCGGAACCTGGCGGCGGACCGTCATCATCCGGCTCGACCCCATCGTCGCCCTCCAGGGGCGCTTCCAGCTCGAACACCATGCCCTGGCCGTTCTCCCGGGCGTAGATCCCGAGAATGGCGCTGATTGGCACGAAAAGCGTGTGCGGTACACCACCGAAACGCCCCTCGAAGCTGACCGCCTCGTTGTCCATGTGCAAGTGACGCACCGCGCTGGGCGAAACGTTCAAGACGATTTGCCCGTCGCTGGCAAAACCTTGCGGCACCTGGACCGAGGGATACTCGGAATTGACCAGTATGTGCGGCGTACAATCGTTATCCACTATCCATTCGTACAGAGCACGAACCAAATAAGGGCGACTGGAGTTCATAAAACAGCTCCTTAGCGCATATCGCGTTCGACACCAGACAAGCTTGCCTGGAAAGCCTCACGCGCAAACTGGCGCTCCATATAATCGAGCAACGGCTTTGCGGGCCGCGGCAATTCAATACCCATAATCGGCAGACGCCAGAGTATCGGTAATAGACAGCAGTCCACCAGACTTTGCTCATTACTCAGGAAAAATGGCTTGTCGGCAAACAACGGCGATGCCCCTGTCAGGCTCTCGCGCAATTCCTTACGCGCCTGCACCCGCGCCGGCTCCTTGCTGCGCGAATCCAGAATCACATCCACCAACGCACACCAGTCGCGCTGAATGCGATGGATCAGCAAACGGCTGTTGGCCCGTGCCACGGGATAAACCGGCAGCAGCGGTGGATGCGGATAACGCTCATCCAGGTATTCCATCACCACGGTCGACTCCCACAACGCCAGGTCACGATCGACCAGGGTGGGCAGGCTGCCGTAAGGGTTCACCTCGATCAGCTTCGGCGGTTGACGCCCCGCTTCCACGGTAATGATCTCGGCGCTGACACCCTTCTCCGCGAGCACGATGCGCACCCGGTGGGAATAGTGGTCGGCGGGGTCGGAGTAACAGGCCAACCGGTTGGTCACGCCCATGGCGGTCCTCCTCGCTTGTTGAAATTATTGAAAACGGAAAAACGAGCGCGCCCAAGACAAGCCTCCCGCAGCCCCAAAACAGAGCGAGGGTGAAACCGTTGCCGGCTCACCCCGCCCGTCCTTGCTGGCTACATCTTCAGAGGCACCCTTGGGCGCGCACGATTGACAGCTATGTTACAACGTTATCAATGCACATCCTTCCAGTATTCGCGCTTGAGCAGATAAGCGAACACGAAGAAGAAGGCCAGGTACAGCAAAACGTAGGTACCGATACGCTGATGCTCCAGCTTCACCGGGTTGGCCGAGTAGGCCAGGAAGGTCACCAGATTCTTGACCTTCTCATCGAATTGCTCTTCGTTCAAGGCACCGGTTTTCGGCACGATGGTCAACTGGTCGCACGCTTCATGGGTCAAAGGCGTACCGGTCAGCGGATCATACTGCTTCTTGCCCTCCTCGACGATTTGAACCTGCTTGCAACCGACGACCTGACGCCCCTGCAGGCCCACCAGCACATTGGGCATGCCGACGTTCGGGAAGACCTTGTTGTTCACGCCCCAGGGACGCGCAGGGTCTTCGTAGAAGGATCGCAGGTAGCCATAGAGCCAGTCGGTGCCGCGTACGCGGGCCACCAGGGTCAGGTCGGGCGGTGCCGCGCCGAACCAGGCCTTGGCGTCGGCCGGCTGCATGCCGATGGTCATGTGGTCGCCGATCTTGGCACCAGTGAACACCAGGTTCTTGAGCATCAGGTCATGGGGAATCCCCAGGTCATCGGCGACACGTTCATAGCGCTGGAACTTGGCGCTGTGGCAACCCATGCAATAGTTGGCAAAGGTCCGTGCACCATCCTGCATGGCCGCCTTGTCGGAAACATCGATGGCGACTTTTTCAAGATCAGGACCATGCTCGTCAGCGAAAGACAGGAGTGGCAGGGCCACAAGCATCAAGACTGCAAATAATTTTTTCATCAGCCAGTCACCCTTTCCGGTACCGGTTTGGTCTTCTCGAGCCGGGTATAGAACGGCATCAGAATGAAGTAGGCGAAGTACAGGACCGTGCAGATCCGCGACAGCAGCGTGCGCTCCGGCGTCGGCGGCATCACACCCAGCCAGCCGAGGGTGACGAAGGCGATGCAGAACACCCACAACCAGATCTTGCTCAGCCACCCCTTGTAGCGCATCGACTTCACGGGACTGCGGTCCAGCCACGGCAGGACGAACAGCACGGCGATCGACGCGCCCATGGCCATGACGCCCATGAGTTTGTCCGGAACCGCCCGCAGGATCGCGTAGAACGGCGTGAAGTACCAGACCGGGGCAATGTGCTCGGGGGTCTTGAAGGCGTTGGCCACTTCGAAGTTGGGTTTTTCGAGGAAATAGCCGCCCATTTCCGGGAAGAAGAACACGATGGAGCAGAAGATGAACAGGAACACCACCACGCCGACGATATCCTTCACGGTGTAGTACGGGTGGAAGGCAATGCCGTCCAGCGGTACGCCGTTCTCGTCCTTGTGCTTCTTGATGTCGACGCCATCCGGGTTGTTCGAACCGACCTCGTGCAGCGCCAGTACGTGCAGCACCACCAGGCCGAGGATGACGATCGGCAGGGCCACCACGTGCAGGGCGAAGAAGCGGTTCAGGGTGATCCCGGAAATCAGGTAATCACCACGAATCCACTGGGTCAGGTCGTTGCCGATGACCGGGATCGCACCAAACAGCGAGATGATCACCTGGGCCCCCCAGTAGGACATCTGCCCCCACGGCAGCAGGTAGCCCATGAACGCCTCGGCCATCAGCGCCAGGTAGATCAGCATGCCGAATAGCCACACCAGCTCACGGGGCTTCTGGTACGAACCGTAGAGCAGGCCACGGAACATGTGCAGGTAGACCACGATAAAGAACGCCGAAGCGCCGGTGGAGTGCAGCAGGCGCAGGATCGAGCCGTACTCGACGTCGCGCATGATGTATTCGACGGAGGCGAAGGCTTCTTCCGCCGAAGGGGTGTAGCTCATGGTCAGCCAGACACCGGTGACGATCTGATTGACCAGCACCAGCAGGGCCAGGGAGCCAAAAAAGTAGAAAAAGTTGAAGTTCTTCGGAGCGTAATACTTGCTGAGATGGTCTTCCCACATCTTGGTGGCGGGAAAGCGCGCATCGACCCAATCCATGAACTTGCTCATCACGCTTTCTCCATATCGACGCCAATCACAACAATCGTGTCGGACTCATAGGAATGCGGCGGAACTGGCAGGTTCAAAGGCGCGGGTTGCGACTTGTAGACTCGGCCAGCCAGATCGTAGTGAGAACCATGGCAAGGGCAGAAATAGCCACCGACCCAGTCGGCGCCCAGATCGGCGGGCGCCACTTCCGGACGGAAGGTGGGTGAGCACCCCAGATGGGTGCAGATACCGATCAACAGCAGTAGCTCTGGCTTGATCGCGCGGTTCTTGGGGTCGACATAGGTGGGTTGTGTAGAAGCCTTGGACTCGGGGTCGGACAAGCGATCCTCGATCTTGGCCAGATTACCCAGAATCTCGGGGGTACGATGGACGATAAAGACCGGTTGACCTCGCCACTCAGCAATCATCTGCTGCCCACGCTCGATCTTGCTGATATTCACCTTCACGGGCGCCCCCGCAGCTTTCGCCTTGGCACTGGGAAACCATGACCCCACGAACGGGACCGCAGCCCCCACCGCTCCTGCAGCTCCTACCACGGATGTGGCTGCTACGAGGAAGCGACGCCGGCCTGCATTCACGCCGTCATTGCTACTCATTCAGTCCTCTCCCATCAGCTTTGTGGCCTGTTAAATCAGGCGTCTACTAAGTGAATTTTTGTACTTATAAATTTTGCCGAATGGTAATGAAAAGCCACACGTATGACAAGGTAATTACCAGCCCCACCCTGCCCCAAGCCTTGTAGTATAGGGGCTCTACGGATGTGGCAAGTTGTCACAGGAAAATATTTCGCCCATAAAAAAACCCGGTTTCGCGAGGAAACCGGGCTTTTTGTAGAACGTATGCTGAAACGTAGAGCCGGTACGGGACCGAATTAACGCTTCGAGTACTGCGGACGCTTACGCGCTTTACGCAGACCCACTTTCTTACGTTCAACTTCACGAGCATCGCGGGTTACGAAGCCGGCTTTGCGCAGAGCACCGCGCAGAGTCTCGTCGTAATCCATCAGAGCGCGAGTGATACCGTGGCGGATTGCGCCAGCTTGACCACTTACACCACCACCGATGACAGTGACGTAGATATCGAATTTCTCGGTAGTCTCAGTCAGTTCCAACGGCTGGCGAACTACCATGCGGGCAGTTTCGCGACCGAAGAACGTGTCCAGGGTGCGGTTGTTGATGGAGATGTTACCAGTACCCGGACGCAGGAAAACGCGTGCGGTTGCGGTCTTGCGACGGCCAGTGCCGTAATTTTGAGTCGCCGACATAATGAACTATTCCGTTAAATCTTCAGTTCTTGGGGCTGCTGAGCAGTATGAGGGTGAACAGCGCCCGCATAGACTTTCAGCTTACGGTACATGTCGCGACCCAGCGGGTTCTTAGGCAGCATGCCTTTGACCGCGGTCTCGATCACGCGCTCAGGGGCTTTAGCGATCAGCTTTTCGAAGTTGATCGACTTGATGCCGCCCGGGAAACCGGAGTGGGAGTAGTACATTTTGTCGGTGGTTTTAGCACCGGTTACACGAATCTGCTCGGCATTGATCACAACGATGTAGTCACCGGTGTCGACGTGCGGAGTGTATTCGGCTTTGTGCTTGCCACGCAGGCGGCTCGCGATTTCGGTGGCCAGACGACCCAGGGTCTGACCAGCAGCGTCGACGATAAACCAGTCGCGCTTAACTGTTTCCGGTTTAGCAGTAAAAGTTTTCATTCTTTATAGCCTCAGGGGCCGCCTGTAAATAAGACGGCGGATCTTACTGAATAGTGCGTACTTTGACAAGGTCAAAGGCAGCCGGATACAGACGCTTTCGGGGGCTCGGGTCGGCGCGTCCGTTCAACGGCAAGATTCTTTGGCGGCGGCGCATCACTTCCACTGCATAAAGAGGTGCGTAATTATGCAGATTGCGAAAAAAATTTCAACCTGCTTTTATGATCGTTTCCCCACAGGAGCAGCCAATGGAATACCGTCAGCTAGGCCGGACCGATCTGAACGTGAGCGCAATTTGCCTGGGGACCATGACCTGGGGCGAGCAGAACACCCAGGATCAAGCCTTTGCCCAGATCGAACGGGCGAAAGGTGCCGGGATCAATTTCATCGACACCGCCGAGATGTACCCGGTGCCGCCCAAGGCCGAAACCTACGCCAGCACCGAGCGCATGATCGGCAACTGGTTCAAGCAGCGCGGCGACCGTGCCGACTGGATCCTGGCGAGCAAGATCGCCGGACCCGGCAACGGCATCGGCTATATCCGCGACGGCCAGCTCAAGCACAACCGCCAGCATATCGTCGAAGCCCTGGACGCCAGCCTCAAGCGCCTGCAGACCGACTGGATCGATCTCTACCAGTTGCACTGGCCGGAACGCAGCACCAATTTCTTCGGCCAACTGGGCTACAAGCACAAGGCCGACGAAGACTTCACGCCGATCGAGGAGATCCTCGAAGCGCTGGACGAACAGGTCAAGGCCGGCAAGATCCGCCATATCGGCCTGTCCAACGAAACCCCGTGGGGCACCATGAAATTCCTGCTCGAGGCCGAGCGCCGCGGCTGGCCGCGGGCGGTGTCGATCCAGAACCCCTACAACCTGCTCAACCGCAGCTTCGAAGTAGGCCTGGCGGAAGTCGCCCTGCGCGAACAGTGCGGCCTGCTGGCGTACTCGCCGATGGCCTTCGGTTTCCTCTCGGGCAAGTATGAAGGCGGCGCCCGGCCGGACAAGGCACGCCTGAGCCTGTACAGCCGCTTCAGCCGTTATTTCAACCCGCAATCGGAAGCGGCGTGCAGCCGTTATGTCGCCCTGGCCCGTGAACACGGCCTGGACCCGGCGCAGATGGCCCTGGCATTTGTCACCCAGCAACCGTTCGTCACCAGCAACATCATTGGCGCGACGACGCTGGAGCAGTTGGACAGCAACATTGCCAGCGCCGACCTGAAGCTGTCGGAGGAAGTGCTGGCGGGGATCGAGGCGATCCACAAGGATCATCCGAACCCGGCGCCGTAAGCCTACCGGTGTAGGAGCGAGCTTGCTCGCGATGGTAGTCGGAACACCGCGGGGTATCAGGTTTCCCGCGTCATCGTTGACGGCCATCGCGAGCAAGCTCGCTCCTACAGTGAGATTGAGGCGTGCCTGTCAAAGCGACCGGGCAATGATCTCCTTCATGATCTCGTTGGTCCCGGCATAGATGCGCTGCACCCGTGCATCCGCCCAGGCCCGGGCCACCGGGTATTCCCACATGAACCCGTAGCCGCCATGCAACTGCACGCACTCGTCGAGCACCTTGCATTGCAGGTCGGTGCCCCAGTACTTGGCCATCGCCGCCGTCGGCACATCGAGCTGGCCTTGCAGATGCAACTCCAGGCAGCGGTCGACAAACACCCGGCCGATCTGGATCTCGGTGGCCATTTCCGCCAGCTTGAAGCGCGTGTTCTGGAAGTCGGCAATGGATTTGCCGAAGGCCTTGCGCTCGCGGGTGTACTCCAGCGTCCATTGCAACGCCGCCTCGGCCGAGGCCAAACCGCCGATCGCCACCGTCAGGCGCTCCTGAGGCAGCTCCTGCATCAAATAGGCAAAACCCGCTCCGACCTGCCCCAGCAGATTTTCCCGGGGCACCCGCACATCCTGGAAAAACAGCTCGGAAGTGTCCTGGGCCTTCATGCCGACCTTTTCCAGGCGCTTGCCCTTGGCGAACCCCGGCGTATCGGCCTCGACCAGGAACAGGCTGATCCCCTTGGCTCCGGCCTGGGGATCGGTCTTGGCGACGACGATCACCAGGTCGGCGAGAAAGCCGTTGGTAATAAAGGTCTTCGAGCCATTGAGCACATACTCGTCACCGTCCAGCACTGCCGTGGTCTTCACCCCTTGCAGGTCGGAGCCGGCCCCCGGCTCGGTCATCGCAATGGCCGTGACCATTTCGCCGGACACCAGCTTGGGCAGGTACTTGAGCTTCAGCGCCTCGCTGCCGTAATGCAGGATATAAGGCGCGACAATATCCGAATGCAATGAGAAACCGATGCCGCTCAAGCCCTGCCGGCTGATTTCCTCGATCACCACGGCACTGTAGAGAAAGTCCGCCGCCATGCCGCCGTAGGCCTCCGGCAGATGAGAACAGAGCATCCCCTGCGCCCCCGCCTTGTTCCACAACTCGCGGTCGATATAGCCGCGTTTTTCCCACTGCCCATGGAAGGGCGCCGCCTCCTGCTCGAGAAACTTGCGCACACTGCTGCGAAACAGCTCGTGCTCGGAACTGAACAGGGTTCTGGGAATCATCGGGGGCACCTGCAAGGACGCTGAGGCCAGGATTGGCCCGTAAAGCCTATGCCAGTGTTTTGCCGGGTAACACTGGACACATGCGACAAAAAATAAGACGATCCAGCCGTCTGTTGACCACTTTCCCCTATAAGAACTTCCCGCTAATCCGCTAATAAGAACAATGGAATTATGGCTAACCCACTCTCCACGCCCTTGCGGCGCGTCAGCATCCTGGCTATCGACCGGGTATTCGCTTCCACCCTTATGCAAGCCAAGGACTTCTTCCACCTGGCCAGCCTGCGCTACGGCAAACAGCTCGGCCATGGACTCACCAAGGCCTTCGAGACCCGCCTGGTCAGCCCCGACGGCAAGCCGGTGTGCAGCTTCAGCGATGTGATCCTGCCGGTGGACGGCGGCCTGGAAAATGCCGATGTGATCATCCTGCCGGCGTTCTGGGACGACTTCGAAACCCTCTGCCGGCGCTACCCCCAGGTCATGCCCTGGCTGCGCGAGCAGCATGCCCGCGGCGCCGTGCTCTGCGGCGAGGCCACCGGGGTGTTCTGGCTGGCAGAAGCCGGCCTGCTCGATGGCAAGGAAGCGACCACCTACTGGCGCTTCTTCAACGCCTTCAGCGAACGCTACCCCAATGTCCAGCTGAACCAGGACAAGCACCTGACCGACGCCGACAACCTCTACTGCGCCGGCGGCACCACCTCGGCCTGCGACCTCTATATCTACCTGATCGAACGCTTCTGCGGGGCCAACGTCGCCCAGGCCGTGGCCCGCGATATCCTCTATGAAGTCCAGCGCAGCTACGCCCCGGGGCGTATCGGCTTCGGCGGCCAGAAGCTGCACCAGGACGTGATCATCCTGCAGATCCAGCAATGGCTCGAAGAGCATTTCGCCGACAAGTTCCGCTTCGAGGATGTCGCCCGGGAACACGGCATGAGCATTCGCAACTTCATGCGCCGCTTCCAGACCGCCACCGGCGACAAGCCGTTGCACTACCTGCAACGCTTGCGCATCGAGACCGCCAAGGGCCTGCTCTCGGGCACCCGTAAAAGCATCAAGACCATCAGCTATGAAGTCGGCTATGACGATGCCAGCTTCTTTGCCCGACTGTTCCGCCAACACACCGAACTGTCGCCCAACCAGTATCGCCAGCAGTTCCAGCAAGCGGCGTGAAGCCCGTGCGCCGTTTTCGACACTAAACGAAAGCGGCGCGCAACCTTGCATAATTAATTACCACAGCGCCCTGCCCTCGCCTTCGTAGACTCGCTCCGGCAATCACTACCGATTGCCACTGACAAGGAGCGTCGTACATGCCTATTGGATTGGCTCAACAGCAGCCCTCATTCCCTACACCGACGGTGGAACCCCAGCGCGCCTGGCGCGCCCGTTTCCCCAACCCGCCGGACCTGTGCTTCGACTACCGCCGGTTGGTCGAGCAACCCGGCGGCGTCGCCCGCGCCACGGACCGCGCCCACCGGATCTGCATCATCGGCGCCGGCGTCACCGGCCTCAGCGCGGCTCACGAGCTGCTGCGCTGCGGCTTCACGGACATCACCCTGCTCGAACAGTCCCGGCGCATCGGCGGCCGGCACCTGACCGTGATCGACAAAAGCCAGCCCGCCACCACCGGTTCCACCCCCTTCGAAATGGGCGCGATGCGCCTGCCGTACTTCAACCGCGAGGGCGAGGCACCGCTGCAAGGGCGCTCCGTGCTCGCGCACTACACCGAGCAGTTCAACCTGCGCCTTTCGGATTTCGCCAACCCCGGCAGCGCCCAGGTCAGGAGCACCGGGATTTTCCTCCGCGAGGGCCTGCTGGAGGGGCAGGAAACCCCGCGGATGCTGATCTGGGACAACCGCGACGGGCAGACCCCGCCACCGGGAAAACTGCTGAAACAGGTCCACGAAAAATGGCGCCTGTTCGCCGAGCGCATGACCCGCCAGGTCGAGGCCCACTACGCCAGCGACGGCTGGGAAGACCTCTGGGCGGCGATTGTCCGGCGTTATGAGAGCCTGTCGTTTCGCAACCTGGTCACGCTGCCGGCCATCAGCCACTGGCATGCGGACGACCCGGGCAATTTCGGCGGCGTCGGCATGAGCGCCGAAGAGTCGGCGATCTTCTATGCCATCGGCATCGGCGACGGCAGTTGGGGCGCGTTCTATGACGCCTGCAGCCTGTACCCGATCCGCACCGCGATCTTTGGTTTCAGCCATCGCCTGCAATTGATGCACGGCCGCGTCGATGAGCACGGCAATCCGCTGCCGTCGCCGCATCTGCAGGCCGGCACGCTGCTCGACTGCAACGGCCTGGCCTTCGATGCCCCGCGCTACCTGGGTGTCGCCGCCCTGGACGAATGCCTGTTGTTCATGCCGGTCGAAGGGCGTGGCCTGTCCTTCTACGAACATTGCCGACAGCGCGGTGCCGGGTTCGCCACCCAGGCCCAGGTCAACGGCCTGAGCAAACTGCCCAACCAGCAGATTCGCGTCGACTACGCCTGGCAATGGGACGATCCGCAACGCCGCGAGCTGCGCAGCGAGGTCTTCGACTCGGTGATTCTCACCCTGCCGTCCTGGTTGATCGAAACCACCGTCGAGCTCAAGGGTTTCGACGAGCGGATGCTGCCGTTCCACATCCGCAGCGCCTACAAGACCGCCCACTGGGAAACCAGCTGCAAGGTGTTTGCGCCGCTGAAAAAAAGCTTTTTCACCGAGCCCCACGGCATCCCCCAGGCGCTGGTCACCGACAGCCTGATCCACGACATGTACACCTATAGCTACAACGACACCTATCCGTATGACTGCATCCTGCTGAGTTACACCTGGGAGGACGATGCAACCAAACTTGCGCTGTTTTCGGACCAGGAGCTGGTGGAAAAATGCGTCGGCGAACTGGATCGGATCCTGCTGCACGCGAGCAATATCAATCAGCGGATCTCGCCCTATATCGATACGCAAAAGGCCGCGGTGCATCGCTGGATGAGTGATCGTAATGCCCTGGGAGCCGCCAAGCTCTATCGCCCCGGCACCTATTACGAAGCCATCGATCTGATGAACTACAACCGCCACTACTCCGCCCGCTCCGGGCTCTACCTGTGCGGCGAATCCTTTTCAGTCGACGCCGGCTGGACCGAGCCCTGCCTGCG
This sequence comes from Pseudomonas sp. MWU13-2862, assembly GCF_023242495.1. Classification (NCBI taxonomy): domain Bacteria; kingdom Pseudomonadati; phylum Pseudomonadota; class Gammaproteobacteria; order Pseudomonadales; family Pseudomonadaceae; genus Pseudomonas; species Pseudomonas sp. MWU13-2862. Next base: position 292,266 of record NZ_JALMEZ010000006.1, on the reverse strand, counting down.
GGGCGCCCTCGATGCCACGATCCATCTGTGCCAACGCACCGGTGCAATATTCAATGGAGGTTTCAGCTTGAAGCACTACCCCGAATACAGCGGGCGACCACCCGCCAACAACCCACCAACGGCGTTCAGTATTCCCAGGGCGGTCTAGGAAATACCCGACTGACTTACCGGAGGGCCACCGACATACACCACTCATTGAATAGCTTCTCATAGGTTCATCAACCCATTCGGGTTGAATAACAAGAATGAGAGCACCTCAAATGAATGAATCTCGCCCCGCTGTCAGTCCCGTACGCGTTGCCGTCGTGCAGTTCGATCCTCAGGCTGGTGTTGCCCACACCCCGTATAACCTGGACCGCAGCCTTGCGCTGGCGGGCCAGGCGGTGCGCGGCGGCGCCAACCTGATCGTGCTGCCGGAACTGGCCAACACTGGCTACAGCTTCCAGAACCGCCAGGAAGCCTTCCTCCACGCCGAAGCTGTACCGCAAGGTCCCAGCGTGCAGGCCTGGGTAAATTTCGCACAAGAGCATCGGATTTACCTGGCGGCCGGCGTCGCCGAATGTGACGGGGTGCAGTTGTTCGACACCGCGGTGCTGGTGGGCCCGGACGGGTTTATCGGCAAGTACCGCAAGGCGCATTTATGGAACGAGGAGAAGCTCTGGTTCACCCCGGGGGACCTGGGCTTTCCGGTTTTCGACACACCCATCGGGCGGATCGGCCTGCTGATCTGCTGGGATATCTGGTTTCCCGAAGTACCACGCCTGTTGAGCCAGCAGGGCGCGGATATCATCTGCAGCCTGAACAACTGGGTCTGGACCCCGCCGCCGCTGTTCGACGAGACCGGCAAATGCATGGCCTCGTACCTGACCATCACCGCGGCCCACGTCAATAACGTGTTTATCGCCGCGGCCAATCGCGTCGGCAGCGATCGCGGCGAGCGCTTCCTCGGCTGCTCGCTGATCGCCGGGACCAACGGCTGGCCCCTCAGCGAGGTAGCCTCGCCCATCGATGAGGCCGTGCTGTTTGCCGATATCGATCTGGTCAGCGCCCGCAGCGCGCCGATCTGGAACAGCCTGAACGACCTGCCCAGGGACCGCCGGACCGACCTCTACGACGGTATGCTCGGCTACCTCCGCCATCCTTCCCTGCCGCGCTGAAGGAGGTCGGGATGAACACTGTCTCCAACCCGAGCCGGCTCGTCGGCCTGCTCGGCCTGGGCCTGATCCTGCTGGTCTGGCTGAGCCTGCCCTTCGGCGGGTCCGGCTACCTGCATATGATGGACAACCTGCCCGCCCCCGGTGCCTGGCTGCGCTGGGTGCTCGGCGATATCAGCGAAATGGCTTTCTACAAACATGAGCTGGCTTCGTTGGGCCTGCTGGCCGGTGCCGGCCTGGCCCATTGGGCCCATCGCCGGGGCAAGGCCTGGCAGGGCTTTGCCATCTGCTATGGCAGCGGCCTGTGGCCCTGGCTGATCGGCAGTTCGCTGCTGGGCCTGCTGCTGAGCAACCTGCTGTGGGGCTGGAGCGTGCCGCGTTATGGCTGGCAACCGACGTTCGCCGCCTTTGTCTCCGTTCCCGCCGCCACCGTGCTGCTGTTTGGCCCGGGGATGCGGATCGCCGTCAGTGGTGCGGTCATGGGGGCGCTGCTGGTCACGCCGTTATGTTTGCTGCTGGTCAACTTTGTCTGCAATCCGTTGAACCTGCCGGCGGTGATCGGCAATGTGCTGGGGATGGCTCTCGGCAGCGTGATGGCCTTTACCCTGTGTCGGCGTTGGCCGGCACTGGTGAAACCGGAACCGGCGATGGTCACCGCACCAGCGCCTGTGCCGAAAGCCAGTAATCACGGGCTGGTCTGGGGCATGCGCCGGGTACTCGCCGACTTTTCCGAAGCGCCGTTCTTCGGTAACGAATGGGCGAGCCTGGGATTGCTGTTGGGGGTATTGCTGGCCTACGGGCTCAACCCCGCCGGGCCAGCCTACGGCTCGGACCTGCTGCTGCCGATACTCGCGGCCCAGGCCCTGGCGTCGGCCATCGGTGTGATGGTCTGGCGACAGCAATGGATTGCGCGGGGTTGGTACCCGACCTATATCCCGATTGTCTCCGTCGCCCCGGCCGCCGTGCTGATCCATGGCGGCGGAACACTGGTGGTGATCGCCAGCGCCCTGCTCGGCGCCTTGATCGCACCGCCGCTGGCCGTCGTCCTGTCGCGGCGGGTCCCGGGGCATATGCACCCGTATATCGGCAATGTGCTGTCGATGGCGCTCAGCACGGCACTGATCGTGCCGCTGCTCGGCGGGTTGCTCAGGCTGGTCTGAATCGAACAGCGCTTTTCCCTCCACCCGGCGGTACTCTGGTGCCGCCGGCATCGCCTCTTCCCGACCTTTTATCAGCGAGAGCTCCATGTCCTTGCCTCAACTTTCCATCGCCGCCCTGGGCGGCACTGTCAGCATGCAAGCCGCCCGCCCGGACCAGGGCGTGGTGCCCAGCGTCAACGGCCAGGCCCTGCTGGAGCGGGTGCCGCTGCTGGCGACTCTGGCCCGGACCCACGTCGAGACCCTGTGCCTGCAACCCAGCGCCTCGCTGGACTTCGACTTTCTGCTCGGTGTCCTCGACTGGGCCAGGCATCAAGTCGAACAAGGCGCCAGCGGCGTGGTGGTCACCCAGGGCACCGACACCCTGGAGGAGACCGCGTTCTTTTTCGAACTGCTCTGGGATCGCGAGGAGCCGCTGGTGCTGACCGGGGCGATGCGCTCAGCCGCCGAGATCAGCGCCGATGGTCCGGCGAACCTGCTGCATTCGGGCTTGGTTGCCCTGTCGAGCACCAGTCGCGGGCGTGGCGTGCAGGTGGTGCTTAATGGCCAGGTCCACGCCGCGAGCCGTGTGCGCAAGAGCGATGCCCTGGCATTGGAAGCCTTCAGCTCACCGGTGTTCGGCCCCAATGGTCTGATCATCGAAAATGCCGTGCGCTATCTGCACGCCCAAAACCCGAGAAAAATCTTGCCGCCGCCGGCGCGTACCGGGCAACGGATCGCGCTGCTCGAAGCGTCGCTGTCGGCCGATACGCTGATACTGGAGAAGCTGCTGGAGCTGGGCTACGACGGACTGGTGATTGCCGGTTTCGGCGCGGGTCACGTCAGCGAAAATTGGGCTGAGGCCATTACGCCGTTGGCGTTGAAGATCCCGGTGGTGATCGCCACACGCACCGGGGCTGGTTCAACGGCGAGCCATTCTTATGGCTTTGCCGGCAGCGAAATTGACCTGATCCAGCGCGGCGCGCAGATGGCGGGGTTTCTGTGTCCGCGCAAAGCGCGGATTCTGTTGTGGCTGCTGATGAGCTGCCAGCGAAGCAGCGAACTACCGGAGTACCTGCGGCATTTCGGATAAGCCCTGTAGAAGTCAAGACCGCCAGAAGCTTCGCGGGCAAGCCCTGCTCCTACAGGTCCATGCCGTACAAAAGATCTGTGTCCGACGCTGAGCTTGGCTTGTCGGGACGCCGCATCGCAGCGAAGAGGCCCTCAACGCCGCCCAAACTGCTACCGGTACTCAAGCGGGGTCAAGTCGGTCAGTTCCTTGAACATCCGCCGCAAATTCGAATCACTGCTGAACCCCAAATCAGCACTGATGGTATTGACCGCCGTGGACGTCAGCATCAGCCGCTCACTGACCTGGTTGAGCTTGATACAACGCGCATAGGCCGCCACCGCAACACCGGTTTCCGCACTCACCCTGCGCGCCAACGTGCGCGGGGACAAACCCAACTGCTCCGCCAACCGCTGCACGGTGATCTGCTCCGCCGGCGATTGTTCAACGCACCGGTGCAACTGCCGCAACAACGAACTCGACTGCTCGATCAGGCTCATCGCCGCAAAGGCCGGATGCGCCTGGACCGGACGCGCCAACACCATCAATTTGGCCAGGTCGTGAAACAGCTCCTGACCGATCGCCCGCTCGATCAACGCCTGCGCAATCGGCAAATAGCCCGTCACCCCGCAAGCCGTCGCAGTCGACGGATTGATCACCCAGTGACGTTGGCTCTGCCAGTCCACCTTGGGATAACGCTGAGCCATGGCACCCGCCAGCCACCAGGTCACAGTCGCCGCCTGCCCCTCCAGCCGCCCGCTCGCGGCGATCAGGCAGACACCCGTGCAATAACTCCACAACTGCACCCGCTTCGAACAAGCCGCCAAGGCCAACACCAAAGCGTTGTTATCGCTCACGACCTTCTCGACCTGCCGGGAAGACTCGGCCCAGAAGCCGGCAATCAGCAGCGCATCAACGTCCGTCTCCGACAAGGCCTGGGACACCTGCAACGACACACCACCGGCACACGCCACCGGGCCTGCCTGCAAGGCGACAAACACGGTTTCGAAGAGCGTCTGCGAAGCGCGACGGTTGGCGGCATACAAAAGATCGGCAAAGGCCAGCAGCCCCGACGGTATGCAACCCGGGTACAGCAGCAATCCAATTCGAAGAGGCCGGCTCATGGCAGAAACTGAATCCATTATGTCCAATCCCGCCATTCTGCGTGACCGCCCGGTCGAACACAATGCAACCTCTTCCCAGAGGTATGAGCATGCACATCCATCAGCTACGCAATGCGACGATTATCCTGGAGTTCGGCCGCCATCGTATTCTGGTCGACCCGATGCTCGCGCGTAAAAACGCCCTGCCATCGTTACGCGTATTTCGCGCCAGGAACCGCAACCCGCTGGTCGAATTGCCGGTATCGGCCACGGAGGCACTCCAGTCGGTCACCCATTGCCTGATCACCCATTGCCAGAAAGGCCACTTCGATCACCTCGATCGCGCCGCGAAAAAATGGCTGCGCGACACCGGCACACCGGTGATCTGCACGCCCCACGACGCGGCCTATCTGGCCACCCACGACCTGAACGTGCAGCCGCTGCCCAGCGATCACGAACACCCCAGCCCCTTCCTCGATGGTCAGATCCGTACGGTTCGCTGCACCCACGGCCAGGGACTGGTGGGCAAGCTGATGGAACATGGGGTGGGTTATCTGATTGAAATGCCCGGCGAGCCCAGTCTCTATCTGAGCGGCGATACCCTGCTCACCCCGACCGTCAAGGCGTTCGTCGCCGAGCATCGGCCACAGTTATCCGTCGTGCCGGCGGGCGGCGCGCGTTTCGATCTGGGCGGGGACATCATCATGGGCATTGAAGAGGTGATCGAGTTCACCCAGCGGTCAGCGGGCCTGGTGATCGCCAATCACCTGGAAGCCCTCAGCCACTGCCCGGTGAAACGCCGCTCGCTGGCCGACGCGGCGCAGTTGGCCGGCGTCGAAGCGCGCCTGCTGATTCCCAGGGATGGAGAGGTCTTGACCTTCCCCACCACCGGCTAACCCCGAACACAGCGCGGCTCGTGGGCCGCGCCGGGGATCGCGATTAAGGCTTGTGCGCCCGCGACAGGAACTCGTGGGACTGCATTTCCAGCAAACGGCTCAAGGTGCGCTGGAACTCGAAGTTCAAACGCCCGCCGGTGTAGAGATCCTTGAGTTCCACTTCCGCCGAGATGATCAGCTTGACGTTGCGGTCGTAGAATTCGTCGACCATGTTGATGAATCGACGGGCGATATCATCGGTGGTGACGCTCATCTGCTCGACACCGCTGAGCAACACGGCATGGAAGATCTTGCCCAGTTCGATGTAGTCGTTCTGGCTGCGCGGGCCGTCGCACAGTTCGCGGAAGTCGAACCAGGCCACGTCGTCGCAGGTACGGATCGCGCGGATCTCGCGATTCTCGATCATCAGTACGTCGTTCTCGACGGCCTGGGTGCATTCCGGCGTCAGCGCGCGGAAGCTCTTGCGCAGGCTTTCCTGGGCCGCTTCGTTCAGCGGAAAGTGGAACAGCTCGGCCTGCTCCAGGTGCCGCAGGCGATAGTCGACGCCGCTGTCGACGTTGACGATCTCGGTGTTCTGCTTGATCAGGGCGATCGCCGGCAGGAAGCGCGCGCGTTGCAGGCCGTCCTTGTACAAACCGTCCGGCACGATGTTCGAGGTGGCCACCAGGGTCACGCCGTTCCTGAACAGCTCTTCCATCAAGGTGCCGAGAATCATCGCGTCGGTGATATCGGAAACGAAGAACTCGTCGAAACAGATCACCCGGGTCTCGGCGGCAAAGCGCTTGGCGATCAGGGTCAGCGGGTTTTTCTCGCCGGTCAGGGTCTTCATTTCTTCGTGCACCCGCTTCATGAAGCGGTGGAAGTGCGTGCGGGTCTTTTCCTTGAACGGCAGCGCTTCGAAGAAGGTGTCCACCAGGTAGGTCTTGCCGCGACCGACGCCGCCCCAGAAATACAGGCCCTTGACCGGCGCCTGGTCTTTCTTGCCGAACAGTTTGCCGAGCAGGCCCGGCTTGTTCTGCGAGGCCGCGATCAGGTCGTCGTACAGGCGCTGCAAATGGCGCACTGCCGTTTCCTGGGCCGCGTCGTGAAAGAACTCGGGGCGTTTCAGATCAGCTTGATATCGTTCTAGGGGCGTCATAATTTCGTTAGCAAGGTAACAAAAACGGGCCGTCACTTTAGCGACGGCCCGTGGGAATGGCAATCAACCCTTGGTCGGGAAGGCCTCGAATCAATCCTGTGCCGGGGTCAACGCGACCCGCAACGCCTCGATGGCCGCGTCACGCGACACTTCGTCGGCGAACTCGGCGCTGTCGGCCACGCACTCGCCTTCCAGCCAGACGCTGAAACGCCCGGCCTCGCTGCGAATATCCAGGGCCTGGCCGGCTTGCAATTGCTTGGTCACCGCACCGGCGGCCTTGCCATCGGCAAAGTGCCGCGACAGCAGCAGTTGTTCGCCATCGGCGGCCAGCAGGCGGAAACGGAAACTGCCGTCGTCTTCCCGGAAGCTGACAAAACGCGCAGCCTTGGCGGCTTTCTTTTTGCTGCTCGCGGCCACCTGGGTCTGGTTGACGAAGGAGCGCAGGCCCACCGCCTCGCGCAGCTCGCCGAGGAACGGGGTGGCGACGCTACGGGCTTTCTTCGCCCCGGCCTGGAGAATGTCTTCCAGGTCCGACGGACGGGTGATCAGCTCGTGATAACGCTCGCGGGCCTCGCCCAGATCGTTGTCCAGCAGGGTGAACAGGCGGCTCTTGGCTTCGCCCCAACCGAGGCCCGCCAGCAGCTCGCCACGGAATTCGGCAGCCTGCGCCGGGGTCGAAAACGCCTGGAACAGGGTGAACAGGTGCGAATTGTCCGGGTCCTTGGCTTCGCCCGGCGCACGGGAGTCGGTGACGATCCGCGAGATCGCCTCCTTCATGTCCTTGGCGCTGCTGAACAACGGGATGGTGTTGTCGTAGCTCTTGGACATTTTCCGGCCATCGAGGCCCGGCAGCGTGGCGACGCTTTCCTCGATCAGTGCTTCGGGCATGACGAAGAATTCCTTGCCCTGGCCGAACAGGTGGTTGAAGCGCTGGCCGATGTCGCGGGCCATTTCCACGTGCTGGATCTGGTCGCGACCGACCGGCACCTGGTGGGCGTTGAACATCAGGATGTCGGCGGCCATCAGCACCGGGTAGCTATACAGGCCCATGGTGATCCCGGCATCCGGGTCTTCGCCGCCTTCGACGTTCTTGTCCACCGAGGCCTTGTAGGCATGGGCGCGGTTGAGCAGGCCCTTGGCGGCGACACAGGTCAGCAGCCAGGTCAGCTCGGGGATTTCCGGGATATCCGACTGACGATAGAAGGTCACGCGGTCCACATCCAGGCCACCGGCCAGCCAGGTCGCGGCGATTTCCAGGCGCGAGCGCTGGATGCGCAGCGGGTCATCGCACTTAATCAGGGCGTGGTAGTCGGCCAGGAAGTAGAACGAATCGGCGTTGCTGTCGCGGCTGGCGAGGATCGCCGGGCGGATCGCGCCGGCGTAGTTGCCCAGGTGCGGCGTGCCCGTGGTGGTGATACCGGTAAGGATGCGCGTACGTGTGGTCATGGAGGGTCGCTTGTTCAATTCGAGAGGCGCGGCAGGATCAGATCCTTGAGATCGGTCAGCTTGCCGTGGAAAAAGTGTCCGCATTCTGCCACTTTCAGCAGCTCATGGGGACGTTCCAGCGCGGCGGACCAATCATAGACAAGCTGCGGATCGATGACTTCGTCGGTTTCCGGCTGGATCAGGGTCAGCGGACAGTTTTCCGGCAGACGGTCGACCGCCTGCAAACGCATGACCGCCGCGGCCACCAGGAACAGGTGCTGCAAGGTCTGGCCCTGGGCTTCCAGGCGACCGCCGAGGCTCGCCGCGACAAAACCGCCGAAGGAAAAACCGAACAGGGTCAGGGGCAAACCCGGGTGCCGTTCGAGCAGCCATTGCGCGGCGGCCTGGGCGTCATCGACTTCGCCGTGGCCCATATCGTGGCTGCCGGCACTGGCGCCGACGCCGCGATAGTTGAAGCGCAAAGTGATCAGGCCGGCATCGCGCGCCGTGCGCTGCAGGGTCGAGACGACCTTGTTAAGCATCGTGCCGCCCTGCACTGGATTGGGGTGGCAGATCAACGCCAGGCCCCGTGGTTCGGGGATATCCAGGTACAAGGCTTCCAGTTGGCCGACAGGGCCATCGATCAATACAGGGGTTTCACGCATCAGCAAGGAAGGAACTCCGTGACCTCTCAAGGGGTCGACTCGTCTAGCTAAAAGTCTGTGCCTGACATGACTGCGACCTTAAGATCGCGGTATACAGCGCAGGTCCGAGCCGTTAACGTAAAGCAAAGCCGTTTATAGAGGAAGGACTCGTGGAACACTCGCTCTTAGTTTGGTTGTTGCCGACTCTTGCCCTGGTTGCCGGTGTCGCCATTGGTTTCCTGGTCGCCCGTCTGGTCCCGAGTGCCGCTCCAAGCAGCACGCAGCGCCAGTTGGACGATATCCAGGAACGTTTCGACAGTTATCAGAACGAAGTGGTCACCCACTTCAACAGCACCGCGAACCTGGTGAAAAAACTCACCCAGAGCTACCAGGAAGTGCAAGACCATCTCGCCGAGGGTGCCAACCGCCTGGCCCTCGACGAACAGACCCGCCAGCGCCTGCTCGCCGCCCTGCACGCCGATGCGGTACAGAGCCCTCGGGAACGCCTGACGCCACCGCGCAGCCAGGAGCCGCCACGCGACTACGCCCCCAAGGCGCCCAATGCGCCCGGCATGCTGGATGAGCACTACGGCCTGAAAAAATAAGCCGGTTTCCAGCGCTATTAAAAAGCCCGCCCGATCAGTGATCGGGCGGGCTTTTTTTTACACCTGGGGTTCAGTCAGGCAATCAAGGGTATTGCTGCACCGGCTGACCGTATTGCTGGCCCTGCTGGTATTGCGGCTGACCTTGTTGCTGGTACTGTTGGCCCTGCTGCTGGTACTGCGGCTGGCCTTGTGGCGGATACGGCTGAACTTGAGGCTGACCTTGCGGCTGGCCGTAGTTCTGACCGGGAATCGCCTTCAGGTTGACCTCCACCCGACGGTTCTGCGCCCGACCGTTGACATCGGCGTTGCTGGCCACCGGATTATCCGGACCGGCACCGCGCGCCGAGAGGTTGGCCCCGCTGACCCCCTGGGAGGTCAGGTAGTTGGCAACGCTCTGGGCCCGGCGTTGGGACAGATCCATATTCAACTGGCGGCTGCCGGTGCTGTCGGTATAGCCGACGATTTCGATCTGGTTCTGGTTGAACTCCTTCAGGGAGTTGGCCAGGTTGTTCAACGGCTGATAGAAACTGCTGGCGATCGCATCGGAGTTGGTGGCGAAGGTAATGTTGCCGGGCATGATCAACTTGATCTGATCACCCTGGCGCTGCACCTGGACCCCGGTATTGGCCATGCTCTCGCGCAGTTTCTTTTCCTGCTGGTCGGCGTAGTAGCCATAACCGGCACCGGCCAGACCGGCCAGGGCACCACCGACCATCGCACCCTGGCCATGGTTTTTGTGGTTGATCAATGCACCGGCCGCGGCACCGGCCAGCACACCGATACCGCCGTACTTGGCGGTATTGCTCAGGCCCCCGGAGCTCGGTTGCTGTTGTGCCTGCCCCTGGCTGTCATACGGGTTTTGCGAGGCACAGCCGGACACGAGAGCGACGGCGGTAGCGAGGATAATCAAGCGACGCGAGGTGAACATGAATCAGGCTCCTACTCATTTAAGGTGCAACAGTCGTTGACAATAGACCCCTGCACGCCTTGGAACATGACGAATGGCAAAAATTCCATGAAACTTTTCAGCCGCGCACAAAAGGGTTCTCACGCATCTCCTCGCCCAGGTGGGTGTCGGGGCCGTGCCCGGTGACCACCGTCGCCTCTTCGTCCAGGGTGTACAGGCGCTGCTTGATCGAACGCACAATCGTGGCCTGGTCGCCGCCCCACAGATCCGTGCGCCCAATCCCGCGACGAAACAGCGTGTCACCGGCAATCAGCAGTTTGGCCTCGGCAAACCAGAAGCTCATGGAGCCCGGGGTATGCCCCGGCGTATGCAGGGCCACCCCGCAGCCGCAGGCCAATTCCTCATCATCGGCCAGCCACTGGTCCGGTGACGGCACCGGTACGTAAGGCACACCGAACAGGTTGCATTGCATTTCCAGGTTGTCCCAGAGGAACTGGTCTTCCTTGTGCAGGTGCAGGGTCGCGCCGGTTTTTTCCTTGAGTTGGCCGGAGGCCAGGAAGTGATCCAGATGCGCGTGGGTATGGATGATGCTGACCAGTTTCAGCCCATGGGCTTCGAGCCGGGCGAGAATCAGTTCCGGGTTGCCGCCCGGGTCGACGACAATGGCCTTTTTTGTGATCGGATCGCCGATCAGGGTGCAGTTGCACTGCAAGGGACCGACGGGGAAGGTTTCGCGAATCAGGCTAGGTTTTGCAGCGTCCATAGGTGTTCACTGTGAAGTTAGTAGGGTTTGATTCAGCCCGGGGTTCATTCCTGCTGCTGGGGACAATACTGTGTCTGGCTTAATTCATCGCTGTTCACGCCGGCACGGCCACTGCCCTTGGGCACGAGCAACACCAACACACCAGCGATAACTTCTAGAATCCCACTCCCGACGATGACACTGCCCGGTTCGAAGCGCGCATAAAGTGCCGCGCCACACGCGCCGGCAATCAGGATCGAGGCCCCCATCGCGGCAAAACGCAGCCTGGCCAGACCGGCGATCTCGCTCTGCCTGAAGGTGGTTTGAATCAGCAGGATAAACGAGATATCGATCACCGGACCGCCAAGGGCCGCCAGACCGGCGCCGAACATCATGCCGGCCAGGACGTGCTCCGCCGGCAGGTACAGCACCGCCGCGCCAATGATCGCAATGCCCAGGCCATTGAGCACCGAACCGAAGCTGAAACCACCATACAGGCGACGGATCTGCAGGTTGCCGACGACAAAAATGCCGATCAGGTTGCCCGCGCCATAAGCCCCCATGATCAGGCCGTAGACCGCAAAGCCGTGGAAGCCAAAGCCCTGGATATCATACTTGACCACCGCCAGCGCCATGCCGATGGACATCCCCAGGCTCCAGGCGACGTTGCCCAACCCGGCACACACATACACCACCTGCATCCGCCGCCGGCCGACCAGGCTGCGCCAACCGGCGGCAAACGCGGCGCGCCGGCTGATCATTTTGGCCGGTTGACGCGGCAGGGCCTTGCCCAGTTTCATCAGCGCCCAGGCCGAGATCAGGAACGTCAGGCTGTTGAGGGTAAACAGCTGCTCCAGCGGAATCAGCAGGGTGATGGCCGCCGCCAGCATCGGCCCGATCACCCGCGCCACCCGGAGGATCACGTCGAACAGCGCGTTGACCGCCTGCAACTGCCCCGGCGCCGCGACAATCCGAGGGAGGCTGGCGCGCAACGCCGGTTCGAACAGGGAGTTGACGATCATCATCAGCATGACCGGTATCGCCAGGGTCCACAGGCTCATAAAGCCCAACGCCCAGGCCAGCATCGGTATCAGGGCAAACCCGGCGCGCACCAGATCAGCGCCGATCATCGTGCGTCGGTGGTCCCAGCGCTCGGCCCAGATCCCGCCCAGCAACGCTCCCGCCAATGCGGCCGTGCCGCGCAAGGCACCGAGCCAACTGGCATCGCTGCCCGCGACCTGCACAGCCATCCAGGCAACAGCAATCGCGAACAACTCATCACCGATGGCCGAGAGCGCCAGCCCTCCCCACAGCAAGGCCACCGGTCGCTGCAGTAAAGGTCTAAACAGTTTCATCAAGCATGCGAGTCCAATCCCTCTCCAAACCAGGACCAAGGCTCAAGAGAACGGCCCCGAAGCCACCTCCCTGGGCGAATCCCCTCGATACCCGGTGCCAAACGCCGTCTGCAACTGCTCGACACTGCGCACCAGCAGTTCCTTGAGTTCCGGCAACCATTGCGGGTCCTCCAGCACCCGCAGCACCGCCGCCGCATCACCATACATCAGCTCGCGTTCAAGGGCACTGGCACGCTGCGACAAGGCCCGCGCACCGACAGTGCCGGAACTGCCCTTGATCGCATGCAGCACCGCCGCCACCGCCGGCCCGTCGCGGTCCTGCAGGTGTGTCGGAAGCAACGCCAGGTGTTTTTCCAGCTCCGCGCCAAAGGTGTAAAGGACGGTGCAGATCAGTTCGAGATTGCCACCGAAGCGGCTCATGATCGAATCCCGTGGTTCGATCACCGACTCCGTCGAATACTGGTGCACCTCACTCATCATCAACGGCTGAGGCGCCTCGCGCCCGGTCTGGACGCGCAACTTCAGCACCAGTTGTTCAAGGTCGATGGGTTTGCTCACATGATCGTTCATGCCCGCCGCCATACAGGCCTCACGGTCGCTGCTGGAGGCGTTGGCGGTCATCGCCAGGATCGGCAACAGGGCAAAATGCGGGTGGCGACGAATCCGCCGCGTCGCTTCCAGGCCATCGATGTCCGGCATCTGGATATCCATCAGCACCGCATCGAACGGCGTCGACGCCGACATCACCTGGCTGACGCCCTCCAACCCACCTTCCGCCAGGATGACCTGGGCACCTTCGCCCCTCAGCAACTCGTCGGCGACCTGACGGTTGAGGACGTTGTCTTCCACCACCAGCAAGCGCAAGCCGGCCAGGCGCCGGGGCCTGACCGGCCCGGGCAAGGCCTCGGGTAGCGGCTCGCTGGTGCTGAAGGCACGTTGGACCGCATCGGCCAACTGCCGCGGCGTCACCGGTTTGGTGAGAAAGCCCACAAAGGGCGCATCGCCTTCGTGGTGTACATCCGCCAGGACCTCACGCCCGTAGGCGGTAATCATGATCACCATCGGTGGCGGCGCGGCCCGTTCCTGCAAACTGATCAAGCGGGCGGCGCTGAGGCCGTCCATATCCGGCATGCGCCAGTCCATCAGCACCACATCGTAGGGTTCGCCGCGTAATTGCGCTGCGCGCACGGCCTCGACCGCCGCCGTGCCACCGCTCACCGTGTCGGCGGTCCAGCCCAGGGAGCGCACGGTACGCAGCAGCAGCTCACAGGCCATGGAGTTGTCGTCGGCCACCAGCAGGCGCATCGTCGAATCGACACCGGGACAGGACAGCCGCAGGGCCTCCTCGCGGGCCACATCCAGGCTGATATCGAACCAGAACCGGCTACCGACCCCCACCTCGCTCTCGACCAATAACTCACCGCCCATCAGGCCGACCAGGCGCTTGCAGATCACCAGGCCCAGCCCGGTGCCGCCGAAACGGCGGCTGGTCGAAGCTTCCGCCTGGGCGAAACCGTCAAACACCCGCTGCAGTTGTTCGGCACTGATACCGATGCCGGTATCGCACACCTCGACCCGAACCTTCACCGAGCCCGGCAGGCGCTTCAACTGTCGGATACTGACCACTACCTGGCCCTGCTGGGTGAACTTCAGGGCGTTGCCGGCCAGGTTGATCAGCACCTGCTGCAAGCGCAGGCTGTCGCCCACCAGGCTGCCGGGCAGGTCGGAGTCCAGGTCGAACATCACCTCGACTTCCTTGCTGCCCTGGTTACCCGCGAGCACCACCGCCAGGTCGCGCATCAGCGGCTCGAGCTCGAAGGGGTGGGGGTCCAGGCGCAGTTTGCCGGCCTCGATCTTGGAGTAGTCGAGGATGTCGTTGAGCAGCCCGAGCAGCGATCTGGCCGCCGTCTGGGCCTTGACCACGTAGTCGCGCTGGCGGGCCTTGAGGTCGGTGTGCTGGACCAACTGCAACATCCCCAGCACCGCGTTCATCGGCGTGCGGATTTCATGGCTCATATTGGCCAGGAAGAACGACTTGGCCGCACTGGCGCTGTCGGCCTGGTTCTTGGCCCGCAGCAGATAGGACTCCAACTCGCGCTGGGCGGTGATATCGCGGTTGATACCGGTGACCCGCAGGGCTTGCCCCTGGGCATCACGCTCGACCTGGGCGCCGGCCTGAATGAAACGTATCCGGCCGTCCGGCGCCTGCACGCGGAAGATCGGGTCATACACGCCCTCCCCGGCGACGGCGGCCGCCAACTGCGCGGCGGCCGCCTCGACGTCCTCGGGGTGAACCCGCTCGTACCAGTGCGCATAGTTCAAGCCGTTATCACGCAGGGTCAGCGGCTGGCTGTAGAACTCGAACATCCGGTCGTTCCATTGCAAGCCATTGTCCGCCAGGGTCCAGGTCCAGATACCCAACTCGGCCACATCGGCGGCCATCAACAATTGATCCCGGATCACCCGGCTCGCTTGCAGACTCAACTCAAGCTGATGCTCGGCGGCCTTGCGCTGGGTGATATCGACGGCGATGCCCAGGTAACCGATCAATTGCCCTTCGTCGTCGCGCAGGGACGTCACCACCAGGCTGACCGGCACATGGGAGCCATCCTTGCGCACATAGGTCCACTCGCGGGTCTCCGAGTGTTCGAACTCCGGCTTGTGGGTAAAGACCCTGAAACCTTCGATGACCTGCCCATACTCAATGCTGAGCTCAGCCCCACGGCGGGTGACTTCCTGTTCGACATGAAGGAGTGCCGGCGTGGTCTTGCCCAGCAACTCTTCGGCGCGATAGCCGAGCATATGCTCGGCGCCTTCGTTGAACACACTGATCACATCGTCCAGATCGGTGGCGATGATCGACACCTCGGAGGCCGAACGCAGCACACTGCTGAACAGCAGATTGATCCGCCGCAGCTCCGAGGTGCGTGCCGCCACCTGCTCTTCGAGGCTGGAGTTGAGTTCGAGAATCCGCGCCTCGGCGGCCTTCTGCGCGCTGATGTCGCGAAGAATCTTGGAAACACCGACCACCCGACCGTGTTCGTCGCAGATGGGGGAAACATTGACCGACACATGGATATTGCAACCGTCCTTGCGCCGCCGCAGGGTATCGAAGTTGGTAATCGTCTCGCCGAGTGCGATACGCGCCAGGATATCGACCTCTTCCGGAGCCAGCTCGGGCGGTACGATCAGCTTCACCAGCGGCAGGCCCACCGCCTCCTGCGCGGTATAACCCAACAGCTTCTGCGCCCCCTTGTTCCAACTGGTCACCACACCTTGCAGAGTCTTTCCGATGATCGCGTCCGCCGAGCCCTCGACGATCGAGGCCAGCCGCGCCTGCTCGGCGATCACCTGCAGACGACGCTGGGAGCTGATCCCGGCAATGGCCGCGAGCGCGGCCAGCAGCAAGGTCGCCAGGACACCGAGGAAAAACACCACCGTTGGCGACACCAGGTGCAGGCGCTGGGCGAACAGCGGCAACGCCTCCAACTGGACCTGCCAGCGCCGACCGAAGATGTCGCGCTCCAGGGTTTGGGTCATCAACCCCACCGGCTGCGCTCCCGCCGCATAGCTCGTCTGGTAGAACTGCTCCTCCTTCCCCGGCACGGTAATGTCCGTGAGCCGCAGGTTCACGGCCTCGCTTTCCGGTAACAAACCGCCCAGCACACTCTCGATCAGCAAAGGTGCGTAGCCCCAGCCCACCACAGCCGCCTCGCGCTCCGCCTCGGTGGGCGGGACGATACCGTCCTTGTAGATCGGCAACAGGATCAGGAACGACTGTTCCGGGCTGCCCAACGCCTGTACCAGCGTGATCGGCGATGTGATGCGCGCGCTTGCGCTACGTGCAGCCCCCCGGGCTGCCTCGGCCCGGTCGGCCTCCGAGGCGATGTCCAGGCCGAAGGCCGCCGACTGGTCGGCGTTCGGCTCCAGGTACTGGATCACATAGAGGTCGCCGTCATGAGGCGCAAACTGGCGAATAGTGAAGTCCGGTGCACCATCGGCCCGGGCCCGGCGCACAAACGCATCCAGTTCCTGAACCGGTACCCGGCGGATAAAGCCGAACCCGCGGGCCCCGGGAAACTCCTTGGGCACGTCACGCATCTGGCTATAGCGGTGGAAAATCTCCCGCGTCATGCCATCCACGCCGGCGGTGATCATCGCGCCACGGGTACCGCGCAAGCCGTACTGGTAAAGCTGCAGCCGGGTCAACACCGACTGCACCGCGCTTTCGGCCTCGGCGTCGAGGGCTTCGCGGGTACGTTGCTCATTGCTATTGTGCAGGATCAGGCATCCCACGACCGTCGCCACCAGCCCAAGGGCCAGGATCATCGCGACACGCCCATTCAGGGCAGACAGGCTAGCTCGTTTCAACACTGGGGCTCCCTTGAGCAGTGCGGCGATCCCGAGGGTCGGGATATCGATCGGCGGCAACTGGCCCCACGGCCCTCATGCCGTTCGTGGCCATGAAGACAGGAAGGCGCATATCTGGGTAAACGGAATTGGTCGGCAATACAGATAGCCCTGCATGATCCGGCAACCCCGTTCCAGCAGGAGGGCGGCCTGTTGCGGGGTCTCCACGCCTTCGGCCACCAGTTCAAGGCCCAGTGCCTGCCCCAACTTGATGATCGCCTCGACAATGGCCAGGTCGCTCTTGTCGGTGAGCATGTCGCGTACAAAGCTCTGGTCGATCTTCAACACATCGATGGGAAACCGCTTGAGATAGGCCAGGCTCGAATACCCCGTGCCGAAATCGTCGATGGCCACATGCACGCCCAATTCCTTGAGCGCCACCAGGGTTTCGCGGGCGTTGTCGATGTCCCGGGCCAGGACCCCTTCGGTGATTTCCAGCTCCAGCCAGCGCGGCTCCAGGCCCGAGTCGAGGAGGATGCCCTTGACCATGCCAAGGAACGACTCTTCGCGAAACTGCACGGCGCTGATGTTCACACTGACGCAGATCGGATAGCCCAGCTCATGGAGTTTGCAGGTGTCCTTGCAGGCCTGGAGCAGCACGTATTTGCCGATGGGGATGATCAGCCCGGTTTCTTCGGCCAGCGGAATGAAGTCCGCCGGCGAGACCAGGTTGCCGTCGCCGTTGCGCCAGCGGATCAGTGCCTCCATGCCGACCACGCACTGGTCCTGGGCATCGACCTTGGCCTGGTAGAACACCTCGAACACCCCCTCCTCGATGGCCGCGCGCATATGCCGTTCAAGCAAGTGGCGGGCACGCATGCCGCTTTCGATACCGGGAGAAAAAAACAGGTAGCGGTTACGCCCGGCCAGCTTGGCCTGATACATCGCGGCGTCGGCATGTCGGTAGAGCGATTCGAGATCATCGCTGTCTTCCGGGAACACCCCGATGCCGATACTGGCGCTCAGGTCGTAGCGCGTGCCCTGCAATGAAAACGGGCTGGAAATGGCCGCCAGAACCTGCTCGGCGAAATCGCCCACCGCCTCGAAACCGTCCACCTCCGAGAGCAGGATGATGAACTCGTCGCCGCCTTGGCGACTGAGGGTATCCATGCCGCGCAGGAGCATCGACAGGCGCGTCGCCACATATTTGAGCATCTGGTCGCCAACCGAATGGCCCATGGAGTCATTGATAGCCTTGAAATTGTCCAGGTCCAGCAACAACATCGCCAGCCGCCCGTGATCGCGCCGGGCCATTTTCAGCGCCTGCTCGGCACGATCCTGCAACAGCATGCGATTGGGCAAGCCGGTAAGGGCGTCATGGTTGGCCAGGCGCTTGGCTTCGTTGCGCAGGGTGATATGAGCGTTGATATGCGCCCTGGCCACCGGGATATTCAGGGGTTTTTGGATAAAATCGATACCGCCGTAGCCCAGGGCCTGGAGCTCGTAATCGGCCTGGGCATGGGAGGTAACGAAAATCACCGCGGCGTCGGACAGCTTGGGATCGGCCTTCAGCGCCTTGCAGACCTCAAAGCCGTTCATGCCGGGCATCTCGATATCCAGCAGGACCACATCGGGACGGCATTGGCGTGCCACTCGCAGCGCTTCCTCACCACTGGTGGCGACATGCACCTGGGCCAGGTCCCGCACCGACTCGCGGAGAATCATCGCTTCGGTCGCCTGGTCGTCAACGATCAGGACAACCGGAGAGGGACTAAATGTGGACTCGCGCATTCCTTGCTCCCAGGCAATTCCTTTGTAATTCATGACCAAAGAGCGCTGACGTGGCGCCGTTCCTCCCCCCTCGTCAGCCTTCAGTCGTTCAAGGCGTTGAAAGTGAGTGCTGACGTCTATTGGTTATAGCTGACGCAAGGCACATAGCCACCCCGTCGAAGCTTCTTCGACGGCTCGTGGGGCGAACGGTAGGCCGAAGCGCTCAGCGCGATTCGCCCAGCAACCCCAGCTCCTGCGCCCGCGCCACGGCCTGGGTCCGCCGCTCGACCCCCAACTTGCTGTTGATATGGCTGGCATGGGTTTTCACTGTGTGCAGGGAAATGAACAACTGGTCGCTGATCTCCTGGTTCGAACAACCCTGGGCGATCAAGTGCAGGACCGCCAGCTCACGGGTACTCAGACTCTCGACCGGCTGCGCCAGTTCCCCCGCTTCACGCACCGTCGGGGCCGGCAGCAGCGCCAGCAGGCTTTGTCGCAGCGGCGTGTCGGGGCCGTGCAACAGTTGCTCGCGCATCCACTCCGGATGCGCCTTCACCAGGGCCTGGAACGGCAACAGCGCGCCGCCCGTGGTGGCCTCCACCGCGCGGGCGAACAGCGGCCGGGCTTCGGCCTCCCGCGCCGTCGCCAGCAACACCAGCACCCACTGGTTCCAGGCCATCACGCTGAGCAATTGGCCGCCGCTGGCCTGGCCCTGCTCCACCAGCTTAGCCAACCGCTGCCGCGCGGCCGCCGGTTTGTCGCGCAAGGCTTCAAGCAACGCCTGCTGCAACTGGATATGCAGGGGCAGTTGCAGATGGAACTCCGGTGCCGCCGCCGGTTGATCGCCGTTATAGGTCTGTTCCAGACGCCCCAGCCAGACTTCGGCCAGGTCGATACGGCCCTGGGCCAGCCACAGTTGGCATTTCATCAGGGTGATCATTGCCAGGTAGTAGATCGGCGGCACGTCCCAGATATGCATCAAGCGCTCGGCCTCGGCCAGTTCGGCAAAGGCCTTGGCGAACTCGCCATTGCGCCCGTCCTGGCTGGCAATCACGCAATGCCCGACCAATACGCTGATATCCCGGCAGGCCCGCGCCTCGTGAAGGCCGGCAAGCAGGCGAATGCGCCCGGCTTCGGGTTGCAGGCGCAGGGTCAGCAGATACCCCTCGTACAGCGTCAACCGGGCACGGGCGGCGTACAACCGCTGGGCGGATAACCCCTCCAGGCGCTGCAAGCCCTGGCGGACCTCATCCAGTGCGCGCAGCACCTCGCCACGGGCCTGGAGCACCCGCGCCCGGTCGTAATGGGCCAAGGCCTCGAACAAGGGGTTACCGACCCGCTGGGCCAGCTCCAGGGACTCACGATTCAGGCCACGGGCGCGCCACAGGTCGCCATCGGCAATCGCCAGGTTGGACAGGGTCGACAGGCACACCAGGCGCTGGCCGTAACGTTTATGCGGCAGGCTGAGCAAGGCTTCGCCGCAATAGGCCTGGGTCTTTTGGCGATCGCCCCGACCACGGGCGATGATCCCGCTCAGGGCCAGCCATTGCGCAAGCATGGACTTCTGCGCCGTGGCCGAAGGTGCGGGCAGGAAGCGGCTCAGATGGCTGGCCAGTTCTTCGGCCGCGTCCAGCTGGCAGGCCAGGCCCAAGGCCCAGGCGTAGAGCACGATCAAACGTGGCGTGCTGACCAGCAGGCGGTCGGGCAAGTCGGTTTTCCAGCGCAGCAGCATGCCGACGTTCTGCTCGGCCAGCAGTTGTTCTTCCGAGAGGTTCTGCACCAGGTTGGCCGCCACATCCAGATGCCCAGCGCGCAGTGCCTGTTCCACCGCTTCATCGAAAAGGCCCTGGGTGCTGAACCAGCGGCAGGCCCGCAGATGCAGGCTGGCGGCGGGGACCAGGGCATTGCTCGGCGGGCGGCTGCGCAGCAGGTCGGAAAACAGGTGGTGATAACGGAACCAATGGCCGTGTTCGTCCAGCGGTACCAGGAACACCTGGTGTGATTGCAGATAGCTGAGGATCTGCGCACTGTCGTGGGATTCGCGAATCCCGTCGCACAGTTCGCTGCAAAAGCGCTCCTGGGGCGCGGTGTCGTAGAGAAAGGCCTGGACCTCGGGCGGCAGGCAATCGATCACCTCCTCCAGCAGGTAGTCGCGAATCAGCCCGGTCCCCCCTTGCAGGACCTGGGGCAACGCCATGTCGCTGCTGGCCTGGGCGGCAGCCAGCAGCCAGAAGCGCAGGCCGGCCACCCAGCCCTCGCTGCGTTCGATCAGGTTGTTCAGCGCTTCGCCACGCAAGGAACTGCTGTGGCGCTCGAACAGGTCCAGGGATTCGTCGTGGGTCAGGCGCAGGTCCTGCTCGTTCAATTCCAGCAGTTGCCGCGACAACCGCAGGCGCGCCAGGTGCCACTCCGGCCGCTGTCGACTGGTGACCAGCACCAGCAGACCGGCGGGCAGGTGATTGAGAAAGAACTGCAGGCAACGATCCAGCACCGGGCCCTGGGCCAGATGGTAGTCGTCGAGCACCAGCAACAGCGGCGCGGTGCTGGAGAGATGCAATGCCAGCTCGTCGAGCAGGCCGTCCAGCCATTCCTCGAAAGCGAAGGGTTGATGGCGCTGGCGCATTTTCAACAGGCCCAGCGCCTGGCTGCCGACGCCTGGGAAGTAATGTTGCAGGCCATCGAGCAGGCGCTCGAGGAAACGCCCCGGATCGTTGTCCCGCGGGCTGAGCCCCAGCCACAGGCTTTGCCAATGCCCGGGCAGGCCCTGGCAGAACTCCACCGCCAGCGAACTCTTGCCGAAGCCGGCCGGGGCACTGATCAGCAGCAGGCGGCCGTGTAACCCGGCGCCGAGGCGTTCGCACAGGCGCGGCCGCAATACATAGCCGTCCGGCAGTGGCGGACGGTAGAAGCGTCCTTCCAGGGCAGGTATGGCCGGGCCCACGGGACCTTGCACACGGGACAGATCAGTCATGGCCGGCTCTTGTTGAAGGGCTGTTATCGGCAGGCAGATGTCCGCAGACTAGCGGTAAAAAGCGCCGTAATGAAGGCTTATTGTCGTAATTTTGTCGAAAAGCATCGAATCTGAAATATTTAGCCACACATATCCCGCGAGCAAAAAAACGCCCCGAATCAGCCGGGGCGTTTCAACGCAGGATGCGGCCTGCGCTTGTAACGGTTGCCTGTGAGAGCGATGCCTATTTGAGAGCCGAACTTGTTTAGGGGCAGAGCTTTTGTGGGAGCGGTGCTTGCCCGCGAAGCTTTTAGCAACTTTAAGGGCCCCTTCGCGGGCAAGCACCGCTCCCACAGTTTCAGCGAACGCCGTCCTGGCGCAGGGCGGCCGGGGTGAAGTCGCTGGTGGTGGCGGTGAAGCCGAAGTCATACGCCTGCTTCTCTTCGTTCTTCATGCCCAGCGCCAGGTAGCGGCCGGACTGCAGGTCGTAGAGGGTTTCCAGGGCGTACCAAGGCACCTGCTTGTCGTAGTAGTTCTCGGCATGGGCCTCGGCGACACGCCAGAGCTGACCGCGACCGTCGTAGTGGTCGATCACCGCCGCCTGCCAGGTGTCTTCGTCGATATAGAAGTCACGCTTGGCATAGATGTGCCGCTGGCCTTCCTTCAAGGTCGCGACCACGTGCCAGACGCGGCGCAGCTCGTAGCGCGCCAGGTCCTGGTTGATATGCCCGGCCTTGATGATGTCGGCGTACTTCAGTTGCGGCGAATCGAGCTTGTAGCTGTCGGAGGCGATGTACATCTCCTTCTTGCCTTCTAGCTTCCAGTCGTAGCGGTCCGGCGCGCCGTTGTACATGTCCAGGTTGTCGGAGGTGCGCAGGCCGTCGGCGGCAGTACCCGGACCGTCATAGGAGACTTGCGGGGCCCGGCGCACACGGCGCTGGCCGGCGTTGTAGACCCAGGCCGAACGCGGTTCCTTGACCTGGTCGAGGGTTTCGTGGACCAGCAGCACGCCACCGGCCAGACGCGCCGGCGCGGTCACTTTCTGCTTGAAGTAGAAGAGGATATTGCCCGGGTTGGCCGGATCGTAGTCCTTCATCTTGTCGCGGAAGACGAACTGGTCCTGGAAATACACCAGGCTGTACGAACCGTTGGCCTGGGGCGTGGCCTGGGTCACCAGGCGAGTCACGCTGCCGCCGCGATAGCGGGTGATATGGTTCCAGATCACTTCCACACCGCTTTTCGGGATAGGGAACGGCACCGCGGTCTTGAAGTTTTCCAGGCCGTTGCCGCCGCTGACCAGGTTGGTCCTGGTGGCGTTTTCCTTGATCGCGGCAAACACGTCATCCGGTACGGTGGCGCCGCGATGGGACGGGTAGACCGGCATCTTGAAGGTCTCCGGGTAACGCTTGAACATCGCGTATTGCCCCGGGGCCAGCTTGTCCTTGTACTGCTCGACGTTCTGCGCGGTGATGATGAACAGCGGTTTTTCACTGGCGTACGGGTCGGAGAGGAAACCCTTGCTGTCGACCGTGCCGATGGTCTTGGCCATCGGCGTCCAGGCCGGGATGGTGCCGGCGGCGTTGCCGGCCTTTTCCGCGCCCATCGGGGTCAGGCTCGCGCCCAGTTTCGCCGCCTCGTCGGCGGACACCGCCGCCATTACGCCGGTGGCCAGCAACGACAATCCCAACACACCGACCTGAAGCAGATTCTTGGTGATTTTCATCTTGTTGTTATTCCTTCAAGTGCAACGGTCTTAGAAGTTCATGCCAACGCTCAGGGCCACGAAGTCACGGTCATCCACCGTGCTGTAGTCGCCGCCGAAGAAGTTGGTGTAGTTCAGGCTCGCGGTGTAGGTGTTCTGGTACTCGGCATCGAGGCCCAGGCTGACCGCCTTGCGCCCTTGTTCGAAGTTGCCGCCAGGGCCCGGCGAGTAGCCTTTCACGTCATGGGACCAGGCCACGTTGGGCTTGAGGTTCACCCCGGCGAAGACATCCGGGTATTCCCAGATGGCCCGGGCGCGATAACCCCAGGAGGTGGCGGTGGTGAAGCCGTCGTTGTTGCAGTTGGTGCTGCGGTTGCTGGCATCCGCGCCGGGACCCGCGCCAGCGATGGTGCTGCCATTGAGGGTTGGGCAAAAACCATTGGGCAAGGTGCCCGGCCCATAGACCGGATCCCGACCGTAGCGAACCTTGTCACGGCTTTCCAGACCGCCCACATAGGTGATCCCCGCTTCACCGACGAGGGTCAGGCGACTGGCCCCCATGACCTGGTCGAAGAAATGCGTGAAGGTGGTCTGGAACTGGGTGATTTCCTTGCGGTTATAGCCGTTGATCGTCTGACCCGGCGAGCCCTTGAGGATCGAGGCATTCCCCAGGCCCGGCAATGGCGTGACACCGGCATAGAGGATATCGGTGGAGCTGATCTGCACCGGCGCATTCGGCCGGTAGCTCAACTCACCGCTCCAGGCCGTGCCGGTGGGCAAGGTGGTGGAGAAGCTCAAGCCATACAGGCGGATATTGTCCGGGTACTCCATGAAGTAGCTGGAGTTGCCGGCCACCACCAAGGGGGCCGCGGCACCGAAACCCGGAGCAGCATTGAAAACCGCCTGGGAGGCGCCCTTGGCACTGAAGATCGGCGCGCGACTGTGGTAGTTCATGAAATAGGCGCCGAACTCGGTGTCCAGCGGCTCGAAGTTGTAATGCATGGCCAAGCCGAACTGACCGCCGCTGCTGGGATCCTGGTCGGGCGTGCGCCGAACCAACACACCCTCGCCGTTGATATCGACACCAAACGGCCGTAGGCCTGCTTGCTGGGCCGGACTGATCGTGGCGGTCGAATTCAAGACCCGCAGGTTGTTGTTACAGCCATGGGAGGAAATATCCGACTGCGAGAAGAAGGTGCCGCAGTTGTCGGTGACCGTCGCATCCCAGCCGATCTGGTAGAAGCCTTCCGCCGAGAGGTTATCGGTGAGGCTCTGGTTCATGTAGAACATGTTGACCGGAATCAGGCCTTCCTTGATTTCGGCCCCCGGACGACGGAACGCGGACACATCGATCGGGTTGATCGCATTGATGCCGCCACCGATAAAGGTACTTTCACCCCAGCTCACCACCTGCTTGCCCAGGCGCACCGTGCCCGGCAGGTCGGCAATGCTGTAGTTGTGATAGGCGAAGGCATCGAGGATTTCCGCGCCGGAAGAGCGGGCACCTTCCTGGCGACCGTCGTTGCTGACGTTCTTGAAGTCGAGGTCCTGGTTCTGCAAGGCAAAGTCGTACCAGTACTTGCCACGCACGAACACGCCGGTATCGCCGTATTTCAATTCAAGGTCATGCACGCCCTTGAAGATCTTCGAAAAAGTGTCCCCGGCCTTGAAGTTCTGGTGCCCGTCATCGGAGGTCTGCGACAACCCCGCGCCGCCATTGTTGACGCCGATCAGGTTTCTGTTGGGATTCTGCGTCGACCAGCTGGCCCCCAGGGACAGGGACGAGTCGAAGCTGCCTTCGATTTCACCGACATTGAAGCTGACGCCAAAGGCGGGACCGGCGAGTGTAGAGGCGAGGCTGACGGCCAAGGGCAGTTTCGCCCGGCGCCAGAACGGGTTTAGCGCGATCATCGACATACTCCATGTGCTTTATTGTTTTGGCAGTGAGTACCTTCAGGAACGCCTCGGACGAAAGGGAAGCAGACACTCCCAACCCTCGCCCGAAGTGGCGGCTTATCGCTGGCCCGCCCCACTCCTGAAAATCCGTCAGCGGACTATATCCAGCAGGTAGTACCGCTTGATCCCTCTAAAGTGTGATTTGCACCCTGAGGTCACTGCACAAACAATGCGTTCGCCAAGCCGCTGAAAAGCGGCGGGCAAGAATGACTGAAAATTCGGATTCGACAAGCCAAGCACTTGCTTGGTGGGGCTGCCACGCCCTTTCGGGCGTGGTGGGGACACCTCAAAGGGTCGAGAGGAAGCTGCTGTTGCTGGCCTGCCATTGGACGATATCAATACGGATGCGCTTCTTGTCCAGTTTACCGACGCTGGTCTTGGGAATTTCCGTAACAAGGGCGATCTGACTCGGAATCGCCCACTTGCTCAAATGCCCCTGCTCGACGAACGGCTTGAGGTGTTCCTTGAGCTCCCGGGCACCGATTTCATGGCCTTCACGCAAGACCAGCAGGGCAAACGGACGCTCGCCCCATTGCGGATCGGCAATGCCCACCACCGCGACTTCACGTACCGACGGATGACGACTGACCAGGTCTTCCAGGGCCAGGGAGGAGATCCATTCGCCGCCGGTCTTGATCACGTCCTTGATCCGGTCGCGGATATCGATCACCCCCAGGCTGTCGAGGGTCGCCACGTCGCCGGTGTGCAGCCAGCCGCCGGCCCAGAGCTCGGCGCCCTTCTGCGGTTCGTTGTAATACCCCTCGGTCAGCCAGGGCGCGCGCAGCACCAGTTCGCCCTGGGTCTCGCCGTCCGCCGGGAGGAAGTTGCCGTCCTCGTCGACAATCGCCGCCTCCACCAACGGCCCGGGTACACCGGCCTTGATCCGGTAGGTGGTGCGTTCGTCCTCGCTGCCGGCCATCAACTCTTCGCTGAGGTGGGCACAGGACACCAGCGGGCCGGTCTCCGACATGCCATAGGCGGCGGTCAGTTGAATGCCCCTACTCTTGGCGGTCTCATACAGCGTGCGGTTCAACGCACTGCCGCCGATCACCATCTTCCAGCCCTTGAAGTCGGTGCCCTGGGCCGCCTTGGCGTTGAGCACCATCTGCAGGATGGTCGGCACGCAGTGGGAGAACGTGACCTTTTCCTTGCGCCACAGCTCCACCAGCAGCTCAGGGTCGTAGCGGCCGGGATAGACCTGCTTGAGCCCGAGCATGGTCGCCACATAGGGCAGGCCCCAGGCGTGCACGTGGAACATCGGGGTGATCGGCATATAGACGTCGTTGGTACCCAGCAGGCGCACGCTGTCGATACTGCCCATGATGGTCGCCACGCCCATGGTGTGCAGCACCAGTTGGCGATGGGTGAAGTACACGCCTTTCGGATTGCCGGTGGTCCCGGTGGTGTAGAAGGTGGTGGCGACCGAGTTCTCGTCGAAATCCTCGAAGTCGTAGACCGGGCTCGCCGCCGCCAGCAGTTGCTCGTATTCACCCACCAGGTTCGGCAACTCGGCGCTCTTGTCCTCGGTGTCGGTGAGCAGCAGGGTCTTGTCCACCGTGGTCAGTTGCCCGGCGATCGCCTGGTACAGGCCGACGAACTCGCTGTTGACCAGCACGAAGCGGTCCTCGGCGTGGTTCATGGTGTAGAGGATCTGCTCGGGCGAGAGACGCACGTTGATGGTGTGGATCACCGCGCCGATCATCGGGATGGCGAACATGCATTCCAGGTAGCGATGGCTGTCCCAGTCCATCACCGCGACGGTGTCGCCGGCCTTGACCCCCGCCGCCGTCAGTACATTGGCCAGGCGGGCGACGCGCTCGCTCAAGGTCGGATAGCTGTAGCGCAGCTTGTCGCGATAGACGATCTCGCGGGTTTTCTCGTAGCGGCTGCCGGACATCAGCAAGCGCTTGATCAACAGGGGGTATTGATAAGCCCCTTCGGCGGGCGGAATGATACGAGTCTGCAACATGGAGCTTCCTTGGTCTGTCTGCACGGTCGAAGCTAAAGATAGGCACTCTAGAGCCACCGCGCATCCACTAAATCACCCAAAGGAATGATTTGCAGACGAACGTGAGTGCTAGCTCACAGCCAGCACCCACTTGAACCTCCGCCAAGACTCAGGCCGGCTGTCCGGCGGGCTGCTGGGCCGGGGTGCGCGGAAACACCAGCGCGGCGACAAAGGTCAGTGCGGCAAAGCCCGCGAGGATCAGGTACAGGCCGGCAAAACCCTGGCGCGGTTCGACAAAGGCGATCAATGGAATGGCCGTCGCGCTGGCCCCGAACGACAGGCAGTAGCGCAAGGCAAAGACCCGCGATTGCCACTGCGGCGCGACAAAATTGGCGACCATCGCATCATTCACCGTTACCTGGCCGAACACCACGAACATCAGCGCCGCGCCCAGGACCATCACCAACAGGCCGTCGACGTAGGCCAGGCCGAACAGCAAGGGTGCCTGGCACAGGGTCAGCACCACGAACGGCCACTTCAGGCTCATGCGGTCGAGCATCCGCCCGATGCTCAACTGCGCCACCGCGCCAAAGGCGTAGGCCAGGCTGACGATCACCCCGAGCAACTGCGGCGAAGCGAGCCACTCATGCAGGCGCTCCTGGAACAGTTTCGGGTAGGTCATGGTGGTGGCATTGAACACCACCCCGCCGGTGGCCGTGACCAGCGCCAGGACGCTGAACACCATGATCATGGAGATCTGCTGGCCGCTGGCGTTGCGCAGTTTCACATGGGGCTGCAGCGGGATCGGTTCTTCGCGCACCTGCCAGGCAAACAGCACGCCGAGGATGATCGACACCGCCCCCGGCAGGATAAACGCCGAACGCCAGCCGAACTGCGCCACCAGAAAGCCGGTGACCAGCGCCGAAAACGCCACGCCGAGGTTGCCCCACATGCCGTTGACGCCGATTTCACGGCCACGGTTCTGCGCGTAGCTGACCAGCATCGCCGTGCCCACCGGGTGGTAGATCGCGGCGAAGACGCCCACCAGGGTCAGCCCCAGGGTCAGCATCGGTGCCGTGCTGCTCAGGCCGGTAAAGATCGATGCGGCGCCGATGCCGAAGAAGAACAGCAGCATCATGCTCCGCCGGCTCCAGTGGTCCCCCAGCCAGCCGGCCGGCAGCGAACAGGCGCCGAAGGCAATGAAGCCGCCCAGGGACAGGCCGATCATCTGGGCGAAGTCGAGACCGAAGGCCTGGCCCATGCCAAGCACGGCGGCGGGATAAATCAGCATGAACATGTGGTCGATCACATGAGCTGCATTGATGTAGCGGATTACGTTTCGGGGTTGGTTCATCGCGGCACACACGTCAGGATTGTTATCGGTCCGTTATGCTAAGTTGGCGACAAAACGTATTTCCGCCAACAAACTCATCAAACCAGACAGACTTGTAGAATCAGACATGCTAATCAGCCACTTCCTACACGGCCCAGTCAGCGCCTATCCCCGCGACTACGTCGACGGCGCACACCAGGAACTGCACGTCCATCAGGAAGCGCAGTTGCTCTATGCCGTGTGCGGGGTCATGCGCCTGGTCACCGCCGAAGGCGCGTGGATCATCCCGCCAACCCGCGCCGTGTGGATTCCGCCCTGGGTCGAGCATGAGATTTTCATGAGCGGCGAAGTGCGCATGCGGTCGTTATTTATCGCCGCCGAGTATTCCCCGGCCAACCTCCACGGTTGCTGTGTGCTGGCGGTGACGCCGTTGCTGCGGGAGTTGATCGTGCGTGCGGTGCAAGGCCCGGAACAGGCGAAAAACCCGCTGATCCAGCAGCTTATGCTGGAGGAACTGGCGGCCCTGGAGAACCTGCCGCTGCATATCCCGATGCCGACGGACCGGCGCCTGCAACGGATCTGCCTGGCCCTGCTGGAAACCCCGGACCACCCCAACAGCCTGGAAGACTGGGCACAGCAGGTCGGCGCCAGTACCCGGACCCTGGCGCGGCTGTTCCAGCAGCAAGTACGGATGAATTTCAATGCCTGGCGCCAGCAACTGCGCCTGATGGAGGCCTTGCCACGCCTGATCGCCGGGGAAAGCGTGCAGCACGTGGCCAAGGTGTTGGGCTATGGCAGCGCCCGAGCCTTCAGTTCGATGTTTCGTCGCCTGCTTGGCGACAACCCGCGGGACTACCTGAATGCCCTGAACCAGTTCAGCTCGATCAATGCATCTCGGTGAAGGCCAGCTTCACGCCGATGGCGATCAGCACCGCGCCCATGGTCCGGTCGAACCAATGGCCCATGCGGGCGAAACCGGCGCGTACACGCTGCTGGCTGAACAGCATCGCCACCAGGCAGAACCACAGCGCGGTGGCCACGGCCAGGTAAACGCCGTAGCCGGCCTGGACCAGTAGCGGCGTGTGCGGGTTGATCACCACGGTGAACAGCGAGAGAAAAAACAGCGTGGCCTTGGGGTTCAGGCCATTGGTCACGAAGCCCGAGGTGAAGGCGCCGCGCGCGGTGCGCTCACCGACCTGCAAGGCCAGCTCGTCGCTCACCGGTTGGGCCGGCTTGGCGCGGATAGCCTTGAAGCCGATGTACAGCAGGTAGGCCGCCGCCAGCCATTTCAAGGCGTTGAACAGCACGATCGATTGCGACACGATCAGGCCGATCCCCAGCAGCGAGTAGCCCACATGCAGGAAAATCGCCGTGCCGACGCCCAGCGCGGTCCAGGTGCCGGCACGTCGACCATGGGTCACGCTCTCGCGCACCACCACGGCAAAGTCCGGGCCGGGACTGGCCACCGCCAGCAGGTGAATCAGGGCAACGGTCAGGAATTCCGTCAGGTAGATGGACACGGCGATGGGCTCCTCGGTAACTGAATATGTCTGTTAGGCTCGTCACCTTACGCGTTCATCCAATAGCACAAAAGGTACAGTTGATGAGCAACTCCCGCCGCGCGGTATTTCTCGATCACCCTTCCCTGGATCTCGGCGATCTTGACCTCGATCCGCTGCGGGCCTGCTTCGACGAGCTGTGCCTGTATGCCACGACCACGCCGGAGACAGTCGTCGATCACCTGAAAGGCGCCAGCGTCGCCATCAGCAACAAGGTCCCGCTGACCGCCGCCACCCTGGCCGCCTGCCCCGAGTTGAAGCTGATCCTGATCAGCGCCACCGGCACCAACAATGTCGACCTGGCCGCCGCCCGAGCCCAGGGTATTACCGTGAGCAACTGCCAGGGTTACGGCACGCCGTCGGTGGCCCAGCACACCCTGATGTTGCTGCTGGCCCTGGCCACGCGCCTGACCGATTACCAGAAAGCCGTCGGTGAAGGCCGCTGGCAACAGGCCAAGCAGTTCTGCCTGCTGGACTTCCCGATTGTCGAACTGGAGGGCAAGACCCTCGGCCTGCTTGGCCATGGCGAACTCGGTGGCGCGGTGGCGCGGCTGGCGGAAGCCTTCGGCATGCGTGTATTGCTCGGGCAGATTCCCGGTCGCCCGGCCCGGGCCGATCGCGTACCGCTGGAGCAATTGCTGCCGCAGGTCGATGCGCTGACCCTGCACTGCCCGCTCAACGAATACACCCGCCACTTTATCGGTGCCTCGGAACTCGCGCAGCTCAGGCCCGGGGCCTTTGTGGTCAACACCGCCCGCGGCGGCCTGATCGACGAACTGGCCCTGGCCGACGCCCTGCGCAGCGGCCACCTGGGCGGCGCCGCCACCGATGTGCTGAGCGTCGAACCGCCAACCAACGGCAACCCGCTGCTGGCCGGCGACATTCCGCGCCTGATCGTCACCCCCCACAACGCCTGGGGCAGCCGCGAGGCCCGGCAACGAATTGTCGGCCAGCTGGCGGAAAACGCCCTGGGTTTCTTCAACGGGGCAGCGTTACGGGTTGTCAGTTGATAGACTGCGGCACTTTTTTCAGGGAGCAGACCATGGATCCGCGCAGTGAAGTACTGCTTCGTCAGGCCGATTATTTCCAGGGCAAGCTGTTGCTCGCCGGGCTGCCCGCCGACGACCTGCTCGGACGCCTGCCCAACGCCCACGGCTGGTGCTGGCACGCCGGCGATCAGGCGGCATTGGAGACGCGCTTCGAAGGCCGCAGCCATTTTGGCGTGCATATCCCCGAGGTCCCGTTCGACAGTGCCGTGGTGTTCCTGCCCAAGTCCAAGGACCTGACCGACTACCTGCTCAACGCCATCGCCTCGCGCCTGCCGGCTGGCGAGGTGTTCCTGGTCGGGGAAAAACGCAGCGGTATCGAAGGCGCGGCCAAGCAGCTCAACCCCTTCGGCAAGCCGCGCAAGCTCGACAGCGCCCGACATTGCCAGCTGTGGCAGGTCACCGTGGCCGAAGCACCGGTCGCCAAAACGCTGGAAAGCCTGGCGCAACATTACCAGCTGGACCTGGCCGAAGGGCCGCTCAAGGTGGTCAGCCTGCCCGGGGTGTTCAGCCACGGCCGGCTGGATCGCGGCAGTGCCCTGTTGCTGGAACACCTGGACAAACTGCCGAGCGGCAACCTGCTGGACTTCGGTTGCGGCGCCGGTGTCCTCGGCGCGGCCGTGAAGCGGCGTTACCCGCACAACCACGTGATCCTGCTCGACGTCGACGCTTTTGCCACCGCCAGCAGTCGCCTGACCCTGGCCGCCAACGGCCTCGACGCCGAGGTGTTGACCGGTGACGGTATCGACGCCGCGCCCATGGGCTTGAGTGCGATCCTGAGCAATCCGCCGTTCCATGTCGGGGTCCACACCGATTACCTGGCGACGGAGAACTTGCTGCGAAAAGCAGCGAAACATCTGAAAAACGGCGGCGAACTTCGGCTGGTGGCAAACAGTTTCCTGCGTTATCAGCCGCTGATCGAAGAGCATCTCGGACGCTGCGTGACCAAGGCCGAGGGACAGGGCTTCCGGGTCTACAGCGCCAAGCGCGGTTGAAAAAGAAGGCTTGCGCAATGGATTCTGCCTAGGCAGAATCCGCTCCGTCCTAGGGGAGTAGTCTCCCACGAGCGCCACGCTCGTCCGGCATGCGTCAACATACTTGGTCAACAGACCATGGCGCATGCGACCCACGGTCCGCACAGACGGGCCCGGGGTTTGACAAGACCTATGACACGAACACCTTACCCGGGGCGGGAAGGCTGTACGTGTCATAGCCGTGTCGACCCGCCCCTTAGGAAAACCTGATGCTGGATTCCCTGCTCGTCCCCACTGCAATCGTTGCCTTGGCCGAAATCGGCGACAAGACGCAGTTGCTCGCGCTCATTCTCGCTGCACGCTTTCGCAAGCCCTGGCCGATCATTGCCGGTATTGTCGCGGCAACCCTGGCCAACCATGCGGCAGCCGGCGCGGTAGGCGCCTGGTTCGGCAGTTTCTTCTCCGATGCGGTGTTGCACTGGATCCTCGCGGCGAGCTTTACCGCCACCGCCCTGTGGACCCTGGTACCGGACAAGATCGACGATGACGAGACCACCACGGCGCGCAAGTTCGGCCCGTTCCTGACGACCCTGATTGCGTTCTTCCTCGCGGAAATCGGTGACAAGACCCAGATCGCCACGGTGATGCTGGCGGCGCAGTATCCGGAGCTGTGGCTGGTGATCATCGGCACCACCCTGGGCATGCTGATTGCCAACGTCCCGGTGGTACTGGCGGGCAACTTCGCCGCCGACAAACTGCCGCTGACCCTGATCCGCCGGCTGGCGGCGACAGCGTTCTTCATCCTCGCGGTGGTCGCGGTGTACAAGGCGATGCAGAGCAGCGGCTGGATCTAAAGCAGGTTCCTTGTGGCGAGAGGGTTTGCCCTCTCGCTACACAGGGTCAGGACTTCCTGGCCTGCTGATACAACGGCATCACCTTCGGAATCGCTGCCTCCAACGAAGCAATACGACTATCGGACGCCGGGTGGGTGCTCATGAACTCCGGCGGTGCACCTTCAGCCGCCTTGCCCATCTTGTTCCACAGGCTGATGGCCGCGTTCGGGTTGTAGCCGGCGCGAGCCGCCAGCTCCAGGCCGATCAGGTCCGCCTCGTTTTCATTGGCCCGGCTGTTGGGCAAGGTCATGCCGTAGTTGGCCACGGTATCGGCCAGCGCCAGGCTGTCCTGTCCCAGGCCGAACAAGGCGCCCGCGCCCTGCTTCGCCATCTCGACCCCATAAGCCTTGGACATCGCTTCACGCCCGTGCTCGCGCAAGGCGTGGGCAATTTCATGGCCCATCACCGCGGCAATCTCGTCGTCACTCAGCTTGAGCTTATCGATCAGGCCACTGTAAAAGATGATCTTGCCGCCAGGACCGCAGTTGGCATTGAGCTCGTCACTCTTGATCAGATTGACCTCCCACTGCCATTGCGCCGAATCCGGACGGAAGGTCGGCGCCTGGGCGATCAGGCGCTTGGCGATCGCCTGGACCCGCTTGGCATTGGCGCTGGTCTTGTCCAGAACGCCCTTGCCACCCGCCTCCCCCAGGGTCTTCTGATACGACTGCGCGTACATCTGGTCGACTTGCTGGCTCGACAGCAGGCTGAACATGTACTGCTTGCGCTCAACCCCGACCGCCCCACCGTTGGTGGTGTTGACAGCCTGGCACCCGCCCAACAGCAAACTCGCGCTCAACGCGCCCAACACCCAAGCTCTAGCCATGAACACTCTCCTTGAAGACTGCGGCTATCCTAGGCGGTGATTTGTATCAATACCAGATACAAACGATGTGTAGCACATCAACATCGGATACATCCTGCACGCTTCGTAGGAAAAGATTCATAAACCCGCCCAAGCCACGGCGAACCACATCCCGCACCTATCCATTTGCGACACAGACACATTCAAAACAGCCATTTCAGCGACCGCCCCTCATGCCTGTGAAAAGCCCGGCCGATACAAATTGGCAGATGTCACTCCTTGTGTCCGGGGCTCCCATGAAATTCAAGTCGATCCAGTTTTCCGTCGCGGCCCTGGCCGGGGCCATTATCCTCAGCGTGGTCGGGGCCCTGGTGGTCTACGCCCTGTTTTCCGGGGCCAGGACCCAGGACATGGTGCAACAGCGCACCCAGGCGCAATTCGAACAGGTGATCCAGCAGCGCCTGGATGCGCTGGCCCGCACCCAGGTCAGCCAGATCCAGCGCGAACTCGAAGCGCCGCTGCTGATTGCCGGCGGCCTGGTCCGGGTCAACAGCCTGATCGGCACCACCGGCGCCGACGGCAAGCCCGCCTTGAGCCTCAGCCGCGAACAACTGATCAGCCTGGTCAAGGAAAACGTCCAGCAGAACCCGAAGATTCTCGGCACCTATATCGGCTGGGAAAAGAACGCCCTGGACCACAACGACGCCGCCTATGTCGACACCAAGGTCGCCGGTATCGACCCCAAGGACGGCCGCTTCCTGCCCTGGTGGTTCCGTAACGACGACGGCACCCTCGGCGAGTCGAGCCTGGTGGATGTGGACGACCAGAAACTGCTCTCCACCGGCATCCGCGCCAGCGAGTACTACCTGTGCTCCAAGGAAACCAGGAAGTCCTGCGTGATCGACCCGGCGCCCTACAAGGTCGGCGACAAGATGGTCATGCTTGCCTCCTTTATCCAACCGATCCTGCTCAACGGCGCGTTCCAGGGCATCGTCGGCGCCGACCTGTCGGTGAACTTCATCCAGGACATGCTGCTGGCCGCCAACCAGAAACTCTATGGCGGTGCCGGCAACATGGCGCTGGTGGGCAGCAACGGTCGCCTGGTGGCCTACACCAAGGACTCAAGCAAATTCGGCGAGAAGGCCGGGGACGTGCTCGGGGCCGACAAGGTCGCGACCATGGGCAAG
Source organism: Pseudomonas sp. MWU13-2862 (assembly GCF_023242495.1). Classification (NCBI taxonomy): domain Bacteria; kingdom Pseudomonadati; phylum Pseudomonadota; class Gammaproteobacteria; order Pseudomonadales; family Pseudomonadaceae; genus Pseudomonas; species Pseudomonas sp. MWU13-2862. Next base: position 257,619 of record NZ_JALMEZ010000006.1, on the reverse strand, counting down.
CTCAATCGCGGCGAAGTGACCTATAACGTCGACAAGGACAAAGGCACCATCGAGCTCTACCTGCCCTTCGGCATCGGCCAGACCGACGCGCGCTGGACCCTGATGATGCAGCTGCCGCTGGACGCCGTCATGGCTGACCTGCACAAGCTGCAAGGCGACCTCGACACCCAGCGCAAGGCCGATGTCTTCGGCATGGCCATGGTCGGCCTGGTGATCGCTGGCCTGGGCCTGTTGGTGATCTGGCTGGTGGGTCACGGCATCGCCCGTCCCCTCAAGCAGATGGTCGCCATGCTCGACGACATCGCCCAGGGCGAAGGCGACCTGACCCGGCGCCTGAGCAGCGACCGTGCCGACGAACTGGGCTCGATCGCCAAGGGTTTCAACACCTTCCTGATCAAGTTGCAGGCGATGATCACCCAGGTGGTGACCTCGGTGCAGAGTGTCAGCGACTCCTCCGAACACACCGCGGATATCGCGATCCGGACCAACCAGGGCGTGCACAAGCAGATGGCCGAGATCGACCAGGTGGCCACCGCCGTGCAGGAAATGACCGCCACCGCCCAGGACGTGGCGCGCAATGCGACCCAGGCGGCCCAGGCCGCCAGCCATGCGGATATGGCCGCCAGCGACGGGATGCGCATCGTCAAGGACACCTCGACCTCCATCGGCGCCCTGGCCCTGGAGATCGGCCGCGCGGTCAGCGTGGTGCAGACCCTGGCCAAGGACAGCGAGAACATCAATGCGATCCTGACGGCCATCCGTGGCATTGCCGAACAGACCAACCTGCTGGCGCTCAACGCCGCCATCGAAGCGGCCCGGGCCGGCGAACAGGGCCGGGGCTTTGCGGTGGTGGCCGACGAGGTGCGCAACCTGGCGCAGAAGACCCAGAAGGCCACGGAAGAAATCCAGTCGATGATCCAGCAGTTGCAGCAAGGTACCCGCGACGTGGTCAAGGTCATGGAAGACAGCCAGGCCAAGACCGACGAAAGCGTGCAGCACGCGGCCAAGGCGGCCCAGGCGCTGGAAAGCATTACTCAGGCAGTGTCGGTGATCAACGACATGAACACCCAGATCGCCAGCGCGGCCGAGGAACAGAGCGCGGTGGCCGACGACATCAACCGTAACGTGATCAATATCGGCCAGGTGGCCAATGAAGTAGCGGGCGGCGCCGACGAGTCGAGCGCGGCCAGTGCGCAATTGACCAAGCTGGCGGAGCAGCAGCGTCGATTGATCAATCAGTTCAGGGTGTAGGACTTCACCGAATCAACCCGGCGTCAGGCACTCCGGCGCATTGAGCTTCGGATCGTTCACCAGATTGGCCAGCACCCGCTCGCGCAAGGGCGCCTGGGGGCTGGCCAGCAGCGCCTGCAAATCCGTCATGGAGGCCTGCGCCGACAACCAGGTTTCCTGCCCCGCCGCATCCAGGATCAGCGGCCGCCGTTGATTCGACGCCGCCTGGGTCACCACCGCGGTGCTCAACCAGACATGTCCATCCACCGGATAAGCCTCCCAGATCGCCGCGAAAAACAGGCTGGAACCTTCCGCCGGGGTCAGCCAGTAGGGCCGCTTGCGCTGGGTTCCGCGCCACTCGTAGAAACCGTTGGCCGGCAGCAGGCAACGCCGCTCGCGGAACGCCTGGCGAAACATCGGCTGCTCGGCCAGGGTTTCGGCCCGGGCATGGGCCGGTGTCTTCGACAGATCGGTCAGCCACGCCGGGGTCAGCCCCCAGCGGGCACGGGCCAGCTCACGCTGCCCCTCGGCGGCACGCAGGATCAGCACCGAGTCATTGGGCGAAATATTCCACTGCGCCTGCTGGTCGGCGGGAAAGCCGGGCAAGGCCGCGAAGGTGGGGTTCCAGCGAAACAGGGCATAACGTCCACACATGGGGCAATACGGCTCTTTTCAAAAACGCGGGGCAATCAAGGTACAACACAGCCCCTGTAGGAGCTGGCTTGCCGGCGATGAGGCCCTTGAGCCTTGCAGCGCCCTGACGGACGCCATCGCCAGCAAGCCGGCTCCCACAAGGTGCGCGGTGCTTTCAAGAAACTAACAGACCAGCACATCCGGAAAACTCTCCGGCTCGTCGCCGGCCAGCGGCAACGCCGCATTGTACGCGGCGATCAACTCCCGCGCGCATTGCGCCTGGTCATTGTCCACCGCCAGGGCCAGCAAGCCGAAGACCGGCAACTCCCCCACCCCACCCAGCAAGTCACGCCCCACCAGGTGCGCCTGAATCCCTTCACTGGCGAGCATGCCTTGCAGCAGCTCGCCTTCCATCAGGTTTTCCGGCTCGTAGATACGCTGCATGGGGGCGCCCTCATCGCTCGTTCTCGCTGTAAACGTCGAGCATCCATTCCTCGCCATCGGTCTGCAGGACAAAGGTGATCGGTCGACAACACACCGCACAGTCCTCGATATAACTCTGGTCGCCGCCAGTCAGATCCAGGACCGCCTCACCGATTTCACCACAATAGGGACATTCGTAACGCTCAGTTTCCAGCATCGCGGCCTCCGAAGTGACTTGTGCGTATAATCGCCGGTCTATTTGCAAGGCTATTTTATGTCTGGGCTTTATTTTCCAGACCGGGCTTTGTTATTTATCACTCAAACCTCTACTTACCCTAGCCGTTTCCAACAAGAGAGAATATGGGCGAATTCGATACCATCCGACCTTACGACGACAGTGAAGTACCGGCCGTCATGGCCCGGCTGTTCGGCGACCAGGCGTTTCTAGATATCCTCACCCACTTCCGCTTCCCGCGCCTGGCCGGTGCCTTCGGCTGGCTGCTCAGACCCTTGATCGCCCACCGCCTGCGCCGTGAGTTCGCCGGCGTGACCTCGGTCGCCACCTTGCAGGACAAGGTCGAGGTCTACGTCGACCAGACCATCGAGCGCGCCACCGACGGCGTCACCTACACCGGCGTCGAACAGTTCAAGTCAGGCCAGGCCTACCTGTTCCTGGCCAACCACCGGGACATCGTGATGGACCCGGCGTTCGTCAACTATGCCGTGTATCACGCCGGTTTGCCCACACCGCGTATCGCCATCGGTGACAACCTGCTGCAGAAGCCGTTTGTCAGCGACCTGATGCGCCTGAACAAGAGCTTTATCGTGCACCGCTCGATCGCCGGACGGCGGGAAAAGATGGCCGCCTATCAATTGCTCTCGGCCTATATCAACCATTCGATCCGTCATGATTGCCAGTCGATCTGGATCGCCCAGGCCGAAGGCCGGGCCAAGGATGGCGACGACCGTACCGAATCGGCGATCCTGAAAATGTTCCACATGAGCCGCAAGGACGAGCCGTTCGCCGAGGTCATCCGTTCGCTGAACCTGACTCCCGTGTCCATCAGCTACGAATATGATCCCTGCGACCAGGCCAAGGCCCGCGAGTTGTATATCCGCGCCACCACCGGCAGCTACACCAAGGCGCCGGGCGAGGATGACGTCAGCATCGCCAAGGGCATCACCGGCTACAAGGGCCGGGTCCATGTGAATTTCGCCGCGCCACTGACCGGCGAGTTCGAGGACACCAAGGTCCTGGCCACGGAAATGGACCGGCAGATCCTCGAAGGTTATCGCCTGTTCCCGGTGCATTACCTGGCGTATGCCCAGTGGAGCGACGCCGATCCGCAATTGCAGGTACCGGGCGCCGCCCAGGTGTTTGCCGCCGACGAACTGGCCAAGGCCCAGGCGCAATGGCAGGAACGCCTGGACGCCTGCCCGGTCGAGCACCGTCCGTACCTGGTGCAGCAATACGCCACGCCGGTGCGTAATCAGTATCGGGTCAAAGCCGGTCTGGGGCTTCCATAGCCACGATCTGCAAACAACAACGGCGCCCACGGGCGCCGTTGTTGTTTCTGTTGGTCGGGTTAATTTCCGTTGTCACCGGAACGTCACCTTAACAAGCCAGTCTGTCGCCCCTCGATAGCCCACGGAGCTTGTCATGCTGCACGCAGAAAACCAGGATCGGCTTTATCTGATCGCCCCCAGTGACGAACAGCAAGCCCTGGTGGACGCCATGTCGTTCAATGTCCAGGACCGCCATTGGCTGGTCTATTGCGCCCTGGGCGGGCACCAGCACGCCGACCTGCCGGAAGCCGATCTGCTGACCGGAGTGAGCATGCTGGATCTTTATGTGGAGGCGGCGTGAGCCGGCTCCACACCACTCAACTTACTCGCTCAGCACTTGGCCGATTTTCGGGTCCTTGAACACCCGGGTCAGCGCATCGCTCAACACGTCGCTGATCAACTTGGTGTTCGACTCTTCGTTCGGCGCCATGCCGAAACGCTGGTTCAACGACGCCCCGTAGCTACCGCTGTAACGACGGTTGGCGTTGGTCACATCGGAGCGGAAGTTGGCTCCGATGGTCGCTTCGGTCACGTAGACGCCTTCTTTCGGCGACTGATAGGTCAGGTCGGACAAGGTCACGGTCAGGGTCGGCGCATTCATCGCATTCGGCGAAGGGGTAAAACCCAACAGGCGCACGGCCGCTTCAGCCTGGGCCTGCAGTTTCGGGATCAGGTCGGCGCCTTGCACGGTAATCGCGCTGGTTTCAGGGTACAGACCGCCCCGCGTGCCCAATACCGGCGAACGACGACCGTCCACCACCCGCACCACCACCGGCTGGCCATGACCGACCGGCGCCAGTTGAGTAGTGAGCGTGGGCTGCGGGCTGAGTTGTTGCGGGCTGTTGGCACAGCCGACAAGTGTCAAACTGGTTACAGTGATCAAACCGAACAACAGGCGTTGCAACATGCTCATCTCTCCAAGGACCAGGCATCATTCAGACGCTGAGTATAGCGGGGCCCGGGCGTCGCTCACCAGCGCCACCACGGCTTGCTGAAAAGTCTGACAAACCCGGGCGGCCAGCGTTCCCGTCACAAGCCTGTCACAGGGTTCTGCAACCCTGCGCACGGCCTCTGAACGATGCCGCTGCCCGGCATCTGACCAGATGTCGAATAAAAGTCATTAAACACGACCATTTCCCCCCGTTTCTTAGTTACAATCTCCCCCCGATTATAAGGACGTCTCCTGATCGGGCCTCGCAGCACCGCCAATGCGCTTGCATCGGCACCTTCGTATTGCCCACAGAGAGCCGCCCACACAGATCGAGTGAAGCCGGCGAGCTTGCCGTTACCTGCGCAAACCACCGTTTTCAGCGAATCTGCCAGAGCTGCCCTTGTGCTCGCTCACTGAGTTGTTGGCCCGTGCCGCCTGCCCTTCCCGGCGGGTATTCGCACCGCGGGCCCGGTGACAGACCGCGGCAGCCCTTTTTTGAGGTTCACGTCTTCAAAAGAGCGTGAAAAAACGGGTTTTCACAACTTCACGAGAGTGTGGCGAACAAATGAATAGTTTCGCGTCTGAACAGGCACCATCAGCGTCCCCAACGACCTCATCACACAGGACCCGATACACCCCGACAGGTGCTTGACGCCTGTTCGCTTACGGATTTGGTTGCACGAATCGGACGCTCTTGACCATAAGTCGAATTGCCCGTGTTGCCCACACATGCGTTCATACGCACCTTGGGCCCACCGGCAGCGTCCGCTGAAGTTGCAAGAAATTGCGAAGAATCGGACATGGCCATCCTGGTCGGGTCATTGCTGGGCTAACGTCAAACGTGCCCCGCCCATGCCCGGCAGCCATGCCGTCAATGTGGTGCTGCAGATTTTGGAGACGCGTTAATGGCGCATAACGAAGCAGTTGATGTGGTCCTGGTTGGGGCCGGCATCATGAGTGCCACCCTTGCGGTGCTGCTCAAGGAGCTCGACCCCGCGATCAAGCTGGAAGTCGTCGAGCTGATGGATTCCGGTGCCGCGGAGAGTTCCAACCCGTGGAACAACGCCGGCACCGGCCATGCCGGGCTGTGCGAGCTGAACTACACGCCGCAGGCGGCTGACGGCTCCATCGACATCAAGAAAGCCGTGCACATCAACACCCAGTTCGAGGTGTCGAAGCAGTTCTGGGCCTATCTGACCCAGAAAGGCACCTTCGGCTCGTGCAAATCCTTCATCAGCCCGGTGCCGCACCTGAGTTTCGTCCAGGGCGAAAAAGGCGTGGAGTTCCTCAAGAAGCGCTTTGAAGCCATGCATCCGCACCATGCCTTCGCCGAGATGGAGTACACCGAAGACCGCGCGAAGATGGCCGAGTGGATGCCGCTGATGATGCCGGGCCGCCCGGCCGACGAGGCGATTGCCGCGACCCGCGTGATGAAAGGCACCGACGTCAACTTCGGCGCCCTGACCAATCAGTTGCTCAAGCACCTGACCAGCACACCCGATGCCCAGGTCAAGTACTGCAAGCGCGTCACCGGCCTCAAGCGCAATGGCGCCGGCTGGACCGTAAGCATCAAGGATGTGAACAGCGGCAACAGCCGTGACGTCGATGCCAAGTTCGTCTTCCTCGGTGCCGGTGGCGCGGCGCTGCCGCTGCTGCAGGCTTCGGGCATCGAGGAAAGCAAGGGTTTCGGCGGCTTCCCGGTAAGCGGCCAATGGCTGCGCTGCGACAACCCGGATGTGGTCAAGCACCACCAGGCCAAGGTCTACAGCCAGGCCGCCGTGGGTTCGCCACCGATGTCCGTGCCGCACCTGGACACCCGCGTGGTCGATGGCAAGAAATCCCTGCTGTTCGGGCCTTATGCCGGTTTCACCACCAAGTTCCTCAAGCACGGTTCGCTGATGGACCTGCCACTGTCGGTACGCGCCGGCAATATCGGCCCGATGCTGGCCGTGGCCCGTGACAACATGGACCTGACCAAGTACCTGATCAGCGAAGTGATGCAGTCCATGGAGCAGCGCCTGGAATCCCTGCGCCGCTTCTACCCGGAGGTGAAAGCCGAGGACTGGCGCCTGGAAACGGCCGGCCAGCGGGTGCAGATCATCAAGAAAGACGCGAAGAAAGGCGGCGTCCTGCAGTTCGGTACCGAACTGGTGGCGGCGAAGGACGGCTCGCTGGCCGCCCTGCTCGGTGCATCGCCGGGCGCTTCGGTGACCGTGTCGATCATGCTGGAACTGATCGAGCGCTGCTTCGCGGACAAGGCCAAGGGTGAGTGGGCAGCCAAGCTCCACGAAATCTTCCCGGCACGGGAAAAAGTCCTGGAGACGGATGCAGCGTTGTATCGCCAGATCAATGCGCAGAACAACGTCCGCCTGGAACTGGTTGAGCCGAGCAGCGAGACCGAAAGCTACGCTTGAGGTGATCGCTGACAAAAAACGCCCCGCTCTTCGGTTGAAGAGCGGGGCGTTTTTTTTGGTCAGGATTCAACGAAAGCCCGCGTTATCGTTCATCGCGAGCAAGCTTGCGCCTACAGGAATGGCGCCGTACGCGAAATGTCGGTTCGCCGCAGCATTGTAGGAGCAAGCTTGCTCGCGATGCAGGCAACGCGGTCTTGAATCTTACCCGCGAGCCTTGTCGATCAACTCGATATAGTCGCCGGCATTACGCTGGTCGCGGATCAGGCTCACGAAGTCCTGGCCGTGCTCGTCTTTACCGTCGAGGTCGTAACCGGCTTCCTTGAAGAACCCCAGGAAGCGCTCGAAATCGTCGATACGCAGTCCACGGTAGGCCTTGATCAGTTTGTGCAGGGACGGCGAAGTGGCGTCGACCGGCTCGAAATCGAGAAACAACTTGATCTGCGCATCGCCGATCTCGTCACCAATCACCTGTTTCTTATCTTTGCGCATTACCGGCTCCAGCCAACAGACATTACACGGGGCAGGCAGTTTACCCCCGCCTCTGCTCCGGTCTCAACGAGTACGAACTGATCCGGTCCACACAGGCGCCAACGGCTCAACCCCGAGCGTAAAAACTGTGCTCCGAAGCCCGCACGCGGCGTCTAGCAGCATGTAGCCCCGCAACCCGGCGGGAAGTGACTGCGAGCCCGAGCATGCAAGCGCTGTTGAACGAAATCCTCGATGAAGTCCGGCCCTTGATCGGCCAGGGCAAGGTGGCCAATTACATTCCGGCGCTGGCGGATGTGCCGGCCAATCAGTTGGGTATTGCCGTGTACGGCAACGACGGCGAAATGTTCTGCGCCGGCGACGCACAGACGCCGTTCTCGATCCAGAGTATTTCCAAGGTCTTCAGCCTGGTGCAGGCGATCAACCACTCCGGCGAGGCCATCTGGGAGCGGCTGGGCCATGAACCCTCCGGACAGCCGTTCAACTCGCTGGTGCAGCTGGAGTTCGAACGCGGTCGCCCACGTAACCCGTTTATCAACGCCGGCGCCCTGGTGATCTGCGATATCAATCAATCGCGCTTCGCCGCGCCGGCACTGTCGATGCGCGATTTCGCCCGGCGCCTGTCGGGCAATATGCAGGTCATGGTGGACGGCAAGGTGGCCGAGTCGGAGTACCAGCACCGGGCGCGCAACGCGGCCATGGCCTATCTGATGCAGTCATTCGGCAATTTTCACAACGATGTCGAAGCCGTGCTGCGCAGCTATTTCAGCCACTGTGCCCTGCGCATGAACTGCATCGACCTGGCGCGGGCGTTCGGTTTCCTGGCCAATGACGGCTTCTGCAAGCACAGCGGCGAGCAGATCCTGACCCGGCGCCAGACCCAGCAGGTCAACTCGATCATGGCCACCAGCGGGCTGTATGACGAGGCCGGGAACTTTGCCTATCGCGTCGGCTTGCCGGGCAAGAGCGGCGTGGGTGGCGGGATTGTCGCGGTGGTGCCGGGACGCTTTACCGTGTGCGTCTGGGCACCGGAGCTGAATGTGGCGGGCAACTCGTTGGTGGGGATGGCGGCGTTGGAGCTGCTGAGCGAGCGGATTGGTTGGTCGGTGTTTTAAAAACACCACAATGTGGCGAGCGGGGTTGCTCAAATACCAGTCAGTTAAGGAAGTGAGATATTGAAAACGCCAAATAACCTGTAGGAGCAGGGCTTGCCCGCGAAGCTTTTGGCGATCTTACGGGCCCCTTCGCTGGCAAGCCATGCTCCTACAGGATTGATGGCGTCCTTGAGACTCAGGTAATCGGCGCCGGATTGAACAAGGTAATGTCGTTGTGCAGCTTGTGCTGCTCGGCCCAGGTCTTCTTCCGGCCGCTGGCGACATCCAGGTAGTAGTTGAACAACTCCCAACCCAGGTCCTCGATCGTTGCCCGCCCGGTGGCAATCCGCCCGGCATCGATATCGATCAGGTCCGGCCAACGCTGTGCCAGCTCGGTACGGGTCGAAACCTTCACCACCGGTGCCATTGCCAGCCCATAAGGCGTACCCCGCCCGGTGGTGAACACATGCAGGTTCATCCCGGCCGCCAACTGCAAGGTGCCGCAGACAAAATCACTGGCAGGCGTCGCACAGAAAATCAGGCCCTTGCGCGTAAAGCGCTCGCCCGGGCCAAGCACGCCGTTGATCGCACTGCTACCGGACTTGACGATGGAGCCCAGGGACTTCTCGACAATATTCGACAACCCGCCCTTCTTGTTCCCCGGTGTGGTATTCGCGCTGCGGTCCGCCTCGCCCTTGGCCAGGTAGCGGTCGTACCAGTCCATCTCACGCACCAGCGCCTCGGCCACCGGCAGGTTTTCCGCCCGCGAGGTCAGCAGGTAGATCGCATCGCGCACTTCCGTCACTTCGGAAAACATCACCGTCGCCCCGGCCCGCAACAGCAGGTCGGAGGCATAACCCAAGGCCGGGTTGGCGGTGATCCCGGAAAACGCATCACTGCCGCCACACTGCATGCCGAGGATCAGCTCCGACGCCGGCACGGTTTCCCGACGCCGCAGATCGAGCTTCTTCAAACGGGTTTCCGCCAGCGCCATGATCTGCTCGATCATCTCGGTAAACCCGTGACTGGAATCCTGCAGCCGATACAACCAGGGCTCACTCAGATCCACCGAGCTGTCGCCCTCGTGCATCACCTGGCCGGCCTGCAACTTCTCGCAGCCCAGGCTGATCACCAGCGCTTCGCCGCCCAGGTTCGGGTTGCGCGCCAGATTGCGCACGGTGCGGATCGGGATATAGGCATCGGTCGCGGTAATCGCCACGCCGCAGCCATAGCTGTGGGTCAATGCCACCACGTCATCGACATGGGGGTACTTGGGCAGCAATTCATCCTTGATGCGCTTGACCGCATGGTCCAGCACACCAGTAACGCACTGCACCGTAGTGGTGATACCGAGGATATTGCGCGTACCGACGGTACCGTCGGCATTGCGATAACCTTCGAAGGTAAAGCCCTCAAGCGGCGCCTGGGCCGCCGGCACATCGGTGGACAGCGGCAGGCTGTCCAGCGGCGGCGCGGTAGGCATGCGCAGTTGATCTTCCTTGACCCAACTGCCCTGGGGAATCGGCAGCAACGCATAACCGATAACCTGGCCGTAGCGGATCACTTCGCCGCCCTCGGCGATATCCACCAGCGTCACCTTGTGGCTCTGGGGAATGTGCTCGCGGGTCACCAGGCCGTCCGGGAACTCGGTACCGGCCGGTACACCCTGGTCATTGACCACGATCACCACATTGTCCCGCTCGTGCAGGCGGATGTAGCGCGGCGAGTCGGAATGTTCAATCAACTGCATGACGCCGCTCCTCAGGAATGGGCTTGGGACAGACGGGGCTCGCTATTGAGCTTGGGACCGGCGGGCGGATCGCGCAGTTCGACGCGCTTGATCTCACCGACGATCACCACATAGCTGATCACCGCCAACAACGCATTGGCGCCGACAAACACCAGGGCCCACTTGAACGAACCGGTGGCGCTGATGATGTAGCCGATCACGATCGGCGTGGTGATGGAGGCGATATTGCCGAACATGTTGAACAGGCCGCCACTCAAACCGGCAATCTGCTTCGGCGAGGTATCGGAAACCACTGCCCAGCCCAGCGCACCCACGCCCTTGCCGAAGAAGGCCAGGGCCATGAAGCCCACCACCATCCATTCGATGTCCACGTAGTTGCAGGCGACGATAGTGGTCGAGAGCAACAGGCCGCCAATGATCGGCGCCTTGCGGGCAAAGGTCAGGGAATGGCCGCGACGCAGCAGGTAATCGGAAATGATCCCGCCCAGCACGCCGCCGATAAAACCGCAGATGGCCGGCAAGGAGGCGATAAAACCAGCCTTGAGAATGGTCATGCCGCGTTCCTGCACCAGGTACACCGGGAACCAGGTCAGGAAGAAATAAGTAATGCCGTTGATGCAGTACTGGCCGAGGTAGACACCGAGCATCATGCGGTTGGTCAGCAACTGGCGCACATAGTCCCACTTCGGACCGCCACCGGCGGCCTTGCCCTGGTCCATGTCGACCATGCCGCCGTTCTCGGCAATATGGTTGAACTCGGCGTCGTTGATCATCGGGTGCTGGCGCGGGCTGTGGATAACTTTCAGCCAGATCAGCGAGAACACCACGCCCAGGCAACCCATCACCAGGAACACATGCTGCCAGCCGAAGGTGTACACGATCCAGCCCATCAGCGGTGCGAACAGCACGGTGGCGAAGTATTGCGCGGAGTTGAAGATCGCCGAGGCGGTGCCGCGTTCGGCAGTGGGGAACCAGGCCGCGACGATACGGGCGTTACCGGGAAAGGATGGCGCTTCGGCCAGGCCCACCAGGAAGCGCAGCATGAACAGCGCGACCACCGCGGTGGAGACACCGAACTCGCCGACATAACCTTGCATGGCGGTGAACAGCGACCAGGTGAAGATGCTCAGTGCGTAGACTTTTTTCGAGCCGAAACGGTCGAGCAGCCAGCCGCCGGGAATCTGCCCGAGCACATAGGCCCAGCCGAAGGCGGAGAAGATATAACCGAGGGTGACGGCGTCGATGCCGAGGCTTTTTTGCAGGCTGGAGCCGGCAATGGCGATGGTGGCACGGTCGGCGTAGTTGATCGTGGTCACCAGGAACAGCATGAACAGGATCAAATAGCGGACGTGTGTCTGCTTGGTCGCTTGCATGTAGATGTACTCCCACTCTTTATTTTTTTACGCGGGTAAAACATTCAGTGATGTACCGCACGAGGCTTCAGGCAAGAGCCCCGTGCGGGTAAAGCGGATTACGAACCGATGTAGCTGGTTTTGACCACGGTGTAGAACTCCTGGGCGTAGCGACCTTGCTCGCGGGAACCGTAGGACGAACCTTTGCGCCCGCCGAACGGCACGTGGTAATCCACGCCGGCGGTCGGCAGGTTGACCATCACCATCCCCGCCTGGGAGTGGCGCTTGAAGTGGTTGGCGTACTTCAGCGAGGTGGTGGCGATACCGGCGGAGAGGCCGAACTCGGTGTCGTTGGACATGGCCAGCGCGGCTTCGTAATCGGCGACGCGGACGATATTGGCCACCGGGCCGAAGATTTCTTCACGGCTGATGCGCATCGAGGCTTCGCTGTCGGCAAACAAGGTCGGCGCGAGGAAATAGCCTTCGGTATCGCAGGTCACCAGCTCACCGCCGGAGACCAGGCGCGCGCCTTCGGACTGGCCGATGTTGATGTAGCTCAGATCCTGCTCCAGTTGCGCCTGGGACACCACAGGACCAATGTCGGTACCGCTCTTGAGGGCGTGGCCGACCTTGATCGAACGCATGCGCTCGGCCATGGCTTCGACGAACTTGTCATGAATTCCGGCGGTGACGATCAAACGGCTGGACGCCGTGCAACGTTGGCCGGTGGAGTAGAACGCGCTCTGCACCGCCAGCTCGACGGCCTGCTTGAGGTCGGCGTCATCGAGGATGACCTGCGGGTTCTTGCCGCCCATCTCCAGCTGCACCTTGGCCTGGCGCGATACACAGTTGACCGCGATCTGCCGGCCGACGCCGACCGAACCGGTGAAGCTGATGCCGTCGACTTTCCGGCTGTTGACCATGGCGTCGCCGACCAGACGGCCACTGCCCATCACCAGGTTGAACACACCGGCCGGGAAACCGGCGCGGGAAATGATTTCCGCCAGGGCCCAGGCACAGCCCGGAACCAGTTCGGCCGGCTTGAGCACCACGCAGTTACCGTAGGCCAGGGCCGGAGCGATCTTCCAGGCCGGAATCGCGATCGGGAAGTTCCATGGAGTGATCAGGCCGACCACGCCCAGCGCTTCACGGGTCACTTCGACGTTGACGCCGGGACGTACCGACGGCAGGTAGTCGCCGGAGAGACGCAGGCATTCGCCGGCGAAGAACTTGAAGATATTACCGGCACGGCTCACTTCGCCAATGGCTTCGGGCAGGGTCTTGCCCTCTTCCCGGGCCAGCAGGTTACCCAGCTCTTCACGACGGGCGAGAATTTCCGAACCGACTTTATCCAGCGCATCGCTGCGGGCCTGGATGCCGGAAGTGGACCAGGCCGGAAACGCCTCACGAGCGGCGTCGATGGCCGACTGCACCTGGACCAGGTCAGCCTTGGCGTACTCGCCAATCACATCGGACAGATCCGACGGGTTGATATTGGCCGAGTACTCGGCACCGGCGACCCATTGGCCACCGATGTAGTTGTCGAAACGTTTTGCATCTGCCACGGAAAACCTCCTGAACCGAAAAAGCCGCTGATTGCTCAGCGGCCTGTTTATTCGTTCTTACTGTGCGCCTTGCTTGTCGATCAGCGCGGCCAGGGCGTCGTATTCGTCCGGCAGCAGATCGGTCAGCGGCGTGCGCACGGGACCGGCGTCATAACCGACGATCTTCGCCCCGGCCTTGACGATGCTCACAGCATAGCCGGCGCGGCGGTTGCGGATATCCAGGTACGGCAGGAAGAAGTCGTCGATGATCTTGCCGACGGTGGCGTGATCGTCCCGGGCAATGGCGTGGTAGAAATCCATCGCGGTTTTCGGGATGAAGTTGAACACCGCCGAGGAGTAGACCGGAACACCGAGGGCCTTGTAGGCCGCGGCATAGACTTCCGCGGTCGGCAGGCCACCCAGGTAGCTGAAACGATCGCCGAGACGATGACGGATCGACACCATCAGTTCGATATCGCCCAGGCCATCCTTGTAGCCGATCAGGTTCGGGCAGCGCTCGGCCAGACGTTCCAGCAGCGGCGCGGTCAGGCGGCAGACGTTGCGGTTGTACACCACCACGCCGATCTTCACCGACTTGCACACGGCTTCAACGTGGGCGGCAACGCCTTCCTGGCTGGCTTCGGTCAGGTAGTGCGGCAGCAACAGCAGGCCCTTGGCGCCAAGACGCTCGGCTTCCTGGGCGTACTCGATGGCCTGGCGGGTCGCGCCACCGACACCGGCGAGGATCGGCACGCTACCGGCGCAGGTATCGACGGCGGTTTTCACCACTTCGGAATATTCACTGGCTGCCAGGGAGAAAAATTCACCGGTACCGCCGGCGGCGAACAGCGCGGTGGCGCCGTAAGGGGCCAGCCACTCCAGGCGCTTGACGTAGCCGGCGCGATGGAAATCGCCCTGGGCATTGAAATCGGTCACCGGAAAGGACAGCAGGCCGGAGGAGAGGATGGACTTCAGTTCTTGTGGATTCATTATTCGAACACCCTGGGAAGCACGTTGTGATGAAAGAGACAGCGCAGACTGGCTGATGTCGTACGTCATCGTACAACTTAAATAATAAAGGTCAACAGGAATCGCTCAGCCGATCCCACAAGAATCTCCCTCCTTGACGTAGGAAGTTTTTCATCTAAGCTCAACTTTAACTGTATATACATACAGTTAATTTGAACGATAAAAACGACATATCAAGGATGCCAGACATGTCAGCCACTCCACAGCACGCACAGGATTTCCTGCTGCACGACGGCAAGGTCATTGCCGAGCTGGACACCCTTTTCACCGAGCAAGGCATCGCCATTCCGGGCGATGGCGCGGCGGTGATTCTTCTCGCCGAAGGTCATCACACCCTCAAGTATCACCAGCCAACGGCGTTCGACAGCGCGCTCAAGGGCAAGCCCCAGGCGCGCTTCGAAGGCGGTGAACACACCGCCATCGGCGACAGCGCCCAGCTGCGTTTTGCCAAGGACGCACCCGCCATTCCGGCCTGGCAGGTCGAACTGCACCTGACCAACGGCCTGGCCCTGACCTACGGCCAGATCGTCGCCCTGGGTGGCGATTTCTACGGGATTGCGGACCGGCCGATCGCCGACGGCAGCACCCCGGCCGACCGGCAGGCGCGCTTTACCGCGTCCTTCAACTCCCTGGCAGTGCTGCCCGCCTCCCGCGACGAAGCGCAGAAAATCCTGCAGGTGATGAAAACCGAGATCAACGCCGCCAACCAGGCGATCAAGGACGGCAAGCAGCCTCACGAAGCCTACGACGAACTGGGCGATACCCTCTCCGGCGAGTGGAACAAGATCACCGGTGGCGGCAGCCTTGCCTCGCCGCTGTTTCCCCTTGGCCGCTACCTGAAACTGGCCGCGAGCAACTGGGACCACTTCGGCGAATGGGCTCTGCTGGCTTACCAGGCCGGGCACGCCGCCGCCCTGCAACAGGCCGCCCTGGCGCACAAGAGCGGCGTCGACCAGGATCTGGAATTGGCCTACGCGATGAACGCCTTTGCCGACCACTTCCTCACCGACCTGTTCTCCGGCGGCCATCTGCGGGTGCCGCGCAAGCAACTGGCCGACAGCGTCATCCCCAGCGATGTGGGTTCGCTGATCTCGCGTTTCATGCACGACGAAGACAGCAAGTTCGGCCTGAAAGTCAGTAACGCCCAGGGCGATCGCTGGAACTGCTACGGCGACAAGCGCTATTTCGACACGGTCGACAGCGGCAACCGGCTGCGGGTCAAACAGGCGGTGCAGCAATCGGTGGATGAAGTCTTCGCGGTGTTTCTCAGTGGCGTCGTCGTACCTCCCGAAGCCTATGCCGCGCTACGTTCGGTGCCGGACCTGACGAAGGTGGAAAACAGCCAGGACAGCCTGAATTTCGCCCCATTGTTCGCCCTCAAGGGCAAGACCGTGCTGCGCCGCAACGACGTCAACAACCTCAACGACCGCAGCCAGAGCGACAGCTGGTGGGGCTGGAGTACCTACCTGCTGCTCAAGGACTACAAACCGAACCTGCCTGCCGGCTACCTCAACCCGCCCGGCGTGGCCCCGACCCTCAAGGCCGATGGCTGGCAGAGCCGCACGCCCAGCGAACCCAACTGGCTGCCGGGCAATGCCGTGCGTTATGCCTTCAGTTACACCAAGGGGCTGGATGAGTCCTATATCGGCCCGTGGACGGCCTATGCAGAACTGACCGATCGCTTTCAGCCGACGTTGAATGTGCCGGTGGGCGGGACGGGACGTAATGTGTTCCGTCAGTTCCGTGGTGGCTCGCCGGAGCTGATCGGCACGCTGGACGGCCAGGCCACCACCTTTATCGACAACCATCAGTGACAGGGAGATCAGTCATGACCTTTACCGTAAAACTCGAACTGGCTTCCGGTCAGTCACTCAAGGATATGCCGCTGGAACTGCTGGCCGATGGCGTGGCGATTGCCCGGGCGACGGCGGATGAGACGGGGAAAGTGGTATTCGCCACCCAGGCGAAAGCCGCGAAATGGGCGGTGCGTGTGGACCGGACGATTCTGAAGCGGTAATCCGCCAAGGGCACCACGTTATCGTTCTTCGCGGGCAAGCCCTGCTCCTATAGTTTGGTGTCGTTCACTGGTTTTGTGCACGACACCAAACTATAGGAGCAGGGCTTGCCCGCGAAGACGTACGACCAGACAACATCATAAACGGCAAAAACGCCTGGTTCTTCTGCAACTCAGCCTCGTCAGGAGCATGCCGACTGATTAAAACATTCACTGCATCAAAGAGGGTCAAGGTCAAAAATTTTCCGAGGGAGAAAAAACGAACACATCAGCCGCCACGTCAAACTTTCAGGCCTAGTTCAATAGCTCCGTAACTTGTCGTATAAGAAACCCATCTTCCGCGAAGTCATAATACTCAACACCGATTATTTCATTGCGTTGATCAGGGTACGCCGCGTAGGTGATGATGTCGCCTTTTGACAAATAGGCGGAAGCAAAATTCTCCCACGACCCCCAACTTGCCATGATACTTCCATCTTTAATCTTTGTTACGGTGACAGGCTCTTCCTGGTGACTTTCTTTCTTGGCTTTCGACCTAGGCAAGCCGGATTCAGGCGAGGTTGCTTCCGTGCTGACATTTGCCACAAAAGCAACGTTCACTCGATAGCTTCTATTGGCAATACTCAAGGCCGACACAACGTCTTTGTTAACGACTCTAACTTTTTGGCCTTTTATATATAAAATCTCTCCAACCTTTATCCTGATGAGGGCAGCTTCATATTGCTCTCGGGGTTCAGGCATTTCAACGAGAACATCACCAAGAAAAATTTTTATGTTCCAGGCTTCTGGCTGAGTTTTCATACTGGCACCCTTTCATCATTTATTGAATATCGATTAATTCAATGGAGGCCTGAAAAACAAAAATACGCTTTCAGGTGTGAGAAGCCTAAACCTAGGATGCGTCTTGGTGTAACTGTCAGAAATAACAGTTACGACGAACGGTCAGATCCCCGTGCGACAGCGGATGCGACGGGGGAAGTGGCATTTGATGTGCAGGCAAAAGCCACGAAATGGGCCGTGCGCGTGGATCGGACGATCCTCAACGGCGGTTGATCCAGGAGCAGACCGTTTGTCGCTACTGTCATTTCTGACAGTAGCGACAAATCTCACGGGGGAATTGAATGATTTCAGAAGGCCTGAAATCACTTCAGGTCCGGTGGAAGGAAACCCGTCATGGCGCATTCATATAGGATCAAGTTACCCGAAAACAAAGTTTCCAAGGGGGCCTCCGTCAAGGAGACAACCCTGGACGACTCCATAAACCGAGGCGACCTTCTCAGATTTGAAGTCTTTCCCGAGTTCACCTACATCGTCACCCAAAAGACCTATGAGGCTGGACGATACCTTCCGAGTAGAGCTTGAGACGGATCTCTACACCCCCTGAGAAACTAGCCTTTCTGCGCCTCGGCCTCTTCATGGGCCTGGCGCAACCGCTCGCGGCTGTTGGTCAGATGCAGGCGCATCGCTGCCCGCGCCGCATCGGAATCCTGGCGGGCAATCGCCTCATAGATCTCTTCGTGCTCGCGCCCCAGCCGATTCATGTAGTGCTGCTGGTCATCATGGGCCAGCCGCGCCGAATTCAAACGGGTCCGGGGAATGATGCTGGTGCCCAGGTGGGTCATGATATCGGTGAAGTAGCGGTTGCCGGTGGACAGGGCAATCTGCAGGTGGAACTGGAAATCCGACGCCACCGCATCGCTGGCATGGGCCGCACTTTCATTCAACGCGTCCAGCGCCGCCCGCATCGCCGCCAACTGCTCGGCGCTGCGCCGCTGCGCCGCCAACCCCGCCGACTCGACTTCCAGGCTGATCCGCAACTCCAGGATCGCCAGCACATCGCGCAGGGTCACCACCGTCGCCGGATCGATCCGAAAACCGCTGGGGCTCGGCGTGTCCAGCACAAAGGTGCCGATGCCGTGGCGGGTTTCCACCTGCCCGGCCGCCTGCAGGCGCGAGATCGCCTCGCGCACCACCGTGCGGCTGACACCATGGGCCTCCATGATCGCCGACTCTGTGGGTAACTTGTCCCCGCGCTTGAGCTGACCATCACGGATCTGCTCGGAGAGCACGGTGACCAGCTCCTGGGCAAGACTACGGCGCTTTCGGGTCGGGCGAAGCCCGGCGCTCTGGTTTTCCATATCGAACATCTATCTCGGCTGAACGGCTGAGCGCGCATCATAGCTCAACCGGGTTGTACGATCACTGTTGGCTATGCGCTGACCGCTTCCTGAGTGACCAGGTGTCCACGCTCGATCCGCAGATGCCGTGGGTGGAATTTCTTCAAGCTGCTGCGATGGCCGACGCTGACAATGCCCAGCCCCGGAATCTGATCGATCAGGGCCTGATAGAGGTCCGTTTCGTCTTCTTCATCCATGGCCGAGGTGGCCTCGTCCATAAACAGCCATTGCGGCGCATACAACAGCGCACGGGCGAAGGCCAGGCGCTGTTGCTCGCCCGGGGACAACATGCGTTGCCAGTGATTGCTTTCCTCCAGGCGCCCGGCCAGGTGCGGCAGACGGCAAGTCTGCAAGACCTCCTGATAACGCTCATCCGAGTAGGCATCGCTGGGCTGTGGATAACTCATTGCCTCACGCAGGCTGCCAATCGGCAGGTAAGGTTTCTGTGGCAGGAACAGCGAGCGCGCGGCCGGCAACCGGATACTGCCACCGCCCCGTGGCCAGAGATTGCCCATGGCCCGCAACAGGGTACTTTTGCCCGTGCCGGAACGCCCGCTGAGCATCACCCGTTCGCCCGGAGCCACATTCATGTTCGCACCGGCCAGCAGATGCCGACCGTCCGCCAGATCCAGCTCCAGGTTGTTCACCTGCAAGGCTTCACCCTGGCTCTGCACGTCGATGGCCGGAACACGCTCTTCATTGTCGAGCATGGCCTGGCGGAAACTCAGCAGACGGTCACAGGTGGCTTTCCACACCGCGAGGTTGGAGTACGCATCGATAAACCAGCTGAAGTTTTCCTGCACATTGCCGAACGCCGAGTTGATCTGCATCAGCTCGCCGAGCTGGATCTTGCCGGCGAAATAACGCGGTGCCGCCACCATGAACGGGAAGATGATCGCAATCTGGCTGTAACCGGCGGTGAAGAACGTCAAGCGCTTGGTCACTCGCATCAGCGCCCAGTAGTTGGACCAGACCTTGCCGAAACGTGAGCTCAGGCGCTGCGTTTCATTCGGCTCGCCATCATAAAGGGCAATGCTTTCGGCGTTTTCGCGAACCCGCACCAACGAGAAGCGCATATCGGCCTCAAAACGTTGTTGTTGGTTGTTCAACGGAATCAAGTGGCGACCGATCAGCCGGGTCAACCAGCTGCCGACGGCCGCGTAGAGGAAGGCGCACCAGAACATGTAGCCGGGAATGCTGATACCGAAGACTTCGATACTCCCCGATACCCCCCAGAGGATGATCGAGAACGACACCAGGCTGACCACCGTGCGAAACAGGCCAAGGCCCAGGGTCAGGGTATCGGCGGTAAAACTGTTGAGGTCTTCACTCAGCCGTTGGTCCGGGTTGTCGGTGTTCCCGCCCGCCTCCATCTGGTAGTAGTTCTTGTGCTCGAGCCAGCGCTTGAAATGCTGCTCGGTCAGCCAGCGGCGCCAACTGATGGTGAGCATCTGGGTCAGGTACAGCCGATAGACCGCGCCGAGGATGGCCACGGCGGCAATCCCGCCGAAATACAGGATCAGGTGCCAGAAGGCCGCACCGTTTTTCTCCTGCAAGGCGTTGTAGAAATCCTTGTACCAATTGTTCAGCCAGACCGAAATGCCGACGCTGAAGAGTGACAGGGCCACCACACAGATCAGCAACAGCCAGGCCTTGCCCTTCTCTTCACTGCGCCAGTAAGGCGAGGCCAGTTGCCAGACCCTACGAAAAAAATGCCCTTCTACTGCATCGTTGACCGCGGAATATTCAGCGTTCTTAGTCATTCTAAGGCTCGGTTGGCGTAAGAAATTTCACCAACCGATCATAGATGATTCGCACCCGGCGTAGCGCGATTTGAAAAGGATTCGTTCAGCGCCGGTTCAGCGCCGCACCGGCCGTTTCTGCAATTTGCGCTGCAAGGTCCGCCGATGCATGCCCAGGGCCCGGGCGGTGGCGGAGATATTGCCTTCGTGCTCGGTCAGCACGCGCTGGATGTGCTCCCATTGCAGGCGATCCACCGACATCGGGTTTTCCGGCACCAGGGTATCGAGGTCGGCATGCTCGGAGAGCAGGGCCGCCAGCACGTCGTCGGCATCCGCCGGCTTGCACAGATAGTTGCAGGCCCCGCGCTTGATCGCTTCCACCGCCGTGGCGATGCTCGAATAGCCGGTGAGGATCAGCACGCGCATCTCCGGATCGAGCTCCAGCAGCTTGGGCAGCAGCACCAGGCCGGAATCGCCGTCCATCTTCAGGTCCAGCGCGGCGTAGTCCGGCAGGTCCTGCTGGGCCAGGATCAGGCCCTCTTCGGCGGAACCGGCGGTGCTGACACGAAAGCCACGGCGGCTCATGGCTCGCGCCATCACGCGGGTAAAGGTGGCGTCATCGTCCACCAGCAACAGGTGCGGCAGTTCCTCGCCTTCGACCTGGATCTCGTCACTCATGCTTCTTCTCCTCGGGCAACACGGGGCAGGCGCAGCTCGGTGAGCGTGCCACCTTCCTCATGACTGTAGAGTTTCACCGAGCCGCCAGCGCGGGTCACGCTGGCCTTGCTCAAGAACAGGCCCAGGCCGAAGCCTTTGCCCTTGGTGGTGAAAAACGGTTTGCCGATCTGCTCGGCGATGGCCAGCGGCACACCGGCGCCGTGGTCACGAATATTGATGGTGAGGTTTTCCTCATCCCAGTCCAACTGCACTTCGAGGCCTTCGGGACAGGCATCGGCGGCGTTGTTCAACAGGTTGAGCAAGGCCTGGGTCAGGTCCGGCGGCGGCGCCAGGCGCGGCACATCGCCCTGGCCAAGGCGCTGGAAGCGGTAACTGGCTTCCGGGCGCATCAGGTGCCAGCGGTTCAGCGCTTCGTCGAGCCAGACCGTGACATCCTGCATCTCCACCGCCAGCCGGCGATTGGCCTCGGCGGCGCGGACCAGTTGCTGCAAGGTCTGCTTGCATAGCTTGACCTGGTCCTGGAGCACGCTCAGGTCGTCCTGGAGCAGCGGGTCCGAATGGTCCTGGCGCATTTCCTTGAGCAGCACACTCATGGTTGCCAGGGGCGTACCCAATTCATGGGCGGCGCCGGCGGCCTGGGTCGCTACCGCCAGCAGTTGCTGGTCCCGCAGGCCCTCTTCACGGCGCAGGGCGCGCAACTCTTCCTGGCGGCGCAATTCCTCGGCCATCTTCGCGGCGAAGAACGTGATCACCGCGGCGGCCAGGGCAAAACTCAGCCACATGCCATAGATCTGCAGCTTCTCCCGGGAGATCGGGAAGGTCTCCAGCGGGTAGAACTGCACCAGCAGCAAGGTGTAGAGCACCAGCGCCGCACCGGAGAGCACCACCGAATAGCGCCAGGGCAAAGTCACGGCGGCGATGGTCAGGGGTACCAGGTAATAGGAGACGAAGGGGTTGGTCGAGCCGCCGGAGAAATACAGCAAGGCGCTGTGGATAAACAGGTCGCAGGCCAGTTGCACGGCGTATTCGAGTTCAGTGACCGGCCAGGTGGTCCGCAGGCGCACCACGGTGAAGGCGCAGAGCACCATGGAACAGGCCAGGGTCATTGCCAGTTGCAGCCAGGGCAACGGCAGCAGGTCGAACCAGTAGGCGATACCCACGGAACCGGCCTGGGCCGCCAGCACCAGAATACGGATAAAGGTCAGGCGCCAGAGGTTCTGACGGGTCGCGGACAACAACTGAACGGGGGCGAGCATGAGCTCTCCTGATGAGCGCTCCAGGCGGATCGCCACGAGTATAACCAGCCGGGGCGCGGACAGGCGAATGTGCGGCAAACCGCCACAGTCGGCAGACATCAGCGAGCGTTGTGAAACCGGCCATTGGAAAACGATTCAACGGCCGGCTGAACGCCACTGTTTATCCATGCAATCGCACCAGAGCAAAGGCGGCGGACTCGTCCACTTTGTAAATGAAGATAATTTTCCCGTCCGGCTGTACAGAAAGCCCATTGATAATGGCCTCACCGTCGAACATGACAACCCCCTCATTACCAAAAGCACCGTCCCACCCCATATCCTGCTCGATGCTGGCAATAAAAACTTTACTAAAGCCAGAAGAGGCAAGCGCAACAGAGCCTGCAACGACCACGGTTGATCGCGGATTATAGAGCGCCGCTTTCCAGACCACAGTGTCAGCCGTGTTTGGACCACCGACAGAGCCACCCCATCCTTGCTCTCCAAAAAGCGGATCCACCTGGCCATCCATTCCACGACGTTGGAGCACAATGAACAAATGCTGGGAGGCTGTATTTGCAGAGGTCCCGACAAAATACAATTTCGCGTCGCTCACCCTAGGCAAAATGACGTTTTTGACACTCGGCGGGCCATCATAGTAGCCATCGGTCGCAAAATGAGTATCCAAATTACCATCAGCATCATATCTGGCAATAAACCACTCCCCCGCCCCAGTAAAGCGAGAGGTGACTGCCACCAAAAAATGGTCACCTTGGCGCAAAAGGTCTTCGGCCCAGACATGCCGATTATTTCGAGAAATAGACTTGTACCCCACTTCACAAAATGTTTTGTCCAGGAAACCATCATTACCCACTTTCGTGAGAAAAGTCACATCAAAAACACCAACATGGAGAGTCGACAGAATCATGACGCCGCCGTCATCCAGTAACGCCATCGCCCCATGATAACTCCGGGAGCCGGCGTTTCGTATAGCCTCCTCATCAGGTGAAACCGCTGCCCACGGAACATTGCTTGTATCTTCATAGCTCCAGATCATTACCCCGTCAATCCCGAAATCCTCATCTAAATTCCCATTCAACTCAAACCTTGCCAACCCCGTGACTCCGGTATTAGATCCATCACCGACAAAGAAACCCATCACAACCTTATTACGATCAACATCAAATTTCACATTATAAGGTTGCGCCAGCCCCATCCCTGGAAAAAAATCAGACAGCTTAAATCGAGAAATCCCCGCACTACCAAAACTTGCATCTACAACACCCCGATCATCAAGCCTGATCAGATAGGTCGTCTGAAGCTGAACCGAGTAGGCTGCGCACAGTATTTTTCCGTCTGGGAGTATATGAGTAGCGCAGGGCTGCAGATAAACTCCGGTGCCATCAAACAAATAAACTTTACCGGCCACACCAAACGTATAGTCCAGGCTACCCCGAACCTCTGCTTTTTCGCTTGAATCATTTGAACCAGTCATATATTAACCCTCCATAAGGATTGACGAAAAAAAGACATTAACGCGCCTGATAGTAAATCGTCACCTGTCAGAAATAACAGTTCACTAGATGGATTAGATATAAAAACCCTTATTAACGATCAGCGATTGATCTAAGTATAAAGACATAAATTTTCTCGTATAATTTGTGCATTCTCTGTCTTTGCTCAAAGTCGTCCATGAGACGCGCAACCACTCCCTGCGCTACCGACGTACAAGCGTTGAATGCCGCCAGCACGGTGAAAAGCCGCCTTGTGTCGATCTGCGCCCACGGGTAAAAACAGCGCAACCTCGTGGGCAGTGGCCGCTATATGTATTGAAGTTGTAACGACGCGAACCGGACAATCCCGGCGTAGTCTGATGCCTGCACGCGGGACTGCCCGACACCACCCGCGCATCGAATCCCAAGGAGCCTTTATGCACTTCACGCGCCGCGCCGCCCTTCTCGCCCTCAGCCTCAGTACCCTGGCCAGCCTGCCGGCCCTGGCCGCCGACGAGCCGCACTACAACCAGATTTCCCTGCGTGCCGAAGCCAGCCAGGAAGTGGACCGCGACCTGATGATCGTGACCCTCTATACCGAGGCGCAGAACAGCGATCCGGCCAAGCTCGCCGCCGATATCACCACCACCCTGAACAAGGCACTGGGCCAGGCCAAGGCGGTCAAGGAAATCACCCTGCGCCAGGGCAGCCGCAACAGCTACCCGATCTACGACAACAAGACCCAGAAGATCACCGGCTGGCGTGAACGCGCCGAGCTGCGCCTGGAAAGCGCCGACTTCGCCGCGCTGTCCAAGCTGACCGGTGAGTTGATGCAGGACCTGAAAATGGAAAGCATGAACTTCGCCATTTCCACCGCCACCCGCAAGACCAGCGAGGATGCCCTGTTCAAGGAAGCCATCGCCGCGTTCAAGGCACGTGCCCAACTGGCCACCGAGGCCCTGGGCGGCAAGAGCTACAAGATCGTCAACCTGAACCTCAGCAGCAACGGTTATCCACAGCCGTTCGCCCGTGGCGCGATGATGATGATGAAAGCCCCAGCCATGGATGCCGCGCCGACACCGGACGTGGAAGCCGGCAAGGCACAAGTCAACATGAATGCCGAGGGGGTGATCGAGGTCCAGCAGTAAACACCCTTCGCTGACCCCGTATTGTCGGCACCAAGGCCTCGATAGGCCGTGCTAGAGTCGGAACCCTCCCCGCTCTATTACGCACCTTCGAGGCTTTTCAATGGAAAAGATTGCCTTCAAACCGCTGCTGCTGGCGGCCACCCTGCTGGCCTGTACACCCTTGGCCCAGGCGGCCTCGACCCTGGTCTACTGCTCCGAAGCCAGCCCGGCCGGCTTCGACCCGAGCCAGTACACCAGCGGCACCGACTTCGACGCCTCGGCCGAAACCGTGTTCAACCGCCTGGCCCAGTTCAAGCGCGGCGGCACCGAGGTCGAGCCCGGCCTGGCCACCCGTTGGGACGTTGCTCCGGACGGCCTGAGCTACACCTTTCATCTGCGCTCCGGCGTGAAGTTCCACACCACCGACGACTTCAAGCCGAGCCGCGACTTCAACGCCGAAGACGTGCTCTTCACCTTCCAGCGCCTGCTCGATGCCAATCATCCGTTCCGCAAGGCCTACCCTTCGGAATCGCCGTATTTCAGCGACATGGACCTCAACACCACGATCAAGAACGTCGAAAAACTCGACGAGCAGACCGTGCGCTTCACCCTGAACCATATCGACGCCGCCTTCGTGCAGAACCTGGCCATGAGCTTCGCCTCGATCCAGTCCGCCGAATACGCCGCGCAACTGCTCAAGGAAGGCCGCGCCGCCGACATCAACCAGAAGCCGGTGGGAACCGGGCCGTTCGTGTTCAAGCGCTACCAGAAGGACTCGCAGATCCGCTATGTGGCCAACAAGGACTACTGGAAACCCGAGGACGTCAAACTCGATAACCTGATCTTCGCCATCACCCCGGATGCCGCCGCCCGCCTGCAAAAACTCAAGGCCGGGGAATGCCAGGTCAGCGGCTACCCGCGCCCGGCCGATATCGAGATCATGAAACAGGACAAGAACCTGGTGGTGCTCCAGCAGCCAGGTTTCAACCTCGGCTTCCTCGCCTACAACGTGACCCACAAGCCCCTGGACCAGCTGAAGGTCCGCCAGGCCCTGGACATGGCCATCGACAAGCCGGCGATCATCAAGGCCGTCTACCAGAGCGCCGGCCAACTGGCGCAGAACGCCTTGCCACCAGGCCAGTGGTCTTATGACCCGACCATCAAGGACGCGCCCTACGACCCGACCAAGGCCCGCGCGCTGCTCAAGGAAGCCGGCGTGGCCGAAGGCACCAGCATCGACCTGTGGGCGATGACCGTGCAAAGGGCCTCCAACCCCAACGCGCGGATGTCGGCGCAGATGATCCAGGCCGACTGGGCCAAGGTCGGAATCAAGGCCAATATCGTCAGCTATGAGTGGGGCGAGTACATCAAGCGCGCCAAGAACGGCGAGCATGACGTCATGATCTATGGCTGGACCGGCGACAACGGTGACCCGGACAACTGGCTCGGCGTGCTCTACAGCTGCGCCGCGGTCAAGGGCAGCAACTACGCGAAATGGTGCGACCCGGCCTATGATCAACTGATCCAGAAAGCCAAGCTCAGCAGCAACCATGACGAACGGGTCAAGCTCTACCAGCAGGCGCAGAAAGTCCTCAAGGAACAGGTGCCGATCACCCCGATCGCCAACTCGACGGTGTTCCAGCCGATGCGCAAGGAAGTGCACGACTTCAAGATCAGCCCTTTCGGCCTGACGCCCTTCTACGGCGTGAGCCTGGGCCAGTAACTTAACGCCCCAACCGGGTGCGCCAGACGCCCCGGTTGCCCGCTTGAAGTGCGTCCCGCGCACCTGAAAAAACCCTCGAAACCTGTCAAATGCGTCAGAATTTACACATATGCGACATTCGTGTACGTTCGTGCCACTCTTTGAGGCTTCGCACGTATCTGCATCTTGCAATGGGTATGGGGCCTGCATAAGTATCCGCAGGTCGACTCACGAGGTCGTCCTCAAAACCAAAAATGACAACAAATCATGAGGCCACCATGCTTAAAAAAGCAGTCATTCCGTTTTTAGTCGGCGCAGGCCTCTTGGCCAGCGCACCGTTCGCCGTCGCCGCGACTAACCTGGTGTTCTGCTCCGAAGGGAGCCCGGCCGGTTTCGATCCAGGCCTGTACACCGCCGGAACCGACTTCGACGCCTCCGCGGAAACCGTCTTCAACCGTCTGAGCCAGTTCGAACGTGGCGGCACCGCCGTGATTCCTGGCCTGGCGACCAGCTGGGACGTGACCCCGGACGGCCTGAGCTACACCTTCCACCTGCGTGAAGGCGTCAAGTTCCACACCACCGACTACTTCAAGCCGACGCGTAATTTCAACGCCGACGACGTGCTGTTCACCTTCAACCGCATGCTCGACAAGGACATGCCGTTCCGCAAGGCGTACCCGACCGAATTCCCGTACTTCACCGACATGGGCATGGACGGCAACATCACCAAGGTGGAAAAACTCGACGACAAGACCGTCAAGTTCACCCTGAAAACCGTGGACGCCGCGTTCATCCAGGACTTGGCGATGAGCTTCGCCTCGATCCAGTCCGCCGAGTACGCCGACAAGCTGCTCAAGGAAGGCAAGGCCAGCGACATCAACCAGAAGCCGATCGGCACCGGTCCGTTCGTGTTCAAGAGCTACCAGAAAGACTCCAACATCCGCTACACCGGGAACAAGGACTACTGGAAGCCTGAAGACGTCAAGGTCGACAACCTGATCTTCGCCATCACCACCGACCCGTCGGTACGCGCGCAGAAGCTCAAGAAAGGCGAATGCCAGATCACCGCCTACCCACGTCCGGCCGACATCGCCCCGCTCAAGGCCGACAGCAGCCTGAAGATGCCTGAACAGGCCGGCTTCAACCTGGGTTACATCGCCTACAACGTGATGCCGGTCCTCAAGGACCAGACCGCCGCCAACCCCTTGGCTGACCTGCGCGTACGCCAAGCGCTGGACATGTCGGTGAACAAGAAGCAGATCATCGAATCGGTCTACCAGGGCGCCGGCCAACTGGCCGTCAATGCCATGCCGCCGACCCAATGGTCCTACGACACCACCGTCAAGGACGCCAAGTACGATCCGGAAAAAGCCAAGGCACTGCTCAAGGAAGCCGGCGTCAAGCCTGGCACCGAGATCACCCTGTGGGCCATGCCGGTCCAGCGTCCGTACAACCCCAACGCCAAGCTGATGGCTGAAATGCTCCAGTCCGACTGGAAGAACATCGGCCTCAACGTCAAGATCGTCAGCTACGAGTGGGGCGAATACCTCAAGCGGGCCAAGGGTGGCGAGCAGCAAGCCATGCTGATCGGTTGGAGCGGTGACAATGGGGACCCCGACAACTGGCTGGGCGTGCTGTTCGGCTGTGATGCGGTCAACGGCAACAACTTCTCGAAGTTCTGCTACAAACCTTTCGAGGACCTGATCAAGGAAGCCAAGTCGACTGCCGACCAGGCCAAACGCACCGAGCTGTACAAGCAGGCGCAACACATCCTCAAAGACCAAGTCCCCTATACACCTATCGCACACTCGACGGTGTACCAACCCATGAGCGCCAAGGTGCAGGACTTCAAGATCAGCCCGTTCGGCTTGAACTCCTTCTACGGCGTCAGCGTCAGCAAGTGAGGTTGCGCGAAGACAGCGTCCTAGGACGTTGTCTTCGCCTCCCCGCCAGAATTGCAGGAATTGTCCGGAATCCGTCGGCGGAAACACGCAAACGGATGACCGCTGCACAGAGTTTTCCTACAGCTCTCTAAGGCTCTACGCATTTACCGCATCGACTTGGCCTCGTAACGTCAAGACTTCGCTGACATGCGTTCACGAGCGGCATTGCTGCATTCACTGACTTGATCGGCGAGAGTTCCCGTGTTCCCAACACGGCCATCGTTCGCCGATGACAATAACAAAAGGATTGGGACCGTCATGCGCCAGACCTTCACTTTATCCGCTTTGGTGGGAGCCGCCCTGTGGGCGGGTGCCCCTTTTGCCCAGGCTGCCGGCAGCCTGGTGTTCTGCTCCGAGGGCAGCCCGGCCGGGTTTGACACCGCGCAGTACACCACCGCCACCGACAACGATGCCGCCGAGCCGCTGTACAACCGGCTGGTGGAGTTCGTCAAAGGTGAGACCTCCGTCGCACCGGCGCTGGCCGAAAGTTGGGATATTTCAGCGGATGGCCTGGTGTATACCTTCCACCTGCGCCGTGGCGTGAAGTTCCACACCACCGCCTATTTCACACCGTCCCGCGACTTCAACGCCGACGACGTGGTGTTCACCTTCAACCGCATGCTCGATCCCGCGCAGCCGTTTCGCAAGGCCTACCCCACCGAGTTTCCGTACTTCAGCGGGATGAGCCTGAACAAGAACATTGCCAAGGTCGAAAAGACCGGGCCGCTGACCGTGGTCATGACCCTCAATTCGGTCGATGCCGCGTTCATCCAGAATATCGCCATGAGCTTCGCCGCGATTCTTTCCGCCGAATACGCCGACCAGTTGCTCGCCGCCGGCAGACCCAGCGAGATCAACCAGAAGCCCATCGGTACCGGACCGTACGTGTTCCAGCGTTATCAGAAAGACGCGCAGATCCGCTACGTGGCCAACAAGCAGTATTGGGACCCGGACAAGGTCCAGCTCGACCAGCTGATTTTCGCCATCAACACCGATGCCTCGGTGCGGGTGCAGAAACTCAAGCGCGGTGAATGCCAGATCACCCTGCACCCGCGCCCCGCCGATGTCGACGGGCTGAAGAAAGACCCCAAGCTGCAGGTCATCCAGAAGCCCGGTTTCAACCTCGGCTATATCGCCTACAACGTGCAGCACAAACCCTTCGACCAGCTCCAGGTCCGCCAGGCGCTGGACATGGCGGTGAACAAGCCGAGCATTCTCAATGCCGTCTACCAGGGCGCCGGGCAACTGGCGGTCAACGCCATGCCGCCGAGCCAGTGGTCCTACGACGAGAGCATCAAGGACGCGCCATACAATCCGGAAAAAGCCCGCCAGCTGCTCAAGGCCGCCGGCGTCAAGGAAGGCACCGAGATCACCCTCTGGGCCATGCCGGTGCAACGCCCGTACAACCCCAACGCCAAGCTGATGGCTGAAATGCTCCAGGCCGACTGGGCGAAGATCGGCCTGAAGGTGAAGATCGTCAGCTATGAATGGGGCGAGTACGTCAAACGGACCAAGAATGGCGAGCACGACATCAGCCTGATCGGCTGGACCGGCGACAATGGCGACCCGGACAACTGGCTCGGTACCCTCTACGGTTGCGACGCGATTGGCGGCAACAACTATTCAATGTGGTGCAACCCGCAATACGACAAGCTGATCAAACAGGCCAAACTCATCACCGACCACGATCAACGCGTGGCGCTCTACCAACAGGCCCAGCAGTTGCTCAAGCAACAGGTGCCGATTACACCCATCGCCCATTCGACGGTCAGCCAGCCGCTGAGCACCAGAGTCGAAGGTTTCAAGGTCAGTCCCTTTGGCCGGAACACATTCTCGGGCGTCAGTATCGAACAATAAAACCGTGACCCGCGCTGTGGGGGCGAATTTCGCCCCTACACAAACTTGCAGCCGAAATTCGGCAAAACTCTGCCAAGCAAACGATTGCGCAAGCAAATAATGTGTCCACCAAAAAAGCCGGACCAGCCTAGAAGGCCGGTATTAAAAAAAGAAAATAAGGAGCTTTAACCTTGAAACTCTCTCAAAAAGCGTTGTTGGCTTTAGCGATCAGCAGCGCCACCGTGATGGCCCACGCTGAAACCCAGAGTCAGGATTTCGTACCGACGAGCCTGAGTTCGACCAATGCCCAGGAACAGACCAAGGGCTTTTTCGAAGATCAGAGCCTGAGCGGCCTGACCCGCAACTGGTATGCCAACGAGCAACTCAAGCGTGGTGGCAAGTTCCACTACAACGACCATGGTGTATTGACCCCTACCGACCGTCGTATCAACTGGCTGCAAGGCACCATCGTCAAGTACAACTCCGGCTTCACCGAGGGTACTGTTGGGGTCAGCACTGAAGTGGCGGTGTATAACGTCGTCGCCCTGGAACGCGATACCGAACGCCTGGCTTCGGCCAATGGTGGCGCACCGATTCCAGGTGTCGGCGGCCTGGGCAACAACCGTACCTTGACCAAAGATGGCGGCGACGCGCAGGGCCAGTGGAGCAAGCTCGGCCTGGCCAACGTCAAGTTCCGCGTGTCGAACACCACCGTGACCGCCGGCCGGCAGAGCTACAGCACGCCGATCGTCGATGTGATGCCCAACCGCGTACTGCCCTCGAGCTTCGAAGGCGTGAGCATCCATAGCGAAGAGTTCAACAACCTGTCGTTCGACGCCGCCACCTTTGACCGGGTGTCGCCAAGAACCGAAGAGAGCCTGTCGAAATTCCGCTCCGAGTACACCAACATCGATGTCGAGACCGATCACGTCAACATGGCGGGGCTCAACTATCAGCCGTTCAAGAGCCTGAAAACCAGCCTCTACGTGTCCAACGTCGAAGACTTCTGGAACCAGTACTACTTCGGTGCCACCCATGAACTGGGCGACAGCTCGATCCTGGGCCTGACCACGGGCCTGAACTACTACAAGACCCTCGACACCGGCAAAAAGAAGATGGGTGAAATCAACAACGACGCCTACTCGCTGTCGTTCGGACTGACCCACCAGGCCCACAGCCTGACCTTCTCCTACCAGGAAATCGACGGTAACGAGTACTTCGACTACCTGCACGAAACCAACGGTATCTACCTGGCCAACTCCCTGCTGTCGGACTTCAACGGCCCGAACGAGAAGTCCTTCCAGATCGCCTACGGCCTGAACATGGCCGAGTACGGTGTTCCCGGGCTGAAGTTCAATATCTACCAGGCTCGTGGCTGGGGCATCGACGGGACTCACTACACCGGCACCGCTTACGCCGATGTGAAGAGCATGCATGACGAGAAGCACTACGAATATGGCATCGGCGCGTCCTATGCCATCCAGAGCGGCCCGCTCAAGGCCGCTTCGATCCGCGCCAACTACACCGCGCACCGTGCCACGGCCAACCAGGCCGACGGCAGCATCAACGAGTTCCGCCTGGTCACCACCATTCCATTCAACATTCTCTGACACCTGACTGCGCTGGGACCGATTCGACGAATCGGTCCCAGCGACTAATCTGGCTCAATCGATCAAGGAGGGTTTACATGAAGAAGCTTCCCCTGCGCGCCGCCATCGCGGCCGCCGTATTCAGCGTGGCTATCGGTGTTTCAGCCAAGCCCTTGGTGGTCTGTACCGAAGCCAGCCCGGAAGGTTTCGACCCGGTGCTCTACACCACCGCCGTCACCGCCGACGCCGCCGCTGAAACAATCTTCAACCGTCTGGTGGACTTCAAGCCCGGCACCACCGAGATCCAGCCGGCCCTGGCCGAAAGCTGGGAGATCAGCCCCGATGGCCTGCAATACACCTTTCACCTGAGAAAGGGTGTCAAGTTCCACACCACCGACTACTTCAAGCCGACCCGCGAGCTGAACGCCGACGACGTGGTCTGGAGCTTCCAGCGTCAACTGGACCCCAATAACCCATGGCACAAGGCGTCCACCGTCGGTTTTCCGTATTTCGAGAGCATGGACTTCCAGAACCTGCTCAAAAGCGTCGAGAAAGTCGACGACCTGACCGTGCGCTTCACCCTCAATCGTCCAGAGGCACCGTTCCTGTCCGACCTGGGCATGGCCTTCACCTCGATCCACTCCGCCGAATACGCCGACCAGTTGCTCAAGGCCGGCAAGCTCGACGAACTCAACAGCAAGCCGATCGGCACCGGCCCGTTCATCTTCCAGCGCTATGCCAAGGACGCCCAGGTCCGCTTCAAGGCCAACCCGGAGTATTTCCGTGGCAAGCCGCCGGCGGACAGCCTGATCCTGGCCATCACCGTCGACAACAACACCCGCCTGCAGAAGCTCAAGGCCAACGAGTGCCAGGTCGCCCTGTACCCCAAACCCGATGACGTGCCGAACATCAAGGCTGATCCGAACCTGAAGATCGATGAGATGGCGGCCATGGCCACCGGCTACGTGTCGATCAACACCGAACACAAGTACCTGAGCGATGTGCGGGTGCGCCAGGCCATCGAGCTGGCCCTGGACAAGCAGAACTACGTCGACACCCTGTACGGCAAGGGCAATGCCATCCCCGCAGTGAATCCCTACCCCTCGACCCTGCTGGGCTACAACAACAAGCTGAAGAACCCGGCCCAGGACCTGGACAAGGCTCGCGCCCTGCTCAAGGAAGCCGGCGTCCCCGAAGGCACGGTCTTTACCCTCTATACTCGCAACGGCGGCGGCCCGACCAACCCGAACCCGCAACTCGGCGCGCAACTGATGCAGGCCGACCTGGCCAAGGTCGGCATCAAGCTCGATATCCGCGTCATGGAGTGGGCCGAGATGCTCAAGCGGGCGAAAAAAGGCGAGCACGACATGGTCTCCGCCGGCTGGAGCGGGGACAACGGCGACCCGGATAATTTCCTCAGCCCGCTATTGAGTTGCGAAGCGGCGAAAAACGGCGAAAACTACAGCCGCTGGTGCAATCCTCAGTTCCAGGCGCTGATCGACCAGGCTCGCGCCAAGACTGAACCCGCCCAACGTGCCGCACTCTATGAACAGGCCCTGGAGATCCTGCACAACCAGGTCCTGTGGGTGAACGATGCCCATCCGAAGATGTTTACCGCTATGCGCAAGAACGTAGAGGGCTACCACATGAGCCCGCTATCCACGAATAACTTCGCCACCACCCAGGTGAAGTAGAACAACAAACGCTCGTCGGTACCCGACCCCGGGTACTGATGAGCACGCCTAACCGGCTGATGAGGTACACCACACGATGTTTAGTTTTATTGCCCGCCGACTGGGGTTGCTGATCCCCACGTTCTTCGGCATCACGTTGCTGACTTTCGCGTTGATTCGCATGATCCCGGGCGATCCCGTGGAAGTCATGATGGGCGAGCGCCGGGTCGACCCGGAAATGCACGCCCAGGCGATGGAACGCCTCGGTCTTAACAAGCCGCTTTACGCCCAGTACATCGACTACGTCGGCAAGCTCGCCCATGGCGACCTCGGCGAGTCCCTGCGTACCCGCACCAGCGTGTGGACCGAGTTCACCACGCTGTTCCCCGCCACCCTGGAACTGTCCATGGCCGCCCTGCTGTTCGCCGGGGTCCTCGGACTGCTCGCCGGGGTGATTGCGGCCCTCAAGCGAGGGTCCCTGTTCGACCATGGGGTGATGGGCATCTCCCTGGCCGGTTATTCGATGCCGATCTTCTGGTGGGGCCTGATCCTCATCATGTTCTTCTCCGTGAGCCTGGGCTGGACCCCGGTGTCCGGACGCATCGACCTGCTCTACGACATCGAGCCGAGAACCGGCTTCATGCTGATCGACACCTTGCTCAGCGACCAGCCCGACGCGTTCTGGGATGCGCTGCACCATCTGATCCTGCCGGCCATCGTGCTGGGCACCATCCCGCTGGCGGTGATCGCCCGGATGACCCGCTCCTCGATGCTCGAAGTATTGCGCGAAGACTACATCCGTACCGCCCGGGCCAAGGGCCTGTCGCCGGCTCGCGTGGTGTTCGTCCATGGCCTGCGCAACGCGCTGATTCCGGTGCTGACCGTGGTCGGCCTGCAAGTCGGCACCCTGCTGGCCGGCGCCGTGTTGACCGAAACCATCTTCTCCTGGCCCGGTATCGGCAAATGGCTGATCGAAGCCATCGGCGCCCGGGACTACCCCGTCGTACAAAACGGCATCCTGTTAATCGCCTGCCTGGTGATTGTGGTCAATTTCGTCGTGGACATCCTCTACGGCCTTGTCAATCCACGCATCCGCCACCAGCGCTGAGATCAAGATCATGAGTACTACTATTGCTTCGACCGCCGTCGATCAAAGCCTGCTGTACCCCTCTCCGTACAAGGAATTCTGGCAGCACTTCGCCAAGAACAAGGGCGCTGTCGCCGGCCTGCTGTTCATGTCGCTGGTGGTGTTCTGCGCGATCTTCGCCCCCTGGGTCGCCCCGCACGACCCGAGCGAACAGTTCCGCGACGCCCTGCTGACCCCGCCGTCGTGGCTTGCCAGCGGCCAGATCCAGTACCTGCTGGGCACCGACGAACTGGGCCGCGACCTGCTCTCGCGGCTGATCCACGGTTCGCGCCTGTCGTTGCTGATCGGCCTGTCCTCGGTGGTGATGTCGCTGATCCCGGGCATCTTCATGGGCCTGCTGGCCGGTTTCTTCCCGCGCATCCTCGGTCCGACCATCATGCGCCTGATGGACATCATGCTGGCCCTGCCCTCGCTGCTGCTGGCCGTGGCGATTGTCGCCATCCTCGGCCCTGGCCTGATCAACACCGTGATCGCCATTGCCATCGTCTCGCTGCCATCCTACGTGCGCCTGACCCGGGCCGCCGTCATGGGCGAACTGAACCGTGACTACGTGACCGCCGCACGCCTGGCCGGTGCCAGCCTGCCGCGCCTGATGTTCATCACCGTGCTGCCCAACTGCATGGCACCGCTGATCGTCCAGGCCACCCTGAGTTTCTCCTCGGCGATCCTCGATGCCGCCGCCCTGGGCTTCCTCGGTCTGGGCGTACAACCGCCCACCCCGGAGTGGGGCACCATGCTGGCCTCGGCCCGCGACTACATCGAGCGCGCCTGGTGGGTGGTCAGTCTGCCTGGCTTGACCATTTTGCTCAGCGTGCTGGCAATCAACCTGATGGGCGACGGCCTGCGCGATGCGCTGGACCCGAAACTCAAGAACGCCGCCTGAGGAGATTCCCATGTCACTGCTAGAAATCAAGAATCTCAACGTTCGCTTCGGCGACCAGACCGCCGTGCCGGTTGTCGACGGCCTCGACATAACAGTGGACAAAGGCGAAGTCCTGGCCATCGTTGGCGAGTCGGGCTCGGGTAAATCCGTGACCATGATGGCGCTGATGGGCCTGATCGAGCACCCTGGCATTGTCACCGCCGACGCCCTGCGCTTCGACGGCAAGGACATGCTCAAGCTCAGCGCCCGGCAACGTCGGCAGGTGGTCGGCAAGGACCTGGCGATGGTTTTCCAGGACCCGATGACCGCGCTGAACCCCAGCTACACAGTAGGTTTCCAGATCGAGGAAGTGCTGCGCCTGCACCTGAAGATGTCCGGCAAGGCGGCACGCAAGCGTGCCATCGAGCTGCTGGAAAAAGTCGAGATCCCGGGCGCCGCCAGCCGCATGGACGCCTACCCGCACCAATTGTCCGGCGGCATGAGCCAGCGCGTCGCGATCGCCATGGCGATTGCCGGCGAACCCAAGCTGCTGATCGCCGACGAACCGACCACCGCCCTGGACGTGACCATCCAGGCACAGATCATGGACCTGCTGCTCAGCCTGCAACAAGAGCAGAACATGGGCCTGGTGCTGATCACCCACGACCTCGCGGTCGTTGCCGAAACCGCCCAGCGGGTCTGCGTGATGTACGCCGGCCAGGCCGTGGAAGTCGGCATGGTGCCAGGCCTGTTCGATGTGCCGGCGCATCCCTACAGCGAAGCCCTGCTCAAGGCGATTCCAGAGCACAGCCTCGGGGCCGAGCGCCTGTCGACCTTGCCGGGCATCGTGCCCGGGCGTTATGACCGGCCGGTGGGTTGCCTGCTGTCGCCGCGCTGCCCCTACGTGCAGGAAAGCTGCCGGCAGCAGCGTCCGACCCTGGACCCGAAAGCCAAGAGCCTTGCCCGTTGCTTCTTCCCGCTGAACCAGGAGGTGGCGTAATGGCCGTCGTTCTCACCGCCCGCGACCTCACCCGTCACTACGAAGTCTCCCGTGGCCTGTTCAAGGGCCATGCGCTGGTGCGCGCCCTCAACGGCGTGTCGTTCGAGCTGGAAGCCGGCAAGACCCTCGCCGTGGTCGGCGAGTCGGGTTGCGGCAAATCCACCCTGGCCCGGGCCCTGACGCTGATCGAGGAGCCGTCGTCCGGCTCATTGAAAATCGCCGGGCAGGAAGTCGCCGGCGCCAACAAGGCCCAGCGCAAGCAACTGCGCAAAGACGTGCAGATGGTGTTCCAGAGCCCCTACGCGTCGCTCAACCCTCGGCAGAAGATCGGCGACCAGTTGGGTGAACCGCTGCTGATCAACACCCAGCTGTCCGCCGCCGAGCGTCGGGAAAAAGTCCAGGCGATGATGAAGCAGGTCGGCTTGCGCCCCGAGCACTATCATCGCTACCCGCATATGTTCTCCGGCGGCCAGCGCCAGCGTATCGCCCTGGCGCGGGCAATGATGCTGCAACCGAAAGTGCTGGTGGCGGACGAACCGACCTCGGCGCTGGACGTCTCGATCCAGGCCCAGGTACTGAACCTGTTCATGGACCTGCAGCAGCAGTTCAACACCGCCTACGTATTCATCTCCCACAACCTGGCGGTGGTCCGTCACGTCGCCGACCAGGTGCTGGTGATGTACCTCGGTCGACCGGTGGAAATGGGCCCGAAGGAGGACATCTACGCCCGCCCCCTGCACCCGTACACCCAGGCCCTGCTCTCGGCGACGCCGGCGATCCACCCGGATCCGTTGAAGCCGAAGATCAAGATCGCTGGTGAACTGCCCAACCCGCTCAACCCGCCGTCCGGCTGCGCCTTCCACAAGCGCTGCCCGTACGCCACCGAGCGTTGCAGCACGGAAGAGCCGGCCTTGCGCGAGCTCGACTCGCGTCAGGTGGCCTGCCATTACGCAGAGCAGTTCCTCGGCTGACGGGCAACAAAAAAGCGCTCTCCTGAATAAGCGAGAGCGCTGAAAACGGTAGTACGGCCTCTTTCGTCGAGCGCGTTATTCGCTGGGCGCAAGGGGCTTTTTCATTCGTGCGACTCAGCTATCGCTGTCAGAAGCATCGCCGTCGCTATCGTCCTGATCATCCTGATCCGGGGTTTTCTTTTCCGTGTCATCGGCGTAAAGCGCGTGCACCGCGGATTTCGAAGGAGAAACCGCTCCATGATCCGACACCGCATTACTGGCCCAGGCACTTGAAGCCCCCACCATCAACAACACCAGCACCTTGATCAGCAGCACGCTGCGTTGAAAAATTTTCATCGTCGCTTCCGTCCCTCTGTGGATAGATCACCAGCACCTTGCAGCCGACTTCAAGAAGCCAACGGCAACTTGTCTGAACCTAGACCCGTTGAACGGACTTTTCCATACTGGCTAGATGAAAACTGCTGGCTTGCCATAGAATTATTCCGAATGATAATTAGACTCAAAATGCATAAGTAGTTTTTCGATTGCCCTTCTCAGCGCTGCCCAAGCTATAGCAACGGTCGCTCGACACTCGATTGCCCGTAAATTTTTAGCGCCCTCCCGATCGCCTTCGCGGGCAAGCCCTGCTCCTACAGTGCGTCGTCGTTCACTGATCTTGTGTACGACACAATATTGTAGGAGCAGGGCTTGCCCGCGAAGAGGCCCTTGAGTCCTGCACTCCCCATACGAACGCCGCCGCCGACAAGCCGGCTCCCGCACGGGCAGCGCGCCAAACCTCGGTTTTCGCAACGACCATAAAAAAACCCGCGGCCTGGGCAGCGGGTTTTTTAAGAGTGCGACAAGTATGATCGCGGACGACGCCTTTCCTTTAGTGGTGCTCACGCGTCGCGCGGAATTTCACGTCCGGCCAGCGCTCTTCCATCAGCGCCAGGTTGACCCGGGTCGGCGCCAGGTAGGTCAGGTGACCGCCGCCGTCCAACGCGAGGTTTTCCACGGCCTTGACCCGAAGCTCGTCGAGCTTCTTCTTGTCGCTGCAATCAATCCAGCGCGCGGACCACACGGTGATCGGCTCATAGGAGCACTCGACCTTGTATTCCTCTTTCAAGCGGCTGGCGACCACATCGAACTGCAGCACACCGACGGCGCCGAGGATGATGTCGTTGCTGCGCTCGGGGAAGAACACCTGGGTCGCGCCCTCTTCCGCCAACTGCTGCAAACCCTGGCGCAGTTGCTTGGACTTGAGCGGGTCACGCAGGCGCACGCGACGGAACAGTTCCGGGGCGAAGTGCGGGATACCGGTAAAGCCCAGGGCCTCGCCTTCGGTAAAGGTATCGCCGATCTGGATGGTGCCGTGGTTGTGCAAGCCGATGATGTCGCCGGCATAGGCCTCTTCCAACTGCTCGCGCTCGGAGGAGAAGAAGGTCAGCGCATCACCGATCCGCACATCCTTGCCAGTCCGCACATGGCGCATTTTCATGCCCTTGTCGTACTTGCCTGAACAGATGCGCATAAAGGCGATCCGGTCGCGGTGCTTGGGGTCCATGTTCGCCTGGATCTTGAACACGAAACCGGCGAACTTCTCTTCCACCGGCTCCACGGTGCGTTCGTTGGCGACTCGAGCCAGAGGCATCGGCGCCCAATCAACGACGGCGTCCAGCACATGGTCAACACCGAAGTTGCCCAGGGCGGTGCCGAAGAACACCGGGGTCAGCTGACCGTCGAGGAACTCCTGCTGGTTGAACTCGTGGCAGGCGCCCTGCACCAGCTCCAACTGGTCGACAAAACGGTCGTACTCGTCACCCAGGTGGGCACGGGCTTCGTCGGAGTCGAGCTTCTCGATGATTTTCACATCGGTGCGTTCATGCCCGTGACCGGCGGTGTAGACAATGATGTAGTCGTCGGCCAGGTGGTACACGCCCTTGAAGTCGCGGTAGCAACCGATCGGCCAGGTGATCGGCGCGGCCTTGATTTTCAGGACGGCTTCGATCTCGTCGAGCAGTTCGATCGGATCACGGATATCCCGGTCGAGCTTGTTGATAAAGCTGACGATGGGCGTGTCCCGCAGACGGCAGACGTCCATCAGGGCGATGGTCCGTGGCTCGACGCCCTTACCGCCATCGAGGACCATCAGCGCCGAGTCGACCGCGGTCAGGGTGCGGTAGGTGTCTTCGGAGAAGTCTTCGTGGCCCGGGGTGTCGAGCAGGTTGATCATGTGATCGCGATACGGGAACTGCATGACCGACGTGGTAATCGAGATACCCCGTTGTTTTTCCATTTCCATCCAGTCGGAGGTGGCATGGCGGTCGGATTTACGGGATTTCACCGTGCCGGCCACCGCGATCGCCTTGCCCATCAGCAGGAGCTTCTCGGTGATGGTGGTTTTACCGGCATCGGGGTGGGAAATAATGGCGAAAGTGCGGCGTTTCGCGACTTCGGCGGCCTGGTGGGTCATGGGAAATCGCCTGGCAGGTGAGTCAAAAAAGGGCGGCGAGTATAGCGCAAACCGAGGCCCACGGACCACCGCTCACCCGTTTGCAGTGACTTCAAGGGTGGCTAAATACCGCCAACTATGGAACCTTTTAAAAGGTGGAGGCGTCCACTCCCCTGCTACCTGAATCGTACCGGGGGCTGAAATACCTGCAAGTCAGCCTGACGAGGCTGCGCTTATGGCTCGACCGCCTGCCGCTTTGCCGGCAGTGACGAGCTGCATTTCGCGAACATATTCGCCGACAGCCAGGAATGGCATTGCCGCTCGGGAATGTGCTCGCCGACTGAAATAAAGGAGTCCGCCTGTGGCTATTCGCTATGGCAAAGGGCTGATAGGAGGAGCGGTTGTCGTCGCTCTCCTGGCCCTGCTGGTCCACTGGATTGGCATCAACACGATCGAACTGTACCGCGACGATTTGCTGTTTTACCTGCAAGCTCATCTGATCCTGGTTCTTGTCTCCATGCTTGCCGCCCTGATCGTAGGGATTCCCGCCGGTATCCTGCTGAGCCGACCGAGCATGGTCGGGCGCGCGGAACGCTTCATGCAGATCTTCAATATCGGTAACACCGTCCCGCCCCTGGCCGTACTGGCCATCGCCCTCGGCGTGCTGGGCATCGGCAGCGGCCCGGCGATCTTTGCCCTGTTCCTCGCCTCCCTGCTGCCCATCGTGCGCAACACCTACGAAGGCCTGAAAAACGTCCAGGGTTCCCTGAAAGAAGCCGCTGTCGGCATCGGCATGACCCCGCGCCAGGTGCTCTTGCAGGTGGAACTGCCCAACGCCGTGCCGATCATCATCGGCGGTGTACGGGTGGCCCTGGCGATCAACGTCGGTACCGCGCCCCTGGCGTTCCTGATCGGCGCCAACAGCCTGGGCAGCCTGATCTTCCCCGGCATCGCCCTGAACAATCAGCCGCAACTGCTGCTCGGCGCCGCCTGTACCGCGCTGCTGGCCTTGCTGCTCGACGGCCTGGTGACCATGACCAGCCGCCTCTGGCTGGAACGCGGGTTGCGCCCGTCTTAAGGCTCGGCAAAGGAATCAACATGAAAAGACTGACTGCAATACTGGTCTGCGTCCTGCTGTGCGCAGGAATCGTACAAGCCGCTGAAAAACCGCTGATCCGCATCGGCGCCCGGGTCTTCACCGAACAGACCCTGCTGGCGGAAATCACCGCCCAGTACCTGCGCACCAAGGGCTACAACCCCCAGGTGACCGGCGGCCTGGGCAGCAACCTGGCGCGTAGCGCCCAGGAAAGCGGGCAACTGGACCTGATCTGGGAATACACCGGCGTGTCGCTGGTGGCCTACAACCATGTCGACGAAAAACTCGACAGCGAACAGTCCTACGTAAGGGTCAAGGAACTCGACGCGAAAAAAGGCCTGGTCTGGCTGGCGCCGTCAAAGTTCAGCAACACCTACGCCCTGGCCCTGCCGGAGAAGGTGGCCAAGCAATACCCGCGGATCAACAGCATCAGCGACCTGACCCAGGCCCTGGCCGAAGACAGCCAGGAAAACCGCCTGGTGGCCCTGGACACCGAATTCGCCAACCGTTCCGACGGCATGGTCGGCATGGTCAAGCTGTACCAGATGAACCTGACCCGCAAGAACACCCGGCAGATGGACGCCGGCCTGGTCTACACGGCGCTACGCAACGGCCAGGTATTTGCCGGCCTGGTCTACACCACCGACGGTCGCCTCAACGCCTTCAAATTGAAGCTGCTGGAAGACGACAAGCATTACTTCCCGGACTACACCGCCGCACCGGTGGTGCGCCAGGTCTATCTCGACGCCCATCCGCAACTGGCCGCCGATCTCAAGCCACTGGCGGCGCTGTTCGACAACGACACCATGCGCCAGTTGAATGCGCGGGTCGATGTCGACCATGAAAGCCCGTCCGCCGTGGCCGCCGATTTCCTGCGCCAACATCCGATCAACTGAGGAGAAGACATGGAATTTCTCAACGCCTTTTCCCATCTCGACTGGACACAGGTCCTGCATCTGACCTGGCAGCACATCACCCTGGTGGGCATCGCCGTGATTCTCGCGATTGTCGTCGGCGTCCCCCTGGGCGTGCTGATGACCCGCTTCCCCACCCTGGCCGGGCCACTGCAGGCCAGCGCCACCGTGCTACTGACCGTGCCGTCCATCGCCCTGTTCGGCCTGCTGCTGCCGTTCTACTCCAGGTTCGGCCAGGGCCTGGGACCGCTGCCGGCGATCACCGCCGTGTTTCTCTATTCCCTGCTGCCGATCATGCGCAACACCTACCTGGCCCTGACCGGTGTCGAGCCGGGTATCCGCGAAGCCGCGCGGGGCATCGGCATGACCTTCGGCCAGCGCCTGCGCATGGTCGAGCTGCCCATCGCGGTGCCGGTGATCCTCGCCGGTGTCCGCACCGCCGTGGTGATGAATATCGGTGTCATGACCATCGCCGCCACCATAGGTGCCGGTGGCCTGGGGGTACTGATTCTGGCCGCCATCAGCCGCAGTGACATGTCGATGCTGATCGTCGGTGCCGTCCTGGTCAGCCTCCTGGCCATAGCCGCCGACCTGCTCCTGCAATGGCTGCAACGCACGCTGACTCCAAAAGGACTGCTCAAATGATCGAACTTCAAAACCTGACCAAGACCTTTCAAAGCAACGGCAAGACCATCACCGCCGTTGATTCCGTGAGCCTGACCGTCAACGAAGGCGAGATCTGTGTATTCCTCGGCCCTTCGGGTTGCGGCAAGAGCACCACGCTGAAGATGATCAACCGCCTGATCAAGCCCACCTCGGGCAAGATCCTGATCAACGGCGAAGACACCACCGACCTCGACGAGGTGACCCTGCGGCGCAATATCGGTTATGTGATCCAGCAGATCGGCCTGTTCCCCAACATGACCATCGAGGAAAACATCGTGGTGGTGCCGAAACTGCTGGGCTGGGACAAGCAGAAATGCCACGACCGCGCCCGCGAGTTGATGAGCATGATCAAGTTGGAGCCCAAGCAGTACCTGCATCGCTACCCGCGTGAGTTGTCCGGTGGACAGCAACAGCGGATCGGCGTGATCCGCGCCCTGGCGGCCGATGCGCCATTGCTGCTGATGGATGAACCGTTCGGCGCGGTCGACCCGATCAACCGCGAGATGATCCAGAACGAGTTCTTCGAGATGCAGCGGGCGCTGAACAAGACCGTGATCATGGTCAGCCACGATATCGACGAAGCCATCAAGCTGGGTGACAAGATCGCCATCTTCCGCGCCGGCAAGCTGTTGCAGATCGACCACCCGGACACCCTGCTGGCCCACCCGGCCGACGATTTCGTCAGCAGTTTTGTCGGCCAGGACAGCACCCTCAAGCGCCTGCTGCTGGTGAAAGCCGAAGACGCGGCGGACAACGCGCCCTCGGTAAGCCCGCAGACCCCGGTGGCCGATGCCCTGGAACTGATGGACGAACATGACCGTCGCTACGTGGTGGTCACCGACGCCGGGAACAAGGCACTGGGTTATGTACGACGTCGCGACCTGCACCGTCAGACCGGGACCTGCGCGCAGTTCCTGCGCGAG
The DNA here is from genome assembly GCF_023242495.1 of Pseudomonas sp. MWU13-2862. Classification (NCBI taxonomy): domain Bacteria; kingdom Pseudomonadati; phylum Pseudomonadota; class Gammaproteobacteria; order Pseudomonadales; family Pseudomonadaceae; genus Pseudomonas; species Pseudomonas sp. MWU13-2862. The sequence goes on along the minus strand of NZ_JALMEZ010000006.1, from coordinate 213,951 downwards.
TTCAACGCCACGGCGGCCTACGACGAGCACCTGCGCATCCTGTTGTCGCGGATGTACGAGTTCAATCGTTCGTGGCTGCCGGTGATGGACGCCGAGCGGGTGTTCCTTGGCGAAGTGACCCAGGAGTCGATTGCCGCCTACCTGAGTTCCGGGCGCTCGCGCGGGGCCAAGACCAGTATCGTCTCGCCTGCTGAAATGGCCATGGCCTGAGACCATCGGTCAGTGATCGGGAACATCAGACTGTCATCCGGGTCGGTTAAACAGGTGACTGATCCGGGCTACGCGACGGGCGCGTGTAAAAACGCGACATTTTTAGTTGATCTCAAGCCCTTCAAGTCCTAAAGTTCGCGCCGAACGTCCATGCTGGAAACGATCCATCCGGCTCAAGTACTGACGACGAGACAGCAAGGCCAAGGGAAGCGGTTGTTCCCATGGCCTTTTTGCTTTCGGCGACATGCCTTGGGAAGTAGGCGAACCAAAGTGGGGATACGGAGGACGTTCATTTGCACCCATTGATCAATCTAGTTTGCCAGTAGGAGTTCCCAGCATGTCGATTCAGGTCGAAGACTATTTCGCGCGCGCCACTTTTGACAAAATGAAGGCGTTCGCCGACCAGCAAGAAACCCCGTTCGTGGTGATCGACACCGCGATGATCAGCCAGGCCTACGATGACCTGCGCGCCGGTTTCGAATTCGCCAAGGTCTATTACGCCGTCAAGGCCAACCCGGCTGTCGAGATCATCGACCTGCTGAACAAGAAAGGCTCCAGCTTCGACATCGCGTCGATCTACGAGCTGGACAAGGTCCTGGGCCAGGGCGTCACCCCCGACCGTATCAGCTACGGCAACACCATCAAGAAATCCAAGGACATCCGCTACTTCTACGAGAAGGGCGTGCGTCTGTTTTCCACCGACTCCGAAGCCGACCTGCGCAATATCGCCAAGGCCGCCCCGGGCTCGAAAGTCTATGTGCGCATCCTCACCGAAGGCTCGACCACCGCTGACTGGCCTCTGTCGCGCAAGTTCGGCTGCCAGACCGACATGGCCATGGACCTGCTGATCCTCGCCCGCGACCTGGGCCTGGTGCCTTACGGCGTGTCCTTCCACGTCGGTTCGCAACAGCGCGATATCAGCGTCTGGGACGCGGCGATCGCCAAGGTCAAGGTGATCTTCGAACGCCTGAAGGAAGAAGACGGCATCCACCTGAAGCTGATCAACATGGGTGGCGGCTTCCCGGCCAACTACATCACCCGTACCAACAGCCTGGAAACCTACGCGGAAGAAATCATCCGTTTCCTCAAGGAAGACTTCGGCGACGACCTGCCGGAAATCATCCTGGAACCGGGCCGTTCGCTGATCGCCAACGCCGGCATCCTGGTCAGCGAAGTGGTACTGGTCGCGCGTAAATCCCGTACCGCCGTCGAGCGATGGGTGTACACCGACGTGGGCAAATTCTCCGGCCTGATCGAAACCATGGACGAGGCGATCAAGTTTCCGATCTGGACCGAGAAGAAAGGCGAGATGGAAGAAGTGGTCATCGCCGGCCCTACCTGCGACAGCGCCGACATCATGTATGAAAACTACAAGTATGGCCTGCCCCTGAACCTGGCCATCGGCGACCGCCTGTACTGGCTGTCCACCGGCGCCTACACCACCAGCTACAGCGCCGTGGAATTCAATGGCTTCCCGCCGCTGAAATCCTTCTACGTGTGATGCGCCGGGCCGCTGAAAGGCGGCCTTGCGGACACCGCGCGTTGCTCCCGAAAGGCCCGTGAACCCTCACGGGCCTTTTCTATTTCACATGCTGCAAAACCTTTCGAAGCGGTGTACTGTTGCCCTGTGGAAGTTGGTGGGTACAGTAACCACCAAACCCCAACGACAAGGAACGTCGTCTTGAATAGCCGACAGCTGATCAGGCTTATCGAAGCGGACGGTTGGTATCTGGTCAGGATCAAGGGCAGTCACCACCATTTCAAGCACCTGTACAAGCCAGGGCTGTTGACCATCCCCCATCCGAAGAAAGACCTACTGACCAAGACAGTCAACAGCATCCTGAAACAAGCACAGTTGCAAGCAGGAGACCATCATGCTTTTCCCCATTGCGATTCAACCCGGTGACGAGCAACACGCCTGGGGCGTAGAGGTTCCGGATATTCCGGGCTGCTTCTCGGCGGGCGAGGACCTGGACGATGCCCTGGCCATGGCCCGTGAAGCCATCGAGGGACACCTGGAAATTCTCGCCGAGGACGACGCGCCCATCCCTCGGGCGGGCACCGTGACCCAGCACGCGAAAAACCCGGACTACGCAGGTTGCATCTGGGCACTGGTGGACATCGATATCACCCAGTACCTGGGCAAGTCGGAAAAACTCAATATCACCTTGCCCGGTTACCTGTTGAGCCGTATCGACGCTTACGTGCGCAATCATCCCGAGCAGAAGAGTCGGTCGGGCTTCCTGGCCACGGCGGCCTTACGCATATTGCAAGGCGCCTGAGCCTTCAACCCACCCGCTCGTGCATCGACCCAAGCCCCGCTCCTGCCCAGGAACGGGGCTTTTGTCCGTTTTGTCACACGAAAAAAACGCCGTTAATATGAATTCGTCGCATTCTCACAAACACACGGCATAATGCGCGTCGTGAGAATCACTTCGAGAAAGCAAGGCGGTCGCCGTGTTGAAGAAAACACTGTTCCAATTGCACTGGCTGTTCGGCATTACTGCCGGGCTGGTGCTGGCTTTCATGGGCATTACCGGAGCCACGGTGTCGTTCCAGGACGAACTGCTAGGCCTGCTCAACCCCGACGTCCTGCAACTCGAAGTACCGGAGCACGCTGAAGCCCTGCCCCCCGCCGAACTGGTGCGCAGGCTCGAAGCCCGCGAAGGCAAGACCGTCGCCATGCTCTGGGTTTCCCCCCATGGCGACAACGCCGCGCGGGTCGCCTTCACACCTGCGCCCGGTGAACGCCGTGGGCAGATGCGCTATTTCGACCCCTACACCGGCGAGTACCAGGGTGAGGCGCAAGGCCAGGACTTCTTCGCCCTGGTATTGCAACTGCACCGCTTTCTCGCCCTGGGCGATACCGGCCGGCAGATCACCGGCGCGTGCACCCTGATGCTGCTGTTCTTCTGCCTCTCCGGGCTCTATCTGCGCTGGCCGCGCCAGGCCCTGAACTGGCGGGTCTGGCTGACCCTCGACCGGGCGAAAAAAGGTCGCGCCTTCAACTGGAACCTGCACGCGGTCGCCGGCACCTGGTGCCTGCTGCTCTACCTGCTGTCGGCGCTGACCGGCCTGTTCTGGTCCTACGAGTGGTACAGCGACGGGCTGAACAAACTGCTGGCCGACTCACCGATCCAGCATCGCGGCGGTGGGCAGCGCAAACCGGCACCCGGCGGCCCGGCGCCGAGCGCCGACTACGACGCGATCTGGGCCAGTATCCAGCGGGCCACGGGCCCCGACCTCAGCGCCTACAACATCCGCATGCCGGCGGTGGCCGGGCAACCGGCGACGGTCTACTACCTGCTCAAGGATTCGCCCCATGAGCGGGCCCTCAACCAGATCAACCTGGACCCGGCCACGGGTGTGATCAGCGACCAGTTGCGCTACGCCGACCAAAGCCTCAAGGCGCAGTTGCTGACCAGCCTCTACGCGCTGCACACCGGCAGCTACTTCGGGATTACCGGGCGAATCCTGCTGACCCTGTCGAGCCTGACCATGCCACTGTTCTTCGTCACCGGCTGGCTGCTGTACCTCGATCGGCGACGCAAGAAACGCCAGGTCAAGCAAGCCCGCCTGGAACTGGAGCCACAAGACGGCGAGACGTCCGCCTGGCTGATCGGTTTTGCCAGCCAGAGCGGTTTCGCCGAACAGATGGCCTGGCAGAGTGCCGGTCAGTTGCAGGCCGCCGGCGTGCCGGTGCGGGTCAGCCCGCTGGCCGACATCAATGAGCGGGACCTGCGCGAGTCGCAGCATGCGCTGTTTGTCGTCAGCACCTTCGGCGACGGCGAGGCACCGGACAGTGCGCGCGGTTTCGAACGCAAGGTACTCGGCCAGCCGCTGTCCCTCGGCACCCTGAACTATTCGGTACTGGCCCTGGGCGACCGGCAGTACCAACACTTCTGCGGTTTCGCCCGACGCCTGCATCGGTGGCTGGAAGCCCGTGGCGGCAATACCCTGTTCGCCCCGGTCGAAGTCGACAACGGCGATCCCTACGCCCTGCGCTATTGGCAACAGCAACTCAACCAACTGACCGGCGGCACGCCTCCGGTGGCCTGGCAGGCACCGGGTTTCGCCAACTGGACCTTGCGCCAGCGCGACCTGCTCAACCCGGGCAGCGCCGGTTCCGCCGTCTACCTGCTGGGCCTGACGGCCGAGACGGCGACCCCATGGCAAGCCGGTGACCTGGTGGAAATCCTCCCACGCCAGAGTGCCCTGGCAGTGGAACGCTTCCTCGCCGGACTCGGACTTGACGCCGACACTCCGGTACAACTCGACGGTTTGCAGGAAAGCCTCGCCCAGGCCCTGGGAGCACGCCAGTTGCCGGAGAACCGGGCTCATCTGGTCGGCCTGCATGCCCAGGCCCTGGTGGATGCGCTGATACCGTTGAGCCCGCGCGAATACTCCATCGCCTCCATTGAAAGCGATGGGCAACTGGAGTTGATCGTGCGCCAGGAGCGCCACGCCGATGGCAGCCTGGGCCTGGGTTCCGGGTGGTTGACCGAGCATGCGGCGCCGGGCGCCGGTATCAGCCTGCGGCTGCGGCGCAACAGTGGTTTCCATTTGCCGACGGCGCCGTGCCCGTTGATTCTGCTGGGCAACGGTACGGGCCTGGCGGGCTTGCGCAGCTTGCTCAAGGCGCGCATTGCCGATGGCCAGCGGGACAACTGGTTGTTGTTCGGCGAGCGCAATATCGCCCATGACTTCCACTGCGGGGAAGAACTGAAAGGCTGGCTGGCCAGCGGTGACCTGGCGCGCCTGGACCTGGCGTTTTCCCGTGACCAGGCAGAAAAGATCTATGTCCAGGATCGCCTGCGCGCAGCGGCGGATGAACTGCGCCAATGGCTGGCGAACGGTGCGGCGATCTATATCTGCGGCAGCTTGCAGGGGATGGCGACGGGGGTCGATCAGGTGCTGCTGGAGTTGCTCGGGGCCGAGGCCGTCGAGCAATTGATCGAGCAAGGGCGTTATCGGCGGGATGTGTACTGAGGCCCACTCGACGCCCCGGCTTGCCAGCGGTGAGGCCCTTGAGCCTCGCATCGTCAGATGCCGACGCTTTCGCGGGCGAGCCCAGCTCCTACAGTTTTGTGTCGTACACAAGGTCAGTGAACGACGACGTACTGTAGGAGCTGGGCTTGCCCGCGAAGAGGCCCTTGAGCCTTGCGCAGCTTATACGAACGCCATCGCCAGCAATCGTACGCAAGGTTTGCGCTCGGCCACATACTGCAGGAGCCGGCTTGCTGATGATCGCGGTGCAACTACCGCCGCGGATCTGAGGCCGAATGCAATCAAGCCCGCACCGGCTCCACCGCCAACTCGACGACTTCCGGCCGCTTGAGCACGGCATAGGCCAGCGCCGTCAGCAGGCTACCGGCGACAATCGCCAGCAGGTACAGCAATGTATGGTTGATCGCATTCGGGATCAGCATCACGAACAAACCGCCGTGGGGCGCCATCAGCTTGCAGCCGAAATACATCGACAAGGCCCCGGTCAGCGCACCACCGGCAATGCTTGCCGGAATCACCCGCAACGGGTCCTTGGCGGCAAACGGAATCGCCCCCTCGGAGATAAAGCACAGCCCCAGCACAAACGCCGCCTTGCCCGCCTCGCGCTCGCTCTGGGCAAACTTGTGCCGCGCAATCAGCGTGGCAATCCCCAGGCCGATCGGCGGCACCATGCCCGCCGCCATGGTCGCCGCCATCGGTGCATAACTCTGCGACGCCAGCAGCCCGACCGAGAATGCATAGGCCGCCTTGTTGATCGGTCCACCCAAGTCGACGCACATCATCCCGCCCAGCAACACCCCGAGCAGAATCGCGTTGGTGGTGCCCATGCTGTCGAGGAAATGGGTCAGCCCTTCGAGCATCCCCGCCACTGGTTTGCCCACCACGTAGATCATCACCAGACCGGTGAACAGGCTCGCCAGCAACGGAATGATCAGGATCGGCTTCAACGCCTCAAGACTGCTGGGCAGCCGCGCATAACGATTGATCGCCTTGGCGCTGTAGCCGGCAAGAAAACCGGCAACGATGCCGCCGATAAAACCCGCGCCCAGGGTGCTCGCCAACAGGCCGCCGATCATCCCCGGGGCCAAGCCCGGACGGTCGGCAATCGAATAGGCGATATAGCCGGCCAGCAACGGCACCATCAACTTGAACGCGCTCTCACCGCCGATCTGCATCAAGGCCGCCGCCAGCGTGCCGGGCTCCTTGAAGGCGGTGATGCCGAAGACGAACGACAAGGCGATCATCAGACCGCCCGCCACCACCATCGGCAACATGAACGAGACACCCGTCAGCAGGTGTTTGTAGACGCCGGTCTTTTCCTGCTTGGCCGGAGCACCGCCGCTGCCCGTCGCGACCTGTTCCGGCTGACCTTCGGCCAGGGCCTTGTCGAGGGTCGCGTCCGGCTGCTTCAAGGCGATGCCGGTACCGCAACGGTAGATTTTCTTGCCGGCGAAACGCTCGGTGGCGACTTCGATATCCGCCGCCAGCAACACCACATCGGCCTCGGCAATCGCCGCCGCGCTCAGCGGGTTGCGGGCGCCGACGGAACCCTGGGTTTCCACCTGCAACTCATAGCCCAGGCGCTTGGCCGACTGCTGCAAGGCTTCGGCGGCCATAAAGGTGTGGGCCACGCCGGTCGGGCAGGCGGTCACCGCCACCAGGCGCGGGGCGCGCTTGGGCGCCGCAACCGGTTCGGCCGCGACCGCAGGGGCGACCTTGGGCGCGACAAACACCTGGGCCTCTTCGGCACCGCGACGCAACACCGCCTCGACATCCTGCAACGCCTGGGCCGGAGTGCTTTGAAACACCCGCTTGCCGACAAACCGCGACATCTCCACCGGCACGCTGCTGACCAGCAGGACCCATTCGGCGGCATCGACCGTGGCCGCCGACAATTGGCGCTCCGGGTGCTGGCTGTCGTGGACTTCGACGCTGGTGCTCCAACCCTGGCGCTGGGCCGCCGCATCGAGCAGGCGGGCGCAGAGCACACTGGTGACCATGCCGTTCGGGCAGGCGGTAACAATGGCTAATTTCATCACTATCCCTCTTATTGTTCTGTCAGGGCGTGCACGCGGACGCCGCTTTCAAGCTGCGCCAACTGCGCCCGGTCGCTAATGCCGAAACCGATCTGGGTCACCGCCTGGGCGGCAATCGCGGTGGCGGTGCGCAGGGTCTGTTCGGCGGAGTGACCGCTGAGCAACCCGTGCAGCATGCCGGCCAGCAACGAGTCGCCGGCCCCCACCGTGCTGGCGACTTTTACCTTCGGCGGCAGGGCCTGCAAAGCCGGCGCGCCGGAAAACCAGTTCACCCCTTCGGCACCGTGGGAAATCACCACGTGCTCGATTCCCTGGGCTTGCAGTCGCGCGGCGGTTTCGGCCTGGCTTTGCAACGAGTTCACGGGAATCTGCAAGGCCTCGGCCAGTTCCTCGCCATTGGGCTTGATCAACCAGGGCGTCGCCGCGAGACCGGCGCGCAACGCCGCGCCGCTGGTGTCCAGGGCGACCTTCAGGCCGAGGCCTTTCAAGCGCAACAGCAGCGCCTGCAACCACTCGGGGCTCACCCCTTGCGGCAGGCTGCCGGCGACCACCACGGCGTCGTGCCCCGGGGCGATCAGGTCGAGTTTATCCAGCAAGGCTTGCCGCGCCTGTTCGTTGACCAAAGGACCGGGACCATTGAGATCGGTGATCCGCCCGTCATGCTCGGCCAGCTTGATATTGCTGCGGGTTTCCCCCGGTACCCGGACAAAGGCATCGACAAAACCGCGCCGCGCCATCAGGGCCTCGAACGCTTGCGGATTGCTGTCGCCGAGAAAGCCGCCCACGGTCAGTTGATGGCCCAGGTCCGCCAGCACCTGGGCGACATTCAGCCCTTTGCCGGCGGCATGGGTCTGCATCGCTTCGCTGCGGTTGACCTGGCCGGGCTCCAGCCGTGCCAACTGCACGGTCAGGTCCAGCGCCGGGTTCAGGGTCAGGGTCAGAATCCGCGCCATTACAAAGCCTCCACCAGGGCACGGACTTCATCGCCGCTGCCCACCGCCAGGGCGGCCTGGGCCAGCGCTTGGGCCTGGGGCAGGCTCAGTTCGCGGACCCGCGCCTTCACTTCGGGAATACTCCGTGCCGAAACGCTCAGCTCATCCACACCCAGCCCTACCAGCACCGGCACCGCCAAAGGATCAGCCGCCAGCTCGCCGCACACGCCGACCCATTTGCCATGGGCATGGGCCGCGCGCACGGTGATATCGATCAGTTGCAGCACGGCCGGGTGCAGGCCATCGGCCTGGGCCGAGAGCGTCGGGTGGCCACGGTCGATGGCCAGGGTGTACTGGGTCAGGTCGTTGGTGCCGACACTGAAGAAGTCCACTTCCTTGGCCAGCACCGGCGCCAGCAACGCCGCCGACGGCACCTCGATCATGATCCCCAGTTGCAGGTCGGCCACCGGGATTTCCAGCCGCAGACGTTCGGTCATCTCCCGCGCCTGGCGCCACTCGGAGACGCTGCCGACCATCGGGAACATGATCCGCAACGGACGGTTGTCGGCGGCCCGCAGCAAGGCACGCAACTGCCCTTCCATGATCTGCGGGCGTTGCAGGGTCAGGCGAATACCGCGCACACCGAGGAAGGGGTTTTCCTCCTTGGCGATCGGCCAGTACGGCAGCGGTTTGTCGCCGCCCACATCGAGGGTCCGCACCACTAGCGGCCGACCCGCCAGGCCATCGAGCACGCGACGGTATTCAGCTTCCTGGGTCGCCTCGTCCGGCGCCTGCTGATGGGCCATGAAAATCAGTTCGGTGCGCAACAGGCCGATGCCTTCGGCGCCCTGCTCCACAGCGCTGGCGACGCCGGCGCTTTCGCCGATATTGGCGAACACCTCGACCGCGTGACCATCGCGGGTCAGCGCCAGTTCGTGGCGTTGCTCCGAGGCCAGGCGCAGGCGTTGCTCGCGGGTGTCACGTTCCTGCAAGGCACGCTGCAGGGTCGCCTCATCCGGCGAGACATGCAGGCGGCCGCGCTGCCCGTCGATCAGCAACGGCGTACCGGGCGCCAGCAGCAGCACCGCCGCGCCGGCACCAACCAGGGCGGGGATGCCCAGGGCCCGGGCCACGATCGCGCTGTGGGCCGTGGCCCCGCCGCGGGCCGTGAGAATCCCGGCAACCCGTGCCGGGTCCAATCGCGCCACATCCGAAGGACCGACCTCATCCATCAGCAGCACATAAGGCTGGTCGGGCTCGGCCAGGGTCTCGACGCCACAGAGTTGCGCCAGCACACGCCGGCCGACATCCCGCAGATCCGCCGCGCGTTCGGCCAGCAAGGCATCCTGCAACGTCTCCTGCTGACGGGCCGCCGCCTCGATCACGGCCATCCAGCCGGCCTCGGCGCTTTCGCCCTGCTTGAGGCGGGCTTCGACGTCGTCGCTGAGTTCCGGGTCGTCGAGCATTTCCTGATGGGTAATGAAGATTTCCCGGATGGCCTTGGCCTTGCTGCGCTGGATCAGCCCTTCAATGTCCGCGCGCACCAGGTCCAGGGCCTGTTGCAGGCGCTGACGCTCAACCAGCGCGGACTCGCCACGCAACGGGTAATCGAACTGCGCCAGCACCTGGACATGGGCCGGGCCGATGGCGATGCCCGGTGCGGCGGCGATGGCCTGGAGTTGGCTGCCGGCGCTCGGCGCCACCAGGGGCACGAGTACTTCTTCCGGCACCGGGCTCGCGACACTGATCGCCGGCAAGGGCTCGACTTCCTCGCCGAGGCCTTCTTCCACTGCTGCCAGAAGCGCCGGCAAGGCATCGGCGGCAATGCTCGGCTCAGCGATAAATTCCAGCACCTGGGCACGCCGTGCGCCCAGGCTGAGCAACTTGCTCAGGCTTTTCACCGACACGGCACTGCCCGTGCCGTCGACGATGCGCACCCGGATATCACCTTCGAAATGCTTCGCCAGTTGCGCCAGGACTTTCGCCGGCCGGGCGTGCAAACCATGGGCATTGGCCAGGGCAATCCGCGCGCTCGGCCAATCGGCCGGCAGCTCACCACCGAGGACTTCGAGCACCGCACGGCTGCTGGTGGCGCGCCCCAGTTCCTGGCCACGGCCTTCGATCAACAGCGCACACAGGCGCTCGAGCAGAGCCTGGTGCGCTTCGCCGAGGCTGGCCAGGCAGAACAGGCCGCTCAGGGGCTGACCGAGGTAGCGGATCGGCTTGTTCGGGGTCACGAAAGCCAGGCCCGGACGCTTGACCGTCTGCTCGCTGTGCAGCCACCAGAGGCCATCGCCCAGGGGCAGGGCTTCGACCTGCTGCAACACGGCGGCAAAACCATTGCTGACGCAATCGGCCTGGCGCAGCAGGCGCGCACCGCGCCAAACCAGCTCTTCGAAATCGTCCGCGGCCACGCCCAGGCCGATCATCTGTGCATCCAGCGCCAGCTCCTGGGGCGCGCCCTGCAACAGCTTGAGCAGCGCTTCAGCGGAACTGGCACGACGCAGGGCCTGGCCCAGATCGGTTTCGCCGAGGGCCCGGGTCAGCAGTTGCAGCAGGCGCAAGTGCTCGTCGGAGCGTGCGGCGATACCGATGGCCAGATAGACGATCTGACCGTCGCCCCAGTCCACACCGTCGGGAAATTGCAGCAGGCGCACACCGGTGGCGAACACCTGGTCGCGGGTTTCCGGCGTGCCATGGGGAATCGCAATACCTTGACCGAGAAAGGTCGAGCCCTGGGCTTCACGCGCCTGCAAACCCGCCAGGTACCCCTCGGCCACCAGGCCGTCGGCCACCAGTCTGTTCGCGAGCAGTTGCAGGGCCGCAGACTTGTCCACGGCCGACTGGCCCATGGAAATCTGCTCTACGGTGAGCTCGAGCATGCCTTTCTCCTATTCAGCGTCATAGGGACGCTAGGTATTGTTTTGAATGAATCAGCTTAGGCGGGTGGCCCGAACAATGTGCAACGGTCTTCTGGCAGGACCATGACACGGGCCGAATGCCGCAAAAATACGCTTGCTGAAACGTTTAATCTAGAGTGTTGGTCACGTTACTCGATTATTGTTCGGTGTTGAAGCCCCAGGGCGTCTTGAAAAACCGCTGGACCATGGCGGGCTGTCGAAGCGTTTGACGGCCCAAAGGCTGCAACATGCGGGTTGTATACAGCCCGATATCTGAAGCTCCGTCGTCTTTTGACAACTGGACGACGAAGGTCGGCTGCCGGAATAGGATACGATCAGCGAAAATGCAGACCTGAACGCTGCAGCAAAATAAGGAACTCCCCGCTTGAAACTCAGTGATATCGCCCAACTGGCCGGTGTGTCCGTCACCACCGCCAGCTACGTGATCAACGGCAAGGCCGCGCAGCAGCGTATCAGCATCAGCACCGTGGAACGGGTGCGGGCGGTGGTCGAGCAACATGGCTTCACGCCCAACCCCCAGGCTGCCGGGCTGCGCAGTCGCAAGACGCGGACCCTGGGTTTCATTCTGCCGGACCTGGAAAACCCCAGTTACGCACGCATCGCCAAGCTGCTGGAGCAAGGCGCCCGCGCCCATGGCTATCAGTTGCTGATCGCCAGTTCCGACGACGCCCCCGACAGCGAGCGGCAACTGCTGCAACTGTTCCGCGCGCGGCGCTGCGATGCCCTGTTCGTCGCCAGTTGCCTGCCCGCCGCCGACGACAGCTATCGCGAGTTGCAGGCCCTGGGGACACCGGTGATTGCCATCGACCGGGAAATGGAACCGGCACACTTCTGCTCGGTGGTCAGCGACGACCGTCGGGCCAGCCTGCAACTGACCCGCAGCCTGCTGCAGCCGTTGCCACGGCATATCGCCCTGATCGGCGCCCGTGCCGAGTTGAGCATCAGCCGCCAGCGCGCCGCCGGATTCGAGGAAGCCTTGAAGGGCTTCAAGGGCGAGGTGCTGATCGAGCATGGCGAGGCCTTCAGCCGCGAGTGCGGGCGCCAGTTGATGGAAGGCCTGATCAAACGCCTGGGCCATCTGCCGGATGCCCTGATCACCACCTCCTATGTCCTGCTGCAAGGCGTGTTCGATGCCCTGCATGATCAGCCGCTCCAGGCGCAGCCGCTGCGCCTGGGCACCTTCGGCGACACCCAGTTGCTGGACTTCCTGCCGTTGCCGGTCAACGCCATGGCCCAACAACATCAGCTGATCGCCGAAAAAGCCCTGGAACTGGCCCTGGCCGCCATCGAGGACAAGAACTACCAGCCGGGCGTCCAGGCCATCGCCCGGACCTTCAAGCAGCGAATCCACGGGGTCTGAAAGTGGAGCTGATCGACACCCATACCCATCTCGACTTTGCCGATTTCGATAACGATCGCGACGAAGTCCTTGAGCGCAGCCGCGCCCTGGGTGTGGGGCGGATGGTGGTGTTGGGGGTTTATCAGAAAAACTGGCAGCGGGTCTGGGACCTGGTGCAAAGCGACTCGCGGTTGCACGCGGCGTTCGGCTTGCACCCGGTGTATCTGGATGAGCACCGCCCGGCCGATCTCAACGAACTGGGCGACTGGCTGACGCGTTGTGCCGGTCATCCGCAGTTGTGCGCGGTGGGCGAGTTCGGCCTGGATTATTTTTTGCCGCAGTTGGATCGTGAACGCCAACAAGCGCTGTTCGAAGCCCAACTGAAACTGGCGGTGGACTTCGCCCTGCCCGCGCTGCTGCATGTGCGCAGAAGCCACGCGGCGACCATTGCCACTCTCAAGCGTTTTCGCCCGGCACGCGGCGGCATCATCCACGCCTTTGCCGGCAGTCGCGAGGAAGCCCGGGAATACCTCAAGCTGGGATTCAAGTTGGGGCTGGGCGGTGCCGGCACCTGGCCGCAGGCCTTGCGCCTGAGCAAGGTCATCGCCGATCTGCCGCTGGACAGCGTGGTACTGGAGACCGATTCACCGGATATGGCGCCGGTGATGTTCGCCGGCCAGCGCAACAGCCCCGAGCATTTGCCGGCGATTTGTGCCGCGCTGGCCGGGCTGATGAGTGTGAACCCGAAGACGCTGGCGAGCGCCAGCACGGCCAATGCCTGTGCGCTGTTCAATTGGCCTGCAGCAACAGCGTGAGCGCCGGCAAGCCTCGCCTCAGACCCTGAACGCACCAATCAATTGCTTGAGTTCCACCACCTGTACCGAGAGCAGGCGGCTGGCACTTTCGGTCTGATGCGCGCCCTCCGCCGTACGCTCACCCGCGCGGTTGATCTCGACGATGTTCTGGTCGATATCGTGGGCCACGGCGGTTTGCTGTTCCACGGCGGCCGCGATCTGCTGGTTCTGGTCGACGATCATGCCCACCGCGCCGAGTATGTTTTCCAAAGCCTGCTGGACCTTTTCCGACTGGCTGACCGTACTGTTCGCCATCCCATGGCTGATGCCCATGGCCTTCACCGCCGCCCCCACGCCGCCATGGAGCCGGCTGATCATCTGCTCGATTTCCCCCGTCGACTGCTGGGTGCGCTTGGCCAGGGTCCGGACCTCGTCGGCCACCACCGCAAAGCCCCGCCCCTGCTCACCGGCCCGGGCCGCCTCGATGGCTGCGTTGAGGGCCAACAGGTTGGTCTGCTCGGCGATGCTCTTGATCACTTCCAGCACCCGGCTGATGGACTGGCTATCGGTGGCCAGTTGATTGATCACCTGCACCGACTGATCGATCTCGCCGGCCAACTGCACAATGCTGTTCTGTTGCGACTCGACCAGACCGCGGCCGCTGAGGGTTTCGCCATTCACGCTGTGGGCGCTGCTCACCGCCGCCGCCGCGCTGCGGGCCACCTCCTGGGCGGTGGCCGACATCTGATTCATGGCCGTCGCCACCTGTTCGATCTGGCTGCGCTGACCGGCCACCGCCAGGTTACTGCGAGCCGATACCGACTCGACCTGTCCGGCCTGGCGCTCGACCTCACTGACGGTCTGCCCGACCCGCTCGATCAGGTCATGGATCTTCGCCACGGTGCCATTGAAGACGCCGCCCAGTTCACCCAGTTCATCGCGGCTATGGGCGACGAAATTGACCGTCATGTCCCCGGCCGCGACCTTGTTCATCATTTCCCCCAGACGCCGCAAGGTGGTCCGGGTCGAAGCGTAGAAACCGCCATACAGATAGACGATGGAGAAAAACACCGCCGCCAGCGCGACCACCAGTGACAGCATATGCAGGCGATTTTGCCCCAGGCGCTGTTCAAGCTCCTGGCCGAGATAGGCCAGGGTCGCGTCATTGAGCTGGTAGGTTTGCGCCATCAGGGCGCTGACCTGATCGTAGAAAGCCGGCCAGGGCGCATCTAGGGTTTCGGCCATGACCACCTGCTCTTCGAACAGCTCGCTGCCTTTTTTCAACGACGCCTTGCTGGCGGCGGCCTGAGAGTCCAGGGCGGCATGGGCATTTTTACTGCCGCCCAGGGCATCCTGGAGTTTCAGGGCGTATTCGGCCTGCAACTTCTCGATCTGCTGCAACAGCTCGTCGAAGCGCGTGCTCGACGCCGAATTGAGAAAGCCCTGGCCCAGGGAATAAGCGCCCATGGAGCGGCCTTCGCCCAAGGTCTGGGTCACTTGCGGCGTGACACTGGTCACCAGTTCGCTCAACTGTCGCAGATCGCTTTGGTTATCACGGCTGAGCCCCGATTGACTGGCAATGATCTGGCTGAAAATCTGCGCCTTGGCCAACAGTTTGGCGATCAGTGCGCTTTTGCTTTGCAAGGAAGTTTCGGCCTGCTGGGCCTTGAAGGCGCTGATCATTTCATCGCGCTTGGCGTTGAAGGCGTCGGTCTGTTCCGGGTCGATCGTCACCGGTGCCAGGCCTTGCAGGCGGGCGAGCACGTTTTGTTCAAGGGCGTGGATCTTGCCTTCCAGGTCCCCCGCCTTGCCGGATTGCCCGAGGACCGCGTCGATCTGCACCTGGTTGTTCAGGGTTTCCAGGTCGCGCCGCAGGCTGAGGCTGCTGCCCAGCAGGGCGAGGCTTTGCAGCTCGATCTGGGTGCCGGAGAATTCGCGGTAGGAATCGTGCACCAGGTAGAAGTTGGTCACCAGCATCGGCACGAAGAACAGCACACTGATCAAACTGAACTTCTTCCCGAAGCTCAAGCGGTTCATCAGGGCGACGGCGGGATATAGCAAGCGCTTCACTGGAATGCTCCCTTTCGTATTATTTTTATAGAGGCAGGCACGGCAAGGCATAAAGCCAGTATCCGCAGCTACTGCTTGTATAACTTAATTTGAAAGGGTGTTTTGTAACTTAAGGTTAATGGCCATTGCCTGACGGTCTGACGACTGCATTGCTTTTGAAAACACCACAGACCTGTAGGAGCAGGGCTTGCCCGCGAAGGGGCCCTTGAGACCGCCAAAAGCTTCGCTGGCAAGCCAGGCTCCTACAGGTCCGCTGTGTTTGTGAGGGCCGTGTCCCCTCGAATCAGATCAGTACGGTCCACAGGGCAAACCCGGCATACCAGAGCACCGCCGCCCGTAGCAGCAGCTCCCACAGGCTGTCCAGGCTGGTGACGCCATCGGCGCCAACCACCGGCGCGGGGATTTCCCCGGCGACACGCCCCACCTTCTCCACCAGTTGCCGCGCCGTGATGTCCCAGTTGAGCAACTCATGCAGCATCACCCGGCTGACCCCGACGAAGTTGCCCACCAGCGCCAGGCTGGCCGCCAGCAAGCGCACCGGCAACCAGTCGAAGGCGTGCCGCAGCAAGGTCGCACGCTCCACCAGCGCCGGGTCCTGGCCACGTTCCGCCGCCAGCGCCAGCAGCCGATAACTCAGCGCCGCCACCGGACCCAGGAGGAAATACCAGAAAATCACCACAAAGAAACTCTGGTAGGCCTGCCACAACAGGTAGCCCTGGACCTGCTCCAGCAACTGTTCATCGCTGTCGGCGCACACATCCAGGTCACGCTTGGCCACATGCACCGCCGCCTGCACATCACCGCGCCGCCAGGCATCGCGAAACGGCCCGAGGGCCGCCAGCAGATCCCCACGGCCGAGGCTGTAAATCACCACCAGCAAATGCACCGGCAAGGCCAACAAACCATAGGCCAGCGGTTGCAGCGCCATCAACAGCAGACCGAGCACGACCACCGGCAACAGCACCAGCAGGATCAGTACCAGCCAGGGGTGCCCGGCGGTTCGCGGAGCGGCTTCCAGCCGGGCCAGCTCCCGCAGCCAGGCGCCGTCACGTTGGACCCGTTGGCGCAAGGCCGAGAACTTTTCGATCCAGACCGCCAGCAGCAACACCAGAAAACTCATTGTGACTCTCCTTTTTCCAGCACGGCGGCACGAAAGCGCGCCCAGTCAAACGCTGGTCCCGGATCGGTCTTGCGGCCCGGGGCGATATCGCTATGGCCGCAAATCCGTTGCGGGGTAATGGCCGGGTAAGCGGCCCGTAGCTGACGGGTCAAAGCAATCAACGCAGCGTACTGCGCCTCGGTGAAAGGCAGCTCATCGGTGCCCTCCAACTCGATACCCAGGGAAAAATCGTTACAGGTTTCCCGCCCCTCGAAAGACGAGACGCCGGCATGCCAGGCGCGCTCCAGACAAGAGACAAACTGAGTGACTATACCGTCACGCTCAATCAGAAAATGCGCAGACACGCGCAGGTCGGCGATGCCTTCAAAGTAGGCGTGTTCCGTGACATCCAGGCGATTCTGGAAGAACTCCTGCACCTTGCCCGTGGCGAACTGCCCCGGTGGCAGGCTGATGTTGTGGATCACCAGCAGGGAGATTTCTTCGGCTGGACGCTGGTTGAAGTTGGGCGAAGGACAGTGACGCACGTCCTGGCACCAACCGCTGGCGGGATCCAACTGCATACCGATTCCTTCGAAGACAAACACGACAGGCTCAGTATGCCGCGATAGGCACGTGGATGGGTCAGCAATCCGCGCTTATCGAAGAAATTTTCTTGAGCAATGCCCGACGCCAGGACAAGCGAGGCGCACTCAGCGCTTCTTCATCCGCCGCAGATTGCCGATGACCGAGGCCAGCGCCCGGTCGAACAACAAGGCGTCGTCGAGCAGGCGGACCGCGCCACGGCGAAACTCCACGGCCAGGGCCTGGGCCGTTCGCTCCAGCACTTTCATGCCGGTACGATTGACGAAGATGTACTTGCCGCCCGGCTCGATAATCGCCGTCAGCTTGCAGCGCAGGCTGTTCTCCTCGTCCTCGCGGATTTCCACCCACTGGCCGACGCGCAATTGCCGGATCCAGAGCAGCGCGGCGTCATCGGCCGGCAACTCGAAGGCCACGTCTTCGACCTGGGGCTCGTGGGGGGCACTGAGGACAATCTCCTCCACCACCTCGACCATCGCCGGGGCCTGGGCGCTCGCCACGGGTTCGGCATTCTTCCTGGCAAGCTGCTGGAGTACCTGCACATGCAGGCCTTCCAACTGGCTGAAAAACTCACTGGTGGCGAAGGGATCGAACGCGGCGCTGGTCAAGCCGTCGCGCAGGGACTTGAGCAACCCAGGGACCAGCTCCAGCAGCTTGAGCCGAGCATCCACCGGGTCCTGGGGTTCGACACTCCAGATCAAATCGTCCAGGGTCTGCAAGCCGGCCTGCCATTCGGCGGACGCTTCGCCCTGCTTGAGCCAGGTCAGCAACAACACCTTGCTCCAGGCCTCCTGGAGCAAACGCACCACCACTTCGGGCAAGGTCCGCCCCAATAACCGCTCGTTCAAGACTTCCTGAACCCGCTGACGCGCCTGCTCGGCCTTGGCCCGGCCTTCTTCGGCATCCCGGGTACGCTGTTCGAGCAATTCGCTACGGCGGCGTTCGTCGCTGGTAAAGGCGAGGAACTCCACCAGCAACTCGGCAAAGATCGCCGGATCGTCAACGAAATCATTCAACAGCCGCTGCACGATCTGCTCGATACGCACATACAGGGCATCACGGTGATAGTCGTCACGGGAACCCCAGCCCAGGGCGGCGGAGGCGATTTCATTCAACAGGCGGCGGGCCGGATGACTGCCGCGACTGAAGAAGCTCTTGTCCAGCACCGCCACTTTCAACATCGGGATCTGCAAGCGGCCGATCAACGCCTTCAGCGAATCCGGCAGGACCCGGTCATCGAGGATAAATTCGAAGAGCATGGCGATCAGGTTGATCACGTCTTCGTCCATGCCCCCGACCACCCGGGACTTGCCGCTTTTCACGCTGACCCGGGTCAACAGCTGTTCCAGCTGGTTGCGCAGGTCGAAGTCTTCCGCCGAGCTGGGCTCCGGCACATATTGCTGCAGATGCGAGAGCAGGCGCAGCAGATCGTTGGTGGAAATCGGCTGGACCTCGGAGCCGGCCTCAAGCTTGGGCGCGACGCTGCCACGCACATGCAGCAGCAGCTCCTGCAAGGCGGCGAACACTTCCTGCACGCTTTCATCCAGGGGCTTGGCGCTGGCGGCCGGCGCCTGATGGCCGCGGGTGCTGGCCGCCGCGCGATCGCTGGCGCGTCGTGCCGGGGCGGCCTTGAGCTCCGGCAACACACCGGTGGCGATCAGCAGCTGATTGGCTTCGGCATACAACTGGTCGGCGTCGCTGAGGACATATTTCTCGAACAGCTTGAGGATGATCAGCTTGACCTTGATCTCCACCCCGAGGTTGCGCCCGGCCTCGAGGAAATACTCACAGAGCATCGCCGGGCCCATGGGGTTGCTCGCGTCATCGACACGTCGGGTAATCAAGGCATTGAAGCGGGTGCTGAGTTGCCCCAGGGCAAAGCTGTCGCGGCTGAGGACCTTGGCGACCATGGCATCGAGGGCCACGGTGCGTTCGAGCTCATCGTTGGGCACGAGCGCCAGGGCTTCGTAGGACACCACCGAAGACAGTGTCGGCTCACTGATGTCGTACTGGCCAAGGCGGTCAAAGGCTTCGAAAAAGCGCTCGAGAAAACCACGCTCGATACTCTTGCGCTTGAGGCGCAGGTCGCGCATGGCTTCGAAAAAAGTGTTCTGGTCGACGTTGTTCTGGGCCTTGTCGGCCATTTCGAACAGGGTGTCGTCGGCATTATCGAAGAGCACCTGCAAGCCTTGCTTGAGCTGCAAGGCCGCCTTGTCACGGACCTGGACCAAAACCACGGGCAAACGGGCAAGCGGCGACGGCGTCGCTTGATCGTCGGCGGCCTTGTGCAAAGGCACGACCTTCCCGTCATTGTGCATCAAAGCCTCCTGCCGCAGCGGTTCTGTCAGTTCGGGTGAAAGATCGGTGTCTGCGGGGAGTGGGCAACAGGCTCACGACCGCTTCTCGGCGAACACCTCAGGCGCTCACCGGCTATCGATAATCGGGGAATCAGAGAGACGTCAAAGCTATGACGTCAATTACAAGGCAGATTATCTTGTAAAAGATGTCACTTTTACTAGTTCTCGGCAATTCCTTTTCAGATCGATATGAAAATAGACCGCCGATCGGGCAAAACGCTCACGGCAAGCGACCAAAGGCAAGGTCCGGGCGGCCAGTCTCGGCCACGCGCCTTGGGTTGGGCGGCGCCCTGCCCCTATAATCAAGATACTTTGTTTGTGGAGTCCGTTATGCCGAATCTACGCCTCGCCGACCTGACCGCCGAAATCGAAGCCAACGTGCGCCGTGCGTTGCTCGAAGACATCGGCAGTGGCGACATCACCGCCCAGTTGATCCCTGCCGAGCGCCTGGCCAAGGCCACCATCATTACCCGCGACGCGGCGACCATCGCCGGTACGGCCTGGGTCGATGCGGTGTTTCGCCAGCTCGACCCAAGGGTGGCCGTGCATTGGCAGGTACGCGACGGCGAACGGGTGCAGCCGAACCAGCCGCTGTTCCATCTGGAAGGCCCGGCGCGTTCGTTGCTCAGCGGCGAACGTTGCGCCCTGAATTTCCTCCAGTTGCTGTCCGGGGTCGCGACCCATGCTCGTTATTACGCCGACCAGGTCGCCGATACCGCGGTCAAGCTGCTGGATACCCGCAAGACCTTGCCGGGTTTGCGCCTGGCGCAGAAGTACGCGGTGACCTGTGGCGGCTGTCATAACCATCGGATTGGCTTGTACGACGCGTTCCTGATCAAGGAAAACCATATCGCCGCGTGCGGCGGGATCGCCCAGGCGATCAGCGCGGCGCACAAGATCGCCCCGGGTAAGCCGGTGGAGATCGAGGTGGAAAGTCTTTCCGAGCTCAAGGAAGCGCTGGCGGCGGGGGCGGATATCATCATGCTCGATGAGTTGAGCCTGGACGATATGCGCGAAGCGGTGCGCCTGAATGCCGGCAAGGCGAAGCTGGAAGCCAGCGGCGGGATCAATGAAAGCACCCTGCGGCCGATTGCCGAGACCGGCGTGGACTATATCTCCATTGGTGCGATGACCAAGGATGTGAAGGCGGTGGATCTGTCGATGCGTTTGAGTCTCTGAGAAGAGGCTCAACGCAACGAAAAGCGCCGCGACTCAAGCTCCAGCAACCATTGCTTGGCCGCCAGCCCGCCACCGAACCCGGTCAGGCTGCCGTTGCTGCCGATCACCCGATGACAAGGCACGATTACCGGCACCGGATTGCGCCCATTGGCCGCCCCGACTGCCCGTGACGCCTTGGGTCGATTGATCCGCTGGGAAATTTCGCCATAGCTGGTGGTCACGCCGTAAGGAATGGTCACCAGGGCTTGCCAGACATCTTTCTGGAAATCCGTGCCGAGCATATTGAGCTTCAGATCGAACTCGACGCGCTCACCGGCAAAGTACTCCTCCAACTGAATACGCACCTGTGCCAGTTTCTCCGGCGCATGTACCCAGCCGTCCAATGGCGTCTGCGGCCGATAGTCCAGCTCGAAGCGCAGCTCCCGCAGCCCGTCGTCGTCGGCCACCAGCATCATGGGCCCGATGGGCGAAGGGATGATGTCGTAGTAAATCGTGCTTGCTGTCATTTTTGACTCCTGCGTATCGATTCTGCCTCACTCGCCCCGCGCCACAGGTACATCACCGTATAGGCGCGCCACGGACGCCAGTCTTCGGCGAGCAGCTCCAGTGCCTTGGTACTCAAGGGCGGAATATCCCTGACCACTTCGCGACGCAGGATCAGGTCCGCCGCCGGAAAGGCGTCGGGATGATTGAGCGCACGCATGGCGATGTAGTGCGCGGTCCACTCGCCAATACCCGGTAAGGCGACCCAGCTTTTGACGAAATCATTGAGACGTTGTTCTGTACGAAAACTCACCCGACCATCGAGCAAGGCCCGGGCGATACCTTGAATGGTGGCGGTGCGCGTCCTGATCACGCCGATTGAGCCCAGGTCCGCGTCGACCATCTGTTCTGGAGACGGAAACAAGCGATCCAGGCCTGGTGCCGGCGGTGCCTCAAGGACAGTGCCGAAGCGGGTCAGCAGTCGGGATGCCAGGGTACGTGCCGCCGCCACACTGACCTGCTGCCCCAACACTGCCCGCACCGAAATCTCGAAACCATCCCAGCCGCCTGGCAGCCGCTGACCGGGATAACGCTCAACCAGAGGCGCCAGCACCGGGCTCGCGCCCAGGGTAGCGGCGATGGCCTGGGGGTCGGCGTCCAGGTCGAACATCCGGCGAATCCGCGTGACCACCGGTAGCATCTGGCTGGGCGGGACATTGAACAGTTCGAGCTTCAAGGCATGACCTCCATCGGGCCAGGCGCTGATCTGCAGCCAACTGGGCGATTCGTGGCTGCCGAAGACTCGCCGATAGCCTTGCTCGTCGACCACTTCGATACCCGGCAAGGCGCGACTGGCGAGGAACGCCAATACAGCCTTGAAATCGTAGGGAGGTCGATAACCCAGGCGCAGGACCAACGCGTTGTTGGCATTGGCCAAGGGCTTGCGGCGAAAATCCCGGGGCGGTGCATGGTTGGCTTCGGCAAAGGCCGAGTTGAAGCGACGCAGACTCTGGAAGCCCGAGGCCAGCGCCACTTCGGTGATCGGCAGCGCGGTTTCGGTCAGCAGTTGCTTGGCGAACAACAGGCGCTGGGTGGCATGGACCGCGATGGGCGGAGCGCCAAGGTGTTTGACGAACAGGCGACGCAATTGCCGGGCGCCGACATCAAGTCGGGCAGCCAAGTCGTCGAGGGACTGTTCAGCAAGAAAACCTTCGTGGATCAGCTTCAGGCCACGGCCGACCAGATGCTCGCCATGCAGCCAGATCGTGTTGCCCGGCGCGAGTTCAGGGCGGCAACGCAGGCAGGGGCGGAAGCCCAAGGCCTCGGCGGCGGCGGCACTGGGGTAATACTGCACATTCTCGACCTTGGGCGGACGCGCCGGGCAGACGGGGCGGCAGTAGATCCGGGTGCTGAGGACCGCCGTGAAAAAGACCCCGTCGAAGCGCGCATCGCGGCTCAGGCGGGCCTTTTCGCAGATATCGGCCGAGGGGAATGAGGAAGCAATCGTCATGTTCATGGGCAGAGACTAGCACCGGTGATGGGGCTGTTCTCGCCATTTTCGGACGTGGATGATGTGGTGCCGGAGATAGGAATCGAACCTACGACCTTCGCGTTACGAGTGCGCTGCTCTACCGACTGAGCTACACCGGCGTGGCGCTAAAGCTAGCATCCGATTCCTGAGCGGGCAAGCTACTCGGGCTTGATCGCGATCACGCCCTGGGTCCAGAAGCGCGGCTGGAAATAGCCGCCGTATTGCTGCTGGTAGAGTTTGTTGCGCTCGTCCAGATGGGGAACGTCGCGGATCACTACATAGACCAGGAACAGCACGGCGGCAGTACTGATGCCCATCCACAACCAGTGGATAAAGGCGTTGGGCTTGGCCGGCTCGCCTTTCCACACATGCAGTGCCATCAGCCAGCCGACTACCAGCGACAGCCAGAGCTGGGAGTACGGCATGACGATCACCCCGTCGACCATGGATTGGGTCAGGGCGCCGATCAGGCTGGCGAACAAGCAGAGGCGAAGCAGGTCGGTCGGGTCGTCGGAGGTTGAGCGCTCGCGGATCAAGCGGAAGGTTGCCCACAAGCCGCGTCCTACCAGCCACATGACCAGCAAGGTGGAAGGGATGCCCCATTCGCTGGCCCATTGCAGGATGGCCTGATGCGGGTGGGCGGCGATGGGGTTGTGGATATCGGCGAAATGCATGGGACCGAAGCCAAGCCAGGGGCGTTCGCGGATCATGTCCCAGGCTTGTTGCCAAATAGGGCCTCGACCTGACAAGGAGGTGGTCAGGCGATCACTGGCGAAGTTGCTCACTTCTATGCCGAGGTAGCCGGTGAGAACACTGAACAACAGCCAGTAAAGTGTCACTCCAACCATAACAGCGGGAAGTTGCCAGGAAATCCATCGTCTACCAGAGTGACCGCAAATGAACAGCGCACAGGCAGCCACGCTCATACCAAGCCAGGTACCGCGAGTGCCACCAGTCACAGCGATCAGCCACCAGAAACTCAGGAGCGAGAATACACAGACTGCAGTGGGGCGGTTGGTGTTGGAGAACAAAAGCGGGAGGGCTAAAAGTGGCAGGGTGAAGGTCTGAAATTGGCCGTAGAAGCGTTTGTTAGAAAAGCCTGAAATAAATTGATCTGTGTTTAACACCGTCGCATCAATAATAATTGCATTTCCCACCAAAACGGCGAATTGCAAAATTTTTAGACCACAAAGCAGCACAACAAACAAACAAAGCCGTTTATCAGCATATTTACCTTCAATTTTACGCACCATGCAAAAAAAACATGCAACGACACAGAGCGCAACAAGCAACGAGAACTCGACAAAACTCCATACCACTTGATGAGAACACAACGAAGACCAAAAACCCAACAACAAAAACAAAAAATATAAAACCCTTAACTGAACATCACCACCAAACACCTTAGGCAACTGAAAAATAAAAAACAAATAATAAAAAAGCCAAGCAAGCAGAATAATTATTACCTGAGAGAACCGTTGAAAATCATGCCCACTGAATATTGCAAGAATTGAAACAGCCATCAGAATAAAAACCGAACAACCCGCTATCCTCAAAAAAACCTCACATGAAAACCAAAACGAATCAGCCAACCAAAAAAAACCGCCACAATTAGAAATTGTGGCGGCCACTATATACTTAAAAAATACTCTAACACACGCAAAAATCAGTTAGCCTGAACATAACCACTGGTTACACAAGCGCCGCTATACGTCCAAGTAAGACTTGCAGCACCAGCACCTGGCGCAGTTGGAGTAAGAGTGCAAGTATCACCTGTAACAATCCCTTTGTACGCATTTGGCGTAGCAACAATAGCTGCTGTTGACGCGGTAATTGTAATGGTATGCAAAGCATTCGTGCCAGCTGTAGGAAGAACCACCCCAACCTTAACGTCTGCATCACAACTAGCTATAGCCGAGGTTGTCGCATAACAAACCCCAATAGCAGTTTTTATCGGATCCATCGCCGCAATAACTTCAGAATAAGCAGCTTTTTTAATGTAGTTCTGATACGCCGGCAATGCAACCGCTGCCAAAATACCGATAATCGCAACAACGATCATCAGTTCAATCAATGTAAAGCCTTTTTGAGCTTTCATGAAACGTCTCCAAACGCAGGGATAAAATTGCTCTGCCAAACGCACAAGCACAAACCGCGCCAACTTATGATCTAGCATTCACAGCTAGATGCATGTGTGAGAAACATCATGCCTTCAACTCCAGAACAGCAAAATCTGACATTTTTTGTCACCACCCCACTCCACATTTGGCAGCACCGGCCGACTACGCTATAAGACACCCACTGTTTGTGTTTGGTGCTCAAATGAACGATATCGCCCTCTCCGGCCTGGCTAAGCAACTGGTTGCGGCCGAGCTGATTACTGACAAAAACGCTCAGCAGGCGTATCTGCAAGCCCAACGCAACCGAATCTCCCTGGTCAGCTATCTGGTCCAGAACAAACTGGTCAAAAGTCGGCAAGTGGCGGAAATCGCCTCCGAGCACTTTGGCGTCGCCCTGCTCGACCTGACCTGTCTCGACAAAGAAAGCCAGCCCAAAGGCCTCGTCAGTGAAAAGCTGATCCGCCAGCACCACGTTCTGCCGCTATGGAGACGAGGTAACAAGCTGTTTGTCGGTATCTCCGACCCAAGCAATCACCAAGCTATTACCGATATTCAGTTCAGCACTGGCCTCACCACTGAGGCCATTCTGGTTGAGGACGATAAGCTCGGCGACGCTATCGACAAGTTTTTCGACAGTAACTCCAGCGGCTTCGAGGAGATGGGAGACGTCGACCTCGAAGGGTTGGATATCGAATCGGTCGACGACAAGAAGCAGGAACAGATTGCCGGCCAGGACGCCGACGATGCTCCCGTGGTGCGCTTCGTTAACAAAATGCTGCTGGACGCCATCAAAGGAGGATCGTCAGACCTGCACTTTGAACCCTACGAAAAGATTTACCGCGTTCGGTTGCGTACCGATGGCATATTAAAAGAAGTGGCCCGACCACCGATCCATCTGGCAACCCGGATTGCTGCTCGACTGAAGGTCATGGCCAACTTGGATATTTCCGAGCGGCGCAAACCTCAGGACGGGCGCATCAAAATGCGCATCTCGAAGACCAAGGCCATCGATTTCCGGGTCAACACCCTGCCAACGTTATGGGGTGAGAAAATCGTAATGCGGATTCTCGACCCCTCCAGCGCACAAATGGGCATCGATGCACTGGGCTACGAACCGGATCAGAAAGAGCTCTATATGGCGGCGTTAAAGCAGCCGCAGGGGATGATCCTGGTTACCGGCCCGACCGGCTCGGGTAAAACAGTCTCGCTCTACACCGGCCTGAATATCCTCAATACCGTGGATATCAACATTTCCACCGCCGAAGACCCGGTGGAAATCAATATGGAAGGTATCAACCAGGTCAACGTCAACCCCAAGCAAGGGTTGGACTTTGCCCAGGCTCTTCGCTCCTTCCTGCGGCAAGACCCGGACGTGATCATGGTCGGTGAAATCCGCGACCTGGAAACCGCCGAGATCGCCATCAAGGCCGCCCAAACCGGTCATATGGTGCTCTCTACCCTGCACACCAACAGCGCCGCCGAAACCCTGACCCGCCTACAGAACATGGGCATCGCCGGTTTCAACATCGCGACCTCGGTGAACCTGATCATCGCCCAGCGCCTGGCCCGCAAGCTGTGCAGCCGCTGCAAGAAGGAGATCGACATCCCCGAAGAGGCCCTGCTCAAGGAAGGTTTCCCAGCAGAGCTCATCGGTACGTTCAAAATTTATGAGCCGGTCGGCTGCGAGCAGTGCAACGGTGGTTATAAAGGTCGTGTCGGCATCTATGAGGTGGTGAAAAACACTCCGGCCCTGCAACACTTGATCATGGCCGAGGGCAACTCATTGGAAATCGCTGCGCAAATGCGTAAAGACGGCTTCAATGACCTGCGTACTTCGGGGCTGAAAAAAGCCATGCAAGGTGTCACCAGCCTGGAAGAAGTCAACCGAGTCACCAAGGATTAAACAATGGCAACCAAAACAGCAGTCAAGGTCAGCGTTTACTCTTGGGAGGGCACCGACAAAAGAGGTGCCAAGATGACCGGTGAACTGAGCGGTCACAACCCCGCACTGATCAAGGCACAGCTACGTAAACAAGGCATCAACCCCGGCAGGGTGCGTAGAAAGACTACCTCGATTTTCAGCAGGGGCAAACGCATCAAACCGCTGGATATTGCCCTGTTCACCCGCCAGATGGCAACCATGATGAAGGCCGGCGTACCGCTGCTGCAGTCCTTCGACATCATCGCCGAAGGTTTCGATAACCCGAACATGCGCAAGCTGGTGGATGACATCAAGCAGGAGGTCGCCGCCGGCAATAGCTTCGCCACTTCATTGCGCAAAAAACCTGAATATTTCGACGAGCTCTATTGCAACCTTGTGGATGCAGGTGAACAGGCGGGTGCCCTAGA
This sequence comes from Pseudomonas sp. MWU13-2862, assembly GCF_023242495.1. NCBI lineage: Bacteria > Pseudomonadati > Pseudomonadota > Gammaproteobacteria > Pseudomonadales > Pseudomonadaceae > Pseudomonas > Pseudomonas sp. MWU13-2862. Next base: position 186,924 of record NZ_JALMEZ010000006.1, on the reverse strand, counting down.
AAGTCTGTTAGAGCGTGTAGCCACCTACAAAGAAAAAACAGAAGCACTGAAAGCTAAGATCAAAAAAGCCATGAACTACCCCATTGCTGTAGTCGTAGTAGCGATCATTGTTTCCGGGATTCTGTTGATCAAGGTTGTCCCTCAGTTCCAGAGCGTTTTCGCGAATTTCGGTGCCGAGCTGCCTGCCTTCACACTGATGGTGATCGGCATTTCAAAAATACTGCAGGAATGGTGGCTGATCTTTTTAGGGGCATTGATCGCAGCCATTTTTGGCTTCAAGCGCGCCTATAAAAACTCCGAACGTTTCCGTAACTGGCTTGATCGCGTCTTCTTGAAGCTCCCTATTATCGGTTCTCTTCTCTACAAATCCGCCGTCGCCCGCTACGCCCGCACCCTTTCCACAACCTTCGCGGCTGGCGTGCCACTGGTCGAAGCCCTCGACTCCGTAGCTGGTGCCACCGGCAATATCGTCTTCAAAAATGCCGTCAACCGCATCAAGCAAGACGTCTCCACCGGTATGCAGCTCAACTTCTCCATGCGCGCTACCGGTGTATTCCCAACCATGGCCATCCAGATGACTGCCATCGGCGAGGAGTCCGGTGCCCTGGACGATATGCTCGACAAAGTTGCGACCTACTATGAAGGTGAAGTCGATAATATGGTCGACGGCCTCACCAGCCTGATGGAACCTATCATCATGTCCGTACTTGGCGTACTCGTCGGCGGCCTGGTGATCGCCATGTACCTACCCATCTTCAAGCTTGGCCAAGTGGTTTAACCGATGCCCCTACCCGACTTCCTGGCCAGCCACCCGCTGGCCTTTATTTTTTTCGCCCTGCTCCTCGGCCTGATCGTCGGCAGTTTCCTCAACGTCGTGGTCTGGCGCCTGCCGAAAATGCTCCAACGCGACTGGCGCACCCAGGCCCACGAAGTCCTCGGCCTGCCTCAACCCGCTCCCGACCCGACCTACAACCTGCTACTGCCCCACTCCCATTGCCCGCACTGCAATCACCAGATCCGCGCCTGGGAAAACCTGCCGCTGGTCAGCTACCTGCTCCTGCGCGGCCAGTGCTCCCAATGCAAGGCCCCCATCAGCAAACGCTACCCGCTCACTGAAATGGCCTGCGGCCTGCTCTCGGCCTTTGTCGCCTGGCACTTCGGCTTCGGCTGGCCCGCCGGCCTGATGCTGATGCTGACCTGGGGCCTCTTGGCCATGAGCCTGATCGACGCCGATCACCAGCTCCTGCCTGACGCCCTGGTCCTGCCGCTGCTCTGGCTCGGCCTGATCGCCAACCACTTCGGTCTCTTCACCGACCTGGACGACGCCCTGTGGGGCGCCGTAGCCGGTTACCTGAGCCTATGGTCCGTCTACTGGCTGTTCAAGCTGCTCACCGGCAAGGAAGGCATGGGCCACGGCGACTTCAAGCTGCTGGCGATGCTCGGCGCCTGGGGCGGCTGGCAGATCCTGCCGTTGACCATCCTGCTCTCATCCCTGGTAGGCGCGGTGCTGGGCCTGATTCTGCTGCGCCTGCGCAACGCCCAGACCTCGACTCCGATCCCCTTCGGTCCCTATCTGGCAATTGCCGGCTGGATTGCCTTGCTCTGGGGTGGTCAAATAACCGCTTCCTATCTGCAGTTTGCCGGTTTCAAATGACCACAGCCGTTTCAACACCCTGGATTCTCGGCCTTACCGGCGGCATCGGTAGCGGCAAGAGCGCAGCGGCGCAACACTTTATCGACCTCGGCATCCACACCGTGGACGCCGATCACGCCGCCCGCTGGGTGGTGGAACCCGGTCGCCCGGCGCTGGCGAAGATCGCCGAGCACTTCGGCCCCAGCGTGCTGCAAGCCGACGGCCAACTGGACCGCGCCGCCCTGCGCACGCTGATCTTCGAAGCCCCGGAGCAACGGCGCTGGCTCGAAGCCCTGCTGCATCCGCTGATCGGCGAAGAGATCGCCAAGCACCTGGCCCGGGCACAATCGCCCTATGCGATCCTGGTCTCGCCGCTGCTGATCGAATCGGGACAATACAAGAACACCCAGCGCGTGCTGGTGATCGACGCCCCACAGGCGTTGCAGATCCAGCGCACCCAGCAACGGGACCAGACCAGCGAACAACAGGTGCAGGCCATCCTCAAGGTCCAGGCCAGCCGCGAAGAACGCCTGCGCCATGCCGACGATGTGCTGGTCAACGACCGCGACCAGGCCTGGCTACGGAGCGAGGTCGAGCGTCTGCATCACTTTTATCTGACTTTGCGTGGAGGCCACTCATGAGCCAACCCTTGACCGTTGAATGCCCGACCTGCGGCGCCCCCGTGGAATGGACCGCCGCCAATCCGCAGCGGCCGTTCTGCTCCGACCGCTGCAAACTGATCGACCTCGGCGCCTGGGCCTCGGAAGAACACAAGATTCCCGTCAGCCCCGATGCCGAGGACGACCTGTTCTCCGACGATCTGCCGCCTCGCGCCCACTGATCGAGAGAGAATCAGGGCCGCATAAAACCGTAGTCCTGCTCATCATCGAGGTTCTCGGCAAGAAATTGCAGTTCGTCCGCCAGATCCTCCGCACTGCGCAACGCCTTGCTCTGCTGCACCACCGCGCTGAGCAAGGCGCGCAGGCCCAGCCCCGGTTCGAATCCCTCCACTTGTGCATCTTCCAGACTGGCCTGCACCTGCTGACGCGCCCATTCGTACACACTCATGACCTTGCTCCCGGTTTTTTCCGCAGCATGGTCGTGGGGCGAACCTGCCGGCTTGACCCAGGTCAACGGGGCTCATTGTCCTTCCAGGGTGCCGACAGGTAGCGGGTGCGGTTGAAGGTTTCCAGCCACTCCGGACAGAACACCACCAGCGCGCTGACCACCATGCCGTTGATAAAGGCCTCGGGAAAAATGATCAGCCACAGGTAACCGACAAAATCCCCCAGCCACTCCGGCAGGGCGAAACGCCCGTCGAACCAGAGCAATCCAAGGCTCGCCAGCAGGCAGAGCAAAGCCGCCAGGGCGGCGGCGAAAAAGCCCGAGCAGAAGATATACACAAAGGGGTTACGCGGCTGCGCCCGCTCCACCAGGATCGCGCAGACCTCCGTCACCAGCACCGGCAGCAGGATCAGCAAGGTGCCGTTGACGCCGAGCGCGGCCAGGTCCTGGCGCCCCAGCAACACCAGGCCGAGCTGCGCCACCAGCCCGCCGACAATCGCCAGCGGCCAGTCCAGCAGCAGGGTCACCGCCGTCATACCGATAAAGTGATAGGACACCCCGGTATCGAAGTCACGTCGCACCAGCCAGAGCAGAAACAGGGCGAAGACCGTGCCGAACAGCAGGTGCTGGCGGCGACTGTCAGTGAACAGCTCGACCCAGGGCGAACGCCAGATCGCCCAGGCCACCACCGGCAGATAGATCAGCCAACCGATGACCAGGCTGGCGGGCGACAGCAGTTGCGCGCCGATCATAAAAACATCTCCACACTCCGCGGACTCGATAACACTTGCCGGCTTGAGTCCTGAAGTCTACACCGCCCGTTACGACGCATCGCGTCGACAAAAATTGCCCAGGACTTCCAGCCTTTGCAGTTTCGACGCTAAGCTTGGGCCATGGACGACTCGGATTTTCTACGCTTGCTGACCATCCAGGCGGAGCAAGCCAACACCTTTCTTTCCAATGCCCGCAAATGGGAGCGTGAGCGTTGGGTCTGCCAGCGCCTGCTGCAAGGACTGAACATTCCCTATCGCGCCGAAGACTTCCACCCCGCCCAGGAGCCGCCGGACGTGCTGTTTCGCGATGCCTGCTTCGAGGTGTTTTTCGTCCTCGACGAAGGCCGGCGGCTGAACGATGAGTGGCGCGAAGAGTTGCAGCGCCGGCGCAGCGCCTTTTCCCTGAGCCAGCTGGTGCGCCGCGAAGCCAAGCCCAGGCGCATTCCCGCCTCCGAGTTGTTGCAGCGGCTGGCCCCGACCCTGCGCAAGAAAGCCCACAATTACAAGGAGCGCGGGCTGGACCTGGGTGAGCTGGACATCATCGCCTTCGCCAGTCTCAAGCGCGAAGTGCTCGACCTCAACAGCCACTTCCCGCCGCCGACCGAATACCTGCGCCAGGGCTGGCGCTCGCTGTCGCTGGTGGGGCCGACCTTCGCCCGGGTGCTGTTCGCCCACCCCGATGCCCCGGACTTCCTGCGGGGCAATCTGGGGCGCAGCATTGTTTTCGACGTCGGCATCAGTTTGTAAGCCATGGCGTAATCACTGTACCAGTGATACAAAGCACCTTAGTGACGTCTACCTGACGAGGCTCCCATGACCAGCCGCCTGAACCCCGACGACCAGCAGCATGTCGATCAGTATCTGCAGCTTCCCCAACACCAAGTCGAGCGCCGGCCCTTTCGGCCGTGGATGCTCCTGGTGGTGGTGCTCGCCGTGGTCATCGGCCTGGGCCTGTTGAGCCGCTTCCTGAGTTACCTGGTGCTATGAGCTGCCTCGCGCTCGCCCGGATAACGCAGGCACAGATTTCCTTTAGCCTTGCGAGATATCCCCATGAACCATCGTATCGTGATCGTCGGCGGCGGCGCCGGCGGCCTGGAACTGGCGACCCGCCTGGGTAAGACCCTGGGCAGACGCGGCATTGCCAGCGTCATGCTGGTCGACGCGAACCTGACCCATATCTGGAAACCCCTGCTGCATGAGGTGGCGGCCGGCTCCCTCAACTCTTCGGCCGACGAGCTCAACTATGTCGCCCAGGCGAAATGGAACCACTTCGAGTTCCAGCTGGGGCGCATGAGCGGGCTCGACCGCGAGCAGAAAAAAATCCAGCTGGCCGCCACCTACGACGAACACGGCGTGGAGCTGCTGCCTGCCCGGGAACTGGGCTACGACTCGCTGGTGATCGCGGTGGGCAGCACCACCAACGATTTCGGCACCGAGGGCGCGGCGCAACACTGCCTGTTCCTCGACACCCGCAAACAGGCCGAGCGTTTCCACCAGCAGTTGCTCAACCACTACCTGCGCGCCCATGCCGGACAGACCGATACGGTCGAGCAGATCAGCGTGGCGATTGTCGGCGCCGGTGCCACGGGCGTGGAACTGGCGGCGGAGCTGCATAACGCCGCTCACGAGCTGGCGGCCTATGGCCTGGACCGGATCAAACCGGAAAACATGCACATCACCCTGATCGAGGCCGGTCCTCGGGTGTTGCCGGCCTTGCCGGAGCGTATCGGCGGACCGGTGCACAAGACCCTGGAAAAACTCGGGGTGCGGGTCATGACCAATGCGGCGGTGAGTGAAGTGACCGCGGACAACCTGGTGACCGCCGACGGCCAGGTGATTGCGGCGAGCCTCAAGGTCTGGGCGGCAGGGATTCGCGCGCCGGGCTTTCTCAAGGACATCGATGGCCTGGAAACCAACCGGATCAATCAGCTCCAGGTATTGCCGACGCTGCAGACCACCCGCGACGAGAATATCTTTGCCTTCGGTGATTGCGCGGCCTGTCCGCAGCCAGGGACCGACCGCAATGTACCGCCACGGGCACAGGCGGCCCACCAGCAGGCGTCATTGCTGGCCAAGTCGCTGAAACTGCGTATCGAAGGCAAGACCTTGCCGGAATATCGCTATACCGACTACGGCTCGCTGATTTCGTTGTCGAGGTTCTCCGCCGTCGGCAACCTGATGGGTAACCTGACCGGTAGCGTGATGCTGGAAGGCTGGCTGGCGCGGATGTTCTATGTGTCGCTGTACCGGATGCACCAGATGGCGCTGTATGGCACCTTCCGCACCCTGATGCTGATGCTGGGCAGCCGGATCGGACGCGGGACCGACCCACGGTTGAAGTTGCACTGACAGCGGGTGCCATAGTAGGAGCGAGCTTGCTCGCGATGGTCGTGAACAATAACGCGTGTTTAGCCGGTACACGCGGCGCTCTTGAGCCCATCGCGAGCAAGCTCGCTCCTACAGTCCAGGGCGATCAAAAGCCTTGAGTAAAATACAGGCAAAAAAAAGCACCCTTGCGGGTGCTTTTTTTCTGAAGATGGTCGGGGTAAGGGGATTCGAACTCCTGACATCCTGCTCCCAAAGCAGGCGCGCTACCGGACTGCGCTATACCCCGGTAAAAAAAAGGCACCCGTTAAAGGCGCCTTCTGCGATCAGCGCTTTTGGCCTCTGATCTTAAGATTCAATCCCAGCGAACTGGTTTCAAAAATGGTGGGTCGTGTGGGATTCGAACCTACGACCAATTGGTTAAAAGCCAACTGCTCTACCAACTGAGCTAACGACCCAAAAATGGTCGGGGTAAGGGGATTCGAACTCCTGACATCCTGCTCCCAAAGCAGGCGCGCTACCGGACTGCGCTATACCCCGATTTGAAATTGGCTCCGTGACCAGGACTCGAACCTGGGACCCAATGATTAACAGTCATTTGCTCTACCGACTGAGCTATCACGGAACTACATATTTCAAGTTACAACCTTTACCACAGACTTTCATCGCTGAAAGCTTCCTCAACCAGGCTTTTGCATCGCTGCGTTCGCTTGTCTGAGGCGCGCTATTCTACAACTCTGAAAACCTCTGTCAACCCCTTAAATTGCTTTCAAGACAATGATTTGCAATCTTTTTTCGAACTTCCCTTGTGGGAGAAATCCGAGGGGTGACGTACTGCGGGGCGCACTTTACAAGCCTTTGCCCCTGAGTTCAACGCCCTATCGAAAAAAACCTGCGAAATCGCAATACACTGTGTAGGAGCCGGCTTGCCGGCGATGAGGCCAGCAAGCCTTGCATCGACCTTGCGGACGCCATCGCCGGCAAACCGGCTCCTGCAAGGGGATCGCGTTGATCCCGGGTACTCAGGCAAACACGATCTCGTCGTTGACCACCGAGGCCGTCACGCTCGTTCCCGGCAGGAACCGCCCCGACAGGATCAACTGCGCCAACGGGTTCTCGATCCAGCGCTGGATCGCACGCTTGAGCGGCCGCGCGCCATAGACCGGGTCGTAGCCCACCGCGATCAACTTGTCCAAGGCCTCGCTGCTCAGTTCCAGCTTCAGCTCGCGCTCCACCAGGCGACTGCGCAGGCGACCCAACTGGATCTCGGTGATACCGGCGATCTGATCCCGGGCCAAAGGCTCGAAAATCACCACCTCGTCGATCCGGTTGATGAACTCCGGCCGGAAATGCGTACTCACCGCATCCATGACCGCTGCCCGCTGCGCCTCGCGATCCCCCACCAACTCCTGGATCTGCGCCGAGCCCAGGTTGGAGGTCATCACGATCACGGTATTGCGGAAGTCCACCGTACGACCATGGCTATCGGTCAGGCGACCGTCTTCCAGCACCTGCAGCAGGATGTTGAACACATCCGGGTGGGCCTTCTCGACCTCGTCCAGCAGGATCACCGAGTAAGGCTTGCGCCGTACGGCCTCGGTCAGGTAACCGCCTTCCTCATAGCCCACATAGCCCGGTGGCGCCCCGATCAGGCGCGCCACGGAGTGTTTCTCCATGAACTCCGACATATCGATGCGCACCATGGCCTCTTCGGTATCGAAAAGGAATTCGGCCAGGGCCTTGCACAGCTCGGTCTTGCCCACCCCGGTCGGGCCGAGGAACATGAAGGAGCCGCTCGGACGGTTCGGATCGGACAAGCCGGCCCGGGAACGGCGTACCGCGTTGGCCACCGCCACCACCGCCTCGTTCTGGCCGATCACGCGCTGGTGCAGCAGGCTTTCCATCTTCAACAGTTTGTCGCGCTCGCCTTCGAGCATCTTGGACACCGGGATACCGGTCCACTTCGACACCACTTCGGCGATTTCCTCTTCGGTCACCTTGCTGCGCAGCAGCTGGTTCTCGCTCTTGCCGTGCTGGTCGACCATCTGCAGGCTGCGTTCCAGATCCGGAATCACGCCATATTGCAGCTCGGCCATACGGTTGAGATCGCCTTTACGGCGTGCCGTTTCCAATTCCTGGCGCGACTGCTCGATTTTCTGCTGGATCTGCGCCGAGCCCTGTACTTCGGCTTTTTCCGAGGTCCAGATCTCTTCCAGGTCGGCGTACTCGCGCTCCAGGCGGACAATTTCTTCCTGGAGTTTTTCCAGGCGCTTTTTCGCCGCTTCGTCGTCTTCTTTCTTCAAGGCCTGGGATTCGACCTTGAGCTGGATCAGGCGACGCTCCAGACGGTCCAGCACTTCCGGCTTGGAGTCGATCTCCATGCGGATACGGCTGGCGGCCTCGTCGATCAGGTCGATGGCCTTGTCCGGCAACTGGCGGTCGGTGATATAACGATGACTGAGCTTGGCCGCCGCGATAATCGCACCGTCGGTGATCGCCACCTTGTGGTGCACTTCGTAACGCTCTTTCAGGCCACGGAGGATGGCAATGGTGTCCTCCTCGCTCGGCTCTTCCACCAGTACCTTCTGGAAGCGCCGCTCAAGGGCCGCATCCTTCTCTATATATTGGCGATATTCATTGAGCGTGGTCGCCCCGACGCAATGCAGCTCGCCACGGGCCAAGGCCGGTTTGAGCATGTTGCCCGCATCCATCGAGCCTTCGCCCTTGCCGGCGCCGACCATGGTGTGCAGTTCGTCGATAAACAGAATGATCTGCCCTTCCTGCTTCGACAGTTCGTTGAGCAGCGACTTCAGGCGCTCTTCGAACTCGCCGCGGTACTTGGCGCCGGCAATCAGCGCGCCCATGTCCAGGGACAGCAGGCGCTTGCCCTTCAGGCCATCCGGCACCTCGCCATTGATGATGCGCTGGGCCAGGCCCTCGGCAATGGCGGTCTTGCCCACGCCGGGCTCGCCAATCAGCACCGGGTTGTTCTTGGTCCGCCGTTGCAGCACCTGGATCGTGCGACGGATCTCGTCGTCACGGCCGATCACCGGGTCGAGCTTGCCTTCTTCGGCACGCTTGGTCAGGTCGACGGTGTACTTGTCCAGGGCCTGGCGCGCGCCCTCGGCGTTGGGGTCATTGACCGCCTCGCCGCCGCGCAGGTTGTTGATGGCATTCTCCAGGGCCTTCTTGCTCACACCCTGGCCGAGCAGCAACTTGCCCAGCTTGCTGTTCTCATCCATGGCGGCGAGCAGCACCAGCTCGCTGGAAATGAATTGGTCGCCCTTCTGCTGGGCCAGGCGATCGGCCTGGTTGAGCAGGCGCGCCAGATCCTGGGACATGTTCACGTCGCCGGTGGGATTCTGGATTTTCGGCAATTGATCGAGCTCTTTGCTCAATTCCTTGCGCAGGCTGTTGATGTCGAAACCGACCTGCAACAGCAGGGGTTTGATCGAGCCGCCCTGCTGTTCCAGCAGCGCCTGCATCAAGTGCGCAGGCTCGATGGCCGGATGATCGTGGCCGACCGCCAGGGATTGGGCGTCTGACAACGCCAACTGCAACTTGCTGGTTAAACGATCTATACGCATGAGTCACCTTCCTTTGGAGCAGGCCGGAGCAAAGGACGCACCTGAATAAAGAAACCTGCCAGATGCCCAAGTAGATGCGGCCTATTCTGAGAGATTCAAGCGTCACAAGCTTGACGAAGATCAGAAGAGTCTAGTCTTCCAGCCAGATCAGGGAGGCGAAGCGACCGGTACGCGGACTGCGCCGGTAGGAGAAAAAGCGCGGGTCGCTGACCGTACACAGCCCGCCACCATGGACGGCGGTGATTCCGCGGGCGGCCAGACGCAGGCGCGCCAGGGCATAAATATCGGCCATGAAGCGTCCGGCATTGACGCTGGGGACAAAGGCTTCGATTGTTTCAGGATGCGTAGAGAGAAAGGCTTCGCGCACTTCCGCCCCCACTTCGAAGGCACCGGGACCGATGGCCGGGCCGAGCCAGACGAGGATTTGCGAAGCCGGCACGTCCAGTCGATCGACCGTGGCTTCCAGCACGCCTGCGGCCAACCCACGCCAACCGGCATGGGCAGCGGCTACGCGGGTGCCAGCACGGTCGCAAAACAACACCGGCAGACAATCGGCGGTCATCGAGGTGCAGGCAATGCCCGGCGTACTCGTCCAACTGCCGTCAGCTTCGGCGGTCAGCGTCGGATCGGCCTCGACCACCCCGACACCGTGCACCTGGCGCAGCCAGGCGGGCTGAATAGCAAAGGTATCGGTGAGGCGACGGCGGTTTTCCGTGACGGCGAGGGGATCGTCGTCGACATGATCACCAAGGTTGAGACTGTCGAACGGCGCCAGGCTGAGGCCGCCCGCCCGCGTGGTCACGCAGGTCCTGACCCGCGCCGGCGCAGGCCAGTCGGGAATCAGGAAGTCACTCACCCGATGAACGCCTCGCGGTCCTGCTTGAGCAACGTCAACAACCAGACGAAATCGTCCGGCAGTGGCGACTCCCAGCTCATACGCTTACCGCTGGTCGGATGATCCAACTCGAGGAAACGTGCGTGCAGGGCCTGGCGCGGGAAGTTTTTCAGCGACTCGACCATGGTCACGCTGGCCGCCGGCGGAATACGGAAGCGACCGCCGTAGGCAGGATCGCCGACCAACGGAAAGTTGATGTGGGCCATGTGCACGCGAATCTGGTGGGTACGACCGGTTTCCAGCTTGACCCGGACATGGGTGTGGGAACGGAAGCGTTCCAGCACACGGTAGTGACTCACCGCCTGCTTGCCGCCTTCCATCACCGCCATGCGCTGGCGCTGCTGGCCGTGGCGACCGATGGGCGCATTGATCTTGCCGCCGGCGGTGACCACGCCGATCACGATGCATTCGTAGATCCGGCTGACGCTGCGGCTCTGCAATTGCGTGACCAGCTGCGTCTGGGCCTGGATGGTCTTGGCGACCACCATCAGACCGGTGGTGTCCTTGTCCAGGCGGTGCACGATGCCCGCGCGCGGCACATTGATAATGTCCGGCACGTGGTGCAGCAAGGCGTTGAGCAAGGTGCCATCGGCGTGACCGGCAGCCGGATGCACCACCAGGCCCGCGGGTTTGTTGATCACCAGGATATCGTCGTCTTCATAGACGATATCGAGTTCGATGTCTTGGGCGATCCATTCACCCTGAGCTTCCTGCTCGGCAATCAGTTCAAGAACAGCGCCACCATGGACGATGTCTCGCGGGCGGATAACCGCGCCATCCACAGTCAGGCGGCCGTCTTTGATCCAGGCGGAAAGGCGCGAGCGAGAGTGCTCAGCGAAGAGTTGGGCGGCGACTTGATCGAGGCGTTGGCCGCCCAGTTCGGACGGCACCTCTGCGCGAAGTTCAATTTTATCGGACATGCTCGGACTAGGCGTCGGCACAGCCTTTGGTTTCGGCTGCGCGCTTGTGGTTAAATACGGCGTCTTTTGCCCCGAGGCTATCAACGGGGCACTCATCATAACAGGACGGCCCCGCCCAAGACAGCGGCCGTCATAGGGACGCAAGCCGCCATGCAAGTGAGACACCTGCTGCTGATCGCCATCCTCGCACTGACTGCTGCTTGCTCGTCGAAGGAAGTCGTCGACGAAAACTTGAGCGAAGTCGAGCTGTACCAGCAGGCGCAGGCCGACCTGGACAACCACAGCTATACCAGCGCCACCGCCAAGCTCAAGGCTCTGGAGTCGCGTTATCCGTTCGGTCGCTACGCCGACCAGGCCCAGCTCGAACTGATCTACGCCAACTACAAGAATGGCGAACCTGAGGCTGCCAAGTCGGCCGCCGAGCGTTTCATTCGCCTGCACCCGCAACATCCGAACGTGGACTACGCCTACTACCTCAAGGGCCTGACCTCGTTCGACCAGGACGTCGGCCTGCTGTCGCGCTTCCTGCCGCTGGACATGACCAAGCGTGACCCGGGCGCGGCCCGTGACTCCTACAACGAGTTCGCCCAGCTCACCAGCCGCTACCCGAACAGCCGCTACGCGCCGGACGCCAAGCAGCGCATGATCTACCTGCGCAACCTGCTGGCGGCCTACGAGATCCACGTGGCCGACTACTACCTGACCCGTCAGGCCTATGTCGCCGCCGCCAACCGCGGTCGTTATGTCGTGGAAAACTTCCAGGAAACCCCTTCGGTCGGTGACGGCCTGGCGGTGATGGTCGAGTCGTACCAGCGTCTGCACCTGGACGAACTGGCGGCTTCGAGCCTCGAAGTGCTGAAAACCAACTACCCGAACCATCCGACGCTGGTGGACGGTCAGTTCGTGCCACGGGTCGCCGAGGCGGACAACCGTTCGTGGATGAGCAAGGTCACCCTGGGCCTGATCGAATCCCGTCCACCGCTGCCGCCGGGCGAAACCCGCGCCAACCAGGACGTGGTCAAACAGTTCCAGGACGCCAAGGATTCGATTCCGTCGGACCTGAAGCCGGAAGGCGGCGACGCGGCCCAGGAAGAGCAACACGAGGCCGAAGGCAGCAAAGGCAGCAGCAACCGCTCCTGGTTCAGCTACATGACCTTCGGCGTGTTCGACTGAGTCACAGCCCCGTGTAGGAGCCGGCTTGCCGGCGATGGCGGCAGCCCATTCAGCGCCGCCCTCTTCCCCTACCCGCCGCCGGCGTAAGAAAAGAGCCTTTGGAGGCTCTTTTTTTTGCCTTCGCCACGCCCCCTATCAAATGCGCTGTGCGCCCGGCATGTCCTTGGCTAAACTGCCGGATCATTTGCCAATAAGCGGGTTGCCATGGTTCGCCTACTGTTCTGGATTGCACTGATTGCGGCCGCCGTGTGGTTCTGGCGTAAATTCAATCGACCCACCGCCCCCAACCGCCCGGCAGACACACTGGAAGCCGCGCCCATGGTCCGTTGCGCCCATTGCGGCGTGCACCTGCCCCGTGACCGCGCCCTGAGCGTGCAACAGGACTGGTATTGCAGCCAGGCCCACCTCGAGCAAGGCCCGGGCCCTCGTGAGCGCTGAGACCTTCAGTCTCGGCGGCGCCCAGGCCCAGCGCCTGCTACGGCTTTATCATCTCTACCGTCTGAGCATCGGTATCGCCCTGGTCTTGCTGATCTCCAGCAAGATGGACGACAAACTGCTGGAACTGGCCGACGGCGAACTGTTCCGCACCGGTAGCTGGATCTACCTGATCCTGAATATCCTGGTGGTGGCCCTGCTGGAAAACCCCAGGCGCCAGGGCCAGGTCTTTATCCTGGCACTGGCGGATGCGGTGATGCTGTCCGGCCTGTTCTATGCCGCCGGCGGCGCACCGAGCGGCATCGGCAACCTGCTGATCGCCTCCGTGGCCATCAGCAACGTACTGCTGCGCGGCCGCATCGGCCTGCTGATCGCCGCCGTCTCGGCCATCGGCATCATTTACCTGACCTTCTACCTGAGCTTCAGCCGCCCGGCCGCCGCCGGCTATTACGTGCAGGCCGGTTTGCTGGGCATCTTGTGCTTCGCTGCCGCGGTTCTGGTCCAGGGTCTGACCCGGTTGCTGGCGGTGAGTGAAAACCTCGCCGAACAACGCGCCAGCGACGTCACCAATCTGGAAGAGCTCAACGCCCTGATCCTGCAGCGTATGCGCACCGGCATCCTGGTGCTTGACGAACAACACCGGGTGCAGCTCGCCAACCAGGGGGCGCAGACGCTGATGGGGGAGCAGGACCTGAACGGTCATGTGCTCGACGCCTATTCCCTGGAATTGGTCGAGCGCCTGCAAGTCTGGCAACGCAATCCGATACTGCGCCCGCAAAGCCTGAAGATCCTCGGCGCCGGTCCGATCCTGCAGCCCAGCTTTATCGCGCTCAAGCGCGGCGAGCAGACCCAGACACTGGTCTTCCTCGAAGACCTGTCGCAGATCGCCCAGCAGGCCCAGCAGCTCAAGCTCGCGGCCCTCGGGCGCCTGACCGCCGGGATTGCCCATGAGATCCGTAACCCATTGGGCGCCATCAGCCACGCCGCCCAACTGCTACAGGAGTCGGAGCAGATGCCGGAGGCGGACCGCCGTCTCACGCAGATCATCCAGGACCAGTCCAAACGCATGAACCTGGTGATCGAGAACGTGCTCCAACTGTCCCGGCGGCGCCAGACACAAGCGCAACTGCTCGACCTCAATAAGTGGCTGCAGGCCTTTGTCAACGAATGGCGCGAGCGTTCCCGGCCCAAACAGTGCCTGCACCTGCAGATCGACGACGCGTCCCTGCAGACCCGCGCCGATCCGCTGCAACTGACCCAGGTGCTGAACAACCTGCTGGAAAACGGCCTGCGCTACAGCGCCCAGTTGCATGAACTGGCGCAGGTCTGGCTGACCTTGGCAGTGGACCCGAACAACGGGCTGCCGACCCTGGAAGTCCTGGATAACGGCCCCGGCGTCGCCGCCGAGCAACGCCAGCACCTGTTCGAACCGTTCTTCACCACCGAGAGCCAGGGCACCGGCCTTGGCCTCTACCTGTCCCGCGAGCTATGCGAAAGCAACCAGGCGCGCCTAGACTACTCGGTACGCCAAGGCGGCAGTTGCTTTCGCATCACCTTCGCTCACGCACGTAAACAGAGTTGAACATGAGCCCACGGCAGAAGATCCTGATCGTCGACGATGAACCGGATATCCGCGAACTCCTGGAAATAACCCTGGGCCGGATGAAACTCGACACCAGCAGTGCGCGCAATGTGGCGCAAGCCCGGGAAAAGCTGGCCCAGGAAAATTTCGACCTGTGCCTGACCGATATGCGCCTGCCGGACGGCACCGGTCTTGAGCTGGTGCAGCATATCCAGCAACGTTATCCCCAACTGCCGGTGGCGATGATCACCGCCTATGGCAGCCTCGACACCGCGATCAACGCCCTGAAGTCCGGCGCCTTCGATTTCCTGACCAAGCCGGTGGACCTGGCCCGCCTGCGGGAACTGGTCGCCAGCGCCCTGCGTTTGCCCACCAGCGGTGGCAAGGCGCCGTCCATCGACAGCCGGCTGCTGGGGGATTCACTGCCCATGCGCGCCCTGCGCAAGCAGATCGACAAACTGGCCCGCAGCCAGGCACCGGTGTATATCAGCGGCGAGTCGGGCAGCGGCAAGGAGCTGGTGGCGCGGCTGATCCATGAACAGGGACCACGCGCCGAACGGCCGTTCGTACCGGTGAACTGTGGGGCGATTCCGGCCGAGCTGATGGAAAGCGAGTTTTTCGGCCATCGCAAAGGCAGTTTTACCGGCGCGGTGGAGGACAAACCGGGGCTGTTCCAGGCGGCCAATGGCGGCACGCTGTTTCTCGATGAAGTCGCCGATTTGCCGCTGGCGATGCAGGTCAAGCTGCTGCGCGCCATCCAGGAAAAGGCTGTGCGCAGTGTCGGCGGCCAGCAGGAGGAAATCGTCGATGTGCGCATCCTCTGCGCCACCCACAAGGACCTGAACGCTGAGGTCAGTGCCGAGCGTTTTCGCCAGGACCTCTACTATCGCTTGAATGTCATTGAATTACGGGTGCCATCCTTGCGTGAGCGCCGCGACGATATCGAGCCCCTGGCCACCAATGTTCTCAATCGGCTGGCCTCGGGCAGCGGCATGCCGGCGGCTCGCTTGCATCCGCTGGCGCTGGATACGCTCAAGGGCTACCGCTTTCCTGGCAACGTGCGGGAATTGGAGAACATGCTCGAGCGGGCCTACACCCTGTGTGAAAACGAACAGATCGAAGCCGGCGACCTGCGTCTGGCCGAGGGTGGCGGGAGCACCATGCAAGTCGGCGAACCGAGCCTGGCGCAGATCGACAATCTGGAAGATTATCTGGAGAGCATCGAGCGCAAGCTTATTCTCCAGGCCCTGGAGGAAACCCGCTGGAACCGCACGGCGGCGGCCCAGCGCTTGAACCTGTCGTTTCGTTCGATGCGCTATCGGCTCAAAAAGCTCGGGCTGGATTAAGCCTCAGATCCGGCCCTCGGGCGCATAAGGCGCCGGATCGATGATCGGCTCGCGTCCCAGCAACAGATCGGCAAACAGCTGGCAGGACGCCGGCGCCAGCACCAGTCCGTTGCGAAAATGCCCGCAGTTCAGCCATAGCCCCTCGAACCCCGGCACCCGGCCGATATAGGGAATCCCCTCGGGCGAACCCGGGCGCAATCCCGCCCAATGCCCGACCACCTCAGCCTGCGCCAACGCCGGAATCAACTCGACCGCCGAGGCCTTGAGGCTTTCCAGCGCCGACAGCGTCGGCGTCTTGTCGAAGCCTTCATGCTCCAGCGTGCTGCCCACCAGGATATGCCCGTCACGCCGGGGAATCGCATAGCGGCCTTTCGCCAGGACCATGCTCGACAGAAAATCCGCCGCGCACTTGTAGAGTATCATCTGGCCCTTGACCGGCTCGACCGGCAGCGCCAGCCCCAAGCTGCCCAAGAGTTCGCCGCTCCAGGCCCCCGCCGAGAGCACGACCTGATCGGCACGCAGCTCACCCGTGGCCGTGCGTACGCCGACCACGCGCTCGCCTTCACGGAGAAACCCGGCGACTTCGCACTGCTCGCGAATCGTCACATTGGGCAAGGCCTGCAAGGCTACCTTGAGGGATTTCACCAGGCGCGGGTTACGCACATTGGCAACATTGGCCATATAGATGGCTCGGGAATACCCCCCCCCCATCACCGGCACCGCGTCGTGAACCGTCGAGATATCCACCGCACTCAGGGGACGCTGCTCACGTTCGGCCCAGGCCAGGGCCTCGGTTTCGTCGTCCAGATCGAGCCAGTACAGGCCGGTGGTGTGAACCTCGGGATCGACACCGGTGGCGGCAAACAAGCGCTCGCCCAGTTGTGGATAGAAGTCCTGGGACCAATGGGCCAGGGCCGTGACCGCCGGGCTGTAGCGCCAAGGGTACAGCGGAGAAACGATACCACCGCCGGCCCAGGAGGATTCTTGGCCCAACCCGGAACGGTCGAGCAATGTCACCTGCCCGACCTCGGCGGCCAGATTGAAGGCAGTCAACAGGCCAATCACGCCGCCGCCGATGATTACCACGTGTTGTTGCGTTGTCATCACGTCATCCAACAGAAAAAGAAACCGGTGCGGGCCGGACCCAGAAACCCAGCGATCACCGCCCCCAGCAGACCTGGAGGGTCGCACCCGCAGCAGCACCAGGATTGCTGCGCTGACCGGTGTTGGTGATGGTGAAGCCACCGCACTTGTCACCGACCATCATCGACCCGGCCACCGCCGTCGCTGCCAGGGTGAAATCCTGGGCATTCAAGGTCGCGGCAATTGTGTAATAGGCATTGCCGGCACTGACCGTCGGCACAGTCGGCGCCGTCCCCGAGTAGGTACCGTTCTTCGAGTAGAACCGTTCGAGATTCTGGGTCTGCTCGGACAACAGCCCGGCAATCTCCGAACGGTGCGTGCGCTTCACATATTCGCTGTAACTGGGATAAGCCACCGCCGCCAGGATAGCGACAATGGCGACGACGATCATGAGCTCGATCAAGGTGAAGCCCTTGGAGATTTTTTGCATACACCGCCTTCCCTATTGAATTTGTCGCCACATGATCCGCCGACTGCCACCGCCACCCTTTTCCGCCATGGAGGTCGTGCCGCCACTGGAGTCGCTGAAAATCTTGGCGGTGGATTGGTTGAGGATACTCGTCAGATTCGGAATACCGACAGAAAAGATAAAGCCGCTGGATTGCAGATCGTTGGCATCAACCACACCACTGCCGTTGGTATCGAGCACTGGATAGCTGAGCATCTTGCCGGTAAACGCATCCAATTCCACCACCTTGCCGGTACCGAAACTGACGCAAGGGTCGGTGGTATCCACCGCTGCGGTGGTGAAAATGATCCGACCGAGGGTGATCTGTGCCGGGTAGATCACCCGCTCGCCGGCCGCGACGTTGTTGTAGATCAGCGGCAGGTACCAACCCTTTTGCGTCGGATAGGTCACGGCGTTGGTGCTGGTGGTGAAGAACTGGATGCCGTTGGAGGTGAACAGCCCGGTAATCGACTGGGCTTGCAGGTTACTGACAGTCCATTGCCCGGTGCTGCCGCCGGCATCCCAGACGGCATAGAAGCCTTGTACGGCCTTGCTCAGCTTGTCCGCGGTCTCGTTGAACTTGCCGGTACCAAAAAACACCATGGTGCCACCAGCCGGGTTGGCCGCCAGCAGCGGCTGTGCGGTGATCGGCTGGGTGGTGGTGCCCGGCGCCGTGAACAGCGGACTGCCGGCAAAGGCCAGGCCCCAGCCGGAGGGCGATGTGGCACTCAAGTCGAATTTCCACATGTTTCCCTTGAGATCCCCGCCGTAGGCGGCCTGCACCACGTTTTGCGCGTTCACTGTCAACTTCACCGAGGACAGGCCATTGGTGGTGTCGCTGGTGTTGACCACTATTTTGCTGATCAGCGAACCGTCGCGAATATCCACGACATACAAGGCCGCCACCCCGGAGTTGCTGCCATAGCCATTGGCGATGAACGCCGCCCAGCGGCCATCGGAGAGCTTCGCCACTTCGGGTTTGGCATAGGCGTACCCCAGGTCATTGAAGGCGTTGCCAGTGTTAGGTGTATCCGGGGCACGCATCTCCCAAAGGGCGTTGTACACGTTGCCGGCCGACGCATCGTACAGCTGGACCGCGTAGAAGGCCTTGCCGCCGGCCCCGACGCCGCCCAGGGCCACGGTCTTCCAGGCACTGTTGCTGAACTGGGCATCGTAGACCCCTACCTGACCGTCGTTGAGAAATTTGTGCCCGGTGCCGCCGGCATAAGCCGGGTCCGAAATGAAGTGCAGTGAAGGCAACACGCTGGAAGGCATATAGGCATAGAGCCGGGTACCCTTGGTCGCGTCGATGACACTGAAGAAGCCGTCGTTGGCATTGACCACCAGACTGCTGTTCATCCCCGTGGCCTTGGTGGCCAGGTAGCTGGTATAGCTGCTGTCGCCCACCAGATCGGAGGCCGTCTGCGCGGTTGGCAACGCCACCACCACCGGCGAATTGATGATATCGCCGAGCAAAACGGTACGCACCTTCAAACCCGTCTTGTTGGTGCCTTTGCTCCACTCCACCAGATCGGTGCCGAGGATACCCGTGGGCAGGTTCTGGTTGAGGGTGGTCTGCTGCGTTAAGGAAAAACCCGTGAAGGCCAGGCTGATCGCAGCGTTGCTGGTGGTATTCCAGGATTGATACAGCGGTGGGGTAGCCCCCGGAAGGATAGTGCTGTCGGTCGTCCAGTTGACCGCCGCGAGATTGACCGTGCCGTTGGTATTGAGGCCATAGGACTTGATCGTGCCGCGCCAGTCCTTGGGGTCGTAGGCGCTCTGGAAATAACTCGTCGCGGTCCCCGCGCTCGCCGAATTGGACGCCCCGCCGCCACCGGAACCGGCCTTGGAGGTGATATCGCTGAAGGCGGACGACAGCGCCGTGCTCAAGCCGGCCTGGTCGATGGCCAGGTAGTATTTGCCGTGACCGTAGTTGGCCGAGTTGGCGAGCATCTGGTTGCTGGCCGTCAGCCCCACGGTGTAGGTAAACATGTTCTGCTTGGGAAAGTCGGGGCTGTCCCAGCTCTTCCCGGCTGCGTCGTTACCCGCGGAACGCATATCGATGTCGTAGGCGAACTTGGCGAGATCGTCGAGGTACAGGGTATCCCCTTCATTGTCGCCGTTGGGGTTATTGCCATCGACGACGCCATCCCAGTTTGGCAGTGAGGGGGGGCCGCCCTGGGCCTGGGGATCGTTCGTCGGGAAGGTACGGTCGTAGGTTGGCAAACCATCGGTGACCACCACGCCGTAGTTTTTCTGGCAACGATACTGAATCGGGCTGGTATAGGTGCTGGGCGATGAGTTGTAGTACGGCGTCATGCCGCGAAAATAGCGGGTGATCTCATAGTAGGTCTCGGCCAGCGGGGTGTTGGCGATCGAACGCAGCGTGCCGATCGAGGACAGCAGGTTGTTGTAGTTCGTATCGGCCTGGGCCTGCGTCACCGTGCCACTGACCGGAGACAGGTCGCTGATCGAGCGAACGATATAACCGCCGGGCCCCGGGTCGTAGTAACTCGGCGGGTTGAAGGTTGCCAGGCCGATACGCAGGTTGCGGTTGTTGGTTACCAGCGACGAGGCCACGTTACGCGCGACGTTGATCCGGTAATCGGTGGGAATCGTTCCGTCGGTGTAGTCCTTTTGCAGGGACGTCATCTGGGTGATCAGATAGTAAAGATACTTGTTGGAGATCCGCGTGTTGCCGCCCCCCAACGGGTCCGGCAACTTCAGGCAGTAAACGCTCGCGTTTTTGCTGGTCGACAAGGTGAAACCGCTGTAACCGGACGGGCAACTACCCGGATACAGATTGCCGATGAACTGGTTGTCACTGGTCATGTCCAGTGTCTGCAGGCTGCCGCAATTGGAATAGGAATAGCAGTTGTAGACCTGCAGGGGGACCTTCGTCTGATCGAAACCCGTGGCCCAGATCAGGTTGTCCATGCTGCCGGAGTCGTCCACCAGCAGCATCACGTTCGGCGCCACCGCCGCCGCGCTCAACAGCGGTGAGTCCGAAGGCGTGAACGCATACACCGGCGCCGCCAGATAAAGCCCCAGCAAGGCGCCGACAAGCCGCCGCGACCAAGCTGAAAAACGGCTTTCGCGGGCCTTAATACTTGGCATAGACACTCTCCACAATTGACCGCGAATTGCCGTTGATGGCCACTGCCGTCACGCGGTACAGGGTCGCCGAGGTATTGCTTGGCACATTGACCGCCGCCATCGTGGTACCTAGGTTCTGTACCCCGTAGAAGCCGCTGCCGGCGGCGATCCAGGTCACCCCCGAGGTGCCATTGGTCCCGGCGGCCGATACCGTGGCGGACTCCGCCGGCGGCGCACAGGTGACGTTGGTGGTGCACACCGCCAGGACGTAGGTACTTTGCTGAACCGCGCTTTCACCGGTGCGCAGCGCCGCCTCGGCAGTCTGGAACGAGGTATTGCGGAAGGTCACGCTCCCGGCCATCTTTTCCTGCAACGTCGCGTTGCGCATGGAGGAAATGCCGATCAGGGTCAACAGCAACAGGAATATCAGGCTGATCAACAGCGCCATGCCACGCTGCGGACCAGACCTCAAGCCTGGGTGCTTTCGGGGCGAGCACATCATACGAAGTCCACCTACTGGAGCCGGTTGCGCAGAGCCGCAACCACGCTGTACTGCTGATCGGCGACCTGGCCAAGCGGATCGTACAGGGTCATTTGCAGGCGCACGCTGCGGATGGTTGCCGGGTCTGCGGGATTGCTGCTGTAAGAGCTGACAGCAATATCGGTCGCGGATATCGCGACACCAAAGGAGACGGTGAAGCTCCTGACATTGCTCACCAGCCCGGCCGCCTGGCCGGCTCCGGTGGCGACGGTAATCTGGTTGTTGCTGAAGGCATAGATCTGCTTGCGCAAGGGGAAGGCCATTTGCCCGGCGGCCGGAGTAGCTGCCCCCTGGGTGGCCGTCGCCGTATTGCGACAATCGGAAACGATCGTCCAGGTCGGCGCCCCGCCATTGCCGCCGATATCGGCGGTCACCAGCGTCAGGGTATTGCTGGCGCTGTTCCAAGTGATCGGCGTGGGGGCAATCGCCAGGAAATCCGCCGCCGCCGTGGTATTGATGGCGCTGGTGGCCAGGCAGCCGAACATGCCGACCATACGAATTTCCTGCACCATCTTGCTGAGGATAAAGCGCGCATCCTCCTGCATGCCGGCGGCCTTGTTCTGGCTGATATAGGTACTCTTGGCCGCGACGAATATCTGGGTAATCCCCAAGACGACGATCAGTCCCAGGGTGATGGCGATCATCAACTCGATCAGGCCGAAGCCTCTGCTATGACGGATCATGGCCCGGCTACCGGATCGACTGCAACGCGGCTATTGAGCGTGAAACTGGTACCCGGCGTTTTGTCGCTGGTCATGTTGGCGGCCCGCAGGTCACTCCAGTTGATGCTGATAGTGACCGCCCTGCCATTCACGACAATGCTCCCGTCCCACCCGGTAGCCCCGGCAAAATTATTGATGTTGGTCTTGAAATCATAGAAATCGGCATCCCGGGCCACCGTCGAACCCGCCGTAGCGGTGACAGCATTAGCATGGGCCAGGGTATAGTCCGCATCCGGATTGGCACGGATACGATCCATCATGTCATAGGCAATGAAACTGGCCTGACTTCTCATCTTCGAGCTGTCCGTGTAGATCAGCGCATCAAGCTGAATCGCCGCCGCCCCCAGCAGGCCGACAGCAAGGATCAACACCGAAATCAGCACCTCCACTAGGGTCATCCCTGATTGCCTCGCGCTCCTCGTCCGTCGCATCAACAACCTCCGCCCAATGAAACCCGGCCATTGAGGCACACATTGATCACGCGGCTTTGTGTGCCCAGCGTATAGGTGAAAACCACCGCGGAACCGGGGACGGACAAGCCACCCAGGTTATTGAAATCGAGGGTGGTTACTCCGGAGGTCACCACCAGGGTCGCGCCGCTGGTCATGGCCGGTACGATCCTAATGTATTGGGGGTTGGCGCCATCGCTCGACACCTGCAAAACCCCCAGGTCTGTAGTCCAGGCCGCGTTGGCCGTGGTCGGCCGGACACGTACGGAAACACCTCGGTTCATGGCCTCGAGCCGCGCGAAATTCAGACCACGGACCAGGTCGCTGGCCTCGGTATCAGCCTCGGAACCCTGGATCGAACTGGTGAACGACGGCAAGGCAATCGCCACCAGGATCGCGAAGACCGCAAGGGTGACCATCAACTCGACCAAGGTAAAGCCGTGAGTACTGCGGCGCATGAGAAATCCCTCGATGCCATCGACTATAACTAGCGGTACAACCTAAAACATTCTTCATCAGGACGTACGGTTGTTTTCCCAGGATCAGCGCCCGGATCGCGCCGAAACACTCAGTCTCCAGGAGGGAGCCCAGATGGATCAGAAAGGATTCAGCCTTGTTCAGTTACTGATTGGTCTTGCCGTCATCGGCATTCTTGCCCAACTCGCCAGCCCGGCATTCAGCGAACTGATCGCCTCACAGCGGCGCCAGATAAGCGCCGACGAACTGGCCAATGGCCTGCAAATGGCGAGAACCGAGGCGATTCTACGCCAGCAGGCGGTCGTCATGTATGCCCTGGAAGAAGATTGGAGTCGAGGCTGGCGGATCATTGTCGACCGCAGTGGGCAAGGCCACCTGGATCCGGACAACCCGGTGCTGGTTGAACGACATGGCGACGGACTGACACCGATCAGAGGCAACCGGTGGCTCACGCAGTTTGTCCGCTTCACCTCTGTCGGATGGCTCAACCCGAACAACAGCACCTCAATGGGCGGCACACTGCATATCTGCGCCAGGGACCAGCCGGTCAGCCACCATCAGGTGATCCTGGCAGCAACCGGTCGGATCAGGCTCGAAAAAAGAGCAATACCCGAGGCACTCTGCGCCTCCCCGGGCTTACAGCAAGGAGCGAACGCGTAGTTCCTTGGGCATGGAGAAGGTCACATTCTCCTCACGCCCGGCCAACTCGTCGGCACCGGTCGCGCCCCAGGCCTGGAGCTGCTGGATCACGCCACGCACCAGCACTTCCGGTGCCGAAGCCCCGGCGGTGATGCCGATCCGCTCGACACCGTCGAACCAGCTGCGCTGCAGGTCTTCGGCACCGTCGATCAGGTAGGCAGGCGTCGACATGCGCTCGGCCAGCTCGCGCAGGCGATTGGAGTTGGAGCTGTTCGGGCTGCCCACCACCAACACCACATCGCATTCGTCCGCCAGTTGCTTGACCGCGTCCTGGCGGTTCTGCGTGGCGTAGCAAATATCGTCCTTGCGCGGCCCGCCAATGGCCGGGAAGCGCGCCCGCAGGGCATCGATCACACGGCTGGTGTCGTCCATGGACAAGGTGGTCTGGGTCACGAACGCCAGTTTTTCCGGGTTGCGCACCTGCAAGGCGGCGACGTCTTTCTCGTCCTCCACCAGGTAGATCGAACCGCCATTGGCGTCGTCGTACTGGCCCATGGTGCCTTCGACTTCCGGGTGGCCGGCGTGGCCGATCAGGATGCATTCACGACCGTCGCGGCTGTAGCGCGCCACTTCGATATGCACCTTGGTCACCAACGGACAGGTTGCGTCGAACACCTTCAGGCCACGACCCGAGGCTTCCGTGCGCACGGCCTGGGAAACGCCGTGGGCACTGAAGATCACGATCACGTCATCCGGGACCTGCTCCAACTCTTCGACGAAGATGGCGCCACGGGCGCGCAGGTCTTCGACGACAAATTTGTTGTGGACCACTTCATGGCGCACGTAGATCGGCGGGCCGAAGACTTCCAGGGCCC
Source organism: Pseudomonas sp. MWU13-2862 (assembly GCF_023242495.1). Classification (NCBI taxonomy): domain Bacteria; kingdom Pseudomonadati; phylum Pseudomonadota; class Gammaproteobacteria; order Pseudomonadales; family Pseudomonadaceae; genus Pseudomonas; species Pseudomonas sp. MWU13-2862. The sequence goes on along the minus strand of NZ_JALMEZ010000006.1, from coordinate 162,800 downwards.
GGTTGACGATTTCGATCGCCCGGTCCACGCCGGCGCAGAAGCCACGGGGGTTGGCGAGTTTGATATGCATGCTGTGCCTCGTGTCTTGCGCGCAAGGGGAAATATTAAAGCGCCTTGACCTCGATGATCTCGACATCGAAGGTCAGGGTCTTGCCCGCCAGCGGGTGGTTGAAGTCGACGGTCACCTGGGCGTCGTCGAACGCCTTCACCACACCCGGCAGCTCGGTATTGGCCGCATCGTTGAAGATCACCAGCAAACCTTCCGACAGTTCCATGTCCTGGAACTGCGAACGCGGGATGACCTGCACATTCTGCGGGTTCGGCTGGCCGAAGGCATTTTCCGGGGCCACGGTCAGGTTACGCTTGTCACCGGCCTTGAAGCCGAACAACGCCACCTCGAAGCCCGGCAGCAGGTTGCCGTCGCCGACCTTGAAGGTCGCCGGGGCCTTGTCGAACGTGCTGTCGACAGTGTCGCCGTTTTCCAGGCGCAAGGCGAAATGCAAGGTGACCTGGGTGTTCTGACCGATGCGTTGCTCAGCCACTGCGTGTTCAGTCATGAACGGGTTCTCCGGACTTTTTACTCTTGAACATATCCAGCGCCAGCATCACCGCGCCGACGCTGATGGCGCTGTCGGCAAAGTTGAACGCCGGGAAGTACCAGCGGTTCTGCCAGTGCACCAGGACGAAATCGATCACGTGACCCAGGGCCATGCGGTCATACAGGTTGCCCAGGGCACCGCCGAGCACCAGCGCCAGCGCAATCGCCAGCCAGGTTTCGTTGCGTCCCAGGCGCTTGAGCCAGACCACCAGTACCGCGCTGACCACCAGCGCGATCAGCGCGAACAACCAGCGCTGCCAACCGGAGCTTTCAGCCAGGAAGCTGAAGGCCGCGCCGGTGTTGTAGGCCAGGGTCCAGCTGAAGTAATCGGGGATGATCACGATCTGCTGGTACAGGGACAGCGAGCTTGCGAAGTGAAGCTTGCTGACCTGGTCGATGACCAGGACCAGCACGCTCAACCACAGCCAGCCCAGGCGGCCGAAACGGCCGGCACTGGTATTAGGCATAGTGGCGCACCTCGCCTTCGCCGCTGATATTGTCCACGCAACGACCGCAGATTTCCGGATGCTCCGGGTTGACCCCGACATCCTCGCGGTGATGCCAGCAACGGGCGCACTTGGCATGGGCGGACTTGACCACCTTGAGCTTGAGCCCGGCGACTTCAGTGACCACCGCATCCGCCGGAGCCAGCGCCAATGGCGCAACGGTCGCGGTGGAAGTGATCAGGACAAAACGCAGTTCGTTGCTCAGCTTGCCCAGGTCGGCCACCAGGGCCTCTTCTGCGAACAGGGTCACTTCGGCCTGCAGGTTGCCGCCGATGGCCTTGGCCGCCCGCAGGTTTTCCATCTCCTTGTTGACCGCGACCTTGACCGCCATGATCCGCTCCCAGTAGGCGCGGTCCAGCTCGAAGCCTTCCGGCAGCTCGCTGAGGCCTTCATACCAGGTATTCAGCATGACCGACTCGTTGCGCTCGCCCGGCAGGTACTGCCACAGCTCGTCGGCGGTGAAAGCCAGGATCGGCGCGATCCAGCGCACCAGCGCCTCGCTGATGTGGTACAGCGCGGTCTGGCAGGAACGCCGGGCCTTGCTGTTGGCGCCGGTGGTGTACTGGCGATCCTTGATGATGTCGAGGTAGAAACCGCCCAGCTCCTGCACGCAGAAGTTGTGTACCTTGGAGTAGACGTTCCAGAAACGGTATTCGCCGTAGTGCAGTTCCAGCTCCCGTTGCAGCAACAACGCGCGGTCCACGGCCCAACGGTCCAGGGCGAGCATCTCGTCGGCCGGCAACAGGTCGGTGGCCGGGTTGAAGCCGCTCAGGTTGGAGAGCAGGAAACGGGCGGTGTTGCGGATACGCCGGTAGGCGTCGGCGCTGCGTTGCAGGATCTGGTCGGAGACCGCCATCTCGCCCGAGTAATCGGTCGAGGCAACCCACAGACGCATGATGTCGGCACCCAGGGTGTCGTTGACTTTCTGCGGCGCGATCACATTGCCCAACGACTTGGACATCTTGCGACCCGCCTCGTCGACGGTGAAACCGTGGGTCAGCAGTTCGCGGTAAGGCGCGTGGTTGTCGATGGCGCAACCGGTCAGCAAGGACGAGTGGAACCAGCCGCGATGCTGGTCCGATCCTTCCAGGTAGAGGTCGGCCCGTGGACCGCTCTCATGGCCCATCGGGTGCGAACCGCGCAGCACGTGCCAGTGGGTGGTGCCGGAATCGAACCAGACGTCGAGGGTGTCGCTGATCTTGTCGTACAGCGGCGCTTCGTCGCCCAGCAACTCGGCGGCGTCCATCTTGAACCAGGCTTCGATGCCTTCGACTTCGACACGCTGGGCCACCTGCTCCATCAGCTCGGCGGTACGCGGGTGCAGCTCGCCGCTTTCCTTGTTGAGGAAGAACGGGATCGGCACACCCCAGTTGCGCTGGCGGGAGATGCACCAGTCCGGACGGTTGGCGATCATCGAGTGCAGGCGCGCCTGGCCCCAGGCCGGGACGAACTGGGTCTCTTCGATGGCCTTGAGCGCGCGCTCACGCAGGGTATCGCCGGCCACCGGGGCCTTGTCCATGCCGATAAACCACTGTGCGGTGGCGCGGTAGATCAGCGGGGTCTTGTGGCGCCAGCAATGCATGTAGCTGTGGCTGATGGTTTCGGTATGCAACAGCGAGCCGACTTCGCTCAGCTTGTCGACGATGCCCGCGTTGGCCTTGAAGATAAACTGGCCGCCGAAGAACTCCAGGGACTCGGCATACACGCCGTTGCTCTGCACCGGGTTGAGGATCTCATCGTTGACCATGCCGTACTGCTTGCAGATCTTGAAGTCGTCCTCGCCGTAGGCCGGGGAGCAGTGAACGATACCGGTACCGGCACTCAGTTCGACGTAGTCGGCCAGGTACACCGGCGACAGACGGTCATAGAACGGGTGACGGAAGTTGATCAGTTCCAGGGCTTCGCCCTTGGCAATGGCCAGTACCGAGCCTTCGAGTTTGTAGCGCGCCAGGCACGATTCGACCAGCTCTTCAGCCAGTACCAGCAGGCGGTCACCGACATCCACCAGGGCGTAGTTGAATTCCGGGTGGACGTTCAGCGCCTGGTTGGCCGGGATGGTCCACGGGGTGGTGGTCCAGATCACGATCGCCGCCGGCTTGGCCAGGGACGGCAGGCCGAATGCGGCGGCCAGCTTGTCCTGGTCGGCAATCGGGAAGGCCACGTCGATGGTCGAGGACTTCTTGTCCTGGTATTCGACTTCGGCTTCGGCCAGGGCCGAACCGCAATCGAAGCACCAGTTCACCGGCTTCAGGCCCTTGAACACGAAACCGCCCTTGACGATTTCGGCGAGTGCGCGGATTTCACCGGCCTCGTTCTTGAAGTCCATGGTCTTGTAGGGGTTGGCGAAGTCGCCGAGCACACCCAGGCGGATAAATTCGGACTTCTGCCCTTCGATCTGCTCGGTGGCGTAGGCACGGCACAGTTCGCGGGTCTTGTCCGCGCCCAGGTTCTTGCCATGGGTCACTTCGACCTTGTGCTCGATCGGCAGGCCATGACAGTCCCAACCCGGCACATAAGGGGCATCGAAGCCGGCCAGGGTCTTGGACCGGATGATCATGTCCTTGAGAATCTTGTTCAGCGCATGACCGATGTGGATCGTGCCGTTGGCATACGGAGGACCGTCGTGAAGAACGAACTTCGGACGATCCTTGCCAATCTCGCGCAACTTCCCGTACAGGCCAATGCTGTCCCAGCGCTGCAGAATCTGCGGTTCGCGCTGTGGCAGGCCGGCCTTCATTGGGAAGGCGGTGTCCGGAAGGTTAAGCGTGGCTTTGTAGTCGGTCATTTCAGGCTCTTTTTAAGCGGTGAACCCTGCCAGTGGGCACGGGCGGCGGCGACGTCCGCATTGATCGCCGTCTTGAGCGCCTCCAGGGAGGCGAATCGCTGCTCATCGCGCAGCTTGTGGTGGAAAACCACGGTCAAACGCCGGTCATACAGATCACCGGTAAAATCCAGCAGGTGCACTTCCAGGTGAGCGCTGCCATCCCCTGAAACCGTGGGCCGCACGCCGATATTGGCGACGCCCGGCCACGGCTGGCCGTCGATCTCGACGCTGACCAGGTAAACCCCGGTCAACGGCACGCGACGGCGCTTGAGCTGCACGTTGGCGGTCGGCGTGCCCAGTTGGCGCGCCAGCTTCTGGCCATGCAGCACCCGTCCGGCAATCCGGAACGGGCGACCGAGCAAGCGCTCGGCCAAGGCGAAGTCAGCCGCCGCCAGGGCATTACGTACCTGGGTGCTGCTGACCCGCAGGCCATCGAGCTCGACGGTCTGCGCCGCCTCGACGGTGAAACCCCGGGCGCTGCCCGCCTGTTGCAGGAACTCGAAATCGCCGACGCGATCACAGCCGAAGCGGAAATCGTCGCCGACCTCCAGATGCTGCACGCCGAGACCGCCCACCAGGATGGTATCGACGAACTCGGCGGCGCTGAGTTTGCTCAGGCGCTGGTTGAAGGCCAGGCACAGAACCCGGTCGACGCCCTCGGCGGCCAGCAGTTTCAGCTTGTCGCGCAAGCGCGCCAGACGTGCCGGCGCGGTGTCCGGAGCAAAGAATTCACGGGGCTGCGGCTCGAAAATCACCACGCAGCTGGGTACACCCAACTCCAGCGCACGCTCACGCAGTCGGGCCAGGATAGCCTGGTGACCACGGTGAACACCGTCAAAGTTGCCAATGGTGGCGACGCAGCCCCGATGCCGGGGGCGCAGGTTGTGAAGGCCTCGAACCAGCTGCATAACGCGCTTCTTGCTCATAAAGTGGTCGATTATAACCACACCCGACGGCCGACGACAGGCAACAGCAGCACCCAAATCGATCGAACCGACAAAACTCTCTTGCGTGACACCCTCTCGGGGGTACCCCGAGCTACGTCAATGATTTGCGATTGAAATGCCGCAGGCGCAGCCCCATCGCCGCCAACATGCCGAAATAGGCCAGCACACCGGCCACCACCAACCCACCCAAACGCAGGAAACGCTCGAACATGTGCCCCTGGTCCCAGGCCGGCATGATGTGCATCAACCCCAGCAATACCGCCGACATCACCGCCACCGCCAGCACCAGCTTCAGCAGATAGACGCCCCAGCCCGGCTGCGGCACAAAGAGTTGTTGCTTGCGCAATTGCCAGAACAGCAGCCCGGCATTGATACAAGCCCCGGCGCTGATCGCCAGCGCCAGCCCGGCATGGGCCAATGGCCCGATAAAGACCAGGTTGAGCAGTTGCGTGACCGTCAGGGTGAAAATCGCGATTTTCACCGGCGTGCGAATGTTCTGCTGCGCGTAGAAGCCCGGCGCCAGCACCTTGATCATGATGATGCCCAGCAAGCCCAGGGAGTAGGCCACCAGCGCACGCTGGGTCATGGAGGCATCAAAGGCACTGAACTGGCCGTACTGGAACAGCGCCACCGTCAGCGGCTCGGAGAGAATCGCCAGCGCCAGGGAGCACGGCAACACCAGCACGAAGCACAGGCGCAGGCCCCAGTCGAGAATCCGCGAATACTCGTGGCGGTCCTTGCTGGCATAGGTTTTCGACAGGATCGGCAACAGGATGGTGCCCAGGGCCACACCGAGCACCCCGGACGGCAACTCCATCAAGCGGTCGGCGTAGTACATCCAGGACACCGAGCCCGCCACCAGGAAAGAGGCGAAGATGGTGTTGATGATCAGTGAGATCTGGCTCACCGAGACCCCGAGAATCGCCGGCAGCATCTGCTTCATTACCCGCCAGACGCCGGCGTCACGCAGACTCAGCCGTGGCAGCACCAGCATGCCGACCTTTTTCAGGCTCGGCAGTTGGTAGAGCAGTTGGGCCAGGCCACCGGCCAGCACCGCCCAACCCAGGGCCATGACCGGCGGGTCAAAGTACGGCGTCAGGAACAGGGCAAAAATGATCATGCTCACGTTCAGCAGCGTCGGCACGAAGGCCGGCACTGAAAAACGGTTCCAGGTATTGAGGATCGCCCCCGCCAGGGAGGACAGCGAGATCAGCAATATATAAGGGAACGTCACCCGCAGCAGGTCGGAGGTCAGCTTGAACTTCTCCGGCGTGTCGGTGAACCCCGGGGCCGTGGCCCAGATCACCCAGGGCGCGGCGACCATGCCCAGCACAGTCACCAACGCCAGCACCAGGGTCAGCAGGCCGCTGACATAGGCGATAAAGGTTCGGGTCGCCTCCTCACCCTGCTGACTCTTGTATTCCGCCAGGATCGGCACGAAAGCTTGGGAAAACGCGCCCTCGGCAAAGATCCGCCGCAGCAGGTTGGGCAGCTTGAAGGCAATAAAGAAGGCATCGGTGGCCATTCCGGCCCCGAAGATACGCGCGATAATCGTATCGCGAACGAAGCCCAGAACCCGGGAAATCATCGTGATAGAGCTGACGGCAGCCAACGATTTGAGCAGATTCATTAAAAGAGTGTGCGCCTTTGGAGAAAGAGCAGGCGAACAAAGCGCCCAGTTGTGCGATACTCCGCGCCGCAACAGCACAGAGCCAAAGCTCGCGAGTTTACAGGTCAGGCGCCGGAAATAAATCACCCGTCACTTCAAGATCGACCACTCAGCGGAACGTATCACCCGCCCTTGACAAGACCTCAACTCATCGGCATGATTCGCGGCCTATTTTGTTTGCTATTTCCTAAAAAGTCTTTCGAGGAGCTCGACGGTGGCCAACACACCTTCCGCCAAAAAACGTGCAAAACAGGCTGAGAAGCGTCGCAGCCACAACGCCAGCCTGCGTTCCATGGTTCGTACCTACATCAAGAATGTAGTTAAAGCCATCGACGCAAAAGACGCTGCCAAAGCTCAAGCCGCTTATGTTCTGGCTGTTCCTGTTATCGACCGTATGGCCGATAAAGGCATCATCCACAAGAACAAGGCCGCTCGTCACAAGGGTCGTTTGAACGGCCACATCAAGGCCCTGAACCTTGCTGTTGCAGCCTAAGCGACACGCTTGTTAAAAAACCGACCCCAGGGTCGGTTTTTTATTGCCTGCAATTCCGACACTCCTTACAGAAAATCACACCAATCTGTAGGAGCAGGGCTTGCCCGCGAAGAGGCCCTCAAGATCGCCAAAAGCTTCGCGGCGGTGCGGCGTCCCGACAAGCCCTGCTCCTACAGGTTCGCGTTCGACGCCAGAACCAGACAACACAACTACCGCCCCAATACCTTACTGATGCGGCCAAGGCAGGATCGGAATCGCCGTCACCGCATTCTGCGGACTACCTTCGATCAAGCGGTCGCTATAGACCAGATACACCAGGGTATTGCGCTTCTTGTCGAGGAACCGCACCACCTGCATGGTCTTGAACACCAGCGAGGTGCGCTCCTTGAACACCTCCTCGCCATCCTTCAACTCACCACTGAAACGAATCGGCCCGACCTGACGACAGGCCAGCGATGCCTCGGCACGATCCTCGGCCAACCCCAGACCACCTTTCAAGCCGCCGGTCTTGGCCCGGGACAGGTAGCAGGTCACGCCCTCGACCTTGGGATCATCAAACGCCTCGACCACGATACGATCGTTCGGCCCGACAAACTTGAAGACCGTCGACACCTGACCAATCTCTTCCGCCGACGCCAGCAATGGCATCGCCAGCAGCAATCCCAAGAATCCCTTTGCGATACCCATAGCCCTCTCCCTCAATCCATCACACCAGAATCAGGTTATCGCGGTGAACCAGTTCAGGCTCCGCCATATACCCCAGCACACCGACAATCGCATCCGACGGCTGCCCGATAATCTTCTGCGCCTCAAGCGCACTGTAGTTCGCCAGCCCACGGGCGATCTCACGACCGTCCGACGCCACGCACACCACCATCTCACCACGCCGGAAGCTGCCCTGGACCAGCTTCACGCCCACCGGCAGCAAACTCTTGTGATCCCGCGCCAGCGCATTCACCGCGCCGTCATCGAGCACCAGCGTGCCACGGGTCTGCAGATGCCCGGCCAGCCACTGCTTGCGCGCCGCCAGCATGCCACGCTCAGGCGACAGCAAGGTGCCAATACGCTCGCCCGCCTTCAGGCGATCCAGCACCCGCTCCAGGCGCCCGCCGACAATGATCGTGTGCGCCCCGGAGCGCGCCGCCAGCCGCGCCGCGCGCAACTTGGTCTGCATACCGCCACGCCCCAGCGCACCACCGGTACCGCCCGCCACCGCATCCAAGGCCGGATCATCGGCTCGGGCCTCATAAATCAGCTGGGCATCGGGGTTGTTGCGCGGATCGGCGTCGAACATGCCATCGCGATCCGTGAGAATCACCAGTAGGTCCGCCTCCACCAGGTTGGCCACCAGCGCCGCCAGGGTGTCGTTGTCGCCGAAACGGATTTCATCGGTGACCACGGTGTCGTTCTCGTTGATCACCGGGATGACCTTGAGCTCCACCAGCGCCCGCAAGGTGCTGCGCGCATTAAGGTAGCGCTTGCGGTCGGACAGATCGTCATGGGTCAGCAGGATCTGCGCGGTATGCCGGCCATGCTCGGCAAAGCTCGATTCCCAGGCCTGCACCAAACCCATCTGACCAATGGCCGCGGCGGCCTGCAACTCGTGCATGGCCGTCGGTCGCACCGTCCAACCCAGACGACTCATACCCGCCGCCACCGCACCAGAAGACACCAGCACCAGCTCGACGCCCGCCTCATGCAACGCCACCATCTGCTCGACCCAGACCCCCATTGCGGCGCGATCCAGACCCTTGCCGTCCGCCGTCAGCAGTGCGCTGCCGATCTTCACGACCCAACGCTGCGCACCTGTCACCTTGCTCCGCATCATCTTTCAACCTTGGCTTGCGGGCAGCACGACCGAGCACTGCCCATGCGATTGTTCAGGGTAGCCGGTTCCCAGAAACCAGAACGCCGCTCGAATGAGCGGCGCCAGGTGGAACAGGCTGATGACGATGATAACACCGCCACCCGTCAGATAGACCGCCCGCTCACCCTCGAGCAGCGGCCAATCCGCACAACATGCGGCAACATCAGTCGCGCACGTAGATGATTTCCGGGCCATCTTCGTCATCGACATCTTCTTCATCCCAGTCATCGTCGCCGATGTCGTGGACGCTCTTGACGCCGCTGCGGCGCAGGGCACGCTGGTCATCCAGGGCCTGCAACTGGGCACGCGCCTCATCTTCGATGCGCTGATCGAGATCACGCAGCTCGTCGGCATAGGCAGGGTCATTGGCCAGACGATCGAGACGATCTTCCAGGTAGCGCATGATGTCGCGGGTCAGGCGCTCGGTCCCTTCCTTGGCAATCGCCGAGATCACATAGACCGGACCGGTCCACTGCAGGCGCTCGACCACTTCCTTGACCCGCTCCTCGTGCTCTTCCTCGAGGATCTGGTCGCACTTGTTCAGCACCAGCCAGCGATCACGCTCAGCCAGGGACGGGCTGAACTTGGTCAGCTCATTGACGATCACTTCGGCGGCATCCGGCGCACTGCTGTCATCCAGCGGCGCCATGTCGACGAGGTGCAGCAGCAAACGCGTGCGCGCCAAGTGCTTGAGGAAGCGAATCCCCAGACCGGCACCACCGGAAGCACCCTCGATCAAACCCGGGATGTCGGCGATGACAAAGCTCTTCCAGCGGTCGACGCTGACCACGCCCAGGTTCGGCACCAGGGTGGTGAACGGATAATCCGCCACCTTCGGCTTGGCGGCCGAGACCGAACGGATAAAGGTACTTTTACCGGCGTTCGGCAAGCCCAGCAGGCCGACGTCCGCCAACACCTTCATTTCCAGCTTGAGGTCGCGCTGCTCGCCCGGCTTGCCCGGCGTAGTCTGGCGCGGCGCACGGTTGGTGCTGGATTTGAAACGGCTGTTGCCCAGGCCGTGCCAGCCGCCATGGACCACCAGCAGGCGCTGACCAGCCTTGACCAGGTCACCGATGACTTCCTGGGTGGCGGAATCGATCACCGTGGTGCCGACCGGCACGCGCAGCTCCAGATCCTCACCCTTCTTGCCGGTGCAGTCGGTGCTGCCGCCATTGGAACCGCGCTCGGCATCGAAGTGCCGGGTATAGCGATAATCCACCAGGGTATTGAGGTTTTCGTCGGCGACCATATAGATCGAGCCGCCGTCACCACCGTCACCGCCGTTGGGACCGCCGTTTTCGATGAATTTTTCCCGACGGAAACTCATGCAACCGTTGCCGCCGTCGCCAGCTTTTACGCGAATCGATACTTCATCAACGAACTTCATAACACACGCCTCTCGCCACCAGGACGAGCTGAAAAATCACAAGTATAAGACTCTTGCAAAGATGAGCGCGGCGACCTCAATCAACGACCGAAAAATCCAGCGCCGACAGCCCATACAAACAGCTTTGCAAGAGACTCACCCCACAAACGAAAAAGCCCCGTCGCAAGACGGGGCTTCTCCAGCATCCTCGCGATTAAGCCGCGATGATGCTCACGTAACGGCGGTTGAACGCGCCTTTTACTTCAAACTTGATCACGCCTTCGACTTTAGCGAAGAGAGTGTGATCTTTACCCATGCCAACGCCGTAACCGGCGTGGAATTGGGTGCCGCGCTGACGCACGATGATGTTGCCCGCTTTGATAGCCTGGCCGCCATACATCTTCACGCCAAGGCGTTTGGCTTCTGAGTCGCGACCGTTACGGGTACTACCACCAGCTTTTTTGTGTGCCATGAGTTCAATTCTCCAAAAAGGGGATTAGGCTGAAATTAAGCCTGAATACCGGTGATTTTGATCTCGGTGTACCACTGACGGTGGCCCATACGCTTCATGTGGTGCTTACGACGACGGAACTTGATGATGCGGACTTTATCGTGACGACCTTGGGAGATCACTTCAGCCACAACGGTAGCGCCCGCAACAACTGGAGCGCCGATGTTCACGTCATCGCCATTGGCGACCAACAGAACGCGATCAAAGGTAACGGATTCGCCGGTGGCGATTTCCAGTTTCTCGATCTTCAGGTATTCACCTGGAGCGACTTTGTACTGCTTGCCGCCGGTAACGATTACTGCGTAAGACATGGTATTTCTCCGATAATCCTGCTCACCCAGCGCTTTATAGGTAAAGGTATTGGCTGGCATGGCTGCATGGGGCTGGAACGGCCCAGATGCAATTGCGTAAGGCAGGTGCTGCCCAGGAAGTTCAGGGTGCGCGATTGTACGCAAGCCATCTGGCCATTGCAAGCCCGTAGACCGCGTACCTTGACAGCACAGACCCCCCGCCCTAGCATGCCGCGCAACCCTTCTGGAGCGACTCCCGCTGATGCAACCCCAAGCTTTCTACCGCGCGGTGGCGGACGATTTTAGCGCCGTCGACGGCATCATCAAGAAGCAGTTGACTTCCCGGGTGCCGCTGGTCTCGAAAATCGGCGATTACATCACCTCGGCCGGGGGCAAACGCCTGCGTCCTTTATTGGTGTTGCTGTGTGGCAAGGCCCTGGGCCGCGAAGGCGACGACCTGCGCCTGCTCGCCGCGACCATCGAGTTCCTGCACACCGCCACCCTGCTGCACGACGACGTGGTCGACATGTCCGGCATGCGCCGTGGTCGCTCCACCGCCAACGCCATGTGGGGCAACGCCCCGAGTGTGCTGGTGGGCGACTTCCTGTACTCGCGCTCCTTCGAAATGATGGTCGAGCTGGGCTCGATGCCGGTGATGAAGATTCTTTCACAGGCCACCCGCATCATCGCCGAAGGCGAAGTGTTGCAGTTGTCCAAGGTCCGCGACGCCAGCACCACTGAAGAAACCTATATGGAAGTCATCCGCGGCAAGACCGCGATGCTCTTCGAAGCCTCGACCCACAGCGCCGCGGCCCTGTGCCAGGCCACGCCGGAGCAGACCGAAGCGCTGCGCACCTTTGGCGACCACCTGGGTGTTGCGTTCCAGTTGGTGGACGACCTGCTGGACTACAAAGGCGATGCCGAGACCCTGGGCAAGAACGTCGGCGACGACCTGGCCGAAGGCAAGCCGACCCTGCCGCTGATCTACACCATGCGCGAAGGCACGCCGGAACAGGCGGCCCTGGTGCGCCAGGCGATCCAGAAAGGCGGTATCGAAGACCTGGAAAGCATTCGCGAAGCCGTACAGGCCTCCGGGTCCCTGGACTACACCGCGCAACTGGCCCGCGACTACGTGGCACGGGCGATTGCCTGCCTGGAAGCGCTGCCGGCGAGCGAATACCGCGATGCCCTGGTGGAACTGAGCGAGTTTGCGGTCGCCCGTACTCACTGATTGCCTACTTTCCTGAAAACAACCCGAACCTGTAGGAGCAGGGCTTGCCCGCGAAAGGGCCCTTGAGGCCGCCAAAAGCTTCGCGGGCAAGCCCTGCTCCTACAAGGTTCTGCGTCAACCTGCCCTCCCCCTCCCGCGGCTAAAACCCTATATAATGTGCGCTTTTCGCCTTCCCGAAACCGAGGAGCCTTAGTGAGCACGTTGCCACCCTGCCCGAAATGCAATTCCGAATTCACCTACGAAGACGGCACCCAACTGGTCTGCCCCGAATGCGCCCATGAGTGGTCTGCCGGCGGCGAAGCCGAAGCCACCAGCGACGACACCGTGAAAAAGGACTCCGTGGGCAACGTCCTGCAAGACGGCGACACCATCACCGTGATCAAGGACCTGAAGGTCAAGGGCACCTCCCTGGTGGTCAAGGTCGGCACCAAGGTCAAGAACATCCGTCTGTGCGATGGCGACCACGACATCGACTGCAAGATCGACGGCATCGGCCCGATGAAACTCAAGTCCGAGTTCGTCCGGAAGGTCTGAAGCCCCCCCTCCCCTGTAGGAGCCGGCTTGCCGGCGATAGCGGCCGACCAGGCGATGCAAGGCTTGCGGCCCCATCGCCGGCAAGCCGGCTCCTATAAAGGTCCGCGCCAGCCCTGGTTGCAGGGACCAGGATTACGTCAGCTTTCATCCCCCGCCTTCCTTGACCTCAGACAAATCCCCCTACAGAAAACTCCCCTATCGGCCAATAGGCACTTGCTATTCTTTGAATAAGAATTATTCTCATTGAAACCCATCAAGGAGATGAGACCATGACTTATTTGATCGATGCCTGGCTGGACCGCCCACACCCTTACCTGCGCATCCTGCATCGGGAAACGGGAGAGGTCTGTGCGGTACTGGAGGAAGAAGCCTTGAACGAGCTGCAGGACCAGGGCGACCTGGACGTCAGCGGCTTGAGTTCCAGCGAACCGCTGGTGCTCAAGGAACTGGTGCGTAACCTGTTTCTGTTCTGCTATGCGCGGGCGTTGCGCCCGAGTGGGGAGCCGGATGCCAAGATCCAGTTATGACGCGCCTATTCCTGCCGACACCGTACTGTAGGAGCGTGGCTTGCCTGCGAAGCTTTTGGCAATATTGACGGCCTCTTCGCGGGCAAGCCCTGCTCCTACAGTACAGCGGTGACAGCAGTCGCGCGGTACTTACAGAACGTCGAGCAGCTCGACGTCGAACACCAGTACGCTGTGCGGCGGAATGCCACCGACGCCCTGGGCGCCATAAGCCAGCTCGCTCGGCACGTACAGACGCCATTTGCTACCGGCATTCATCAGTTGCAGTGCCTCGGTCCAGCCGGCGATCACGCCACCGACCGGGAATTCGGCTGGCTGGCCGCGCTCGTAGGAGCTGTCGAACACGGTGCCGTCGATCAGGGTGCCGTGGTAGTGAGTACGCACGGTGTCCTCACGGGATGGCTTGGCGCCCTCGCCCTGGGTCAGCACTTCGAACTGCAGGCCGGAAGCCAGGGTGGTGATGCCTTCGCGCTTGGCGTTTTCCGCCAGGAATTCCAGACCGGCGCCCGCCGCGGCTTCAGCCTTGGCAGCGGCTTCGGCCTGCATGACTTCACGGATCACCTTGAAGCTGGCGGACAGCTCTTCCTGGCCCACGCGGCTTGGCTGGCCGTGGAAAGCGTCGGTCAGGCCGGTCAGGATCGCATCGAGACTTACGCCCGGCGGCGGATTATCACGCAGTTGGTCACCCAACTGACGGCCGATACCGTAGCTGACGCGGGTTTCGTCGGTGGACAGATTTACTTCGGACATAACACTGCTCCGCTGTGGGCTGCGGCGGGAAACACCTGTCGAACAAGGTATTGCCCCACGCACCCGGAACCAAAAAGGGCCAGCAGACTAGCACACAAGCACAGCGGGGTCAGTGCTTGGTCAGCTTGTCTAGATAGCCCATGGCAAAGGCCGACACGACAAAGGTCATGTGGATGATCACATACCATTGCAGGTGCACCGGATCGACGTTCTTGGCATCCATGAACACCCGCAGCAGGTGAATCGAGGAAATCGCCACGATCGACGCCGCCACCTTCATCTTCAACGACGTGGAGTCCATCTTGCCCAACCAACTGAGCTTTTCCTTGCCCTCATCGATGTCCATCTGCGACACGAAGTTCTCGTAGCCGGAAATCATCACCATCACCAGCAGGCCACCCACCAGCGCCATGTCGATCAGCGACAGCAGCACCAGGATCAGGTCGGCCTCGGCCATGGCAAAGACGTTGGGGATGACGTGAAACACTTCCTGGAAGAACTTCAGCGCCAAGGCCAGCAGGCCCAGGGACAGTCCGAGGTAAATCGGTGCCAGCAGCCAGCGCGAGGCATACATCGTATTTTCGATAAAACGTTCCATGGATCTCATACCAACTGAAAATGGCCGCGAGTATACCAGCGCCAAAACCCGAGGGAAAAAGCCCTCCACAGGCGCTCGTTCAACATAGGGACAGCTGCGCCAGGGCGATTTTCTGCTAGTGTCGGCATCAACGACATCGCGTGTGCACTGTGTACAGGAAAACTGAACAATGGATTTGCGACTTCCCCTGGGTTGCCTCGGGCTATCGGTGGCTCTGCTGATGAGCGGCTGCTCCCCCAAAGACAAGCCACACCAAGCCAGCCTCGAGGAAAGGACCGCACAGTTCGAAAAAACCCTCGACACCCTGCAAGACCCCAAGCTCAAGGATGCCGTGGCCGACCTCGGCGGCTCCCTGCTGTTGCTCGAACGGGCCCGCCTGCGCCTGCGGGACAAGCCCATCGAAACCGAATACAGCGACGATGCCCTGGCGTTGCTCAAGCACTACCCCAGCCCGCAGGCCCTGGCCGACACCTATATCAACGGCCTTTTCGTGCTGCGCAAAACCGCCAGTTCCGACTACCTGACCGACCTGCAGCCGATCTTTCCGTTCAGCTTCAACTACCCCACCGAATTCCCGTTTCCCCATGCACTGGAATGGCAGTCGGTGACCCTGAGCAACAAACAGGTGATCCCCTTCCAGCCTGAATGGTCGGAAACCGATCCCGGGATACAGCTGAGCCCCTCCAGCTCGAACATGACCAACCCCGACGACCTGACGATCACCTATCCGTATGTCGAAGGCCAGGAAGTCGATCCGAAAAAACAGCCGCAACCCCTGACCCTGCACGGCAAGGTCGAAGTGATCGCCCCAAGCAAGGTAGTGACCTTCAACCTGACCCGCCAGGACGTCGGCAAACTGCAAAGCCGCGACAACGTCAGCCTCACCCTGGTATCGCTGGACAAGAACAATGCCGAAATCGAACTGAGCGGTAACGCCGTACAGGCGCCCCAGGTCAGCGACACCCCGCTCAACCCACTGATCGTCCAGGCCATGGACAGCACCGGGCAATTTCTCTCCCGTGCCGGCGCCATCAACGAAAACACCGCGCAGATTGCCTTCTACCAGCAGCAACTGGACGAAATGCTCAAACAGAAGAGCTGGAGCGACACCTTCGAGAAAAAACTCGACAGCGAGCAAAAGGCCTTCGAGGCGAAGCAGACCAGCCACTACACCCGGGTCTACTTCAACGGCATGATCGACAAGCTGGAAATCAGCGTGATGGACTTTTCCGGGGCCACGGTCGACCGCAAGGAGCTGGACCTGCCGGTACGCCAGTTCGACAACACCACCAGCAAGGATATCCAGCCGTTGCCCATGCCGGTGGTGGTCTACGACGACAAGGCGTCGAGCTATCTCAAGGACGCCAACCTGGACGCCGAGAAGCTGAAAAAAAGCGTGATCATCAGTCAGTCGGTGGACGATGCCAGCGCGGCAAACATCGAGTTCGACCACCCCAAGACCTTCAACGACGAGTTGCTTGGCACGCCCACCGCCCCCGGCGGCAGTCCGGTGACCTTCTTCACCGAAGACGAACAAGGTAAGCGCGGCGAGCCTCTGGAGTTGCCTAACGAGGCCTTCGAGGTCAATCCGCTGGACGGTACCATCACCTACGACCTGAACCTGTTCCCGGAAACGCCGGCCTATGCCGTCGGCTCGATGCCGCTGTTCCTGGCCGATATCCAGAAAAACACCCTCGACGCCCACCAGTTGCCCGCCGGCCTGGAGCTCAAGGGCAACGCCCTGATCGTCGACCAGAAGCGCTTCCCTGCCGAGTCCTGGCGCTTCTACGCCAAGGACGACAGCGGCAACTACCTCAAGGAAATCCTCGCCACCAGCCATAGCGACAAGGCTGATTCGCCGCCGGTCTATGACGTCCACTACTTCTACGGGCAGCCGACCCAGCTGGAAAGCTACCAGCGCACGGCCTTGAACACCGTCGAGTACGGTTTCGAGGTCAAGCTCGACAAGGCCCAGGTTTCAGGCCCCGCCGAATGATCGTGGGCTGGCGCCTAGTGTTCCAGGCCCCGGCCTCGCGTGCCGTTGATCTCCCGTAGCTGGGCCTGCAAATGCAGGCTCCAGATCTGCGGATCCTCGGCCAGCTGATAGCCATGCAAGGTCAGGCTTTCGACAATCGACTCAAGGATGGATTCGGCCACGACCGGGCCATGGAACGGACCCTGGGCCTTGATGGCCGAGGGTTGTTCGCCGGCCATTCCGGCGGCGAACAGGAGGGTCCACATTCCGTTATCGCCGGCAATCGGGCGAATACTGCATTCGATACGGGTCACGAGACCCAGGCATTGGCGGGTGAGACAAAGGTTGCGCGGCATGGCGGCGACCCTCGGTAGATCCTGTCTTCAGCCTCCGGGGGGAGGTTGCATCGGTCCAGTGACTACAGTGGAGGTCCTTGCCCAGAGAATAGAATAAAACTACAGGCAGCAAGGATTTGCAGGACCAACGGGCGTCAGGTTGGCATGCGCCAAAGCCTTGACTCCTTTCCCGCACACACTTAATTGCACGCTGCTTAATTCTTGAGAACACAACGGAACCTGTGGGAGCAGAGCTTGCTCGCGAAGCTTTTGGCGGCCTCAAGGACGCCTTCGCCGGCAAGCCCTGCTCCTGCAGGGCCGTAATCAGGACGCCTTGACCTCCGCCAATGCCTGCTCGGCGGCTTCCTTCTCGGCCTCCTTGAGGTCCTCTTCGCTGATCATCTCGGCGATCACCCGCAGACGCTCCACCACCCGCGCATTGACGCTGCCTTCCGGGAACTGGCCATCGGCATCCGGCTCACCGGCCGGCTCGCCCACCAGCAGGCTCAGGGCCTCATCGGCCTGGCGCACGGCATACACGTGGAACTGCCCGGCCCGCACCGCCTGCAATACGCGCTCATCGAGCATCAAGGTGGCAACGTTCGCATGGGGAATGATTGCCCCCTGCTCACCGGTCAGGCCACGGGCCTCGCAGAGCCGGAAGAAGCCTTCGATCTTCTCGTTGACCCCGCCCACCGCCTGCACTTCACCGAACTGGTTGATCGACCCAGTGATAGCAAAACACTGTTTGAGTGGGGTTTTCGACAAGGCCGAAATCAACGTGCAGGCTTCGCCCAGGGACGCGCTGTCGCCATCGACATAACCGTAGGACTGCTCCAGGGCAATACTCGCGGAAATCGCCAGCGGGAATTCCTGGGCATAACGGCTGCCCAGGTAACCGGTGAGGATCATCACGCCCTTGGAGTGGATCGGCTGGCCGAGGTTGACCTCACGCTCGATGTCGACGATTCCGCTACCGCCCGGATACACCGTGGCGGAAATCCGCGCCGGCACGCCGAAGGCCGAGTCACCGACTTCCAGCACCGTCAGCCCGTTGCACTTGCCCACGGCCGCGCCCGCGGTGTCGATCAGGATGATCCCCGCCAGCATATCGTCGAGGATCCGCGCCGAGACCCGCCCGGTGCGGGTGGCCTTGGCCTTGAGCGCCCGCTCGATGTGGCCGGCGTCGGTCATCTCGTCATTGGCCAGGTGGCGAATGAAATCCGCCTCGCTGACCAGTTGGAACAGATCGCCGATCCGCGCCGACAAACGCCCCTGGTGCTCGGCCAGACGCGCGCTGTAGGTCGCCAGGCGCGCCACCGCGTCAGCGGTCAGCGGGGCCATGCCCTCTTCCGAAGTGCGGGTCTTGAGCAACTGGGCGAACTGCTCCAGGCTCTCGTCGACCATGGGAATGTCTTCGTCGAAGTCCACCAGCACGCGGAACATCTCCTGGAAATCCGGATCCAGGTCCTGCAGCGTGTAGTACAACTGGCGGGCACCGATGATGATGACCTTGACCTGCAACGGAATCACCTGTGGCGTCAGCGTCACGGTGGCCAGGCGCCCCAGTTCACCGAGCGGCGACTCCATCTTCAACTTGCGCGACTGCAGGGCGCGCTTGAGCGCGTCCCAGACAAAGGGCTCGCTGAGCATCTTCTCGGCTTCGAGAATCAGGAAGCCGCCGTTGGCCCGATGCAAGGCACCCGGACGCAACTGCCGATAGGTGGTGTAGAGCGCGCCCTGATCGGTGCTGTATTCGATACGACCGAACAGGTTGTCGTAGGTCGGGTGCGGTTCGAACACCACCGGCGCACCGCCATTGAAGGGTTGCCCCACCACCAGGCTCGGCGCGTACTGTTCCTCAAGCAGCTTGCGGGCCACGGCATCGGTCTTGCTGTCGTCGACCAACTGCTCGACCACGGTTTTCAACAGGTAAACCTGCATGGCTTGCAGGTAACCGCAAACCGCCGCGTTCTCCGCGTATTTTTCCGACAACGGCGCCAGCAAAGGCTGCAGGGCCAGGGTGATGGTTTCTTCGTTCAACTGGCGCAGCTGATTGCTCGATTCGCGCTTCCATTGCGGCAGGCTGGCGAGCTCCTCGTTGAGGCGCTCCTCAAGATCCGCGATATCAGTATGGAAACGTTCACGCTCGGCTTCCGGCAACTGGGCGAATTCCGCCTCGTCCAGGGCCTTGCCTTCGCTCATGGGGGTAAAGGCGATATTGGTGCTGTCGCGATACAGCGCAACTTCCTTCTCCAGCGCCAGGCGCTCGATCACATCCAGGGCGCGGTCGTAACGCTGGTTGAAGGCGCGGTCGATGGCGCTCTTCTTCTGCTGGTAGGACGGGTGCTCGAACACCGCAGGAAAGGTCGCCAGCAGGTTGTCGATCAGGCCGTTGATATCGGCGATGAACGCGCCCGCCTCGCCCGCTGGCAGCTCCAGCGCCCGTGGCTCGCGAGGTTCGTCGAAATTATTGACATAGACCCAGTCGGACGGGGTCTGTAGGCGTTTTCCTTCAGCTTTCAGATAGCGTTTGACGAACGAAAAACGCCCGGTACCGGGTTCGCCCATGACAAACACGTTGTAACCGGGGCGTGGCATCGCCACGCCGAACTGCAAGGCTTCAACGGCACGTTCCTGGCCAAGCACACCGCGAAAAGGCTCCAGATCATTGGTGGTAGAGAAGCTGAACTGTTCAGCGGAAAAAGGACGGGTCAGCGCTTCAGGCGCTAGTCGCAAGCTGGCAGCAACAGAATCAGGCATCGGGCTTCCTTACATCAGGCGGGGCAGATGAAAGCATTCTGGCGCTCGCCATGCCTGACTGGCAAGGCGAGCGATGGCTGAATCGCTACGGCGTGGCAAAAGTCCTCAGACAGGGACTACAAACTCTTTCCCGCATTCACATCAGGAAAAAACAATGGAACCCTTGGAACCTGCCTAAACTCCAACGTGCGAGGCTGGATTGATAACCAGCCTACTGGCCCTGAACCAGGCCAGATCCCCTCGTCATTGGCACGCACATAAAGAGAACAAAGCTATGAAACGGATTCTTCTGGGTACTCTCTTCACGGTTGTCTCCCTCAATGCCATGGCCCAGGCGCCAGGTGGGCCGGATTGCGGCTGGGGTAACATGCTGTTCAAGGGCCAGCGCGGCACTCCCGCCCACATTCTGGCGTCCACCACCAACGGCACCTCCGGCAACGCCACCTTCGGCATGACCTCCGGCACCAATGGCTGCTCCACCCGTGACTCACTGACCTATGGCGGCCGCTCCTGGATCGCCATGAACGGCATGATGAACGAACTTTCCGAAGACATGGCCAAGGGCCAGGGCGAAGCCCTGACCACCTACGCCGTGGTCCTTGGCGTGGCCCCGGAAGACCGTGAGCATTTCGCGGCCGTCACCCACGAGCACTTCCAGCAGATCTTCAGCAAGGCTGACGTGACCGCCGACGATGTGCACACCAACACCCTCGCGGTCCTCAAAGGCGATCCGCGCCTGGCCAAGTACGCGACCCAGGCTTAAGCTCGACCCGCCCGCTCCTTTCGGAGCGGGTTTTTGTGTGCGTTGCCTCTTTTCGTCTGACAACAGTTGCCCACCATGCTCAAACGCCTTGCCTACCTGGCGCTCTGTGCCTGCGCCCCGCTGTACGCCGCACCGCACCTCGACACCCAGCGTTTGCAGCAGTTGGCCCATGACCCGTTCTGGATTTCCCTCGGCCATTACGAGACGGCCAAGCTCGGCGGCTGGCGCAGTTATGTCAGCGACAAAAAATATTTCCTCGCGGCCGACGGTGCTCATCACCCGGACGCGGAACTGCAAGCCACCCTCGACGCCCTCTATGCCCCGGCCAGCCTCGGCAACCAGCATCCCCAGTGTGTCTATCCGGCCCGCACGCGCTGGCTCAAGGCGCAACTGCAGCTGACCGACCTGCCCGCCCCCGATTGCACGGAATTCAACCAGTGGTTCAAGGATGTCGCGCCCCACAGTACGGTGATGATCTTCCCGGCGGCCTACCTGAACAGCCCTTCGTCGATGTTCGGCCACACTTTGCTGCGCATCGACCCGGCCGGTGTGCAGCGCGACCAGACCGCCCTGCTCAGCTACGCGATCAACTTCGGCGCCTATATCGAAGGTTCCGACAACAGCATCCTCTATGCCTGGAAAGGCCTGGCGGGGGGTTATCCGGGCCTGTTCGCCATGGTGCCCTACCAGGAAAAGCTCTCCGAATACCGCAGCCTGGAGAACCGCGACCTGTGGGAATACCGGCTGAACCTGACGCCCGAAGAGACCCAGCGCATGGTCGAGCATGTCTGGGAGTTGAAGCAGATCCAGTTCGACTACTTCTTCTTCGATGAAAACTGCTCTTACCGCCTGCTGGAACTATTGCAGGTGGCGCGTCCGAGCCTGCACCTGACCGAACAGTTTCCGCTGACCGCGATTCCCACCGACACCGTCAAGGCGGTCAAGGACGCGGGACTGGTGGACAGGATCGACTACCGGCCATCCCGCGAGCGCGAACTGCTGGAGCGGGCCAAACCGCTGGATCCCGAGGAACAGCAGTGGGTGCTGAAAGTCAGTGCCGACGCGCAGCAAGTGCAATCGGCCGGCTTCAAGCAATTGGCCAAGGCTCGTCAGGCGCTGATCATCGACGCCGCCTATAGACTCGAACGCTACCGGGCCAATGGCCAGGAACGTGATCCGGTACAAGCCCAGCGCAGCTTCGAGCTGCTGCGGGCGATCAACCAGAACCCGCCGCCGGAGCTGCAGATCGAGCGTCCGGGCCTGCCGGAAAACGGCCATGAGTCCCGCACCTGGCAGGCCGGGGTCGGCACCCGGGGCAGCCGGACATTCGGCGAATATGGCTTGCGCATGGCCTATCACGACCTCAACGACAATGCCGAGAGTTTTCCCCTCGGCGCACAGATAGAAATCCTGCAGATGAAACTGCGCCAGTACGAAGGCAATCACTGGCAGTTGCAGCAACTGGACCTGGCGACCATTCGCTCGCTGACGCCGCGCAATGCGCTGTTGCAACCGTGGTCGTGGCAAGTCACCGGCGGCCTGGAACGGGTGCCGGGGCGGCACGACGACCAGACCCTGGTCAGCCATGTGAACGGCGGCGCGGGCGGCACCTGGCAATTGGGCGACGATGTGCTGGGGTTTGCCCTGGGCACTGTGAGGGTCGAACACAACGCGGACTTCGCGGCGGTTGTTTCGCCGGCGGCGGGGTTCGACACCGGCCTGTTGTGGAAAAACCCGCTGGGCAACCTGAGCCTGGAGGCCAAGGGCGACTACTTCATCAATGGCGAAGTGCGTCGCAGCCTGAGCCTCAACCAACAATGGGCGCTGTCGCGCAACCTGGGCCTGCGCTTAAGCGCCCAGCGCGAGTTCAGCAAGCTGGCCACGCCGGAGAACGAGGTGATGCTGGAGGTGAAGTGGTATCACTATTGAGCGGCGCCTGCCACTGTACGTTCGGCAACCCGGACTTACGACGATCCAGCAACTCTCCCTGCAAACGCAGACAACGCTCATAATCGCGCCTGGCCATATTGTCGATCGTGATATTACCCACCTCCTCCGGCGCCGTTCGCTCGCCGAAGCGGATATCCACCACCGGTGCCTCGGGCTTCAACTGAAACAGGCTGGGTGACTTCTCGTCAGGCTTCTCCACCTGAGTGGCCGCAGGCAACTGGTCCGGCGTCACGCCGTAGCGGTCCAACAGGGAGCTCTCGGGCAATGGCTCACCCATGGCGACACAGGCGGACAAGGTCAGGCCGACACCCACGCCATGGGTTTTGAAACAACTCATACACAACACTCACGTTCTTTGGCTGCAATCGCCCCACGCCTCCACGCGGGGCCGAAACACCTGACGCAGAGCGCCCGGCACCGTATTACCCTACAATCAAAAAGAACGACCGGCGTCGTAAAAATTTACCACCCAGCCTCACAAACCGCTCATTGCGCCTGTTTCAGGCCTGAATCTGCGGACGTCGAGCTCTGCTCGGAAAGCCGACACGGTGCAGATCCAACCACCACAGGTCGCTTACGGATATACCGGCAAACCCAAACCCTGCGAGCATGGTCGGATACCCATGAACGGGAGATTGCCATGAGCCGCGCCTTCGTCAACGAAGACAACGCCGCCGCCCAGGCCGAGCAGCCGGTGGAGCGCCAGGTCAGTACCCAGCCCAATTACGTCACCCCACAGGGCCTGGCGCAATTGCACGCCCGCGTGGCGGCGCTGCAAGCCGAATACAGCCAGCAAAGCGCCCTGGACGAGGCCGCCGACAAACAGCGCCAGGCCGATATCGAGCGCGACCTGCGTTACTTCAACCAACGCCTCTCCAGTGCCCAGCTCGCCACGCCGGCGACCTCCACCGAGGTGGTGCAGATCGGCAGTCGCGTGACCTTCGCCAATGAACAGGACGAAGAGCAGCAGGTGCAACTGGTCGGCGAGGACGAGGCGGATGCCGCTCGCGGTTTGATCAATTGGGGCTCGCCCCTGGGTCGGGCGTTGCTGGGTGCGCGCCTGGGGGATGAAGTGCTATGGAAACGACCGGCGGGGGATCAGTCGATCGAGATCGTGAGGATCGAACCGGCTTAGCGGCGCGCAATAAAAAAAAACGGAGCCCCGAGGGGCTCCGCTTTTCAACCACCGACCCGATCAGGCCAGTTTCTTGTGCCGTACACGGTGCGGCTGGGCCGCCGCATCGCCGAGGCGCTTCTTGCGATCGGCTTCGTACTCGGTGTAGTTGCCTTCGAAGAACACCGCCTGCGAATCGTCTTCATAGGCCAGGATGTGCGTCGCCACCCGGTCCAGGAACCACCGATCGTGGGAGATCACAATCGCCGCGCCCGGGAAGTCCAGCAGGGCTTCTTCCAGGGAACGCAGGGTTTCCACGTCGAGGTCGTTGGACGGTTCGTCGAGCAGCAGGACGTTGCCGCCCTCTTTCAAGGTCAGCGCCAGGTGCAGGCGACCCCGCTCACCACCGGACAGGTCCTTGACGAACTTCTGCTGGTCGCCACCCTTGAAGTTGAAGCGCCCCACATAAGTGCGCGATGGAATCTCGTAGTTGCCGATACGGATCTGGTCGGAACCGTCGGAAATCTGCTGGAACACCGTCTTGCTGCCGTCGAGGTCGTCGCGGCTCTGGTCCACACAAGCAAGCTGCACGGTTTCACCGATCTCGATGCTGCCCGAGTCCGGGGTTTCCTTGCCCATCAGCATGCGGAACAAGGTCGACTTACCGGCACCGTTACCACCGATCACGCCGACAATCGCGCCCTTGGGCATGCTGAACGACAGGTTGTCGATCAGTACGCGGTCGCCATAACCCTTGCTGACGTTCTTGAATTCGATGACCTTGTCGCCCAGGCGCGGACCGGCCGGGATATAGATCTCGTTGGTCTCGCTGCGCTTCTGGAATTCCTGCGACTGCATTTCTTCGAAACGCTGCAGACGGGCCTTGGATTTCGACTGGCGAGCCTTGGCGCCTTTGCGCACCCACTCCAGTTCTTCCTTCATGGCCTTTTCATGGGCCGACTGCTGCTTGGATTCAGCGGCCAGACGATCGGACTTGGCTTCCAGCCAGCCCGAGTAGTTGCCTTCGTACGGGATACCGGCGCCGCGGTCGAGTTCGAGAATCCAGCCGGCGACGTTGTCCAGGAAGTAACGGTCGTGGGTGATCGCAACCACGGTGCCCGGGAAGTCGTGCAGGAAGTGCTCCAGCCAGGCCACGGAATCGGCATCCAGGTGGTTGGTCGGTTCGTCGAGCAGCAGCATGTCCGGGGCCGAGAGCAGCAGGCGGCACAAGGCCACACGGCGCTTTTCACCGCCGGACAGGTGTTCGACCTTGGCGTCCCAGGCCGGCAGGCGCAGCGCATCGGCGGCGACTTCCAACTGGCGTTCCAGGTTGTGGCCGTCGCTGGCCTGCAGGATCGCCTCGAGCTTGGCCTGTTCGGCGGCCAGCTTGTCGAAATCGGCATCAGGATCGGCGTAGGCGGCGTAGACTTCATCCAGGCGGGCCTGGGCGTCCTTGATCACGCTGACCGCTTCCTCGACCACCTCACGGACCGTCTTGCTCGGATCGAGTTGCGGCTCCTGGGGCAGATAGCCGATATTCAGCTCGGGCATCGGCCGGGCTTCACCGTCGAATTCGGTGTCGACACCCGCCATGATTTTCAGCAGAGTGGATTTACCCGAACCGTTCAAGCCGAGCACACCGATCTTGGCGCCCGGGAAAAACGACAGGGAGATGTTTTTCAGGATTTCCCGCTTCGGCGGAACAACTTTGCTCAGCCGATGCATGGTGAAGACGTATTGAGCCATGGAGAACCTAGCGTCAGTGACAGATGAATAAGGGCGCGAGCGGTACCCGCAGTGAACAGGCCCCGTGTGCCAGCCAAGAGTTCAATCCATGGCCGCACCGGTCGATACCCTTGCATAGGGAGCGTGAATTGCTGGCGCGTAACCGGTAAAACTACCTGAATGCGGCAGACAGGGCAAACCGCTCGGTCGAACAGGACTGGCACTTTGCCACAACTCAAGGCATGCTAGCCGCCCTTCGGGCGTCCGGCTTATAGTGCATGTCGCGCCAATCCAGCCCAACCGCAGGATCACAGTTTGACCAACGCCAATCCGCCATCGTCCGCGCGCGCAGCCAACCCGGCCTCGACTCCACCCCTGCGCGGGACACTCAAAGGCATACTGGCCACGCTGGTGCTGTTCCTGCTCGTCCTGCTGTTTTGGCAACTGATCGATCAATTCCAGCAAACCCGCCAACTGCAACGCCAGAACAGCATCGACTCGAGCGCCGACCTGGCCGAGCGCGTCAGCCTGAACATGGCGCTCAATGCGCAGATCGCCCTCAATCTACTACCGATCGTCGACAAACCCAACAACCGCGAAGAACTCCTGGCCTTGCTCGACCGGGTACGGGTGTCGATGCCGGACCTGCAAAGCATCGCCCTGCTCGACGCCAAGGGCGCCCTGATCAGCGACAGCGCTACCGACAGCCATGACGCCGCCTTCCTCGTCGAACAGGTCAAGCACAGCAACCGCAAGCAGACCTACTACTTCACCAATGACGATCACGGCTCGGCCGTTCACCTGTTGTTGCAGCAGGCCAGCGGCGAGAGCAACGGCTATTGGGTCCTGCGCCTGTCGCCCCGGCTGTTCCAGGACCTCACCCGCCCGGGCAATCAGGAATCGGGGGCCAGTTGGCTGATCGAAAACCGCAACAATCACCTGGTGATCAGCCGGGACGACGATATCGCCCCCACGCCGGTGCCGCTGAGCGCCGACGAAGAGGCCAACAGCGTGCTGGTCACGCCGCTGTCCAACAGCGACTGGCAACTGCGCGGCCTGTTCGACCCGCGCAAGGTGATCGAGGACCTGCTGCCGGCCCTGATCGGCAAATGCCTGCTGGGGCTGGGGTTGTCGCTGCTGCCGGTGCTGGCGTTGCTCAACATGCGGCGGCGCCAGTTGCAGGTCACTGAAGGACGCCGGCGCTACCAGGATATTTTCGAGGGTACCGGCGTTGCCTTGTGCGTCCTCGACCTTTCCGGGCTGCCGGTTTTCCTCGAACAGCATCGCCTGCTGGACAGCGAGTCGCTCAAGCACTGGATCGCCCACGACCCCGAGCACCGCCGGCTGTTGATGCAGGAACTGCGGATCACCGAGGTCAACCTGGTGGCCCTGCGCCTGCTCAATGTCGATTCCCGTGAAAGCGCCTGGCAATGCCTGATCGACGGCTGCCCGAGCAATGCCGCCGGTATCGGCTACTCGCTGGTCGAAGCGCTGCTCAACCGCCAGAACCAGCTGGAACTGGAGATCAAGCTGAGCGCCGGCCAAGGCCAGGACCAGCACCTGTGGCTGGTCATGCGCCTGCCGGAGGACGCCAGCGACTATTCCTCGGTGATCCTCAGCATCACCGATATCACCAGCCGCAAGCTGATCGAACTGTCGTTGCTGGAACGCGAGGGCTTCTGGTCGGATGTGGTGCGTACCGTGCCGGATCACCTGTATGTGCAGGATGTGATCAGCCAGCGGATGATCTTCAGCAACCATCACCTGGGCCAGACCCTCGGCTACAACAAGACCGAGCTGCACCAGATGGGCGAATACTTCTGGGAAATCCTGCTGCACCCCGAAGACGCCGAGCACTATCATCGCCTGCGCCAGCAGCAGCGCCATGCCGGTTACAGCCAGTTGCTCCAGTGCCAGCTGCGTTTCCGCCATCGCAACGAGCATTGGCGGCACTTCGAGGTCCGCGAGCAGGCCCTGGCCCGGGACAAGTATGACCAGGTCACGCGCATCATCGGCGTGGCCAAGGACGTCACCGACCAGATCGAGGCCAGCGAGTCCCTGCGCGACAGCGAGAAACGCTACCGGATGCTCGCCGAAAGCATCAGCGACGTGATTTTCTCCACCGACAGCCGACTGAGCCTGAACTACGTCAGCCCGTCGGTCCATGCGGTGCTCGGCTATGAAGTCGACTGGGTGTTCCAGCATGGCTGGCAGTCGACCATTGCCAACCCACAGCAACTCAATGGCATCTACCTGTTGATGGAGCGGGTCAGCAAGGCCCTGGACAAACCCGAGGAACTGACCGAACTGCGCGAACAAGTGCAGACCCAGTTGTTCCTGTTCGACTGCCTGAAAGCCGACGGCCGCAAGATTCCCATCGAATTGCGCCTGGTGCTGGTGTGGGACGAACACGGCGCCTTCGAGGGCATCCTCGGCGTCGGCCGCGACATCAGCCAGCAACGCCGGGCGGAAAAAGACCTGCGCATGGCCGCGACGGTTTTCGAGCACTCGACCTCGGCGATCCTGATCACCGACCCGGCCGGCTACATTGTCCAGGCCAACGAAGCGTTCAGCCGGGTCAGCGGTTACGCCGTGGCCGACGTGCTGGACCAGTTGCCGAACCTGCTCACCGTCGACGACCAGCAGGAAGCCCACCTGCGTTATGTGCTCAAGCAACTGGAGCAGCACAACACCTGGGAAGGCGAAGTCTGGCTCAAACGCCGTAACGGCGAGCACTACCCGGCCTGGGTCGGCATCACCGCGGTGCTCGACGATGAAGGCGACCTGGCCAGCTACGTGTGTTTCTTCACCGATATCAGCGAGCGCAAGGCCAGCGAACAACGGATTCACCGCCTGGCCTACTACGACGCCCTGACCCACCTGCCCAACCGCACGCTGTTCCAGGACCGCCTGCACACCGCCCTGCAACAGGCCGAGCGGCAGAAGTCCTGGGTAGTGCTGATGTTCCTCGACCTGGACCGTTTCAAGCCGATCAACGACTCCCTGGGCCACGCCGCCGGCGACCGCATGCTCAAGGAAATGGCCACCCGCCTGCTGGCCTGCGTGGCCGACGACGACACCGTGGCGCGCATGGGCGGCGACGAGTTCACCCTCCTGCTGCAACCGCGGGCCACTCGGGAAATGGCCTTGAACCGGGCCATCAATGTCGCCGAGCAGATTCTCACCAGCCTGGTGACGCCGTTCGTGCTCGAAGGCCGCGAGTTCTTCGTCACCGCCAGTATCGGCATCGCCCTGAGCCCGCAGGATGGCAGCGAACTCAGCCAGTTGATGAAAAACGCCGACACCGCGATGTACCACGCCAAGGAACGCGGCAAGAACAACTTCCAGTTCTACCAGGCCGATATGAACGCCAGCGCCCTGGAACGCCTGGAGCTGGAAAGCGACCTGCGCCACGCCCTGGAGCAGAACGAATTCGTGCTGTATTACCAGCCGCAGTTCAGCGGCGACGGCAAGCGCCTGACCGGTGCCGAAGCCCTGCTGCGCTGGCGCCACCCACGGCGTGGCCTGGTGCCACCAGGGGATTTCATTCCGGTACTGGAAGAGCTGGGGCTGGTGGTGGATGTCGGTGACTGGGTCCTGACCGAAGCCTGCCGCCAGCTCAAGGCCTGGCACCTGGCCAAGGTGCGGGTGCCCAAGGTCTCGGTGAACATCTCGGCGCGGCAGTTCTCCGACGGCCAGTTGGGCAAGCGGATCGCCAATATTCTCAAGGAGACCGGTGTCTCGCCGGCCTGTCTGGAGCTGGAACTGACGGAAAGTATCCTGATGCGCGAAGTCAGCGAGGCCATGCTGATTCTCGCAGGGCTCAAGAACCTCGGGCTGAGCATCGCGGTGGACGACTTCGGCACCGGCTACTCGTCGCTGAACTACCTCAAGCAGTTCCCGATCGACGTGCTGAAGATCGACCGCACCTTCGTCGACGGCCTGCCGTCGGGCGAACAGGATGCGCAGATCGCCCGGGCGATCATCGCCATGGCCCACAGCCTGAACCTGGCGGTGATCGCCGAAGGCGTGGAAACCCACGAGCAGCTCGACTTCCTGCGCGAGCACGGTTGCGACGAAGTACAGGGTTATCTGTTCGGCCGGCCGATGGCGCCCAATCGCTTTGAAGCGCAGTTCAGCAATGATGCGCTGTTCATGTTCGATTGAGCGCCGCTTATCTGCGACATGATGCCCTTTCATATGCCAGATAAAAGCCATTGGGTTAGAATGCCTTCTTTTCTGCCCCCGATCCTTGAGGACCGCCATGTTCAGCCGTGATTTGACTATTGCCAAGTACGACGCCGATCTCTTTGCCGCCATGGAGCAAGAAGCTCAGCGCCAGGAAGAGCACATCGAGCTGATCGCCTCGGAAAACTACACCAGCCCCGCGGTGATGGAAGCCCAGGGCTCGGTCCTGACCAACAAGTACGCCGAAGGCTATCCGGGCAAGCGTTACTACGGCGGCTGCGAATACGTCGACGTGGTTGAGCAGTTGGCCATCGACCGTGCCAAGGAACTGTTCGGCGCCGATTACGCCAACGTCCAGCCACACGCCGGCTCCCAGGCCAACTCGGCCGTTTACCTGGCCCTGCTGCAAGGCGGCGACACCATCCTGGGCATGAGCCTGGCCCACGGCGGTCACCTGACCCACGGCGCCAGCGTTTCTTCCTCCGGCAAGCTGTACAACGCCGTTCAATACGGTATCGATGCCAATGGCCTGATCGACTACGACGAAGTCGAGCGCCTGGCGGTCGAGCACAAGCCGAAAATGATCGTGGCCGGTTTCTCCGCCTACTCGCAGATCCTCGACTTCCCACGTTTCCGCGCCATCGCCGACAAAGTCGGTGCCTACCTGTTCGTCGACATGGCCCACGTGGCCGGTCTGGTCGCCGCTGGCGTCTACCCGAACCCGGTGCCGTTCGCCGACGTGGTCACCACCACCACCCACAAGACCCTGCGCGGTCCACGTGGCGGCCTGATCCTCGCTCGCGCCAACGCCGAGATCGAGAAGAAGCTGAACTCCGCCGTATTCCCGGGCGCCCAGGGCGGCCCGCTGGAGCACGTGATCGCGGCCAAGGCGATCTGCTTCAAGGAAGCGCTGCAGCCTGAGTTCAAGGCCTATCAGCAACAAGTGGTGAAAAACGCCCAGGCCATGGCCGAAGTGTTTATCGAACGCGGTTTCGACGTGGTTTCCGGCGGTACCAAGAACCACCTGTTCCTGCTCTCGCTGATCAAGCAGGACATCTCCGGTAAAGACGCCGACGCCGCACTGGGCAAAGCCTTCATCACCGTGAACAAGAACTCGGTGCCGAACGACCCACGCTCCCCGTTCGTCACTTCCGGCCTGCGTTTCGGTACCCCGGCTGTCACCACCCGTGGCTTCAAGGAAACCGACTGCCGCGAACTGGCCGGCTGGATCTGCGACATCCTGGCCGACCTGAACAACGAAGCGGTGATCGACGCCGTTCGCGAGAAGGTCAAGGCCATCTGCAAGAAGCTGCCGGTTTACGGCGCTTGATAGCGGTTCGCTGAAAGCCCACCTGGCCGACAGGCCGGTGGACTGAAACCAATGCCCCGACTTGTCGGGGCATTGGTGTTTTTGTCGCCTGTAAAAGCAAAGCCTTTACACCTTGCCATCAGCTTTCACATTCACAGACGGAAACGCCTGTCGGTCAGTGACGACTTTCGCCAATACGTCTGGCGATGCGTAAAGGACATGCTGATACCTCATTCAAAACGAGGTTTCAGCCATGATAAAACCCATTATCCGAGGCGCCACACTGGCCGTATTCAGCATCGCGTTCACCACGGCCGTACACGCAGACACCACCACGGATAACGAGTACAACTGCTTTGCACTCACGCCTTCACCCCAAGCACCACAAGGCGTCGACGTCGCCCACGAAAGAATGCTCGCGACCACTGCGCAAGGTGCGGAAGTCAAAATGGCCCGCAAGTATCTCCAGGCTGAAACTGTTCGCTGCTTCTAGAACCGAAGACGTGCCGTCAACCCGCGGCCACTCGGTCCCCCTCCAAGAGCCCGGCCAGCGATGACCGGGCTTTTTTTCGCCTGGAGGAAACTCGCCGTCCGTCGCCCCTTCGCCGCAAAGCAGCACCTTGCGGCGGAGCACCATTTTGTGGGAGCCGGCTTACTGGCGATGGCGATCTTGAGGCTTGCATCGCATTTGCAGGCCTCATCGCCGGCAAACCAGCGCCTACAGGAGCGGCACTACTGGTCAGACCGGTCCAACCAATTTTGCGAAAAACCGCTTGTGATCCCGGAAAAACCGGGCGTAGACTGACCCCGCACTGGACATACCGGTAAGACCACAACAATTAAGTTCCGAAGCTGCGGCCACAGGCACAGATCACGGAACGCCGACCAGGATCCTCCCCATGCTCAGATGGTGCTCGCGTTCGATTTTCCTTCAGGTTGTCCTTGGACTGGTGCTCGGCATCATCTGCGGACTCGCCCTTCCCGAATTTTCCGTCCAACTCAAACCCCTCGGCGACGGCTTTATCAAGCTGATCAAGATGCTGATCGGACTGATCGTCTTCTGCGTGGTGGTCAGCGGCATCTCCGGTGCCGGCGACCTGAAGAAAGTCGGGCGGATCGGCCTAAAATCGGTGATCTACTTCGAAGTCCTGACTACCATCGCCCTGTTGATCGGGCTGATCCTGGCCTTCTCCACCGGCATCGGCAGTGGCGCCAATATTCACCTGGAGCAACTGTCCAAGGTGGCCCTGGGCGACCTCGCCGACCGTGGCCAGCATATGCGCGGGACCACCCAGTTCCTGATGGACCTGATCCCCAACTCGGTGATCGGCGCCTTTGCCGACAACAACATTCTCCAGGTGCTGCTGTTCTCCGTACTGTTCGGCAGCGCCCTGAACCTGGTGGGCGAGTCGGCGTCAGGCATCTCGCGCTTGATCAATGAACTCAGCCACGTGATCTTCCGCATCATGGGCATGATCGTGCGCCTGGCGCCGATTGGCGTCTTCGGCGCCATCGCTTTCACCACCAGCACCTACGGCCTGGACTCGCTGCGCCAGCTCGGCAGCCTGGTGGCGTTGTTCTACGTGACCTGCCTGTGCTTCGTGCTGGTGATCCTCGGCCTGGTGATGCGCCTGTCCGGCCTGCGGATCCTGCCCTTCCTCAAGTACCTGCGCGAAGACCTGCTGATCGTGATGGGTACAGCGTCCTCGGATGCCGTGCTGCCGCAGGTCATGCGCAAGCTCGAGCACCTGGGGATAGGCAGTTCGACGGTGGGCCTGGTGATCCCGACCGGGTACTCGTTCAACCTGGACGGTTTCTCGATCTACCTGACCCTGGCCATCGTCTTTATCGCCAATGCCACCGGCACCCCGCTGGCGCTGACCGACCTGCTGACCATCCTGCTGGTGTCGCTGATCACCTCCAAGGGCGCCCACGGTATTCCCGGCTCGGCCCTGGTGATCCTCGCCGCCACCCTGACGGCCATTCCGGCGATCCCGGTGGTCGGGCTGGTGTTGGTGCTGGCGGTCGACTGGTTCATGGGCATCGGTCGGGCCATGACCAACCTGGTCGGCAACTGCGTGGCGACCGTGGCCATCGCCCGCTGGGAAAAGGACATCGATGTGCAGCGGGCCCACAAGGTCCTCGATGGCCAGCAAGGTTATGCCTTTACGCCGAGAAAGCCGGCAACACCGGCTCATCAGCAGGAGTTTTGATGCCAGGCGCCCGGGGACGGGCGCCGGTACTGGCCCCAGGCCCGCGAAACAAGCGCCGGCCTCGGGTCGTGGCCTCACCGTTTTATCTGGAGTACACCGTGATTACCTCAACCGTTGTCAATTCAGTCGTAGAAAAACTCCGGGCGGCCCTGGCCCGGGGCCAGTGGCGTCGTGGTGAGATGCTGCCGGGCCAGCGTGAACTGGCCGAACAGTTGGGCATCAGCCGCCCGAGCCTGCGCGAAGCCGTGACCGTGCTGGAAACCCTTGGCCTGGTGCGCTCGATGCCGGGCAAAGGGGTGGTGGTGCTCGACGCCGCCCCCAGCGAAACCTCGACCGCCCACAGCGGCGTGGCCGACGCCAGCCTCGAAGATGTGCTGCAACTGCGCTACACCCTGGAGCCGTTTATCGTCGGGCTGGTGGCGCAGTCCATCAGCAGCAAGGAAGTCGGCCAACTGCGCCTGACCCTGATGGACATGCGCGAAGCCCTGGAGGCCGACGACAGCGAAGCCGGGATGAACGCCTACATCGCCTTCCATGAAGAGCTGTTCGCCCTGACCGCCAACCCGATCTTCCAGAACGTGGTGCAACAGACCAGCAACGCCCTCAAGCAGAGCGCCGAGGTCCTGCGCAATTCGCCGGAACACCTGGCCGAACGCCTGCTGGAAAACGAGGCCGTAGTGCGCGCCATCCGCAACAAGAACAGCGCCCTGGCCAGCGCGGAAATGCGTCGCCATATCCTCCAGGAAGGCCGACGCATGGGCATCGAACTCACCATCCCGGACGACCATCTGGGCAGTACCGAGCAATAACCCACCCGCCAAGGGGAGACCGGATATGAACAGCGTTGCGACATCCCTGCCCTTCACCACCCGGCGTACCGTGGTGCCGCCACAGGGCCCGGCTTTCTGCGCCGAGACGCTCTACGCCCAGGTGTTCGAAGACATCCTCGACCGCCAGTTTGCCGAGGGGTTGAGTGAAGAGGCCCTGATACGCGTCTACGGCGCGGGTCGCAGCCAGGTGCGCCGGGTCATGAGCCGTCTGGCGCGGCAACAGATCATTCTTACCCGCCCCAACCAACGCGCCCGGGTCGCCGAGCCGGACGCCGAACAGATCCGCCAGACCCTGCAAGCGCGGCGGCTGGCCGAGATCAGCGTTATCGAGCTGGTTTGCGCCAAGTCCGCTGGACTGACGTTTGCAGCGCTTCGCACGCTGGTCGCCCGTGAACGCCAGAATGCCGAAACTGGCCGGCAGAGCACGGCGACAAGGCTGGGGGGCGAGTTTCATCTGGAATTGGCGAGGATGGCCGGCAACGCCCCCCTGGCGCACTTTCTCAGCGGGCTGGTGCCGCTGACCGGGTTGGCCCTGGCGCAACATTCGGCGCGCAGCGAGGACTGGCGAGTACGTGAGGCCATCGTCAATGCCGTGGAGAACGGCAATGCCGGAGTCGGCGTCGAATGGCTGACGAAGTACCTGGATCAGCTTGGCGTCCTGCAGTGGTCCTGAGTCCGCCAAAATCTCTCCAGGAAGCCAGCCGTCCCAGTTAAACGCGGACCCAACCGTGGCGAGCGGGCTTGCCTTAATGCCGTTCATGTCGAGGGGAATGGAATATTGAAAACGCCACTTAACCTGTAGGAGCAGGGCTTGCCCGCGAAGCTTTTAGCGATCTTGAGGCCCCCTTCGCTGGCAAGCCCTGCTCCTACAAGGACGGTGTTCGGCCTTAACTGAACGGCATCAGGGTTTGCCCAGTCACCACAGTGCACACGTCAAGCCGTCGCGACCTTCGCAAAGCCTTCGCGAATCTTCTCTTCCGGCAGGTCATCGGCAATAAACACGATCACGCTCTCCCGCGCCGCGCCCTCTTCCCACTCGGTATCCCAGTCGAAACCGTACAGCTTGAGCACCCCCTGGAACACCATGCGCCGGGGCTCACCGGCGATATTCAACACGCCCTTGTAGCGCAGCAACTGTTTGCCGTGATCTTCCAGCAGTTCGTTCATGAACTCGCTGAGCTTGTCGATATCCAGCGGCTGGTCGGTACGCAGCACCAGGCTGGAAATACGGTCGATGGATGCGGCCTTGCTGACCGGACGCAAACTCAAGCCGCCACCCAGGTCGGCATTGAGATTGAAGCCGCGCACATCGAGCAGTTCGGCCAGATCAATGTTGCCGTGCTCGACGATACGGATCGGTGCCCGGCGATTGATCCGCGTCAGCCGTTCGCTCAAGGCCGTAAACGTCGCTTCATCCACCAGGTCACGCTTGCTCACCAGCAGCCGGTCGGCAAAACCGATCTGCGCCTGGGCGATGGCCTGGGTCAGATGATGTTCGGCATGGGCCGCGTCCACCAGGGTGATGATGCCGTCGAGCAGATAACGCTCGCGCAATTCCTCGTCGATAAAAAAGGTCTGCGCCACCGGGGCCGGGTCGGCCAGACCGGTGCACTCGATCACCAGTCGGTCGAAGGCGATTTCGCCGCTGTCCAGGCGCTCCAGCAGCAGATACAGGGCCTTGGTCAGGTCAGTGTGAATAGTGCAGCAGACGCAGCCGTTGGACAGCGTCATCACTTGCACCGGCTCGGCACCCAGCAGTTGGGTGTCGATGCCGGCGTCGCTGAATTCGTTCTCGATCACGGCGATTTTCAGGCCGTGCTCGGCTTTGAGCAGATGGCGCAGCAAGGTGGTCTTGCCGGCGCCGAGGAAACCGCTCAGGACGGTCACAGGAATAGGAACTGACAAACAGAAATCTCCCATACGCTAAAAAAACGATGGGAGCCCGGCTTGCCGGCGATGGCGTCCGCAAGATCGCCATCGCCGGCAAGCCGGGCTCCCACAGTGACAGTGTTCAGCCTTGAATAACCCGGTACGCCCTCAAGAGAGCGCCACCCGGGTCAACAGCACTTCGGCCCGCCCTTGCCCCCATAACGGGCTTCCTGGCGTTCCCGGAAGAACGCCTCGTAGGTCATGACCGGCTTGTCCGGGTGCTTGTTCTGCATATGCTCGACGTAGGTGTCGTAGTCGGGCATGCCGACCATCAGGCGCGCGGCCTGACCGAGGTATTTACCGAGGCGACTCAGGTCGTTGAACATGGCGGTATTCCTCTTTTACGCTTCAGGCACGGCCTGGAACGGGGTTTCTTTGTCCGTGCGTTCCTTGTTGCCCCAGGCCGAGACACCGACCTTGATGGCATAGAACAGCACACTGAATACCACAAACAGGAAGAGTGCCGTCAACGCCGCGTTGGTATAGGCATTGAAGATCACGTGCTGCATCTGGTTGATGTCCTTGGCCGGGGCGATCACCTGCCCTGCCTCCAACGCTACGCTGTATTTCTTCGCCAGGGAAAGGAAACCGATGGCCGGATTGGCATCGAACAGCTTGATAAAGCCGGCGGTGGTGGTACAGATCAACAGCCAGGCGGCAGGCAGCAAGGTCACCCAGATATAGCGCTGGCGTTTCATCTTGATCAGCACCACGGTGCCGAGCATCAGCGCGATACCGGCCAGCATCTGGTTGGAGATGCCGAACAGCGGCCACAAGGTGTTGATGCCGCCCAACGGGTCGATCACGCCCTGGTACAGCAGGTAACCCCACATGGCCACGCAACCGGCGGTGGCGATCAGGTTGGCGGTCCACGACTCGGTGCGCTTGAGCGCCGGGACGAAGGAGCCGAGCAGATCCTGCAACATGAAACGTCCGGCACGGGTACCGGCATCCACCGCCGTCAGGATAAACAGCGCCTCGAACAGGATCGCGAAGTGGTACCAGAACGCCATGCTGTTCTCACCGGGGAGGACATGGTGGAGGATCTGCGCGATACCGACCGCCAGGGTCGGCGCACCGCCGGCACGTGACAGCACGGTGGTTTCACCGATGTCCTTGGCCACGGCCAGCAGGGCGTCAGGGGTGATCGCAAAGCCCCAGCTGGTGACGGTCTGTGCCACCGTCACCACATCACTGCCGACCGCCGCCGCCGGGCTGTTCATGGCGAAGTACACGCCTGGCTCGATCACCGAAGCGGCGACCATCGCCATAATGGCCACAAAGGACTCCATCAGCATGCCGCCGTAACCGATGTAGCGGGCGTTGGTTTCCTTGTCCAGCAGCTTGGGCGTGGTCCCCGAGGCAATCAGCGCGTGGAAGCCCGAGACGGCACCACAGGCGATGGTGATGAACAGGAACGGGAACAGGCCGCCTTTCCAGACCGGACCTGTGCCGTCGACGAACTGGGTCAGCGCCGGCATTTTCAGCACGGGCATGGTGATCAGGATGCCGATCGCCAGGGCGATGATGGTGCCGATCTTGAGAAAGGTCGACAGGTAGTCGCGCGGCGCCAGGATCAGCCAGACCGGCAACACTGCTGCCACAAAACCGTAACCGACCAGCATCCAGGTGATCTGTACGCCAGTGAAGCTGAAGGCCTTGGCCCACACAGGGTCGGCGGCAATCTGCCCGCCCAGCCAGATCGAGCCGAGCAACAGGAGCACGCCGACAATGGAGATTTCACCGATGCGGCCCGGGCGGATGTAGCGCATGTAGATGCCCATGAACATCGCGATCGGGATGGTCGCCATCACCGTGAAGATGCCCCATGGGCTCTCGGCCAGTGCCTTGACCACGATCAGCGCCAGCACCGCGAGGATGATGATCATGATCAGGAAACAGCCGAACAGGGCGATGGTCCCCGGCACGCGGCCCATTTCCTCGCGGACCATATCGCCCAGGGAACGACCGTTGCGGCGGGTGGAGAGGAACAGGACGATAAAGTCCTGCACCGCACCGGCCAGGACCACACCGGCGATCAGCCAGAGCGTGCCAGGCAGATACCCCATCTGCGCCGCCAGCACCGGCCCGACCAACGGTCCCGCGCCGGCGATGGCCGCGAAGTGGTGACCGAAAAGAATGTGTTTGTTGGTCGGCACATAGTCCAGACCGTCATTGTTGAGCACCGCCGGCGTGGCCCGATTGGCATCGAGCTGCATGACATTGTTGGCGATGAACAAACTGTAGTAACGATAGGCAACCAGATAGATCGCCACAGCGGCGACCACGATCCACAAGGCGTTGATCGCCTCGCCGCGGCGCAAGGCCACTACGCCCAGGGCGCATGCTCCAACGATTGCCAGCAGCAGCCAGGGTAGGTGGCGTAGCGGGCTATTATTATTTTTCATTTTTATATTCCAGCCAGAGAGGACAAGAAAGACAGCTACCTTGAGTTTAGCGCCAACAGGGCCAAAGGCCATACCCGACATTGCTCGAGAACGGCTTTTTTGCCCCTGCGCGATGGCTTGCAATGGCCACCCACCCTAGCCCACGGCAGCACAAATCGTTTGGTATCCGGCTATACATTCGCTCCTGCTGGCTGTGGAGGCTATAGTCAATGAATACGCCAAGGAGCCACGTCATGAGCGACCCGCATTCCAATCGACGCCAATTCAAACGTATTGATTTCGACGCCGACACCACCCTCAGCCAGGGCTCCACCGTCTGGTCGGCGCATCTGATCGACCTGTCGCTCAAGGGGCTGCTACTTCAGCGACCCGGCACTTGGGATGACAGCAACGAGGGCATCTTCCGCGTCGACATTCGCCTGGCGGCAAACGCCCATGTCGAAATGGACGCCGAACTGGTGCACCGGGAAAAAGACCACCTGGGCTTCAAGTGCCTGCATATCGGCCTGGAATCGATCCAGCACCTGCGGCGCCTGATCGAGTTGAATCTGGCCGACGCGGAGGAACTCGAACGGGAACTGGGCGCCCTGATCGAGCTGTAAACAAAGCCCTAGAAAAATTGTGGGAGCCGGCTTGCCGGCGATGCGGCGGTGAGTACACCCTCGCAATCACTGGCAAACCCGCACCGGCACCATCAGGGAAACGCCGAGCGCTGCGGAAAATCGCTCTCGGTGTCCCAATACCCCGCCTCTTGCCGCGACGACAATTGCCAGGCGCCGTTCTTGAACCGATAAGTCCGGTAGGTGGTGACAAACTCTTCATCCTCGCTCGCCGGCGATGAGGACACCTGCTGGATCTGTGCCACGCCGTCCGCCGTCGGCGCGCCGACCTGCCAGGCCGCCTTGCCGGTCTGGGCCAGGAACAGCGCCTCGCTCTTGCCCTCCGCCGTCCGATAGACCGTGGCGTTGAGCTTGCCCGTCGACGGCATCAGTACCTGGGTGGCCGGACCGCTGTAGGTGCCCATCGGCGCCGTTTCATCGATGGTCAGGAAATAGGCCGGGGCCGGCAGGCCCACCAGGGGGGCTTTCTCAACCGTGGCCAGCGGGTAACCCAGGCTTTTGTTTTCCAGCGCCTCACCGGAGGCCGCCAGCAAGCGCACCTGGGCGTCGACGAACGGCTTGTTCTCGACATCCGCGGCGAGCACCTGGTCCTCGATACTTTCCGGTTCCGTACCGTTGCCCCACAGGGCGCGATGCAGGTCCGGAGTCATCCGCACGTCCTCCAGTATCTCCAACACCTGCCCGTTATCGATCGGCAATTGTTGGGCCACGCGATAACCGGCGGGCACCTCTGTCGCCCCTGCCAAGCCGCACCACACGGCCAATCCCAACCCCAGCACGGCCGAGTTGAAACCTTTCATCCTTTGACTCCCTTCCCAATAGGTCGATTGATAGATGAAGCGATCATTATTCAAACAACGCATCCAAAGCCTGCTCCAACCGCGTCACCGCGATGATCACCAGCCCCGGCGGCGCTTCTTTCGGCGCATTGCCCTTGGGCACGATGGCCCGCTTGAAACCATGCTTGGCCGCCTCTTTAAGACGCTCCTGGCCGCTGGGCACCGGCCGCACTTCGCCGGACAGGCCGACCTCGCCGAACACCAGCAGGTCGTGGGGCAATGGCCGGTTGCGCAGGCTGGACATGATCGCCGCCAGCAGCGCCAGGTCCGAGGCGGTCTCCAGGACCTTGACCCCGCCGACGACGTTGAGGAACACATCCTGGTCGTGGGTCGGAATCCCGCCATGGCGGTGCAGGACCGCCAGCAGCATCGCCAGGCGATTCGGGTCCAGCCCGAGGGTGACCCGGCGCGGGTTGGCCAGGTGACTGTCGTCCACCAGGGCCTGCACCTCCACCAGCATCGGCCGGGTGCCTTCCCAGGTGGCCATGACCACACTGCCCGGCACTTCTTCCTGGGCCCGTGTCAGGAAAATCGCCGAGGGGTTGGAGACTTCCTTCAGGCCACGGTCGGTCATGCCGAACACGCCCAGTTCGTTGACCGCACCAAAACGGTTCTTCACAGCGCGCAGCAGGCGCAGGCGGCCATCGGACTCACCCTCGAAATACAGCACGGTGTCGACCATGTGCTCAAGCACCCGCGGCCCGGCCAGGGCGCCTTCCTTGGTCACGTGACCGACCAGGAAAATCGCCGTGCCGCTCTGCTTCGCATAACGCACCAGCAGCGCCGCGCTCTCGCGGACCTGGGACACGCCGCCCGGTGCCGATTGCAGTTGCTCGGTGAAAATGGTCTGGATCGAGTCGATCACCATGACCTTGGGTTTTTCCACCCGGGCGGTGGCAATGATGGTTTCGATGCAGGTCTCGGTCATCACCCGCAGTTGGTCCTGGGGCAGGCCCAGGCGCCGGGCGCGCATGGCGACCTGTTGTTGCGATTCTTCGCCGGTGACATACAGCGCCGGCATGCGCGTGGCGAGATTACACAGGGTCTGCAGCAGAATGGTCGACTTGCCGATGCCCGGGTCGCCACCGATCAGCACCACCGAGCCGTCCACCAGGCCGCCGCCGAGCACTCGGTCGAGTTCCCCGGACGCCGTGGAAAAACGCGGGATTTCCTCGACGCTGACTTCGGCCAGGGTCTTGATCTGCGCCTGTTGCCCGGCCCAGCCGGTGCGACCGCTGGGCGGCGCGGCACCACCGCTTTCCACCATCGTCTCGGTCAGGGTGTTCCAGGCCCCGCATTCACCGCACTGGCCGGCCCACTTGGGAAAGGTCGCGCCGCACTCGGTGCAGCCGTACATGCGCTTGGCCTTGGCCATCTGAACCCCCACGCAAAACCGCGATGATAGCTCAGCTGGCGGCGATCAGCGCGGCGCCGGTGTGCGGATTTCGCCGTCCGCCAGACGCGCCGCGCTATTGCCCAGGGGATCTTCGGCGTCGAGGTTGGCACCTTTGGCCGCCAGGGCGTCGAGCAACCCGGTACGTTTGAACAACCCGGCGTACATGGCCGCCGTCTGGCCGGCGCCGTTGCGTTGGTCCGGGTTGCAGTCGGTGGCGAGCAGGCGCCGGGCGATGCTCACCTCGCCCTTGAAGATCGCGCCCATCAACGCGGTGTTGCCGCGTTTGTCCTGGGTGCAGGCATTGGCTCCGGCGGCCAGCAGGCGTTCGACCGCCGGGCCCTGGCCGTGATAGGCCGCCAGGATCAGCGCGGTGTAGCCCTGGTCGTCCTGGGTATCGAGGCTGTAGCCGGCGTCGATAAAGGTGTTGAGCATCTCGACGTCGCCACGGCGGGCGGCGTCGAAATAGTAATCCTTGAGCTGCGCCTGGAGGGCGGCAGGGTCGGTGGGAACCGGTGCCTCTTGGGCTGAAGCGCCGAAGGCACAGGTCAGTAAAAGCAGGAAAGCATAAATACGCATCGTTGGTGCTCCTACAGCGTTCGCGCCACCGCAATGACGGCTCAACACGGTGGGCTTACCCGCGAAGGCGCCCTCAAGGCCGCCAAAAGCTTCGCGGGCAAGCCCTGCTCCTACAGGTTCCGTGGTGTTTTCAAGATCGGGTCAGGCTTGAGTGACAGACCTCAATCCGCCAGCTTCGCCGCCAACGCCTTGACCCGTGCCAGGTCACCCTTGGCCACCTTGGTCACCCCCGCGCCATACTCCGGGTCGGCCTTGTAGAGAAACGACAGCATGATGTGCTTGCTCTCGTCGTCGGTGTCCGCCAGGGAACCGCCGAAGTTCTCGATCAGGTCCTGCTTTTCCTTCTTGCTGTAGGAGCGGTACAGGTCACCGGCCTGCT
Source organism: Pseudomonas sp. MWU13-2862 (assembly GCF_023242495.1). Lineage (NCBI taxonomy): Bacteria > Pseudomonadati > Pseudomonadota > Gammaproteobacteria > Pseudomonadales > Pseudomonadaceae > Pseudomonas > Pseudomonas sp. MWU13-2862. The sequence goes on along the minus strand of NZ_JALMEZ010000006.1, from coordinate 120,780 downwards.
TGAAGTTCTGCTCGCGCTGGATCTTCGCCTGCTGGGTGCTGCCCGCCAGGGCCAACTGGCTGTAGCGGGCCGCCTGCGGCTCCTCGCGAGGCAACAGGCGGCTGGGCTGGTAATTCACCCCGGTGCTGCTGTGGCCGCTGTTCATCACCCCATCCTGATTGCCGTTGTTGACCGCGACTTTCGGCGCGTTGATCGGCAACTGCAGCGCGTTCGGCCCCAGGCGATACATCTGGGTATCGGCATAGGAAAAGACCCGGCCCTGCAACAGCCGGTCCTCGGACGGCTCGATACCCGGCACCAGGTTGGCCGGGGCCATGGCCACCTGCTCGGTTTCCTGGAAGACATTCGCCGGGTTACGATCCAGCACCATCTGCCCGACCCTGCGCTCAGGCACCCCCGGCCAGATCTTGGTGGCGTCCAGCGGATCGAAGTCGAACTTGCCCAGGTCCTCTGGCTTCAGGACCTGGACATAAAGATCCCACTTAGGAAACTCGCCCTTGTTGATATGCGCCACCAGATCGTGGGTCATATGGCTGTAATCCTTGCCCTGCACTTCGACCACCGATTTTGGATCCAAGTTTCGAATCCCTTGCAGACTCTTCCAATGGAACTTGACGTAATGCACGTCGCCCTTGGCATTGATCAACTTGTAGGCGTGCACACCGTTGCCATCCATCTCCCGGTAACTGGCCGGCGTGCCGGAGTCCGAGTACAGCTCGGTCAGCGTGCGAGTGGCTTCAGGGACATGGGAGAAAAAGTCGAAGCGCCGCGAGTCGTCATCGAGATTGGTCCGCGGATCGGGCTTGAAGGCATGCACCATGTCCGGGAACTTGATGGCATCGCGAATGAAGAAGGTCGGGAAGTTGTTGCCCACCAGGTCCCAGTTGCCTTCGCTGGTATAGAACTTGGTGGCAAAGCCGCGCGGGTCGCGCAGGGTTTCCGGCGAATGATTACCGTGCACCACTGCGGAGAAACGCACGAATACCGGCGTGGCACTGCCGGCGGCAAAGACCTTGGCCTTGCTCAGGTCGCTCAGGTCATCGGTGACGGTAAAGGTGCCATGGGCACCGGTGCCGCGCGCATGCACCACACGCTCCGGAATACGTTCACGGTCGAAGCGCTGGAGTTTCTGGATCAGTTGCACGTCCTGCAGCAGCACCGGCCCGGCGGCACCGGCGGTCTGCGAGTTCTGGTTATCGCCGACCGCGGCACCGTTATCACGGGTCAGGGTCGCGGCGTGGACGGACAGGGATAGCAGGCTGGCGCTCAAGACGCACAGCACGCGCCTTGAAGAAACGCTTCCAAGGGCAGGAATGATGTTCATGTCGGACTCCTCTGGTTTTTGTAGAGCGCATTCCAATGCGCTGACCAGAGGCTAGTGACTGAAGCCCGGTTCTCTAAATAGAAAAGCCTGAAGAGGTCGATTGAGAAAATAGACGGGCCATCCGCCGCCAGGGCGTGTATTTCGCGCGATTGCTGGCACTTTGCAAACTTTTCCCCGGGCAACCGGTCGATTAGAGCAAGCGCAGCCGGCTCCGCGCATCCTGCAAGATCCGCGCGGCTCCATTACACTGCGATCACTCCACTCATCTGTAACAAGGAATAACCTATGAGCGTGCTCAGTGAGTTCAAGGCCTTCGCGGTCAAGGGCAATGTGGTCGACATGGCCGTCGGTATCATCATCGGCGCGGCCTTCGGCAAGATCGTTTCGTCGTTTGTCGGCGACGTGGTGATGCCTCCGATCGGGCTGCTCATCGGCGGGGTCGACTTCAGTGCCCTGGCCATTACCTTGAAAGCCTCCGACGGCAATGTGCCAGCCGTGGTCCTGGCCTATGGCAAATTCATTCAGAGCTGCATCGACTTCATCATCGTCGCCTTCGCCATTTTCATGGGGGTCAAGGCCATCAACCGGCTCAAGCGCGAAGAGGCGGTAGCCCCGACCGTGCCGCCAATCCCGACCAAGGAAGAGGAACTGCTGGGTGAGATCCGCGACCTGCTCAAGGCCCAGGCCAACAAGCCCTGACTGCCACAACGCAGTGTCGCCCTACCAATAGTTCTCTACCGCCACCTGCCCGGGGCGCCGGCTCAGACTGAGCTGCAAGCCCCGTTGCTTGAGCAGTGCCCGGGTGTCATCGATCATCTGTGGGTTGCCGCACAGCATCACCCGTGAATGCTCGGGTGACAGCGCCACGCCCGCCACCCGTTCAAGCTCGCCGTTCTCGATCAAGTGAGTGATGCGTCCGTTCAACAGACCCGGACACTGCTCGCGGGTCACCGTGGCAATGAACTGCAGTTTGTGGCCGTGCTCGGCCAGGTAATCGCGCCCGGCCAGGCCGGCGATCAGTTCCCCATAGGCCAGCTCCGCCGCCTCGCGGGCACTGTAGACCAGGATGATCCGCTCGAAGCGCTCCCAGACCTCGAAATCCTGCAGGATCGACAGGAACGGTGCGATGCCGGTGCCGGTGGCCAGCAACCAGAGGTCACGCCCGTCGACGAAACGGTCCAGGGTCAGGTAGCCAAATGCCTGTTTGTCCACCAGCAAGGTGTCGCCCTCGCGCAGACGACTCAGCTCGCTGGTGAATTCGCCCTCGGGCACGACAATGGAAAAGAATTCGAGGAACTCGTCATGGGGTGAGGACACCATCGAATAAGCCCGCCACACGACACTACCGTCGGCCTTGCTCACCCCAAGGCGGGCGAACTGGCCGGCTCGAAAACGAAAGCCGGCATCACGACTGGCACGCAAGGTGAACAGGCTGGGGGTCAAGGGCTGGACATCGCGCAGGACCTGGCGGGTGAACTTCTCGGCGCTGGCAGTCATGGCGTTCTCCGTAAGGCAGTGAACGTCAGTGTCGCGCAAAGTCCATGGGAGAAACACCGGTACTTTGTGTTGGTATAGGATTATTGGAAAACTTATACGTATTGATCACCAACGTACACATACAACTAAAAACAACAGCTTATATAAAATATTTCGACCTGCATCTCGTAAGTGCTCACAAATAGAAACTCTTGCAAAGTCCGCAAAGGCACGGCTCACACCAACACCCTCAGCTAGGGTAGACTCCAAAATGATAGCAAACCGCCCCAATTACCGCACGACGCGCGATAACTGCATTTTTTTAAAGTCGATAAAAATATCATCGGAGAGCAAAAAACATCGGCCCGCAATACGGATCTTTCCTACACTATTCCCGTCACCTTCGACCGTTACACGCAATCACGGAAGGGCACCTCAATGGAGAACTGGCAGGACAATCAACTGCATCAGCTCATGAGTGAAAAAGAAGAACAAGCAATCTTCAACGCAGTTTTCAATCTGGCCATGCAAATAGGTTTCACCTACGTATCATTCAGAATGACCACCTTACTCGGAAGCCATCAAACAAACAGCACAAGCTTCAACAACTACCCAAGTGAATGGAACAGATGCTATCAGCGCAACAACTACCAAACGATCGATCCGTTGGTTTTCCACTGTCATCGTTCGGTGTTCCCGATCCTCTGGTCCCCGGAGGTCTTTCAATCCACCCCAACACTCTGGAGAGACATGCAAGAGCATGGGTTGAGACAAGGATGCTCACAGTCCGTCCATGACGTTCGCGGCATCGTCAGTACCTTGAGTCTGGCGCGCAATTCGGTCCCGATTACCACCGATGAGTTCTACAGCAAGGCAGGGCAAGTGCTCTGGCTGTGCAACTGGCTGCATTCAGCGCTGGCAGACAAGCTGCTGCCGACCCCACGGTCGGACAACAGCTACCCGTTGTCGCCGCGCGAAGCCGAGATCATGAAGTGGACCGCGGAAGGCAAGACCGCCTCCGAGATTGCCGACATTCTCCACCTGACCACGCGCACCGTGGGTTTTCACATGAGCACGATCATGAGGAAGTTCGGGGTCAACAACAAAGCTTCCGCCGTCTTGTGTGCCGCCAAATCAGGGCTGCTTTTCTGAACGAGCACGGAGCGACCAGGCAGAAGGACCTGCCCTCAGAAGAAACAGGCAATCCGCGCCAAACCCACGTAAAATCCTTCGAACTTCTCTTCCCGCTTGTCCTGTCCTGACCTGTGACGAGGCAACATCGACGCTCCAGAGCCCTCCATGCCCCTGCTAGAAAGCCCGTTTGCCCGACTCGACCTGATCCGCCAGCCCGAACAACAGAACGAGCCCCTGCAAGCCTTCGATGCTGCGGATGAGTACCTGCTCGCGCATCTGGCCGAGCAGGGCGTGTCGGCCGAGACCCGGGTGCTGGTGCTCAACGACAGCTTCGGCGCCCTGGCCAGCAGCCTGGCCGGACAGGTGCGGGTGACCAGCAGCGGCGACTCGTTCCTCGGTGCCCTGGCGCTGGAAAAGAACCTGGTGCGTAACGGCCAGGCCTTCGACGCGGTGCCGCATATCCCCGCCAGCGAGACCTGGGCCGGGCCCTTCGACCGGGTGTTGATCCGGGTGCCGAAGACCCTCGCGCTGCTGGAAGAACAGCTGATTCGCCTGCAAGGCCAGCTGGCACCGGGCGCCCAGGTGATCGCCGGCGCCATGATCAAGCACCTGCCCAGGGCCGCCGGCGATCTGCTGGAGCGTTATATCGGCCCGGTGCAGGCGTCCCTGGCGGTGAAGAAGGCCCGCTTGCTGATCGCCACGCCCGAGGCCCGGGAGCCGGCCGTATCGCCCTACCCGACGCGCTACCGGCTCGACGAACCGGCCATCGAGCTGCTCAACCACGCCAATGTGTTCTGCCGCGAAGGCCTGGACATCGGCACCCGGGCCTTCCTGCCCCATCTGCCGGGCAACCTGGGTAGCGCGCAGGTCGCGGACCTGGGCTGCGGCAACGGGGTATTGGCGATCGCCAGCGCCCTGCAAAACCCCCAGGCCCAGTACACCCTGGTGGATGAGTCGTTCATGGCCGTGCAGTCGGCGCGGGAAAACTGGCGGGCAACGTTGGGCGAGCGCGAGGCGCAAATCCACGCGGGCGACGGACTGGCCGGGCAAGCGCCGCAATCATTGGACGTGGTGTTGTGCAACCCGCCCTTCCACCAGCAGCAGGTGGTCGGCGACTTCCTCGCCTGGCGGATGTTCCAGCAGGCCCGTGAAGCCCTGGTGGTGGGTGGCGCGCTGTATATCGTCGGCAACCGCCACCTGGGTTATCACAGCAAGCTGGCGCGGTTGTTCCGGGGGGTCGAACAAGTGGCGGCGACGCCCAAGTTCGTGATTCTCAAGGCGCGCAAGTAACCGAACGTCAAAAGCTTCGCGGGCAAGCCCTGCTCCTACAATTTGATGTCGTACGCAGAGTCTGTGTTCGGCACCGTACTGTAGGAGCAGGGCTTGCCCGCGAAAGGGCCCTCAATACCACCACAAAGATCGGCTAGTGCGTGGTCAACCCCGCCGCATTCATGAACAGCCGCATCAGGCTCGCGACCACGAACAATGCCAGCACACTCCCAGTCCAGATAATCACCAGCCAGCCAATACGTTGCCAGAGCGGTTTCTTTTCCGCCGCCTCGATCTCGTGCAAAGAAGGTTTGCCTGTCATAAACCCAATCCTCGTCTCTCAAATCCGCTGACGTTCCACAGGACGCCATCGCGAACGAGCCCACTCCTGCACGGAGCGGGCACACTCCCCTAGTGATAACCATCCTCGTGGGTCACCTTGCCGCGGAACACGTAGTAGCTCCAGAAGGTGTAGCCCAGGATGAACGGGATGATGAACAGCGTCCCCACCAGCATGAAGCCCTGGCTTTGCGGCGGCGCGGCGGCGTCCCAGATCGAGATCGACGGCGGCACGATATTCGGCCACAGGCTGATGCCCAAGCCGCTATACCCCAGGAAAATCAGCGCCAGGGTCAGCAGGAACGGCGTGTAGTGGGCGTTACGCGCCACCGCCCGGAGCAAGCCGTACAGCGTCACCAGCACCAGGATCGGCACCGGCAGGAACCAGAACAGGTTCGGCAAGGTAAACCAGCGCGCGGCGATCTCGGCATGGGCCAGGGGCGTCCAGAGACTGACCACCCCGATCACCGCCAACACCACATAGGCCAGGGGCCGCGCCAGGTCATGCATCTGCTCCTGCAACTTGCCCTCGGTCTTCATGATCAGCCAGGTGCAGCCGAGCAAGGCATAGGCCACCACCAGCGCCACGCCACAGAACAGCGTGAAGGGCGTCAACCAATCCAGAGAGCCGCCGGCGAACTGGCGATTGACCACCGGAATACCATCGATGAAAGCCCCCAGCGCCACGCCCTGGAAAAAGGTCGCGGTCAGTGAACCACCGATAAACGCCTTGTCCCAGATATGCCGCTTGTGCTCCTTGGCCTTGAAGCGGAACTCAAAGGCCACGCCACGAAAGATCAGCCCGATCAGCATCAGGATCAATGGCAGGTAGAGCGCCGACAGCACCACCGAATAGGCCAGCGGAAACGCGCCGAACAAGGCCGCGCCACCGAGCACCAGCCAGGTTTCGTTGCCGTCCCAGACCGGCGCGACGGTGTTCATCATCACATCGCGGTCACGGTCGTCCTTGATGAAGGGGAAGAGAATGCCGATCCCCAGGTCGAACCCATCCATGACCACGTACATCATGATGCCGAAGATGATGATCACGGCCCAGATCAGCGGAAGATCAATACCCATGACTCAGTTCCCCTTGTTCAGGTGGTGAGCATCTTCGGCGCCATCATCGGCGGCGGAGAGCGGACGGGCCGGCGTACGTTGCTGGCCGGGACCACCGTGGCTCGACTCGGCCCCTTCGTTGGTTTTCGGCCCTTTGCGCACCAGGCGCATCATGTAGCCCAGGCCGGCACCGAACAGCGAGAAATAGACCACGACGAACAGCGCCAGGGTGATGCTCATTTGCACCAAGGTGTGCCCGGACGAAGCATCCGCCGTGCGCATCAGGCCGTAGACCACCCAGGGCTGACGACCGATCTCCGTGGTGAACCAGCCGGCCAGGATCGCGATCAGGCCCGAAGGTCCCATCCACAGCGCCAGGTACAAGAAGGTACGGTTGCTGTAGAGGCGATCACGCTTGCGCAGCCACAGGCTCCAGAGCCCGGTGAAGATCATCAGGAAACCCAGGCCGACCATGACCCGGAACGACCAGAACACAATGGTCGAATTCGGCCGGTCTTGCGGCGGGAACTCCTTGAGGGCCGGCACCTGTTTGTCCAGGCTGTGGGTCAGGATCAGGCTGCCCAGGTAGGGAATCTCCACGGCGAAGCGGGTCTTCTCGGCTTTCATGTCCGGCAGGCCGAAGAGGATCAGCGGGGTCGGTTCGTTGCCGACGTTCTCCCAGTGGCCTTCGATGGCGGCAATCTTCGCCGGCTGGTGCTTGAGGGTGTTGAGGCCGTGGAAGTCACCGATCACCGCCTGGATCGGCGCGACGATCAGTGCCATCCACATGGCCATCGAGAGCATGGTGCGGATCGCCGGATTATCGCGTCCGCGCAACAGGTGCCAGGCCGCCGACGAGCCGACGAAAAACGCTGTCGCGACAAAGGCCGCCGTGGCCATGTGCATCAGCCGATAAGGGAAGGATGGGTTGAACACCACCGCAAACCAGTCCACCGGGATCACCCGGCCGTCGATGATTTCGTAGCCCTGGGGCGTCTGCATCCAGCTGTTGGACGAGAGAATCCAGAAGGTCGAGACCAGCGTACCGATGGCCACCATTACCGTGGAGAAGAAATGCAGGCCCCGTCCGACGCGGTTCCAACCGAACAGCATCACGCCGAGGAAACCGGCTTCGAGGAAGAACGCCGTGAGCACTTCATAGGTCAGCAACGGCCCGGTGACCGCACCGGCGAAGTCGGAGAAGCGACTCCAGTTGGTCCCGAACTGATAGGCCATGACCAACCCGGAGACCACGCCCATGCCGAAGTTGACGGCAAAGATCTTCGACCAGAAATGGTACAGATCGCGGTAGGTATCGTTGTGCGTCTTCAGCCACAAGCCTTCGAGTACCGCCAGGTAACTCGCCAGGCCGATGGTGATCGCCGGGAACAGGATATGGAAGGAGATGGTAAACGCGAATTGGATTCGGGCGAGATCGAGCGCCTCCAAACCGAACATAATGTTTCCTCTGTCAGGTATTGATCCGGATCAATCAACGTTGAAAGAGTAGTCCCATTCCGACGAGCTGCCTGCGTGGTCTTTTGCCGCGTGACAGGTTGTCTCAGCTCAGATGCCCTTCTGATCCGCAAAAAACCCGTGCAATCTGGCAACTTCTTGTTACACCCAAATGATAACCTCTGCTTTCCCCACGCCCCGACCGAGCCCCCGATGCCCGACACCACGCCGTTGCTGTTGCGCCACCACCGTCCGTTCCTGGCTTTCTGGCTGGCGCGGATCTTTACCGCCAGCGGCTTCCAGATGCTCACCGTGGCCATCGGCTGGAACCTCTACCAACTGACCGGCAATGTCTTGGACCTGGGCCTGGCGGGTCTGGTGCAGTTTGCCCCGCGGCTGCTGTTCATGCTGCACACCGGCCATGTCGCCGACCGCTACGACCGGCGCTACGTCTCGGCGCTGTGCCAGTCGTTGCAGGCGCTGATCGCCCTGAGCCTGGCCATCGGCAGCGCGACCCACCACGTGACCCGGGAAATGATCTTTATCCTGGCGTTCCTGCTGGGGGCGGCGCGCTCTTTCGAAATGCCCACCACCCAGGCGCTGTTGCCGTCCATCGTCCCGGCGGCGCTGTTCCCGCGCGCCGTGGCCGCCGCGCAGTCGGCCCAGCAACTGGCGACCATCGTCGCCCCGGCCCTCGGTGGTTTGCTCTATGCCCTGGGCAGTGTCTGGGTCTATGGGCCCACCGTGGCCCTGTATGCGATCGCCTGCCTGCTGATGCTCAACCTGCCGGCGCGGCAGACCGCCCTGAACAAGGGCAAGGCCACCCTGCATTCGCTGTTGGCGGGGATTCGGTTTATCCGCAGTCGCCCGGACATTCTCGGGGCGATTTCCCTGGACCTGTTCGCCGTGCTGCTGGGCGGTGCCACGGCCCTGCTGCCGGTATTCGCCAAGGACATCCTGCTGACCGGCGCCTGGGGCCTGGGCCTGTTGCGCTCGGCCCCGGCGGTGGGCGCCCTGCTGATGTCGCTGTGGCTGGCGCGCTTCCCGGTGGAGCGCAAGGTCGGGCGGATCATGTTCACCGCCGTCGGCGTGTTCGGCGTGGCGACCATCGCCTTCGGCCTGTCGACCTCGTTCTGGTTCTCCCTGGCGGTGCTGGTGGTGCTGGGCGCGGCGGACATGATCAGCATGGTGATCCGTGCGTCCTTCGTGCAACTGGAAACCCCGGACGAGATGCGCGGCCGGGTCAGCGCCGTGAACGGGCTGTTTATCGGCGCCTCCAACCAGCTCGGCGAGTTCGAGTCAGGATTGACGGCCAACTGGTTCGGCACCGTGCCCGCCGTGGTGATGGGCGGTATCGGCACCCTGGTGATCACCGGGAGCTGGATGAAACTGTTTCCGACCCTGGCCCGACGCGACCGTATGCACGAAGCCCCGGGTCAACCGGCACAAGCGGCCGAGCCTGCGAAAGTCGCTTAGTAGGCGGCGATTTGAATTTCCGCCCCCAGGGTCCGCACCGGCGCCGTCAGCGAACGATCGGCGACGACGAAAGTGCCGACCTGCTGGCTGTCCAGCTCAAACACATAGGTGAATTTGTAACCCACCACCTTGCCACTGGTACAAGGTGCGAATGGCCGTTGGAATTCACAGAGTGAACTGCGCGTGGCGTATGTCAGGGGGACACCGTTGAGAAAGGCCAGCAGGCCGTGCCCATAACCCGACTCCACCACTGTCACGGTGATCGGCCCGCGATGGGCGCATTGGGTTTGCGTGCGACCGTCGGATACGTCCTCGACACAGCCCTTGGACACCACCGTATAGAGGCCGACGCCGATCAACGCCTGGGCCGGCGCGGCAGACGCCGTCAGCACTGTACTGGCCATCACCAGGCCCATACCCAGGACCAGACTCTTCACTCGACTGCTCATAAATCCCTCCGAAAGGAGCCAGCAGTATGCCTGATGGACTCGGCGACGACACCGATGCCCCGCGCCAGGACAAATTTTTTGCCCATGTCCTGGCATCTTGCTTGCAACGCGCAGCCAACCGGCACAAACCACTGGTATGATGCGCGGCTTTTTTCCACAGACAGAAGCTCATCAGGCCGCTAGAGTCTGTGCTTGGCTGTTTGGGGATCGATTCATTCACGGCGCCGAGTGCGCCACGGGGGAGCAGAGATGCTGGAAAGGCTGTTTCAACTCAAGGCACACAACACCAATGTACGCACCGAGATACTCGCGGGCGTCACCACCTTCCTGGCCATGGCCTACATTCTGTTCGTCAACCCGAGCATCCTCGGCGAAACGGGCATGGACAAGGGCGCGGTGTTTGTCGCCACCTGCCTGGCCGCGGCCTTCGGCTCGACGGTCATGGGCCTGATCGCCAACTACCCGATCGCCCTCGCACCGGGCATGGGCCTGAACGCCTTCTTCACCTACACCGTGGTCCTGCACATGGGCCATACCTGGCAAGTCGCGCTGGGAGCGGTCTTCATCTCGGCGGTGTGCTTCTTCGTGCTGTCGATCTTCCGCATCCGCGAATGGATCATCAACAGCATCCCGCTGCCGCTGCGTTCGGCGATTGCCGCCGGTATCGGCCTGTTCCTGGCGCTGATCGCCCTGCACAACGCCGGCATCGTGGTGAGCAACCCGGCGACCATGGTCGGCCTCGGTGACCTCAAGCAGCCGGCACCGATCCTCGCGACCCTGGGCTTCGCCGCCATCGTCGCCCTGGACGCCCTGAAAGTCCGTGGCGCGGTGCTGATCGGCATCCTCGGCGTGACCATCGTCTCGATCCTGATGGGCTTCAGCCCGTTCGGCGGGATCGTCTCGGCACCGCCATCGCTGGCCCCGACCTTCCTGCAGCTGGACATCAAGGGCGCCCTGGACATCGGCCTGGTCAGCGTGATCTTCGCCTTCCTGTTCGTCGACCTGTTCGACAACTCCGGCACCCTGATCGGCGTCGCCAAGCGCGCCGGGTTGATGGGCAAGGACGGCCACATGCCGAAAATGGGTCGCGCGCTGATCGCCGACAGCACCGCCGCCATGGCCGGCTCGCTGCTGGGCACCTCGACCACCACCAGCTACATTGAATCGGCGGCGGGCGTCAGTGCCGGCGGCCGTACCGGCCTGACCGCCGTGGTGGTGGCCGTGCTGTTCCTCCTGGCGTTGTTCTTCGCCCCGCTGGCCGGCAGCGTCCCGGCGTTCGCCACCGCACCGGCGCTGCTGTTCGTCGCCGTGCTGATGACTTCGGGCCTGGCGGAAATCAACTGGGAGGACATCACCGAAGCCGCCCCCGTGGTGGTCACCGCCCTGGCCATGCCGTTCACCTATTCCATCGCCAATGGCATCGCGTTCGGCTTCATTGCCTGGACCGCGATCAAGCTGCTGTCCGGTCGCGCCCGCGAACTGAACCCGGCGCTGGTGATTCTGTCGATACTGTTCGTGATCAAGCTGGGCTGGTTCAACGCATGACTTTTGACTCCAACACCTACACCGCTCAGCTCGAAGACAAGGTCGCGCGCTTGCGCGACCTGCTGGCGCCGTTCGACGCCCCCGAGCCGCGGGTGTTCGACTCGCCCTTGCAGCACTTCCGCCTGCGGGCGGAGTTCCGCCTCTGGCGCGAAGCGGGCGAACGCCACTACGCGATGTTTTCCCAGGACGACAAGCGCACGCCGATCCTGATCGAGGAATTCCCCATCGCCAGCCTGCGCATCAATGAACTGATGCCCAAGCTCAAGGCCGCCTGGCAAGCCAGCGCGCCCCTGAGCCACAAGCTGTTCCAGGTGGAGTTCCTGACCACCCTGGCGGGCGATGCGATGATCACCCTGTGCTATCACCGTCCGCTGGACGAGCACTGGCAGACCGCCGCCGAGCAGCTGGCCGCCGACCTTGGGGTCAGCATCATCGGCCGTTCCAAGGGCAAGCGCGTGGTGATCGGCCACGACTACGTGGTGGAGAAATTCGAGATTGCCGGGCGCACCTTCAGCTACCGGCAACCGGAGGGTGCCTTTACCCAGCCCAACGGCACGGTGAACCAGAAGATGCTCAACTGGGCCTATGAAGCCCTGGGCGAGCGTTCCGACGATCTGCTGGAGTTGTATTGCGGCAACGGCAACTTCACCCTGCCGCTGGCGACCCGGGTGCGCAAGGTACTGGCCACCGAGATCAGCAAGACCTCGGTGAATGCGGCCTTGAGCAACCTCGACGAAAACGGCGTGGACAGCGTCACCCTGGTGCGCCTGTCCGCCGAGGAGTTGACCGAAGCACTGAACGAGGTTCGCCCGTTCCGGCGCCTGCACGGCATCGACCTGAAAAGCTATGAGTTCGGCAGCGTATTCGTCGACCCACCGCGTGCCGGCATGGACCCGGACACCTGCGAGCTGACCCGGCGCTTCGACAATATCCTGTACATCTCCTGCAACCCGGAGACTCTGGCGGCGAATATCGCGCAGTTGCACGATACCCACCGCATCGAACGCTGCGCGCTGTTCGATCAATTCCCCTGGACCCATCATATGGAATCCGGGGTGTTGCTGACTCGTCGCTGACCGTCACATCACCTGTAGGAGCCGGCTTGCTGGCGATGCGATCTGATGGGCGACATCGTCGTCGCCTGGAAAATCGCTATCGCCAGCAAGCCGGCTCCTACAGATCGGGTTCCAACGCAAAGATATCGTCGTGTTCAGTCCTTCACGAAGCCGAACAACTCCGCCGCCGTATTGCACAGCAGATGCTGACGTAACGGCGCGGCGCAGGCCAGACGACGCAGACGATCAAGCTCCGAGCTGAAACCTACCTCCTGCTCATGCTGCGTATGCGGCCAATCGCTGCCCCACAACAAACGGTCCGGCCCCAGGGTTTGCAGCATCAACGACAAGGCCTTCTCGGCGAAATGCAGGTTTTCCATCGGCGTCCCGCCCAGCCGGTAAATACCCGAAACCTTGATCCACAAGCGCCCGCTTTCACCCAGTTCAAGCAGACGGGCAAAAGCCGGTTGCCCGGCCCCGAGCCGTGCATCGGGACGGCCGAAATGATCCACCACCACCTTGCAACCCAGCGCCAGCAACGGCTCGACCAAAGCCGGCAGATCCTCCAGTTGACGGTGTACTTCGACATGCCAGTCGAGGCGGCGTAAATGGCCGAAAAACACCTGCCACGACGCGCCGGAGAAGTCCGGCAATGGCTGCCCCATCAGGTTCAGGCGAACGCCCGCCACGCCGAGTCCGGCCATCCGCTCCAACTCGCTGAGGGCAATATCGCGCTCGACCACCACCACCCCGCGCAACCGTTCGGGCTCCTGCTGCAATGCTGCCAGCAGATAGCTGTTGTCGGTTCCGAGGAAACTCGGTTGCACCAGCACGCCGTGGCTCAGGCCGTTGCGCTGCAAGTGCTGCAGATACGTTTCCAGCGTGGCGTCGTAATCCGGTGCATAACGGCGCACGGTCGCAAGCCCCAGGCCGCGTTCGAAAACATGGGCATGGGCATCGATGCCGCGAATCGGCAGTGGGCAAGTCTCGGGCATGGAACTCATCTATGGCTGAAGCACCGCACAGGGCGGCGCGATATAAAGTTGAATCACGTCTGAACGCAGGTCTTGTGGCGATGAGGCCCTTGAGCCTGGCGTTGCCTGTCAAGACGCCTTCGCGGGCAAGCCCTGCTCCTACAAGTTACGTGGTGCTCTCAGGATAATTGGCGGGCATCTGCGCCCTTGGCCGACGCGACTTCCGGCACAGCCTCCTGCAGATTGCGGCCCTTGGTTTCCGGCAGCGCCAATGCGGCCAGCACCGCCACGCCGTAGGCGATCCCCGCATCGATACCGATGGCCGAACCCAGGGACATCGACTCGCTCATATGCCCGACCATGAACGGGAACACCGCCGACAGCACACGACCGAAGTTGTAGCAAAAGCCCACGCCGGCACCACGGACATCCGCCGGATACAGCTCATTGAAGAACGACCCCAGGCTGGCCGGGATCCCGGCGGCGAAAAAGCCCAGGGGGAAGCCGAGGAACAGCATCTGGGTATTGCTCAACGGCAGGAACAGATAGCACTGCACCGTGATCACGCAACAGAAGGCGAAGAGGATGATGTTCTTGCGCCGGCCGATACGGTCCAGCAACAGACCGCTGACCACACAGCCGAACCAGAACGCCACGATGATCACCGCCAGGTAGCCGCCAGAACTCAACACCGAAAGGTTGCGTTCGGTCTTGAGGAAGGTCGGCAGCCAGGTCATCACCGCGTGATAACCACCGTGCGCCCCCAGACCGAGGATGCCGCCGAGCAGCGTCACCCGCAGCAACTCGGGACGGAAGATCGCCGCCATCGAAGCCAACAAACCACGGCTCTGGGCCTTGGCCTGGCGTTGCGCGCTGTCGGGCTCGACCACGCTGCGCCGCACATAAATCACCAGCAGCGCCGGCAACAGGCCCACGAGGAACATCACGCGCCAGGCCATGGCCTCGGGCACGAAGGTATAGATCAGCGTAAACACCCCGACCGCCGCGCCCCAGCCGATCGCCCAGGCGCTCTGAACCGCGCCCATGACCTTGCCGCGGAACCGGGCCTGGATGGTCTCGGCCATCAGCACCGCGCCCGCCGCCCACTCGCCGCCGATGCCAAAGCCTTGCAGCGCCTTGACGATCAGCAACTGATTGAAGCTGGTGACAAAGGCCGAAAGAAAGGTGAACAACGAGAACCAGAGGATCATCCATTGCAGCGTTCGGACCCGGCCATAGCGGTCGGACAGCGTGCCGCCGAGCCAGCCACCGATGGCCGAACTGATCAGGGTCACGCCGCTGACCAACCCGGCATCGCCCTTGCTCAGGGCGAAGGCGGCGATCAGCGCGGGAATCGCCAGGCCGAACATTTGCACTTCCAGCGCATCCAGGGACCAGCCGCCAAAGCAGGCCCAGAATGTCTTGCGCTCCCTCGAGGTGATATCGCGATACCAACTGAACATGATTTCTTATCCTTATAGGTGAACGGGGAGCGGGTCAGGGCTCAGCGAATCTCGACGCTGTAGCGGAAGTGGCTGGCCTGGCCACGGGAGCGCCGCCACTCCAGCGGCTGGCCGGCGTAGTCGCGGGCCAGTCGCTCGATCACCACCACCGGGCTGTTGGCCTCGATCTGCAACAACCGCGCATGGACCTCGCCCACGGCTTCGGCGGTAAGGGTTTCCTCGGCACAGGCGACGACCTGGCCGCAGAGTTCCTCGTAGATCGGATAGAGCAGCGGCCCCTGCTGGTCCAGATCGGCGCTCAGCAGCGCCTGGAACGGCCCCTTGGGCAGCCAGATTTCCTCGGCCAGCACCGGCGCGCCTTCCAGCAGTCGCAGACGGACCATACGGATAACCTCGGCCTCGGGCGGCAGCCCCAGGGCCTGGCTGACGGCGGAGGGCGCGGGCAGGGAATCGATATTGAGGATTCGGCTTTCGGGGACCTGGCGTTCACCGGCCAGGGTCTGGAAGCGGAAGAAGCGGAACAGCGAAGACTGGAACTGCGGGCGACGGATAAAGGTGCCGCGGCCTTGATGGCGTTCGAGAATGCCCTCCTCCACCAGCTTGTCGATGGCCTTGCGCACGGTACCGATGGACAGCTGGTACTCGCCGGCCAGCACCGTTTCGGTGGGAATCGCCTCGCCCGGGCGCCAGCGGTTATTGGCTATTTGCCGGGCCAGTTCGTCACGCAGACGTTGATAAAGGGGCAGGCGTTCGTCGCTGGAAAGGGCATTCATTCTTGTAGTTATCCAGTCATCTATATGAATTTTTACCGAGTATTCTCCCTGGATGAAAAAGCGTCAAGTGGCTGGCCGAAACGGCCTGACGACCGGACTGGCGCTCACCTGCCCCAGCAGCAACACTCATTGCGACAGCAACAAGAGGATTCCCACATGCTCTGGAGAAAAGGACGGCGCAGCGACAACGTGGTGGATGCTCGCGATGACAGCAATGCCGGGAGTGGCGGTCTGCGTTTCGGCGGTGGCAAAGGCTTGAGCCTGGGCGCCGTCGTGTTGATCGTCGGCATCGGTCTGCTCACGGGCCAGGACCCCATGCAGATTCTCGGAGAACTCAACAACCACCTCAGCCAGCAACCTTTAGCCCCCGCCACTCAGCAAACCCGCCAGGCACCGCCGGCCAACGATGAGCAGGCGGACTTCGTCCGGGCCATTCTCGGGGACACCGAAGACACCTGGGGCCAGATCTTCCAGCAGGCCGGTCGTCAATACAAAGACCCGACACTGGTGCTGTTCCGCGGACGGGTCGCCTCCGCCTGCGGCCTGGCCTCCTCCGCCACAGGACCGTTCTATTGCCCGGCGGATCAACAGGTCTACCTGGACCTGGATTTTTTCCGCGAGATGTCCCAACGCTTCAAGGCCGCCGGGGATTTTGCCCAGGCCTATGTGATCGCCCACGAAGTCGGCCATCACGTGCAAAACCTGCTCGGCGTGTCCGCCAGGATGCAGGCGGCCCGCCAGCAAGGGCAAAAGATGGAAGGCGCCGACGGCTTGCTGGTCCGCCAGGAACTGCAAGCCGATTGCCTGGCCGGGGTCTGGGCCTATCACGCGCAGCAACGCTTGAAATGGCTGGAACCCGGCGATATCGAAGAAGCCTTGAATGCCGCCAACGCAATCGGTGATGATCGTCTCCAGCAGCAGGGTCAGGGACGCGTGGTGCCGGACTCCTTCACCCACGGCACCTCTGCGCAACGGGTGCGCTGGTTCAAGACCGGCTTCGCCCAAGGGCAACTCAACCAATGCGATACCTTCGCCGCCAAGAGTCTGTGAATGAAAAAAATACTGTGTGGGTCATTGTTGTTGGGCATGTGCGTGATCGGCGCCCAGGCCCAGGCCAAGGAACACGGGCTCGAAGTCAGCCCCAATCACTTGAAGTTGTCGGCCGGTGAATTGAGCGTCGGGCTCAATCGCGATTGGCAGGGGCCGATGCCGGATGTGGAACGGGTGCTGATCATCGTCCACGGTCGGCTGCGTAACGCCATGACCTATCTGCAGAGCGCGAAGACCGCCGCGGCCCAGGCGGGCCAGGACCGCAATACCCTGATCATCGCCCCGCAGTTCCTCAATGACAGCGATGCGCGGGGCAATCACCTGCCGGGCAACCTGCTGCGCTGGCACGGCGATGACTGGATGGCCGGTTCGGAATCGACCGGGCCTTCGGCGATAAGCTCCTATGCGGCCCTGGACGAAGTGCTCCAGCGCCTGGGCAACAGGAAGAAGTTTCCGGCCCTGCGTGAAGTGGTCGTAGCCGGGCACTCCGGGGGTGGCCAGGTGGTGCAACGCTATGCGCTGGTAGGGCATGGCGATGCGCAATTGGCGGGGAGCGGCGTCAAGCTGCGTTATGTGGTCGCCAACCCGTCGTCCTATGCCTATTTCAACGCCCAGCGGCCAGTGGTGGGGTTCAGCCCGGCGAGTTGCCCGGGGTTCAACGACTGGAAGTATGGCCTGCAGAACCTGCCGGACTACGCCAAGGGGCAATCGCCGTCGCAGTTGGAGCAGGGTTATGTGCAACGCGATATCACCTACCTGCTGGGGCAACAGGACACCGACCCGAACCATCCGGCCCTGGACAAGAGCTGTGGCGCGGAGGCCCAGGGGGCATATCGGTTGATTCGTGGGCATAACTATTTCGCCTACCTGCAACAGCGTCATCCGCAAGGCTTCGCGCAGACGCTGGTCGAGGTGCCCGGGGTTGGGCATAACGGCGATGGGATGCTGACTTCGCCGCAGGGGCAGAAGGCGTTGTTTCAGCGCTAGCGGTTTACGGTACAGGCAGCGAGGGATGTGTTGCCTGGACTGACGTCTTCGCGGCGATGCGGCGTCCCGACAAGCCCTGCTCCTACAAATTTCTGTCGTGCATAGATTTTGCGGACGACAAATAACTGTAGGAGCAGGGCTTGCCCGCGAAGAGGCCCTCAAGCCAAAAGCATCTGCCGAAGCGCCACGCAATCCTCGGCATGCCAGTCGGTCAACTCCGGCCATGGGTTGTCCGGCAGGTTGACCAAGATGGTCCGAGCCCCCGCCGCTCGCCCGCAATCCAGGTCGAAACGATAGTCACCGACCATCACCATCTCGCTCGGCGCCACGTCCCAGGCTTCGGCCAATTTCAACAAACCGCCCGGATGCGGCTTGGGCGGTGCTTCATCGCGACCCAGCACATCGGCCTCGGCAAAACAGTCCGCCAAACCAATGGCCTCCAGTGTCACATGGGCCAACTCGCGGGCATTGCGCGTCAGGATACCCAGGCGATAACCGCGCCCGGCCAACTCACGCACCAGCTCCACCGCCCCCACCGCCGGCTTCGAGCCCAGCGCCAGGTCCCGCTCGTGCTCCAGCAACCAGGCATGTTTGGTCGCGGCTTCATCCGCCGGCAATGCCGCCAGATGGGTGAGAATGTCGTGTTCCGGCGGAATCGACAGGGCCACGCGGATCGCGGCGAAATCGTGCACGGCCACCGTCAGGGTGCCGTCCATATCGAACACCCAATGACGTACCTCGGACAGACTCATGCCCAATCCTTGCGATGACGGATCAAGCCTTCCTGGGTCACCGATGCCACCAGCACACCGGCGCGGTTGTACACGCTCCCCCTGGAAAATCCGCGGGAATTGCCGGCCCACGGGCTGTCCATGGCATAGAGCAACCAGTCGTCAGCGCGCAGATCGGCATGGAACCACAAGGCATGATCAAGACTGGCGACCTGCATATCCTTCTGCCACACCGACTTGCCATGGGGCAGCAAGGACGTGGTCAGCAGACCGAAGTCCGAAGCATAGGCCAGCAGATATTTATGCAGTGCCGGCGAGTCGGCCAGTGCCCCATCGGCACGAAACCAGACGTACTTCACCGGGTCCGACGGCTGCGGGTTGTAAGGGTCCTTCTCGGTGACCGGGCGCACTTCGATGGGCTTGGGGCACAGGAGTTTTTCACGCATATGTTCGGGAATCAGGTGCGCACGTTGCTGGGTGAGCTCCAGCTCCGTGGCCAGGTTCTCCGGCCCGACGACCTGGGGCATGCTGCTCTGGTGCTCGAAACCTTCCTCGTCGTACTGGAACGAGGCGCTGCAGGTGAAGATCGGCTGGCCCTTCTGGATCGCCGTGACGCGCCGCGTGCTGAAGCTGCCGCCGTCGCGCACCCGATCGACCGAGTAGACCACCGGCAAACCGGCATCGCCCGGGCGCAGGAAATAACCGTGCATCGAATGCACATGCCGCGCTTGCTCGACCGTCTGGCTGGCCGCCGACAACGACTGGCCCAGCACCTGGCCGCCGAACAACTGGCGAAAGCCCAGGTCCTGGCTGCGGCCGCGAAACAGGTTTTCTTCAATCGGTTCCAGGGTCAGCAAGTCGACCAGGTCTTCCAGCACTTGGCTCATTCAAACGCTCCTCACACAGGGCAATACTGTTCACTTAACGACGATATCAAGCCATCCGTGCTTGTGTGGCCGGCACGCTGGCCACAGGCCTCGAATGATACAGCCTTTGTCGCTCCCGGCGGTGCAGCGGATCGGCCAACCCCGGGGTTATCCTTGCAGGGTGCGCAGCCATTGCGCGTGGTTGATGCGGTAGAGCACGTGGCGGCGCAACGGATGATCGTCGGCCAGCTTCGGATGCTCGAAGTCCGATTGCGGGTCGTAATGCATGCCGATAGCCTGCATGACCTTCTGCGATGCCGTATTGCTCTCGCTGGTAAAGGCCACGACCTCGTCCAGGGACAGGCGCTCGAAACCGCAGCGCAAGGCCGTCCAGGCCGCCTCGCTGGCATAGCCCAGGCCCCAGTGCTCGCTGGACAGGCGCCAAGCGATCTCCACCGCCGGGGTGAAGGTGGCCTCGAAGTTCACCTGCATCAGCCCGGTCAGGCCGATAAAGGCCCCGGTGTCCTTGCGTTCCAGCGCCCAGAGGCCAAAGCCGTATTCGGCGAAGTGCCCGCGAATCCGACCGATCAGCGCGGCACTTTCCAGACGGTTGAGGACTGTCGGAAAATAGCGCATCACCTGAGGATCGGCACACATCCGGGCAAACTCCGGCAAGTCCTCGTCGCGCCACTGGCGCAACAGCAAGCGTGCACTCTCAAGTTCCAGTATCGGCCCCATCAACTCTCTCTCCGGATTCTTTCAACACGGACTCCCTGCTCGTCAGTGTATCGCGCTGATAAGATCCTTCACTCCTTCCTACATGAATTCGCCATGCCGTTGCCTTTGATCTACCACGATGATTACAGCCCGGACTTCCCCGCGGACCATCGCTTTCCCATGGACAAATTCCGCCTGCTGCGTGATCACCTGGTGGACAGCGGCCTGACCCGGGACGCCGATCTGCTGCGCCCGGCCATCTGCCCTGTGGATATCCTCGCCCTGGCCCACGACCGTGGCTACATCGAGCGCTATATGGCCGGCGAACTGTCCCGCGAAGACCAGCGCCGCCTTGGCCTGCCCTGGAACGAGGCCCTGGCGCGGCGCACCGTGCGCGCGGTCGGCGGCTCGCTGCTGGCCGCCGAACAGGCGCTGGAACACGGTCTGGCCTGCCACCTGGCGGGCGGCACCCACCATGCCCATTACGATCACCCGGCGGGTTTCTGCATTTTCAACGACCTGGCAGTCATCAGCCGCTATCTACTGGAAAGCGGCCGCGTGGGTCGGGTGCTGATCTTCGACTGCGACGTGCACCAGGGCGACGGCACCGCGCGCATCCTCGAAGACACCCCGGACGCCATCACGGTGTCCCTGCACTGCGAGAAAAACTTCCCGGCGCGCAAGGCCCACAGCGATTGGGACATTCCCTTGCCGATGGGCATGGGTGACGGTGACTACCTCAAGGTGGTGGATGACGCGTTGAACTACCTGCTGCCGCTCTACCAGCCGGACCTGGTGCTGTATGACGCCGGCGTGGATGTGCACAAGGACGATGCCCTGGGTTACCTGAAACTGACCGATGAAGGGGTGGCCGCCCGGGATGAAAGTGTCCTGCGCCATTGCCTGGGCCGGGATATCCCGGTGGTCGGGGTGATCGGCGGTGGCTACAGCAAGGATCGCCAGGCCCTGGCCCGGCGCCACGGGATCCTGCACCACAGCGCGCGGAAGGTCTGGGCGTCATCAGGTTGTCACTGAAGCCTGGGCTTACCCACAATGGCTGTGGAACCGCCTGTGGATAACCTGAGTGAAATGCGCTGCAGGCCTTATGGGCAAAGGGCTGTACAGGACTGTATATTTTTTGTACAGGGATTCTGAATCTACCATCACTCCTAAGGCCCCCACCGTCCTGTAGGAGCAGGGCTTGCCCGCGAAGCTTTTAGCGATTTGGGGGCCTTTCGAGGCCAATCGAGCGTCGACCGGCCGCTCCTACAAGGCCCGCGTACACCACATCCTCGGTGGAAAAACGTAGAATGCCCGGCTCGTTCAGCCAATTCGCCGCCCGCCATGACCCAGCCAACCCCTGACACCACCCCTCACGTTGCCATTATCGGTGGCGGCCCCGCCGGCCTGATGGCCGCCGAGGTCCTGAGCCAGGCGGGTATCCAGGTCGACCTCTACGACGGCATGCCTTCGGTCGGACGCAAGTTCCTGCTGGCCGGCGTCGGCGGCATGAACATCACCCATTCCGAAGCCTACCCGGCGTTTCTCTCCCGCTACGCCGAACGTGCGCCCCACATCGCTCCGTTGCTCCGAGCTTTTGGTGCCGATGCACTGTGCGAATGGATTCACGGCCTGGGGATAACTACGTTCGTCGGCAGCTCCGGCCGGGTTTTCCCCAGCGATATGAAAGCCGCCCCGCTGCTGCGCGCCTGGCTCAAGCGCCTGCGCGAAGCCGGGGTAGTTATCCACACCCGCCATCGCTGGCTGGGCTGGCGCGACGGCAGCCTGGTTATCCACAGCCCGGAAGGCGAAAAAACCTTGCGCCCCGACGCCACGCTCCTCGCATTGGGCGGCGCCAGCTGGGCGCGACTGGGCTCCGACGGGGCCTGGTTACCGCTGCTTGAGCAACAGGGTGTGACGATCGCACCCTTGCAACCGAGCAACTGCGGCTTCGACGTCGCGGCCTGGAGCGAGGTTCTGCGCGGCAAGTTCGCCGGTGCGCCACTGAAGAACGTCGCCATCGCCCCGCCCCACGGCACGCCGCGCCTGGGGGAATGCGTGATCACCGCCAGCGGCATCGAAGGCAGCCTGATCTACGCGCTGTCCGCGCCGATTCGCGAGCAAATCAACCAGCAAAGCCAGACGACGATCGAGATCGACCTGCTGCCCGGCAAGCCTGTGGACAAGGTCCAGGCCGCGCTGGCCAAACCCCGCGGCTCACGTTCCATGGCCAAGCACCTGCACAGCCAGTTGGGGATCGACGGAATCAAGGCCGCGTTGCTGCGGGAGCTGACCGATGCCGAGACCTTTGCCGACCCGGCGCGTCTGGCCAGCGCCATCAAGGCCCTGCCGCTGACGTTGGTCAAGGCGCGGCCGCTGGACGAGGCCATCAGCAGCGCCGGTGGCGTACCGTTCGAGGTCATGGACGAACGATTGATGCTCAAGGCCTTGCCCGGGGTGTTCTGTGCGGGCGAAATGCTTGATTGGGAAGCGCCGACCGGCGGCTACCTGCTCACCGCCTGCTTTGCCAGCGGGCGGGTGGCGGGACAAGGGATATTGGAGTGGTTGCGGCAGCGGAGCCGAGACAAGGTCATCCCAGGATAACGCACACAACTGTTGTAGCCGGCTTGCTGGCGATGAGGCCCTTGAGCCTTGCATCAATTTCAAGGACGCCATCGCCAGCAAGCCAGCTCCTACAATGACCGTGTTGACCCTGGAGCCAACACGGCATCGATGCTCGCCTTACGGCTTGCGCTTGCGCGGCCCGGTATTGAACACCGGCACCTTGCGCACCGGCTTGATCGACTGCACCACATCTTCCGGCTTCTCGCCACTGTCGACCCACTTGCCCAGGTTGCGCTTGCCACCGGCGGCCTTCGGTTTTTTCGGCTTCTTCGGTTTCTTGATCACGCTGCCCGAGGCATCGGTGTCCGGCACCCGGTGATCCGGTTCGAAACCGGCTTCGTCCTGACGCTTCAGAGTCTGACGAGTCAGGGTCTCGATAGCTGACAGCAGATTCACCTCATCGGCGCAGACCAGGGAAATCGCCTCACCCGTAGCGCCGGCACGGCCGGTACGACCGATCCGGTGAATGTAGTCCTCGGCCACGATCGGCAGGTCGAAGTTGACCACCAGTGGCAAGTCCTCGATGTCCAGGCCACGGGCCGCCACATCGGTGGCCACCAGGATCTGGATCTCGCTCGCCTTGAAGCGGTCCAGGGCGCGCTGGCGGGTAGCTTGTGGTTTGTCGCCATGGATGCCGTCGGCATTGATGCCCAGGCCCTGGAGTTTTTCCACCAACTGGTCGACGCCATTGCGGGTCTTGGCAAACACCAGGACCTGCTTCCAGTGCTGCTTGCGCATCAGGTGCACAAACAACTCCGGCTTGCGCTTCTTGTCCACCGTCACCAGCCACTGCTTGACGGTGTTGGCCGCCACGTTGCGCGGGCTGACTTCGATGCTCAGCGGATCGTTGAGCATCTGCCCGGCCAGCAGGCGGATGGCATCGGAGAAGGTTGCGGAAAACAGCAGGGTCTGGCGCTTCTTCGGCAAGGCCTTGTAGATATTGC
Organism: Pseudomonas sp. MWU13-2862; assembly: GCF_023242495.1. Lineage (NCBI taxonomy): Bacteria > Pseudomonadati > Pseudomonadota > Gammaproteobacteria > Pseudomonadales > Pseudomonadaceae > Pseudomonas > Pseudomonas sp. MWU13-2862. Next base: position 97,069 of record NZ_JALMEZ010000006.1, on the reverse strand, counting down.
CCAGCTCCTCCTGGAAACCGAGGTCGAGCATGCGGTCGGCTTCGTCGAGCACCAGGGTCTGCAACTGGTTGAACTTGAGAGCGTTCTGGCGATAGAGATCGAGCAGGCGGCCCGGGGTCGCCACCAGCAGGTCGACGCCCTTGCGCAGCTTCATCATCTGCGGGTTGATGCTGACGCCGCCGTACACCGCATAGGTGCTCAGCGGCAGGTGCTCGGCGTACTGGCGCACGCTTTCATGCACCTGCTCGGCCAGCTCCCGGGTCGGCACCAGGATCAGCGAACGCACCGAGTTGGCGGTGACCTTCGGCCCTTCCAGGGTCAGCAGCTGCAACAGCGGCAAGGCGAAACCGGCGGTCTTGCCGGTGCCGGTCTGGGCCGCGGCCATCAGGTCGCGACCGGCCAATACGGCGGGAATGGCCTGGGCCTGGATCGGTGTGGGGGTCTGGTAACCCAGAGTGTCCAGGGCCCGCGTCAGGGGTTCGATCAGGCCGAGTGTGGCGAATGTCATGGAAATACCGTAGGAAAAGTGTCAGCGCCGTGAAGCAATGCGCGGCAGTTTACCCTGTCAGGCCTCTTTCGGCTTGCGCCACTGCGGTAAACCGATCAACACCACGGCGCTGATGATCACGCCCATGGCCATGCACTCCTGCCAGCCGATGTGCTCGCCGGCAAAGAGGATGCCCAGCAGCACCGCCACAGCCGGGTTGACGTAGGCATAGCTTGTGGCCGCCGCCGGGCGCACATGCTTCAACAGGTACATGTAGGCGTTGAAAGCGATGATCGAGCCGAAGACGGTCAAGTAAGCCATGGCGATCCAGCCGTCGGTCGAGGGCATCTGGATCAGGCGCTCGCCGCGGACAAAGCTGGCCATCAGCAACACCACGCCCCCCACCAGCATTTCCGCCGCACTGGCCATGCCGCCCTGGGGCAGCGGCAGGTGCTTGCTCCACACCGAACCGAAGGCCCAGGTCGCGGCGGCCAACAGCAGCAGGCCGGCACCGAGCGGGCTGGCTTGCAGGTTGGAGCCCATGTTCAGCAGGGCGATGCCGATCAGGCCGAGCACAATTCCGGCCCATTCAAGACCGGTATTGCGGTTGCCCCAGAAATAGCCGCAAAGCAAGGTGAACAGCGGCACCGTGGCCACCGTCAGCGCGGCGACGCCCGAGGCCACGCCCATGTGCTCGGCCAGGGTCACCGCGCCATTGCCGAAGCTGAGCAGCAGCACGCCGATGGCCGCCGCTGCTTTCCATTGCGGCCAGGTCGGTGCCGGTACGCCGCGAAGACGTTGATAGGCAAACAGCAGGCTGCCGGCGATCACAAAACGGATGCCGCCCATCATCAACGGTGGCCAGGATTCCACGCCGATACGAATGGCCAGGTAGGTCGAGCCCCAGATGAAATACAACGCAAAAAAAGCACCGATCAGCGGTAACGGGAAACGGCGTGGGGCAGACATGGGGGGGCAGATCCAGGCAGGGCAAGGGAGGCTTATTCTAGAAAGGCGCCCGGAAAATAATAAGTTACAAAACCGTGTTATAAGGCCAGTACACTTTGTAAAGCATGGATATCAGGGGTTTCGACCATTGTTTCGAAAGCCCGCACAATAGAGAGCCTGTGGATGGATAAATACGACCGTTTGATCCTGGGTGAGCTGCTGGACAATGGCCGTGCCTCGTTCGCCGAACTGGCGCGCAAGGTCAACCTGTCCGCGCCGGCGGTGGCGGAGCGGGTGGCGAAGCTGGAAAGCAGTGGGGTGATCACCGGGTATCAGGCCAAGGTGGACCTGGCGAAGATCGGTTTGCCGATCCAGTGCGTGATCGAGTTGCGGCTCAACCAGCATGGCAAGCAACAGGTCTATGACGACCTGGCGCAGATTCCGCAGATTACCGAATGCCATCGGGTGACCGGGGACCCGTGCGTGATTCTGCAGGCGGCGGTGGGGAGCATGGCGGAGCTGGAGCAGTTGATCAATCGGATTGCCCAGTTCGGCTTCAGCAAGACCTCGATTGTGCTGTCGAGCGCGATTGAGCGGCGGGTGCCGTTGGGGCATTTGGACATGAATGGGAAGGCGAAGGGCTGATAAACCGGCTGCGGTGTTCTGCCTGATAGTCCGTGTTTACCGGTTTTGGGGGCGCTTCGCACCCCATCGCGAGCAAGCTTGCTCCTACAGTTCTGTGTCGTACACGGGCCTTGTGCACGACACAAATCCTGTAGGAGCCTGGCTTGCCCGCGAAGAGGCCCTCAAAATCGCTAAAAGCTTCGCTGGCAAGCCAGGCTCCTACAGTTTTTTATCGTATGCAGCCCGTGTGTACGACACAGAACTGTAGGAGCAAGCTTGCTCGCGATAGCTCTCTACCAGACGCTGCCACACCCACTGACCGGCACCACCTGCGGCATATCACGCAGACGAATCCACGGCTCCTTGCGCCAGTGCAGCAGACTCAACGCACCGCCATCCCATTCCAGAATTCCAAGGCTCGGCGCCTGGGTCAACGCCGGCTGCGGCTGGCCGCGCAACATCGGCAGCACCTGATGCGTCAGCCATTGGCGCAGATGGCGATTCTCCGGCAGGTAGTGATAGACCAACATCGCGTAGACGCCGGATTCGCTGAGCATCAGATGATCTTCAGATCGGCCGCTACCCTTGAGTTTCAGCACTCGCCGCTGATCCGGATCGAGCTTGATGGCTTTGCGTTCATGCCACTCGATTCCCATCAGATGCCCGATATCACGGGCGCAGAACCAGGCTTCGTCATGCAGGAGCAAGGCCCGGAGCTTTAGATGATGGCGGGTAAAAATGTGTGGTTCGAAAGCAATGTTAACGGCAAGACCAAGCGGCTTTGACGCATCAGTAGCAGCGCCGTCATCAAGATGTTTTTGTATGGTTTCAGCGTGGCTTTCGAGAATGACTTTTTCCATTTTGGAATACTCCGAGAGATTCAAGGAGCTGCCATAAAAGCCTTCCTACGGACTTGGGTGGCAGCCGTACGCGGGGTAGGAACCGAGCTCTCTCGGACACTCGGCCACGAATCAACGTGCCCGCGCACGGCCACCATGAGGGGAACACTGGCGACAAAACCAGCGAGTATGGTGGCTGTTCAGTATCGAAAGAGTCAATTGCAAGGGTTCCTACGCCCTGTCACCGATTTGGCGATGACAGGAGAAAGGCTAACGTCACTGCACCGCTCGGAAAAGACAGCACAGATCGCCACCCGCAGTACGACATTTCCTAAAAACCACACGACAAATTGCAATATCACAGCAGCGTCCTCAGACGCCCCGATACCGCTTCAAATGCTCACCAATCTTCGCCGCCGGCACCTTCTGCAATTTGCACAACCAATCATGGGACAACGCCTGCACCCCATGTTTGTCGCGCAACTCGCCGGCCATATGCGCCAGCAGGTTCGCCGCCATCTCGGCATCGGCCATGGCCCGGTGCGCCTGCCCCGTATGCGGCAAGCGGGCAAACGCAGTCAGCGTACCCAGCTTGTGATTCGGCGCCGCCGGCATCAAGCGCCGCGCCAGCAGCAACGAACAGGCAAAGTTCTGCAACCGAGTGCGCTTGATCCGACCCAGTTCGTAATCCCAGAACTTCTGGTCGAACGCGGCGTTGTGCGCCAGTAACGGAGTCGTACCGACAAACTCGTTGACCTCGCTCATCACCCGCTCCGCCGACGGCGCGGTACGCAACATGGCGTTGCTGATGCCGGTCAGCTGTTCGATAAAGGCCGGCACTCGCACGCCAGCATTCATCAGGCTCTGGTAACGGTCGACGATGCGCCCTTGTTCCAGGATGACCACGGCGATTTCCGTGGCCCGGCACCCCGCGTTCGGTGTAATGCCCGTGGTTTCAAAGTCGATGACCGCAATACGTTCCAAAAGCCCAGCCCTTTGCAAAATCGGTTTCAGTTTTTCAACAACAACGCGCCTTCGATGGGCACGTAGCGGCTTGCGGCGCGGATCAACGAGTTGGCCGTCAGCCCCGGCACGCCATAGGCCACGGCTTCGACGCCGTGCTTGTCGATGATGCGCGTGAGCAGCAGGTCGAAATCGCCGTCGCCGGAGGCCAGTACCACTTCGTCGACATGGGGCGCCACGTCCATGATATCGATGGTGATGCCCACGTCCCAGTCGCCCTTGGCCGAGCCGTCGCTGCGCTGGATATAGGGTTTGAGTTTCACCGTAAAACCCAGGTTGCGCAGGATCTGCTGGAACTGCTGCTGCTTGCTGTCGCCGCGATCGATGGCGTAGGCGTAGGCCTCGACGATCTCTCCCCGCTGGCTGATATCAGCCCACAGAGCGGCATAGTTGAAGTGACAACCATAGGCCTGGCGAACGGTGTAGTAGAGGTTCTGCACATCGGCGAACACAGCGATTTTCTTCACCGCGAATCCTCATGGCGCAAAAGCGCACTGGCGGGTGATGACGAGCGCTCGGAAGCGATTAGGTGCGCAGTATGCCAGCCCGGGGAGAGGTTCAGCGAATAATCGGCGGGGTAAGTGTCAGCGCTTCAGGCCTCTGATGGGCTTGAGGCGGCGAACGCAGATTTGGCGAATCACGCAAAAACCTGTAGGGGCATGGCTTGCCAGCGAAGCTTTTGGCGACCTCAAGGGCCTCTTCGCGGGCAAGCCCTGCTCCTACAGGACGGTGTTCACCCAAACAGAGGGTCAGACGAAGGAATCGTCGTCGCCAGAAAAGGAAGAACTGTCATCATCGAAATCGGTGTCGGCAAAACCACCCTGGTTGTTATTGCTGCCCCAGGAATCGTTGTTGGCCATGCGCTGATCATCGCCCCAACCACCGCCACCACCGTTGTTGCTCATCGGGCTCGGCTCGATGATTTCCTCGATGATCTGCGGTTGCTGCTGGTTGTGATGGAACAGGCTGCTGATACCTTCCGCCAGCATCACGCCACCGGCCACGCCGGCCGCGGTTTTCAGCGCGCCACCAAGGAAACCGCTACCCATGGGCGCCGCCGGGGCCGCCTGCTGTGGCGCGGGCTGGGCGTAGGCAGGCTGCTGATAGTTGGGCTGGGTGTTGTAGTTCTGCTGCGGTGGCGGAGCATTGAACCCAGGACGCCCCGGCTCGCGCCAGCCGCCACCGGAATTGCTCGGTGCAGGCGCTGGAGCCGGATCGCGGCTGCCACCGAAAATGCTCGACAGGAAACCACCGCTGCTCGACGCCGGCGCGGCGCTCTGGGCGCGGGCCTGCTGCAATTCGTCCTGAAGCTGCTGCAACTGCGCCTGCAGTTGTTTGTTCTGTTCGTCGAGGCTCTTGATCGCGTGCTCTTGCACCAGGATCGACTGGGTCATGTAGTACGGTGCAGCCGGTTGGCGAGTCAGGTGTTCCTTGATCCGCGCCTCGGCCAGGGCGTCACGCGGGGCTGAGTCCGTTCCGGCTTGCTGCAACCGTGAAAACAGTCCATCGATCAGGGTTTGCTCTTCGCTGTTCATGGCGACCTCATTAGATTGCCGGGTAGAAATCGATCGCCTCGACCCAACCGGGTCAGGCGTCCCTCAGTTATGGGGTTGTTACTGGAAGTTTCAATAGTCCTTACCTAACGTTTACATTTGAGTGTCGGCCCGCGCCATCGGTTAAAGTGTGGCTCTGCCTCAGCCTGCGCGATAGACAACCGATGAACCCGTTCAATGTAATCCGCGATTCCCTGTATTTTTTCCAGCGCAACCTGCGCCAGATTGCCCTGCTCTGCCTGCCGCTGGTGATCTTCGAAACCTTGCTCCAGCAGGTGTTGGACAACGCGGTGGGCCCGGATGCTTCACCAGCCTATGGCTTGGTGGCCGGACTGCTGGTCTATCCGCTCTACACGGCAGCGCTGATCCTGTTTCTCGATGCCCGCAGCCGTGGCGAAGCGCCAGCCAATCGCGATCTGCTGGCCATGTCCCTGCGCCTGTGGCCACGCTTTGCGCTGCTCTCGGCGGTCAATACCATTGCCATCGTGCTGGGCCTGTCGCTGTATTTCATTCCCGGTATCTGGCTGACCGTGATCCTGGCCTTCTCCGAATACCTGCTGGTGCTGCGCGGGCGCGAGCCGTTGCGGGCGATGAAGGAGAGCTTCGCCTTGAGCCGTGGCCACTTCTGGCTAACCTTCACCTGCATCTTGTGTGTAATGGGTCCACTCTGGCTGCTCAAGGGGTTGAGCCTGAGTGTCTACCCGGCACCGCAGAACCCGGTGTTGATGCTGATCATCGACAGCGCCCACAGTTTCCTGCAACTGTTCAGCTGCGTCGTCTTGTTCCGAATCTACATGCTGATCGGTGAAAATTCCGCCAAAGACTGAACCGAGGCCCATGACCCATCTATTACGTTACCTGGTGGCAGGCCTGCTGATTGTCGCGGGCCTGGCCGCCCTGCTGGTCTACAGCCTGACCTGGCGCCCGGAAGAGCGCGAAACCCTGACCGTGCGCTGTAACGCCGAGGCGCCGGTGCTGGTTCCGGGCCAGGCCCTCAAGGTGATGACCTGGAACCTCCAGTACCTGGCGGGCAAACGTTATGTGTTCTGGTACGACCTGCCCGACGGCAGCGGCCCGGACGATCGCCCGACCCCGGAAGACATGGCTTTCAGCCTGGACGAGGTGACCCGGGTGATCCGCGACGAGCAGCCGGACATCGTGCTGTTGCAGGAAGTCGACGAGAATGCCAAGAGCAGTGCTTACCAGGACCAGTTGAAGTTGCTTCAGGAACGGCTCGCGGACCTGTATCCCTGCAGTTCCCAGGCGTTCGACTGGAAAGCCGACTTTGTCCCGAACCTGCATATTTTCGGCAGTGTCGGGCGCAAGCTGGCGACCTTGAGTCGCTATCAGGTCGAACACGCCGAACGCCAGCAACTGCCCCTGGCACCGGGCAATCTGCTCAAGCGCCAGTTCGAGCCCCGGCCGGCGCTGCTGGTGAACTACCTGCCGCTGAGCGACGGCGGACAGCTGGCGGTGGTCAATACGCAACTGGGGGCCTTTGCCCAGAACGACACCCAACTCAGGCAAGCAGCGGCAACCCTGCAATTGCTCGACAAGTTCGAGAGCCAGGGCACGCCGTGGCTGATCGGCGGTGATTTCAACCTGCTGCCGCTGGGGCAGTATCTGCGCCTGCCACCACGCTTGCGCGGTGGTTACTCGGCGGACAGTGAGTTGCATCTGCTGTGGGACAAATACCCGATGATCCCGAGCAACAACGAAGCCAGCGGCATCGACCGTGAGCGGTGGCTGACGTTTTACCCGAACGATCCCGACGTCAGTGGGCCGGATCGGACCCTGGACTACTTTTTCTACAGCGCCAAGCTCAAGCGGGTCGAGGCCCAGGTGCGGCAGGACGATACCTTGACGATTTCCGATCACTTGCCGGTGCTGGCGCGGTTTCTGTTGCCGGCGGCGCAGTGACCGCCCCATCAACGCGGCCAAGCCAGACACAGTTTGTATTCTTGATGCAGCCCCCATCGCCGCCCATTTTCTTGACTTTCCTGGGGTCACTATCAAAGATGATCAAAAGGAAATGATCATTCGGGCACCTCTGAAAACCCGAGCGACCACGGAGAAACTGGAGATTGTCATGCCCAACGTCTCGATCGCACTCGTCAAGGAAAGTAACAAACGACTCTCGTCGCCGGCCAGGAAGGATGTCATTGCCCGCTCCTCGAAGCTGTCCAAAGAAACCCTCAATGACATGATGAAGCGGGCGTACGAACGCCTGTCTCGTTGACTGCGGGACTGTTGTTCTTTGTCCGCGCGCCCATCAGTCGAGATGACACCTCAGGTGTCATCTCCTGCTGACCTCCCTCACGCTTCAGATCAATCCCCCAGCGCTAGCTCAATAACGTTCAACGTCTTCAACAAGATGGTTGAAGCCGATGAGGATTTCCTGGGCCTGCTCGCGTACGCACTGTACAAACGCCACAAAATCGAATGGATTCGTAGTCACGACAGCGATAACCATGAGGCATTCAAACAGGTTGCCTGTACCCCACAGCAAGTCAGGATGTATCGAGATAAAGCCGAGCAGTTGGCAAAAAACTTCATTGACGAGTCCCTTGATCAACTCGGTGCGGAGATGAAAGAGACTATCGCCAATGGCGTTATCGTTGCCAAGATCGAAAGCTTAAAGCCTGGGTTCTGGCGATCCCTTGGAAACCATACACTCAGTGGTATTGCTTCTGTCGCCGTGGCGCTAGCGCTGTTTGGCCTTTTCACCTTCTATTCGAGCTACCAGGAAAATGGCGGCCTGGAAGGACGCATCAAACAGATGGGCGCCCCCTTACAGTCCTACCCTGCCAACCAACCGCAAGGTTGAGACATTCCTGACCATATCCTGGTGATCTGACCCGCTCGACCCGTCGCGCCCTCAAGTCCCCCTGGGTTTTATACGAGCAGTAGCCTCGGCCACCAAGGGATCATCCGGCCAGTAATGCTTCGGATAACGTCCCTTGAGGTCCTTCTTCACTTCGGCGTAGGTGCTGCGCCAGAAGTTTGCCAAATCCTGGGTAACCTGCACCGGCCGCCGAGCCGGCGACAGCAGGTGCAGTTTCACCACTTGGCGGCCACCGGCAATCCGCGGAGTCTCGGCCAGGCCGAACAACTCCTGCAGACGCACCGCCAGAATCGGTGGCTGCTCACTGTAATCCAAACGGATCGACGAACCCGAAGGCACACTCAGATGATGCGGTGCCAGTTCCTCCAGGCGTTGTGGCAACGGCCAGGGCAACAGGCTGTGAAGAATCCCGGCCAGTTCCAGATTGGCGAAATGACTGAGCCGAGAAACCCGCCCCAGATAGGGCTTGAGCCACTGTTCCAGGGTCGCCAGCAAGGTCTTGTCGCCGACATCCGGCCATTCGCTCTCGCCCTTCCCGTCCAGGTCCAGCTGGCGTAACAAGGCCACCCGCGCCTGCCATTGGCGCAGCTCCGGGGTCCAGGGCAACAGTTCCAGGCCCTTGCGCCGCACCAGGTTGACCAGCGCCTGGCTACGCGCTGCCTCGTCCAGCCCGGTCAGGGGCTCACGACTGAGGATCAACTCACCGACCTTGCGCTGGCGCTCGGCACGCAGCACACCTTCGCGCTCATCCCAGTCCAGTTGGTCGACCGTGCTCACCTGCTCGGCCAGCACGCTGTCGAACAGGCCCGGATCGAACTCCGCCGCCAGGTAGATACGTTCTTCACGCTGGCCCTGGCGACTGCCCAGATCGGCCACCACCAACCAGGGCTGTTTCATCAGGCTGTCGGTTTCGCTGAACAAGGCCGCCCGGCCGTTGGCCAGCCGGTATTCCGCGCCACCGTCGCGGCGCTGTTGCGCCACCCGATCCGGATAGGCCAGGGCCAACAGCGCCCCGAGCCAGCGCGGATGATCCGGATCAGCCACCGGTTCGTTCGCCGAACCGCGCAAGTAGCCGCGATACTGCCGCGCCAGTTGCCGCGCACGCTGCACGCCCCCCTGAGCACCACGGGTTACCCGCTCTTCACCCGCCAGCAAGGCCAATCGCGTGTGCAGGTCAGCCCCGCCACCACGCTGGATATCCCGCTCGCCCAGGAGTGCCGCGACATCGCAGGCCATGGCCGCCAGCCCCAGCGCCTGCCCGCGCAACAGCAAATGGGCGATACGCGGATGGGCCGGCAACTCGGCCATGGCCTGGCCGTGATTCGTCAATGCGTACTCGGCGCCGGCCTTACCGGCCAACGCCCCAAGCCGCTGCAACAGATCCTGGGCCTGGGCATAAGCGGCAGCAGGCGGCGCGTCCATCCAGACCAGCTCGCCGGGCGCCACGCCCCAGCGCGCCAGCTGCAAGGCCAACCCGGCCAGGTCCGCCTGAAGGATTTCCGCGCTGCCATAGGCCGCCAACTGCTCATGCTGGGCCTCGGACCACAACCGATAACACACCCCCGGTTCCAGGCGCCCGGCGCGACCCGCCCGTTGGGTGGCGCTGGCCCGGGAAATGCGCTGGGTGTCGAGGCGGGTCATGCCGCTGCCGGGATCGAAACGCGGCACCCGCGCCAGCCCGGCATCGATCACTACCCGCACGCCATTGATGGTCAAGCTGGTTTCCGCAATGTTGGTCGCCAGCACCACCTTGCGCTTGCCGGCGGGTGCCGGCTCGATGGCGGCGCGCTGGGCCGCGAGGTCCAACTCGCCATGCAGCGGGCACAGCAGCACATCGGCCCGCCCGCCCAGGCTTTCCTCCAGTTGCTGGTGCACCCGGCGAATCTCCGCCTGACCCGGCAAAAATACCAGCAGGCTGCCGTGCTCGGCGTCCAGCGCCTCGTGCACGGTTTGCACCACTCGCGACTCGATAAATTCTCCGGGTTGAAAGGCCCGGCCCCAGCGCAAGGTCACCGGGAACATCCGCCCTTCGCTGCGTACCACCGGCGCGTCGTCCAGCAAACCAGCCAGGCGTTCGCCTTCAAGCGTGGCGGACATCAGCAGGATCTTCAGCGGCTGCTCGTCACGAAACATCTGCCGCCCGTTGAGGCTCAGGGCCAGGGCCAGGTCGGCATCCAGGCTGCGTTCGTGGAATTCGTCGAAGATCACCAGCCCGACCCCCTCAAGGGCCGGATCGTCATTCAAACGACGGGCAAGAATACCTTCGGTGACCACTTCGATACGCGTCTTGGGGCCGACCCGGCTTTCCAGGCGAATGCGATAGCCGACGGTTTCACCAACCTTTTCCCCCAGCTCACTGGCCAGTCGCTCGGCCGCCGCGCGGGCCGCGAGACGCCGCGGCTCAAGCATCAGGATGGTTTGCCCGGCCAGCCACGGCTCGTTCAGCAACGCCAGCGGCACCCGGGTGGTCTTACCGGCACCGGGCGGCGCTTCCAGCACTGCCTCATGGCGTTCGTTCAACGCCTGGCGCAAAGCCGGCAATACTTCATCAATCGGCAACGAATTCATGGTGGCTCCCAGGCTGACCGTGAATTATACGGTGAACCCCGCGGGCCTCCAAAGCCAAAGGCTTTGCAAGCGGTTGTCAGCTCATCACTCGCCTGGCCCGGCGCCGGGTACAAAGCCGGCAAGACTTCATCAATCAGCAACGCATTCAGGGTGGCTCCCGGACAAAGAGCCGGGTATAACGGCGAACTGCCCGGTCTTAATCGCGGTCTTAACAACTGATCCAGACGCGGCCCCAGCGGCTTCACGTTTCCTTCAGGAGATATCCATGCGCATTGTTTCCCGTGTTATCGGCACCGTTCTGGTTGCTACCCTGCTGACCCAACTGAGCGCTTGCGGCTCGATTTTCTACCCGGACCGGCGTGGCCAGATCGAAGGCCGGATCGACCCGCTGATCGCCGGTCTCGACGCCATCGGCATCCTGTTCTTCGTTATCCCCGGCCTGATCGCGTTCGGCATCGACTTCGCCACGGGCGCCATTTATCTGCCCCACGGCAAGACCGCACAGATCGCCCCGGAAAAACTCCAGGAAGCCATCACTGCCGATGGCCACGTCGACAACCTCAAGCTGCAGGCGATTCTCAAGACCGAACTGCACCAGACCCTACCGCTGAACGACCCGCGCCTGATCCAGCAAAAAGGCAACCTGCAGCAGTTGGCGATGTACAACCTGCGTCCTGCGGCCTGAGCCCGGGGACACTGAAAAAGGATCGCAGCCTTCATGACCAGCAGCCCGGAACACGCCCGCCTGTTACGTCTGGCTACCCGGGCCTCGGTCGGGGTGGCGAGCCTCCTGATCCTGACCAAGGCCGCCGCCTGGTGGCTGAGCGGTTCGGTGAGCATGCTCGCCGGGCTGACCGACTCGCTGCTCGACGGCGTCACCTCGTTTCTCAATCTGCTGGCGGTGCACTACGCGCTGCGCCCGGCGGATAACGATCACCGCTACGGGCACGGCAAGGCCGAATCCCTCTCGGGCATGGCCCAGGCGCTGTTCATTGCGGTGAGTGCGGTGCTGATTGCGATCCAGGCCTTCGAGCGCCTGAAAAACCCGGAACCCATCGGTGCCCCTTGGATCGGCATCGGGGTGATCGTGTTGTCGCTGATCCTGACCGCCGGGTTGCTGTTGTTGCAGCACAAGGTGGTCCGCGAGACCGGCTCCACCGCCGTGCGCGCCGACTCCCTGCACTACCGCTCGGACATGCTGCTCAACGCCAGTATCCTGCTGGCGCTGGTGCTCGCCGGCTTCGGCTGGCCGCAGGTGGACGCCTGGTTCGGCCTGGGGATCTCGGTCTATATCCTCTGGAGCGCGATCCAGATCGGCCGGGAAAGCTTCGCCGTGCTGATGGATGAGGAGCTGTCGCCGGATATCAGCCAGCACATGCTGGAACTGGCGTGCAGTGTGCCTGGGGTGCTGGGCGCCCACGATCTGCGGACACGGATCTCCGGCAACCGCTGGTTTGTGCAGTTGCACCTGGAGTTGCCGGGAGAATTGACGCTATCGGTGGCCCACGACCTGAGTGACCAGGCCGCCGATGCCATCCAGGCCGCCTACCCGCAGGCCGAGGTGCTGGTGCACGCCGACCCGCGGGAAGTGGTAACGCCGCGCCACTGATCCGTCAGTAGTTGACCTGATAGCCGCGACTGCTCAGACAGTTACCCTGGGCCTGGCGGTAAGCCTGGACCACCGCCGGTGCCGGCGCGTAGGTCACGTTGGCCGGGTCGAAGCCGCTTTGCTGCACCGCCCAGCGATAGCAATCCTCGCCATCCTGCTGGACCTGCTGCGGGCTCTGGCCGTTGGCCGGATAAGCCACCACATCGTAGCCGTTGCCTTGCGGCTCGGGCGCCACCTGTGGCGCGGCGGCCGGTGGATCGACCACCACGTAGTCCTGGGTATCTTCCTGGTAGAGGTAATAGGCACCGGCCGCGAGGAAAAACAGCGAGCCACCGATCCAGACTTCCCGCGCATAGTCAGGCAGGTAGGTGGTGCGAATCCCACGTGGCGGAGCGACGACTATGTAACGTGCGCCCTGCGGGCGATACCAGTAGCCACCGGAGAAGAAATAGTCCTGGCCACGGTAAGGCACCCGCCAGTTGCGATCCGGAAAGCGATCGACCACATAGCCGGGGCGATATTGCGGGCCCGGGCCCCAGCCATTGCCATGACCGTCGGGACGACCCGGCCAGCGACGATCATCGTGATGCTCGAAATTACCGCCGGGACGGTTGTTATTGTTGCCACCCTGCCAGTTCGGGTTGTTGCCGTTGCGCCGGGGAATGTCGGAATAGTTGCCACGCAACGGTTCCTGGGTCTGGCGTACGCTGTCGGGATGAGGCTGGATCGGCAGGTTGTTCTGCGGTGCCGGACGCGGCGCCTGATTGGGCTCGTTCTGCGGCGGCCGGCCTTGCCATTGGCCGCCTGGGTTCTGGTCGTGCCGCTCGAAATGCTGATTGTTCTCCGGACGAACCTGGGGCGCAGGAGCAGGAGCCGGTGGACGCGGCGCCTGGATGTGGACTTCGGGTGCTGGTGGCCGCGGAGCGGGTGCCGGGGGACGGACTTCCGGCGCGGCTGGCCGTGGGGCCGGGGCCTGGGGACGCGGTTGATTGTTTTGCGGATGCGCCTCGTTACCTCCCGGGCGCCCTTCAGGGCGATGTTCGCCCTCATGTTTCTGATTTTCATCACCCTGGTTTTCAGCCAGTGCTTGCGCACCAACACTCATACAGAGCAAGCCAACACCTGCCAGACGCCAGATGCGCGATTTCATTCCATTCCTCACTGCGGTTCAGGGCTTAACCATAAGACTGGGAAAGCGGATTCCGGTTCTGTGACACTCTACCAGTCGCACAACTTATTTTTCGCCCATTAAAAAAGGGAGACCCGTCGGCCTCCCCTTGAGAACTTCGTCCGTGCTCGGCGCTTTTGACGCCGGCTCACCTCACACCGTCTTCTGGACAGCGTGTAGCCCGGTGGCCGGCGCAACCCTGTGGGATTGTCGGCCGCGGCTGGCCTGATTCGGCGGGCCGCAGTGGACTGGGGTGTCTGTCTCGAATGTGAACAGGCTTGCGAGACAGGACACTTGTCCGGGCAGTGATTCTGGTAATAAGCATAGGCCCGGGGCGACGGCAGAGGATTGCGAACACTGCTCAAATAAACATCTCTTGCGCAATTTTTAACTTCAGATAGATAATTTACCGCAATAGTTCTTGGAAAGGCCCTGACGATGAGCAAACTCGACCGATACGACCTGAGCATTCTGGCGGAATTGCAGCGTGATGCCCGCATCTCCAACCAGGAACTGGCCGAGCGTATCGGCCTGTCGCCCTCGCCCTGTTCGCGGCGGGTCAAGCAATTGGAGGACGACGGTTATATTTCCCGCCAGGTGGCCTTGCTTGATCGCAAGATGCTCGGCCTGAGCCTGACCGCCTATGTGCTGATCGGCATGGACCGGCATACGCCGGAGCGCTTCGAAAACTTCGAGGCGGCGATCCGCACCCTGCCGCAGGTGCTGGAGTGCAGCCTGGTGACGGGGATGGACGCCGACTATCAGCTGAAAGTGGTGGTGCCGGACATGGATCACTACCAGAAACTGCTGCTGGGGCACCTGACGCGTATCGAGGGGGTGACCAGCGTACGCTCCAGCTTTGTGCTGAACCAGGTGCTCAACAGCACGGAACTGCCGTTGACCCATTTGCGCAGTTGATGGCCGTACCGCTTTATTGCCCGAGATCAGATCAGTTCTCGCCCATGGCGTATAATCGGACGGTTTTCCACCCCGCTCGTGCTGGAGAGGTCTGATGGATCCTGCCGTTTTCGAAGAGTGGATGATGACCGGCCTGGTCAGCATCCTGGTCATTTTCATGGGCTTTATCGTCTGGGACCTGGCGAAGAAATCCAAGGCCGGGCGCTTCGGCACCTTTATCCTGTTTTTCGTACTGGGCCTGGGCATCGTCGCGTTTGTGATCAAGAGCGTGGTGATCGGGCTGATCGAGTCAGGCTCGCTTTAACGCCGCCACAAGCTACAGACGCGCCGGCACTTCTCGCCACTGGCCTTGATCCAGGCCGTCCAGGGTCCAGTCGCCGATACGCACCCGCACCAGGCGCAAGGTCGGCAAGCCCACCGCCGCCGTCATGCGTCGAACCTGACGGTTACGTCCCTCGCGAATGATCAACTCCAACCAAGCCGTGGGAATGCTCTGACGAAACCGCACCGGCGGGTTGCGCGGCCAGAGAGTGGGCTCGTCGATCTGCCGCGCCTGGGCCGGCAAGGTCATGCCATCGTTCAATTCCACGCCCTTGTGCAACTGCTCGATCTGCTCGGCGCTCGGCACACCCTCGACCTGTACCCAATAGGTTTTCGCCAGTTTGTGCCTGGGGTCGGCAATGCGTGCCTGGAGCTGACCGTCGTTGGTCAGCAACAGCAGGCCCTCGCTGTCGCGGTCGAGCCGGCCGGCGGGATAGACGCCCGCCACGTCGATAAAATCCTTGAGGGTCGCGCGCCCTTCGCCATCGCTGAACTGCGTCAACACATCGAAGGGTTTGTTGAACAGGATCAGCTTGGGTTCGGCCGGCGGGGCCTTGGCGACCCGACGCGGCGCGACAGGCGTTTTCGCGGCCGAATGGCGCACGACGGGACGGGGTGGACGAGACATGGCAAAGAGGACATCTGAGGATCAGGAGCCGCCATGCTAGGGCGTGCCGATCATTATTTCCAGACGTGCGTCCATTGACCCGTTGATGATGACATTCTCAAGGCCGCCAAAAGCTTCGCGGGCAAGCCCTGCTCCTACAGTTCTATGGCGATCACAGGTTTTGTGTACGACCCGGAACTGTAGGAGCAGGGCTTGCCCGCGAATAGGCCCTCAAGACCGCTGAAAATCAGCGACCTTAACGAAACGGCGGCTCATCAAAGCTGCGCAGCTTGCGCGAATGCAGCGAATGCAGCTCGGTGCGCAGCAGGTCCACCGCCGCAATACCGATCTTCAAATGCTGGCTGACCGCACGTTCATAGAAGGCGTTCGCCGAACCCGGCAGCTTGATCTCACTGTGCAGCGGTTTGTCCGACACACAAAGCAAGGTGCCATACGGTACCCGCAGACGATAACCCTGGGCGGCGATGGTGCCGCTTTCCATGTCCACGGCCACGGCTCGGGACAGGTTGATCAACGGCCGCTCCTGGGCCCAGCGCAGCTCCCAGTTACGGTCGTCGTAGGTCAGTACGGTGCCGGTGCGCAGACGCTTCTTCAAATCGTCGCCACGTTCGCCGGTGACGTTCGCCGCCGCCTGTTGCAAAGCCATCTGCACTTCAGCCAGGGCCGGGATCGGGATATTCGGCGGCACTACCCGGTCGAGAATCCCATCGCGGCGCATATAAGCGTGGGCCAGCACATAGTCGCCAATGGTCTGGGATTGGCGCAGGCCGCCGCAGTGACCGATCATCAGCCAGCAGTGCGGACGCAGCACCGCCAGGTGGTCGGTGATGTTCTTCGCGTTGGAGGGGCCGACGCCGATATTCACCAGGGTCACGCCATGGCCATCGGCGGCCTGCAGGTGGTAAGCCGGCATCTGGTAGCGGTGCCAGACCACCCCGGCGGCCACGGCCTGGGCCTCGCCGTATTCCATGCTCTGGTCGATGATCACGTTGCCCGGCAACACCATGCGCACGAAACGCGGATCATCACGCAGCTGTTGCAGGCCATGGAGGATGAACTGGTCGACATAGCGGTGGTAGTTGGTCAGCAGGATCCACGGCTGCACATGGCGCCAGTCACTGCCGGTGTAATGCACCAGGCGGCGCAGGGAGAAGTCCACCCGGGCGGCGTCGAACAGGGCCAAGGGCAAGGGCGAAGTGTTTTCCCAGTCGTGCAGGCCATCGGCGATGTCATCGGTGGCGGCCGACAGGTCGGTGCTCGGGAATACCCGCGCCAGGGCCGAGGCGGTGACGCCGGAGCCGGCCAGTTCATCGCCCTGCTCGACCACGTAGGGATAAGGGATGTTCTGTTCGCTGACGCCCACTTCCACCGTGACGGTGAAATCGCGCATCAGCGGTACCAGTTGTTCCAGCAGGTATTTGCGGAATGCCGCCGGGTGAGTGACGGTAACGCTGTAGGTGCCCGGCAACTGGACCTTGGCGTAGGCCCGGGTGGTGGCGGGGACTTCACCCTGGTAGGTGTAGGTCAGGCGCAATTCGGGGTAGCGGAATACGGCACGCTGTTCGGCGTCGGGTTCGACGCGGTCCTTGAGGTAACGCTTGAGGGCCTGGCTCAGGGCGCTGGTGGCACGCTCGTGGAGTTCGGCCAGACGGTCCACGGCTTCTTCGGGGGATTGCACGACAATAAAAGCTTCGGTCACGGAGAGCATCCTGTCTTCTGATGTTGCAGACCTTCATCTTGCCTGCAACATCGTCGGACGGGAACAGTGGCTTATCGTTCAATGCCAAGCCATCAAAAACCCTGCGGCGTCGAACGAGCGACAATAGCCTCGACATTCACTCCACGGGGCAAGGTGCCGTAGACCCGTCCCCTACCCTCTAGCCGACTGGCGATAAAGCCGTCGCTGACCTCCGCATTGCCCGCCTCCAGCAGCAACTTGGCCTGCAACGCCAGGGCGATGTCTTCGGTCAGTTGCCGGGCGCGGTACTGGATATCGTGGGTGTCGGTAAACGCCAGCTTCAAATGTTCGATATGCCGGGCCAGGCGCTTGTCGCCATGGCCGTCGCCCAATTCGCTGAACAGCACTTCCAGCACGCCCGGCTCCTTGGACAACGAACGCAACACATCCAGGCACTGTACGTTCCCCGAACCTTCCCAGGTCGAGTTGACCGGTGCTTCGCGGTACAGCCGCGGCAGGATGCTGTCTTCCACATACCCGGCGCCGCCCATGCATTCGGCGGCCTCGTTGATCATCGCCGGGGCACGCTTGCAGATCCAGTATTTGCCCACCGCCGTCACCAGCCGGGCGAACTTCGCCTCATGCTCATCCCCCAGATGATCC
This sequence comes from Pseudomonas sp. MWU13-2862, assembly GCF_023242495.1. Classification (NCBI taxonomy): domain Bacteria; kingdom Pseudomonadati; phylum Pseudomonadota; class Gammaproteobacteria; order Pseudomonadales; family Pseudomonadaceae; genus Pseudomonas; species Pseudomonas sp. MWU13-2862. The sequence continues at coordinate 79,197 of NZ_JALMEZ010000006.1, read as the reverse complement.
AGCGCCCGGCCCATGCGCAGGCTCAAGGCCAGCGCCGCCTCGCTCTCCAGCGCCAGGTCGGCGAGCACGTTCTGCATCAGCGGCTGCTCGCTGAGCACGCGACCACCGACCAACCGATGGGCACAATGATGGCTGGCCTGGGTCAGCGCCTGGCGCATCAAGGCACTGGAGCCGACCATGCAATCGAAACGGGTCATCGCCACCATCTCGATAATGGTCGGTACGCCGCGCCCTTCCTCGCCGATCATCCAGGCTAAAGCACCACGGAACTCCACTTCGCTCGACGCGTTGGAACAATTGCCCAGCTTGTTTTTCAAGCGCTGGATATAGAACTGGTTGCGGCTGTCATCCGGGCGATGGCGCGGCAGCAGGAAACAGGTCAGGCCCTTATCGGTCTGGGCCAGGGTCAGGAAAGCGTCGCACATCGGCGCCGAGCAGAACCATTTGTGCCCGACCAGTTCGTAAGGCTGCCCCGGGCCGCCCGCGCCGACGGGATAGGCCCGGGTGGTGTTGGCCCGCACATCGGTACCGCCCTGCTTCTCGGTCATGGCCATGCCGATGGTTGCCCCGGTCTTGTGGGCGATGCCGATATTGCGTGGGTCGTATTGGGTACTGAGAATGCTCGGCAGCCATTGCCCGGCGATATCCGCTTGCAGACGCAAGGCCGGCACGCAGGCGAAGGTCATGGTCAACGGGCAACCGGTGCCGGCCTCGGCCTGGCTGTGCAGGTAGGTCATGGCGGCGCGGGCGACATGGGCGCCGTCCTGCGGATCGGTCCAGGGCAACGACGGCAGGCCGTGTTCGACGGCGGTGCGCATCAGCTCGTGATAAGCCGGATGGAACTCCACCAGGTCCTGGCGATGGCCGTAACGGTCATGGCTGACGAACACCGGTTTGTTCTGGTTGGCGAGAAACCCCGCCTCCATCAGCGGCCCGCCGGCCAGGGCGCCATAAACGTCGATCCGCGATTCGGCCCAACCGGCGCCGAAACGCCGCGCCCACTCTTGCAGCGGCAGGTCGATGCGATAGAGGTTGGTCCCGTCCAGCGACGGCGGCTGGTTGGTGACCTCGTGGGTTTCGGCGTATTGATGGAGGTTCATGTCGGGCTCCTTTGAGAAATGGCTTCGCAGAGAAAGGCCAGGGAACCCAGTGAATCACGCGTACCGTCGCGAAAAAAGTGACATAAGCGCCTAAGTACCGGCGCTTTCACCCTGTACAGGCGTCAATAGACGACGGGCCAGCAGGCTCTTCAACTCCTCGAAACGCACCGGCTTGGACAAGGTGTCCGTGACGCCCGCCGCCAGGCACCGCTCGCGTTCGCTGGCCTCGGTCGAGCTGACCAGGGCCAGGATCAGCAGGTCGGCGCCGCCGGGCATCGCCCGCAACTGTCGACAGAGCAATACCTCGTCCGCCGGCTGCGCCGGGCAATCGAGCAACAGCCCATCCACGGCCTGCCCATGCAGGACATCGAGCGCGGCCCGGGCGTCGACCGCGGTGAACACCCGATACCCCAGCTTGAGCAACATGCCGCGCACCACCAGTTGGCTGACGGTGTTGTCATCCACCAGCAACAGGGTGCAGTCGTAGGGATAACGCGCCACCGACAGCGCCGAGGGCCGCAGCGCCCGCGGGATCAGCGCCTCGACCTCGACATCAAGCTGGAAACGGCTGCCCATCCCCGGCTCCGACTGATGGGTGAGATGACCGCCGAGCAGATCTATCAATTGCCGACAGATCGCCAGGCCAATCCCCAGGCCGCCATATTCACGGGTCATCGAGCCATCCAGCTGGAAGAACCGTTGATAGAGCGTGGCTTCATCCAGGTCGATAAAACCGATACCGCTGTCGATGACCGCAAACGACAGGGCCCATTGCTGCTCCGCGACCTGCCGACCGCGCACCCGCAACACCAACCCGCCTTCACGGGTGAACTTGATGGCGTTGTCCACCAGGCATTCCAGGCACTGCAGGATTTTCTGCGCGTCGCCATGGAGACTGTCCGGCACGTTGTCGTCCACCTCAATGGCGAAATGCAGCCCCTTGCCCTGGACGCGACCGGCAAACTGCTCCTGCAAACCATCCAGCAGGCGCCGCAGGCCGAACGACTGCGTCGTGACCTTGAGCCGGCCGGCCTGCAACTCGGTCAGGGTCAGGATGCCATTGACCATGCGCATCATGTCCCGTGCGGAACCGGCCGCCGTCTGCTGGTATTGCGCCAGTTCCGAGTCCAGTTCCAGGGTCTGCATCAGTTCCAGGGAGCCGATCACACCATTCATCGGCGTGCGTAGTTCATGGGTGACGGTGGCGAGGAATTCATCCTTGAGCCGGTTACTGTTGGCCAGTTCACGGTTCAGCACTTCCAGCTTCTGCCCGGACTCGAGCAAGGTCTGCGCCTGCTGCTCGCGCATGGTATTGATCCGGTCGGCCAGGGCCAGGGACAACAGCCCGACCTCCAGGGCCGAGCCGATCTGGCTGGCGTACATGGTCAGGAACACGTTCGGCAGGTAGCCCAGCACCATCAGGGTATTGACCAGGCCGCCGAGCAGGAACGCCGACCAGGCGATAATGAAGTAGCGCGCCACCCGCAAGCCGCAATACCAGGCACTGATCCCGGCAACGAAAATAGTCACGGTGAACGCCAGGGCGAGGACGGTCGCCAGGCGCAGGGCCAGGGCATAACCGGTCAACAGCGACATCGCCGTGACCACCGCGCTATAGGCCATCAACAGCAGCAACAGCCGGTCCAGCCAGCGACTGTGGGCACCCGTGTGCAGGAAGCTGCGGGTGAACTGACAACCGAAGAAACCCGCCAGGCCGATAAAGAAAGGCGTCGATGCGTTGGCCCACCAGGGGTTGTTCGGCCAGAAATACTGCGCCGCGGCACCATTGACCGACAGTTGGTAGAAGCCGAACGAGGCGATGTAGAAAATGTAGTAGAGGTAGCTGGTGTCGCGCACGCTGAGGTAGATGAACAGGTTGTAGACCAGCATCCCCAGCAGCACACCATAGATCAGCCCCAGGACATACAAACGCACCGGTTCGTCTTCGAGGTAGGCCTGCATCGACCAGAGGGTCAGTGGCGCCTGCATCGAGCCTTCGGTTTGCAGCCGCAGGTAGACGGTCTTGCTTTCGTTGGGAGCGAACGCCAGCTCGAACAGGTAGTTGTTCTGCTTGATCGGCCGGCTGGCGAACGGTAATTCATTACCGGTGCGCTGGGCCAGGCGATAGCTGCCCTTGGCGTCAGGCACATAGAGTTCGATGTGTTTCATCGGCGGATAGGCCAACTCCAGCAACCAGATGCGCCGGGCGCTGGGATCCTTGGGGAGGTAGGTCAGGTCGACCTTGAGCCAGAACGCCGAGAGCGTATAGCCGGCATTCAGCGAGGCCTTGTTGTGCGCATGAAACTGTGGGGCCATGGCGGGCGAGGCGATCTGCGCGATATCGGCCTGGCCGCTCGCGTCTTCGAACACCTGCATGACCCGGCCCAGAGGCAGGCTCTGGGTGGACTCATCAAACTCGACCGCGCTCGCCGACAGCGGCAGCCAGCTCAACAAAATCAGCAGCAAATAGCGCATACAGCCCCAGCATGGCCAATCAAGTCGCGTCAGGAGCCCCCCTTCCCTTTGAGACGACGTGAAACTTCATGACCTGTTATTCGTTTGGATCCACTCTAGCATAGCCACTAATGGCTAAAACACACCATTGAAACATTTTATCCAAAGGCTCTAGAACGGGCGTCCCAGCACAAAACCTGGCTGTATGACGAAGGGTTATCGGCCGCCCTGAAAAAACCTTCAGGGGACAAATTCAACGCCGGGCGGACGATCCCGAAAAAAGCGTTTGGTGGTAAGCTCGCGCTCCATGAATACCTACAGCTCCCGTCCCGTTGTCCTCTGTCTCTCCGGCCACGATCCCAGTGGCGGTGCCGGCCTCCAGGCAGATATAGAAGCCCTGCTCGCCCAGGGTTGCCATGCCGCTCCCGCGGTCACCGCGCTGACCGTGCAAGACACGGTCAATGTCAGTGACTTCCGCGTGCTCGATCGTGAGTGGGTGTTGGCCCAGGCCAATGCCGTACTCAACGACTCGACCGTGGCGGCCGTCAAGCTGGGCATGCTCGGCTCCCTGGAAATGGTCGACACCGTGGTCGAACTGCTCCTGGCGCACCCGCACCTGCCGCTGGTCTGCGACCCGGTGCTGCGCGCCGGCGGCGGCGGCCGCCTGGGCAAGGACGAAGTCGGCTATGCCATGCGCGAACGCCTGCTGCCCTTGGCGACCATTGCCACCCCCAACCTCCCGGAAGCCCGCATCCTCGCCGAATTGCCCGAGGGCAGCGCCGACGAATGCGCGGAAAAACTCCTGCCGTTCTGCCAACACCTGCTGATCACCGGCGGACATGGCGATGAAGACGAAATCCACAACCGCCTGTATAGCCGCGACGGCACCCGCCAGACCTTCAAGTGCCAACGCCTGCCCGGCAGCTACCATGGCTCCGGCTGCACCCTGGCGAGCACCCTGGCCGGACGCCTGGCCCTGGGCGAAGGCCTGGTCAGCGCCGTACAGACCGCGCTGAACTACACCTGGCGGACCTTGCGTGATGCCGAGCAACTGGGCAAAGGCCAGTTCGTGCCCCGACGCCTGCCCCTGGATTTCTGCTCGTAACTTTCAGCGCTACCCAACACCCCGAGGCTGACCCGATGAAACTACGCGGCCTGTATGCCATCACCGATAGCCAGTTGCTGGCCGGCAAGTTCCTGTCTTACGTCGAGGCGGCGCTGGAGGGCGGCGTGACCTTGCTGCAATACCGCGACAAAAGCACCGATGAGGCCCGCCGCCTGCGGGAGGCCGAGGCCCTGCGGGTGCTCTGCGAACGCTACAAGACCCGCCTGATCATCAACGACGACGCCGAACTGGCGGCGCGGCTGGGGGTCGGCGTGCACCTGGGGCAGACCGACGGCCCGCTGACGCCGGCCCGCGCGCTGCTCGGCAGCCGGGCCATTATCGGCTCCACCTGCCACGCGCAGCTTGAGCTCGCCGAACAGGCGGCCCGGGAAGGCGCCAGCTATGTCGCTTTCGGGCGCTTCTTCAATTCCACGACCAAGCCCGGTGCACCGGCCGCCGACGTCGCGCTGCTGGAGCGCGCCCGCCCGCGGCTGCAACTGCCGATCGCGGTGATCGGCGGCATCACCCTGGACAACGCCGCCCCGCTGGTGGCCCACGGCGCCGACCTGCTGGCGGTGATCCATGGCCTGTTCGGTGCCGACAGCACCCGGGAAGTGACCCGCCGCGCCCAAGCCTTCAATGCCCTCTTCACTTCATGACTCCTGAGAGCCTGCCCATGTCTCGTTCCGAAACCCTGTTTGCCAGTGCCCAGAAACACATCCCCGGCGGCGTCAACTCGCCGGTTCGCGCGTTCAAGAGCGTTGGCGGCACCCCGCTGTTCTTCAAGCACGCCGAAGGCGCTTATGTCACCGACGAAGACGACAAGCGTTATGTCGACTACGTCGGTTCCTGGGGCCCGATGATCCTCGGCCACAGCCACCCGGACGTGCTCGATGCCGTGCGCAAGCAGCTGGAACACGGCTTGTCCTACGGCGCGCCGACCGCCATGGAAACCGAGATGGCCGACCTGGTCTGCGCGATCGTGCCGTCGATGGAAATGGTCCGCATGGTCAGCTCCGGCACCGAGGCGACCATGAGCGCCATCCGCCTGGCCCGTGGTTTCACCGGCCGTGACAGCATCATCAAGTTCGAAGGCTGCTACCACGGCCACTCCGACAGCCTGCTGGTCAAGGCCGGCTCCGGCGCCCTGACCCAGGGCGTGCCGAGCTCGGCCGGTGTACCAGCGGACTTCGCCAAACACACCCTGACCCTGCCATTCAACGACATCAATGCCGTCGAGAAGATGCTCGGCGAAGTCGGCCAGCAAGTCGCCTGCATCATCGTCGAGCCCGTGGCCGGCAACATGAACTGCGTGCCGCCGGCGCCAGGTTTCCTCGAAGGCCTGCGGACCCTGTGCGACCAGCACGGCGTGGTGCTGATTTTCGACGAAGTGATGACCGGTTTCCGCGTTGCCCTCGGCGGCGCCCAGGCCCATTACGGCGTCAAGCCGGACCTGAGCACCTTCGGCAAGATCATCGGCGGCGGCATGCCGGTGGGCTGCTTCGGCGGCAAGCGCGAAATCATGTCCTGCATCGCCCCGCTGGGCCCGGTCTACCAGGCCGGGACCTTGTCGGGTAACCCGCTGGCCATGGCCGCCGGCCTGACCACCCTGCGCCTGATCAGCCGCCCGGGCTTCCACGCCGAACTGAGCGACTACACCAGCCGCCTGCTCCAGGGCCTGCAGGAACGCGCCGACGCGGCCGGCATCCCGTTCGTGACCACCCAGGCCGGCGGCATGTTCGGCTTGTACTTCAGCGGTGCCGACGACATCGTCACCTTCGACGACGTGATGTCCAGCGACGCCGAGCGCTTCAAGCGTTTCTTCCACCTGATGCTCGACGGCGGCGTGTACCTGGCGCCCAGTGCCTTCGAAGCCGGCTTCACCTCCATCGCCCATGGCGAAACCGAATTGAAGCTGACGTTGGATGCGGCCGAAAAGGCTTTTGCCGCACTGAAGTAACCGATGTCCCCGACGTCGGTTTCAGCCGACGTCGGTTTTCCCGCCTAAACTTCCCCTGCTTCCTACCGTCCTCTGTGCAGATACTTGCAAAACAAGGCCATATAGCGCCCGTGCAGCAGAAAAACGAGTAAAGACTTTGTAAGGTGGCCCCCGCTTATTTCATAATGCGCGCCATAGTCATCCCCTGGCCGGGTCCGCCCGCCCTTCAGAGGTACGTCGATTCCCATGAACCGCACCGGCCGCGCCCTTGCCTTGGGCTGCCTGTTGCTCCTTCAGCCGCTGCTGGCCTATGCAGGCGGTAACTCGTTGTTGATCCCGGCGATGGGCCGTTGCACCCTCAACTCCCAGCCACAGGACCTCGCCGAGGCCCTGGCCGCCTGCGAAGAAGCGGCAAAGGGCGGCGATGCCCAGGCACAATACGAGTTGGGCGCGTTCTATCACGACGAGAAAAACCCGCAACACGACCTCAACAAGGCCCTGAGTCATTTCGAACAGGCGTCCCTGCAAGGTCACGCCCAGGCGCAATACCAGCTCGGCATCATGTTCTACAAGGGTGAGGGTGTGCCGGCCAACAACGTCCAGGCCTATATCGTGCTGAAGATGGCGGCGGTCAACGGCGCAGAGGATGCGCTGGACACGGCGGATGAGGTCGCGGCGCAGATGCCCCGTGACCAGTTGGAGATGGCAACCCAGGTGCTGGGGCAGATTTTCCGCAAGTACCTGCTGGAATTGCAGACGGCTGACGGCCGTACACCGTTCTCGCCGCTGCCCTGAGCCTTATTTGTCGGGCATCGGCATCGGGAATGGCATCACGTTGCTCATTCCCCTCGCCTCGCTGATCTTCGGCGTACCCAGGCGCTCGACCTCGTCGATGCGCACGATCGAATGCATCGGCACGAAACTGCGCACCACGCCTTCGAACTGGGCCTTGAGCTTTTCCTCGCCGGGATCGACCACCAGTTGCGTGCGCTCGCCAAAGACAAACTCTTCGACTTCCAGGAAGCCCCACAGATCGCTCTGATAGATCTGCTTGGCGTACATTTCGAACACCTGGCCCTGGTTGAGGAAAATCACCTTGTAGATGGGGGCTTCACGTTTGGTCATGGTGGGCGGGCAACACATCGGGGGATAAAAAAGAGGGCGCGAACTATAGCATAGCCGCCGAACGCACAGCGCTAGGAAGCAAGCGCGATGACCACTATAATGCGCGGTTCTTTGAACCACCTGATGAAACTCCATGGCCAAGAAGCTTTACATCGAAACCCACGGTTGCCAGATGAACGAGTACGACAGCTCGCGCATGGTCGATCTGCTGGGCGAACACCAGGCCCTGGAAGTCACCGCCCGCGCCGAAGACGCGGACGTCATCCTGCTCAACACCTGCTCGATCCGCGAGCGCGCCCAGGACCGGGTCTATTCACAGCTGGGCCGCTGGCGCGAACTGAAACTGGCGAACCCGGAGATGGTGATCGCCGTCGGTGGTTGCGTCGCCAGCCAGGAAGGCGCCGCCATTCGCGACCGCGCGCCCTATGTCGATGTGGTCTTCGGCCCCCAGACCCTGCACCGTCTGCCGGAAATGATCGACGCCGCGCGCCTGACCAGGCTGCCGCAGGTGGACGTGTCGTTCCCGGAAATCGAAAAGTTCGACCACCTGCCCGAACCGCGCATCGACGGCCCGAGCGCCTATGTCTCGGTGATGGAAGGCTGCAGCAAGTACTGCACCTTCTGCGTGGTGCCCTACACCCGTGGCGAAGAAGTCAGCCGGCCGTTCGACGACGTGATCGCCGAGATCATCCACCTGGCCGAGCACGGCGTGCGCGAAGTGACCCTGCTGGGACAGAACGTCAACGGCTATCGCGGCACCACCCATGACGGCCGCCTGGCGGACCTGGCGGAGCTGATCCGCGTGGTCGCCGCCGTCGACGGTATCGAGCGGATCCGCTACACCACCTCGCACCCGCTGGAGTTCTCCGACAGCCTGATCCAGGCCCACGCCGAGGTTCCGCAGTTGGTCAAGCACCTGCACCTGCCGGTGCAGTCGGGCTCGGACCGGATTCTTTCGGCGATGAAACGCAACCACACGGCGCTGGAATACAAGTCCAAGCTGCGCAAATTGCGCGCCGCCGTGCCGGGCATCTGCATCAGCTCGGACTTTATCGTCGGCTTCCCCGGCGAAACCGAGAAAGACTTCCAGCAAACCATGAAACTGATCGAAGACGTCGGTTTCGACTTCTCCTATTCGTTCGTCTACAGCCAGCGCCCCGGTACGCCTGCGGCGGATTTGCCGGACGAAACCTCGGAAGCGGTGAAGAAAGAGCGCCTCAACGCCCTGCAACATCGCCTGAACCAGCAGGGATTCGAGATCAGCCGACAAATGGTCGGTACGATCCAGCGCATCCTGGTGACCGATTATTCGAAGAAAGACCCCGGAGAATTGCAGGGCCGCACCGAGAATAACCGTATCGTCAACTTCCGCTGCGACAATCCCCAGCAGATCGGGCAGTTTATCGACGTGCACATCGATGCGGCACAACCCCATTCACTGCGCGGCTCGATGCTGCAATGAGAGCTTTCACCCCCGGGCTGCTAGCGTTATCCTTGATTTCATCTCAATTGCCGTCGGGCGGCTAAAAACGACCTTGAACGCACCCATCGAACCTCATCGTTTCATCCTCGAGCCTTTCGAGGCTCGCCGCTTCGCCAATCTGTGCGGGCAGTTCGACGAGCATTTGCGCTTGATCGAACAACGCCTGGCCATCGAGATCCGCAATCGCGGCAATCAGTTCGAACTGATCGGCGAACCCAAGCTCACCTCCTCCGCGGAAAACCTGCTGCGCCGCCTGTACCGGGAAACCAAGGGTACCGAGCTGTCGCCGGACATGGTCCACCTGTTCCTGCAGGAATCGGGCGACGAAGACCTGCGCAACAACCCGGTGGCCGAAGCCAGCGTGGCCCTGCGCACCAAGAAAGGCATGATTCGCCCCCGCGGCCTGAATCAGCAGCTCTACGTGAAGGAAATCCTCGGCAACGACATCAACTTCGGCATAGGCCCGGCCGGTACCGGCAAGACCTACCTGGCCGTGGCCTGCGCCGTGGATGCCCTGGAGCGCGAGCAGATACGCCGCATCCTGCTGGTGCGCCCGGCGGTCGAAGCCGGTGAAAAACTCGGCTTCCTGCCCGGCGACCTGGCCCAGAAGATCGACCCGTACCTGCGCCCGCTCTACGACGCCCTGTATGAAATGCTCGGCTTCGAATACGTGGCCAAGCTGATCGAACGCCAGGTCATCGAGGTCGCGCCGCTGGCCTACATGCGCGGCCGGACCCTGAACAACAGCTTTATCATCCTCGACGAAAGCCAGAACACCACCGTCGAACAGATGAAAATGTTCCTGACCCGTATCGGCTTCGGCTCCACGGCGGTGATCACCGGCGACATCACCCAGGTCGACCTGCCCAAGGGCACGAAATCCGGACTGGCCCACGTGATCAAGGTCCTCAAGGACGTACCGGGCATCAGCTTCACCCATTTCATGCCCAAGGACGTGGTCCGCCACCCGTTGGTGCAGCGGATTGTCGAAGCCTACGAGCGCTTTGAAAACAGTGCCGAAGCAGACACCCCGGGTGCCCGCCGCGATGCTTGAGCTTGATCTGCAACGGGCCTCTGACGCCCCCGCTCCGACCGACGCCGAGTTTCGCCGCTGGTGCGAACTGGCCCTGCGCCAGCGCACGGCCGACTCCGAGCTGACCATCCGCCTGGTGGATGAAGCCGAAGGCCGCGAGCTCAACCACACCTGGCGGCACAAGGACTACGCGACCAACGTGCTGTCCTTCCCCGCCGACGTGCCGGACGAATTGCTGGATATCCCGCTGCTGGGCGACCTGGTGATCTGCATTCCGGTGGTCGCGCGTGAAGCCGGCGAACAAGGCAAGGCACTGGAGGCCCATTGGGCCCATCTGGTCATTCACGGCTGCCTGCATCTATTGGGCTACGACCACATAGATGACGAGGAAGCCGAGGAAATGGAAGCACTGGAACGAACGTTGCTTGCCGAATTGGGTCATCCCGACCCCTATATCGATGATGAACACTGATCACTCCACCACCAAGGGATACGAGTAAATCGCTATGAGCGAAGATCGATCGAGCAACGGGCAGAAGTCCTGGCTGGGTAAACTGACCCAGGCTTTTGCCCATGAGCCGAAAAACCGCCAGGAGCTGCTGGAGCTCCTGCGCGAAGCCCACCAGAACAAATTGCTGGACAGCGAAGCGCTGGCCATCGTCGAAGGCGCCATCCAGGTCGCAGACCTGCAGGTCCGGGACATCATGGTCCCGCGCTCGCAGATGATCAGCATCAAGGCGACCCAGACACCCCGCGAATTCCTCCCGTCGGTCATCAACGCCGCGCACTCACGCTACCCGGTGATCGGCGAAAGCCATGACGATGTCATGGGTGTGTTGCTGGCCAAGGACCTGTTGCCGCTGGTGCTGCAGGAAAACGGCGACGCCTTCAACATCAGGGACCTGCTGCGCCCGGCGACCTTCGTCCCCGAGTCCAAGCGCCTGAACGTGCTGTTGCGCGAGTTCCGCGCCAACCATAATCACATGGCCATCGTCATCGACGAGTACGGTGGTGTGGCGGGCCTGGTGACCATCGAGGACGTGCTGGAACAGATCGTCGGCGATATCGAGGACGAGCACGATGTCGAGGAAGACAGCTACATCAAGCCCCTGCCCAGTGGCGACTTCCTGATCAAGGCGCTGACGCCGATCGAGAACTTCAACGAGTTCTTCGACAGCGAATTCTCCGATGATGAGTTCGACACCGTTGGCGGCCTGGTGATGAGTGCGTTCGGGCACCTGCCCAAGCGTAATGAAATCACCGAAATCGGGGCGTATCGTTTCCGCATCCTGAATGCCGACAGCCGTCGCATCCACCTGATCCGCCTGACCCCCATTAGTCGCTAAGGATTCACATGCTGCGCTTAACCCGCCCCGGCTGGCCCGGTAATCTGCTGGCCGTGGTGGCCGGCGCACTGACCACCCTGGCCCTGGCGCCGTACGATATCTGGCCCTTGGCGTTGCTGGCGGTGGGTGTGTTCTACGCCGGCCTGCGCGAGCTGTCGCCGCGCCAGGCGCTGGGGCGCGGCTGGTGCTTCGGGTTCGGCCTGTTCGGCGCCGGTACCAGCTGGATCTACGTGAGTATCCATACCTACGGCGATGCTTCGGTGTTGCTGGCGGGTTTCCTGATGCTCGCGTTCACAGCGGCCATCGCCTGGTTCTTTGCCCTGCCTGCCTGGCTCTGGGCACGCTGGATACGCCGCAACGAAGCGCCGCTGGCCGATGCCCTGGCCTTCGCCGCCTTGTGGGTGGGCCAGGAAGCCTTTCGCGGCTGGTTCCTGACCGGTTTCCCCTGGCTTTATTCCGGCTACAGCCAGCTCGACGGCCCGCTGGCGGGGCTCGCGCCGCTGGGTGGCATCTGGTTGATCTCCTTTGCCCTGGCCCTGACCGCGGCGCTGCTGTACAACGCCCGCCGACTGCTCCAGGCCGGACGCATGGGCTTTATCGCCGTGGGTGTGGTGCTGCTGCTCGGTCCCTGGGTGGCGGGGATCGCGCTCAAGCATCACGCCTGGACCAGCCCGGCGGGCGAACCGCTGACGGTGGCGGCGGTGCAGGGCAATATCGAGCAGAGCATGAAGTGGGATCCTGCACAGGTCGATGCCCAGTTGGCGCTATACCGCGACCTGAGCTTTCGCTCCAAGCGCGTGGACCTGCTGGTCTGGCCGGAAACCGCCGTGCCGATACTGAAGGAGTCGGCCGAGGGTTACCTGGCGATGATGGGCCGCTTTGCCGCGGACCGGCATTCGGCGCTGATCACCGGCGTACCGATCCGCCAGGTGGTGGACAACGAGAAGCGCTACTACAACGGTATCACCGTGACCGGCGAAGGTGATGGCACCTATCTGAAGCAGAAGCTGGTGCCGTTTGGTGAATATGTGCCGCTGCAGGAGCTGCTGCGTGGGTTGATCGACTTCTTCAACCTGCCGATGTCCGACTTCGCCCGTGGCCCGGCTGACCAGCCGCTGTTGCAGGCCAAGGGTTACCAGATCGCCCCGTTCATCTGCTACGAAGTGGTCTACCCGGAGTTCGCCGCCAGCCTGTCGGCGCGCAGCGACCTGCTGCTGACCATCAGCAACGACACCTGGTTCGGCACCTCGATCGGCCCCTTGCAACATCTGCAAATGGCCCAGATGCGTGCGCTGGAAGCCGGACGCTGGATGATCCGGGCGACCAACAACGGCGTCACCGGCTTGATCAACCCATTTGGCGAGATCACCACGCGCATCCCGCAGTTCGAACAGGGCATCCTGTATGGCGAAGTGGTGCCGATGCACGAGCTGACGCCTTACCTGCAGTGGCGTTCGTGGCCGCTGATCATCCTGTGTGGCTTGCTGTTCGGCTGGGCCTTGCTGGCCAGCCGCATTGCCAAGACGGTCTGAACCCGACCAAACACCGCATAACCTTGTAGGAGCAGGGCTTGCCCGCGAAGGCGGCCTCAAGACCACTGAAAGCTTCGCGGGCAAGCCCTGCTCCTACAGGTTCGGTGTTTTCTTCAATACTGCGATCTAACGGTAGAACAGTCTGTATCCCACCTGCCCCACCGCTTCATTGATCAACTGCCCACTGCGCCAGATCGCCTTGAACTCCGGCATCCAGCCTCCTGCCGGCCTCGCATTGTCCTGCCCGAAAAAGCCCACCGGCGCCGGCACCACGGTAAAGCCGGCCTTTTCAAAGCTCCACATCGCCCGCGACATATGCGCGGCATGGGTCACCACCACCACGCGTTTGATCCCCAGCGGTGCCAGCAGCTCATAACTGAACTGGGCATTTTCCCAGGTCGTGGTGCTGCGCCCTTCCTGCCAGCGCACCGCCACGTCGAAGTCACTCTGCATCGACGCTGCCATCAATGCCGCCTCACTCGGCGGCGTGCCGTAGTGCAAACCGCCACTGGTCAACACCGGCAGCCCCGAAGCCTTGGCCAGGCGTGCCGCATAACGCTGGCGTTCCAGGCCGATGCCAGTCGGCTGATCGTCGCCCCACGCCGGATCACCGCGCTCACGCCCCGACCCCAACACCACAATGGCATCGGCCCGCTGCGCCAGCCCCACCCACTCACTGCGCTCAAGCGGCGGCACCGTCTCCAGCGCCCGCGCGCCCCACTCCACCACCACCGGCAGGCTCATCAACCAGAACCCGCCGAGGCCAAGTGCAAAACACACACCCGCCAGGCGCGGCAGAGCGCGTCGAAACCACCAGGCGCACAACAGCAACAGCAACAGAAGGCCGGGAGGCATGAACAATTGTTTGAGGATGTAACGAACAGGCATCGGGCACCTCCAGAAGATGCCCGAAGCCTAAGTGCATCGGGGTCAATCAACAACCTCTGGAACAATGACTTCAAACCGAAGCCAGGTTAGCGACAGACAACAGCACGCCGCCGGGCGAACCTTACTTGACCCCCGCGGACTTGAACTTCGCCGAACCGGGATTGGGCATTTTGTCTTTCAACCAGATGATCTCGGCCGAACGGGGTGGCTCCTTGCACTCCAAAACGGAAGACAGCACAGGCACATCCTGCCCACTGAGATCCAGGTAGGCCCTGATCAATTCAAACTCGGCATGGCTCAAGCCACGCAACTCCAACTCGGCGGGCCGCTCATCACGCAAGCGCGCTGCCGTGCTGGCTGCGTCCAGGGCATGCCCCAGACGGACGATCAAACGTTCGTACAACTCGGGTTTCATGACATATCGCTGCGACTCCACCATCCGCTCACCTCATTGAAGATAAGAATCACTCCCCCTCTTCCAAGCTTAGCGGTGTCCGGCAAACCAGCCGACCGCCGCGACCAACGGCTTGGGCGGTGCAATCAGGGTTTCCCTCGATAGAGCGGCGTCATGTATGCTACGGCGCTTCCTGTAACTCCACTTCCAGCACCGCCTGACGGATGCGTTGAAGAGGATTAGGCCACCCTTTCCAGTACAAGTAGCCATGCACGAACACTATCAGCCCCGTGAAATCGAAAACGCCGCCCAATCGTTCTGGGATGCGCAAAAGTCCTTTGAAGTCAGTGAACAGCCAGGCAAGGAGACGTACTACTGCCTGTCGATGTTCCCTTACCCCAGCGGCAAGCTACACATGGGGCACGTGCGCAACTACACCATTGGTGACGTGATCGCGCGTTATCAGCGCATGCAAGGCAAGAACGTCCTGCAACCCATGGGTTGGGACGCCTTCGGCATGCCGGCGGAAAACGCCGCGATGAAGAACAATGTCGCACCGGCCAAGTGGACCTACGAAAACATCGCCTACATGAAGACCCAGCTGCGCAGCCTGGGCCTGGCGGTGGACTGGTCCCGCGAAGTGACCACCTGCAAGCCGGATTACTACCGTTGGGAACAATGGCTGTTCACCCGCTTGTTCGAAAAAGGCGTGATCTACCGCAAGAACGGTACCGTCAACTGGGACCCGGTGGACCAGACCGTACTGGCCAACGAGCAAGTGATCGACGGCCGCGGCTGGCGTTCCGGCGCGCTGATCGAAAAGCGCGAAATCCCGATGTACTACTTCAAGATCACCGCCTACGCCGATGAGCTGCTGGAAGGCCTCGACGAACTGCCGGGCTGGCCTGAACAGGTCAAGACCATGCAGCGCAACTGGATCGGCAAGTCCCGTGGCATGGAAGTCCAGTTCCCGTACCACGTCGACTCCATCGGCGAAGCCGGCAGCCTGAAAGTCTTCACCACCCGTCCGGACACCCTGATGGGCGCGACCTACGTCGCCGTGGCCGCCGAGCATCCGCTGGCGAGCCTGGCCGCGCGCAACAACCCCGAGCTGCAGGCGTTCATCGCCGAATGCAAGGGCGGCAGCGTCGCCGAAGCCGACGTCGCCACCCAGGAAAAGAAAGGCCTGCCGACCGGCCTGTTCGTCGAGCACCCGCTGACCGGCGAGCAACTGCCGGTGTGGGTCGCCAACTACGTGCTGATGCACTACGGCGACGGTGCGGTCATGGCCGTACCGGCCCACGACGAGCGTGATTTCGAGTTCGCCCACAAGTACAACCTGCCGATCAAGTCGGTGGTGCGCACCAGCTCGGGCGATACCACCCCGGCACCGTGGCAGGACGCCTACGCCGAACATGGTAGCCTGATCAATTCCGGCACGTTCGACGGCCTGGACTTCGCCGGCGCGTTCGACGCCATGGAAGTCGCGCTGATCAAGAAAAACCTCGGTGCCTCGCGCACCCAGTTCCGCCTGCGCGACTGGGGCATCAGCCGCCAGCGCTACTGGGGCTGCCCGATCCCGATCATCCACTGCGACACCTGCGGTGACGTGCCGGTCCCGGAAGACCAGCTGCCGGTCGTACTGCCGGAAGACGTGGTGCCGGACGGCGCCGGTTCGCCACTGGCGCGCATGCCCGAGTTCTACGAGTGCAGCTGCCCGAAATGCGGCGCACCGGCCAAGCGTGAAACCGACACCATGGACACTTTCGTCGAGTCGTCCTGGTACTACGCCCGCTACGCCTCGCCGCACTACGAGGGTGGCCTGGTCGATCCGAAAGCCGCCGACCACTGGCTGCCGGTGGATCAGTACATCGGCGGTATCGAACACGCGATCCTGCACCTGCTCTACGCGCGCTTCTTCCACAAGTTGATGCGCGACGAAGGCCTGGTCAGTTCCAACGAGCCGTTCAAGAACCTGTTGACCCAGGGCATGGTGGTCGCCGAGACCTACTACCGCCGCGAAGCCAACGGCGGCTACACCTGGTTCAACCCGGCGGACGTCGAACTCGAGCGCGACAGCAAGGCCAAGATCATTGGCGCCAAGCTGATCAGCGATGGCCTGCCGGTGGAAATCGGCGGCACCGAGAAGATGGCCAAGTCGAAAAACAACGGCGTCGATCCACAGTCGATGATCGAGCAGTATGGCGCCGACACCTGCCGCCTGTTCATGATGTTCGCCTCGCCGCCCGACATGAGCCTGGAATGGTCCGACTCAGGCGTGGAAGGCTCGCACCGCTTCCTCAAGCGCGTCTGGCGCCTGGCCCAGGCCCATGTGACCCAGGGCCTGCCGGGCAAGCTGGAACTGGCGACACTGAGCGATGAGCAGAAAGTCATTCGTCGTTCGATCCACCTGGCGATCAAGCAAGCCAGCCAGGATGTCGGCCAGCACCACAAATTCAACACCGCCATCGCCCAGGTGATGACACTGATGAACGTGCTGGAAAAAGCCCCGCAAGGCACCGCGCAGGATCGAGCCCTGGTCCAGGAAGGTCTGGAAACCGTGGCCCTGTTGCTGGCACCGATCACCCCGCACATCAGCCACGAGCTGTGGAACCGCCTGGGGCACGATGGCGCCATCATCGATGCCAGCTGGCCGGTGCTGGATGACAGCGCGCTGGTCCAGGACAGCCTGCAACTGGTGATCCAGGTCAACGGCAAGCTGCGTGGCCAGATCGACATGCCGGCCAGCGCCAGCCGTGAAGAAATCGAAGCAGCGGCGCGGGTCAACGAAAACGTACTGCGCTTCACCGATGGCCTGACGATTCGTAAAGTGATCGTCGTGCCCGGCAAACTGGTCAATATTGTCGCCAGCTGAACAGGATCGGGCGCCTGCTGTTGCGGGCGCCTTGCAAGACTTCCGCGGTCGCACCGTCGACCCACAGGGTTTCAAGGGGAGCAACAAGATGATCAAACGCAATTTGCTGGTAATGGGCCTCGCCGTGTTGCTGAGCGCCTGCGGCTTCCAGCTGCGCGGCACCGGCACCAACCAACTGAGCATCAAGGAACTGTCGGTCAGTGCCCGTAACGCCTATGGCGACACGGTCAAGCAGTTGACCCAGGTCCTCGAGCACAGCGGCGTCAAGGTCTACAGCGGCGCGCCTTACAAGCTGGTCCTGACCGACGAGCAGGAAACCCAGCGTGACGCGACCTACTCGGGCTCCGGCCGCAACGCCGAGTACGAGCTCAATACCGCGCTGTACTATGAAATCCGCGGCGACCACGACCTGCAACTGCTGACCGGCAAGCTGCAAATACAGAAGTACTACGTGCACGACGGCAACAACATCACTGCCGGAGACGCCGAAGCGGGTCAACTGCGCAGGGAAATGCGTCGCGACCTGATTCAACGGATGGTCCTGCGCCTGCAATTGCTGACGCCAGCCCAACTGGACGCCCTGCAACAGACCGCCGACAACAAGGCCAAGGCCGATGCCGACGCCCTGGAAGCCGCGCGCAAGTACGAAGCGTCGCAGCCGCAGCAATCGCCGCTGCAACTGCCTAAGCAATAAGCCTGTCGGGGCGCCCTGGGCGCCCCGCCGTTGCCCGCCTATGAAACTCGCCCCCGCCCAACTCGCCAAACACCTGCAAGGCAGCCTTGCGCCGGTCTACGTCATCAGCGGCGACGATCCGCTGCTGTGCCAGGAAGCCGCCGACGCCATTCGTAGTGCCGCTCGCCAACAGGGTTTCGACGAACGCCAGGTGTTCAGCGCCGACGCCAACTTCGACTGGGGCACGCTGCTGCAAGCCGGTGCCAGCATGTCGCTGTTCGCCGAAAAACGCCTGCTGGAACTGCGCCTGCCTTCGGGCAAGCCCGGGGACAAGGGCGCCGCGGCACTGATCGAATACTGCTCGCGTCCGGCCGAAGACACCCTGCTGCTGATCAGCCTGCCCAAGCTCGATGGCAGCGCCCAGAAGACCAAGTGGGGCAAGGCCCTGGTCGAAGGCCAGGACACCCAGTTCATTCAGATCTGGCCGGTGGACGCCGCGCAGCTGCCGCAGTGGATTCGCCAGCGCCTGTCCCAGGCCGGCCTTTCGGCCCAGCAGGACGCGGTGGAACTGATTGCCGCGCGGGTCGAAGGCAACCTGCTGGCCGCTGCCCAGGAAATCGAAAAGCTCAAGCTGATGGCCGAGGGTGGACAGATCACTGTGGAAACGGTGCAGGCGGCTGTGGCCGACAGTGCTCGTTTCGATGTGTTTGGCCTGGTGGATGCGGTGCTTAACGGCGAAGCGGCCCATGCCTTGCGGATGCTCGAAGGGTTGCGTGGCGAAGGGGTCGAGCCACCGGTGATTCTCTGGGCCCTGGCCCGGGAACTGCGGCTGCTGGCCAACCTGTCGCTGCAATACAGCCAGGGCACACCGCTGGACAAGGCCTTCAGCCAGGCCCGCCCCCCGGTCTGGGACAAACGCAAGCCGCTGATGAGCAAGGCCCTGCAACGGCACTCGGCGCAACGCTGGA
The DNA here is from genome assembly GCF_023242495.1 of Pseudomonas sp. MWU13-2862. Taxonomy (NCBI): domain Bacteria; kingdom Pseudomonadati; phylum Pseudomonadota; class Gammaproteobacteria; order Pseudomonadales; family Pseudomonadaceae; genus Pseudomonas; species Pseudomonas sp. MWU13-2862. The sequence goes on along the minus strand of NZ_JALMEZ010000006.1, from coordinate 60,282 downwards.
GCCAGCTGTTGCTGGACGCGCAACGCATCGACGCGCAGATCAAGGGTCAGGCGGCGGGCTCCCCATGGAGCAGCCTGAGTCGGCTGAGCCTGTTGATGTGTGGACAACGCCTGGCATTGCCAGCGGAATAACCGCCAGCATAGCCAAATGCCCCCACTGGACAGACACCCGCATCTGCCCGATGATTCGCACTCTTCAACACACCTCAAGAGTGCACGTCCATGAGCAAGCCGTCCCGGCAGCGTCCCAATAAAGCCAAATCCATCATCGCCCAGCCACTGTTCCGCAGCCGTCAGGAACAACCGGCGAAGGGCAAAGGCAGCTACCGCCGCGAAGCCTTCCAGTCTAAAAGCTGGGAGGCTTCTTACTTTCTGGCGGCCTGAAAGCATAGAGCGCCATCACGACTCCACCCCCTCAAGCATGGTAAGGTCAGCACCTGATTCGCATTATCCGGACCCGCGCATGCCCTTTTGCCTTACCCTTCGTCGTCCCCTACGTCGACTGTTCGCCGCCACCAGCTTCATCCTGTTAGTTGCCTGCGCGGAAAAGCCGACCGCCGCCGACGCCGAGCCGCTGCAAACCCTCCCCGCAGCCCCGGTCACCACCCAGCCACAGGTCAATGACGACCTGACGATCCAGCCTGCGCAAAGCTTCGATGAATGGATGTCCGCCTTCCGTATCGAAGCCCTGAGAGCCGGCATCACGCCCGCCATCTTCGATACCGCCTTTGCCGGTGTCACCCCGGACATGAGCGTAATCAAGGCCGACCGCAGCCAGCCGGAGTTCACCCGTCCGGTCTGGGAATACCTCGACGGCGCCCTGTCCCCCGTGCGTGTGCGCAAGGGCCAGGCCCTGCTGGTACAGAACAGCGCGCTGCTGGCGAGCATTGAACAACGTTATGGTGTCGACCGTGAGGCCCTGGTGGCGGTATGGGGCATGGAAAGCAATTTCGGCCAGTTCCAGGGCGACAAGTCGGTGATCCGTTCACTGGCGACCCTGGCCTATGAAGGCCGCCGCCCGGGATTCGCCCAGGCCCAGTTGCTGGCGGCGCTGCAGATTATCCAGCATGGCGATATCCAGCCTGAGCAGATGCTCGGTTCCTGGGCCGGAGCCATGGGCCAGACCCAGTTCATCCCCACCACCTACAACAGCTACGCGGTGGACTTCGACGGTGACGGTCGCCGCGATATCTGGAACGACTCGGCCGATGCGCTGGCCTCCACCGCCAACTACCTGCAAAGCTCCGGCTGGCAGCGTGGGCAGCCGTGGGGACTGGAAGTGGTGCTGCCACAGGCCTTCGACTACGCCCAGGCCGACGGCACGATCCGCAAGACGGTGAACGAGTGGCTGCAAATGGGTATTCGCTTGCCAGCGGGCGCCGTATTGCCAAATGGCTCGGCCTCACTGTCCGCTGCCCTGCTGCTGCCGGCCGGTTATCGCGGCCCGGCGTTCCTGGTGCTGGATAACTTCCGCGCCATCCTCAAGTACAACAATTCGTCGTCCTATGGGCTGGCGGTGGGCTTGTTGTCCCAACGCTTCGGTGGTGCGGGTCTGATTCGTGGCGACTGGCCGAAGGATGACCTGCCGTTGAGCCGTTCCGAGCGGATCGAGTTGCAGACCCTGCTCAGCACCAAGGGTTATGACGCAGGCAATCCCGATGGGATTATCGGGGCGAATACCCGCAAGGCGATTCGTGGGGCCCAGCAAGTGTTGGGCTGGCCGGCGGATGGCTATCCGAATCACAAGCTGCTGGAGAGCTTGCGTAGCCGGTAGAAGCGCACTGCCCCCTGTAGGAGCTGGCTTGCCGGCTCCTACAAGGAATCTGATCAGCCGTGAGATTGTGGATAAAACCAGGTTATTCGGCGCGCACCACATCCTGCTCCAACACCAGCTGCCGCGCATCGGCATCCAACCTCACCTGCGCCCCCAGCGGCAACGTCAGGTTCGGGTCGCAATGCCCGCTGCGCCAACCCGCCAGCACCGGAATGCCCAAGGGCCCCAGCTCTTGCTTGAGCAAGCGCGCCAGCGCATCCGGGTCGACCCCGGCAAAATCCCCCACCAACACGCCCCTCAGGCCTTCCAGTTTGCCCGCCAGGCGCAGGTGTGTGAGTAACCGGTCAACCCGGTACAGCGGCTCATTGACGTCCTCGATCAGCAGGATCAAGCCATTGGTGTCGATTTCATAGGGCGTGCCCAGCGTGGAGCAGATCAACGACAGGTTGCCGCCTTGCAAGCGCCCCGAGGCGGCGCCCGGAACCACGGTGGTCAGTGGAAACGCCGCGGGATGCTCGAACACGCTACCCGCGCGCACCTGCCCGGTCAGCAGGTTGAACAACGAGGACTCGGTCGGCGGCAGCTTGTCCCCGAGCAGATCCGCATTGAACAACGGTCCATGAAAGGTCATAAACCCCGCATAACGGGCAATCGCCAGGTGCAGCGCAGTGATATCGCTGTAACCGACCAAGGCTTTTGGATGTTTTTTAAGTAATTCGAAATCAATGTCGTCCAACAGACGCGGACAACCATAACCCCCGCGCAGGCAGAGAATCACATCGATTTCAGGATCGGCAAAGGCGTCGTGCAAGTCGCGCAGGCGGACTTCATCACTGCCGGCCAGGTAACCGTCCCGTTGCGAGACACCCGGAAAGATCCGCAGCTCATAGCCGCGGGCCTGAACCCACGCCTGCGCCCTGAGCACGTCAAGGGCAGCAGGACCGGCCGGGGCGATCAAACCGATCACCCCGCCCTGCCGTAGCGCCGGCACCGCGCTCTGGACCTGATAGGAAGCCTGCACGGGTCGACGACGGTTCAAGGGTTACGCTCCCAGCAGTTCAGCCTTGACCAGCTTGGCCTGCTCGTCGGCATGGTAGGACGAACGCACCAACGGCCCGGAAGCCACGTTCTTGAAGCCCATCTTGTAGCCTTCCTCGGCGAACCAGGCGAAGACGTCCGGGTGCACGAAACGCTGCACCGGCAAGTGGCTGCGGGACGGCTGCAGGTACTGGCCGAGGGTCAGCATGTCGATGTCGTGCTCGCGCATGCGCTGCATGACTTCGATGACTTCCTCGTCGGTTTCGCCCAGGCCCAGCATCAAGCCGGACTTGGTCGGAATGTGCGGCATCATCTGCTTGAAGCGTTGCAGCAGGGTCAGCGACCACTGGTAGTCGGAACCCGGGCGCGCGGCCTTGTACAGGCGTGGCACGGTTTCCAGGTTGTGGTTGAACACATCCGGCGGCTCGGCGGCGGTGATTTCCAGCGCGATGTCCATGCGCCCACGGTAGTCGGGGACCAGGGTCTCGAGCTGCACGTTCGGCGACAGCTTGCGGATCTCGCGGATGCAGTCGGCGAAGTGCTGGGCACCGCCGTCACGCAGGTCGTCACGATCCACGGAGGTGATCACCACGTACTTCAGGCGCAGGTCGGCGATGGCAATGGCCAGGCTTTGCGGCTCGTTGACGTCCAGGGGCTTCGGCCGGCCGTGGCCGACGTCGCAGAACGGGCAACGACGGGTGCAGATATCACCCATGATCATGAAGGTCGCGGTACCGCCGCTGAAGCACTCGCCCAGGTTCGGGCAGGAAGCCTCTTCACAGACGCTGTGCAGCTTGTGCTTGCGCAGCAATTGCTTGATACGGTCGACTTCCGGCGAAACCGGGATGCGCACGCGGATCCAGTCGGGTTTCTTCGGCAGTTCGGTGGTCGGAATGATCTTCACCGGGATACGTGCGACTTTCTCGGCGCCACGCAGCTTGACGCCGGTTTCGACTTTCGCACGGGCCGGGCGCTCGGAAACGTCCAGCGCCGGGATCAGGGTTTGCACAGCGTCTTGCGCAGTAGTCATATCAATCGATTCCGCCCGTGAGGGTCGTCTGCTCAGCATAGTCGAGGTGTTTGACGAGCTGCGCGCGCAGCCGGGCACTTACCTCGGCAAATTCAATCGGTCCTGTGTGGTCGCGCAGCTGGGTCATCGCCAGCCCCGCATAACCGCAGGGGTTAATCCGTCGAAACGGCCCAAGGTCCATGTCGACATTCAGCGCCAGGCCATGGAACGAACAGCCGTTGCGAATCCGCAGGCCCAAGGAGGCGATCTTCGCCCCGTCGACATACACGCCGGGGGCGTCGGCCTTGGCCTCGGCGTTCACGCCATAGCCGGCCAACAGATCGATCAGGCAACGCTCCATCCGGCTGACCAGTTCGCGCACGCCAAAACCCAGGCGGCGAACATCCAGCAACAGATAGGCCACCAGTTGGCCGGGGCCATGATAAGTCACCTGGCCGCCGCGATCGACCTTGACCACCGGAATATCTCCCGGCAGCAGCACATGCTCGGCCTTGCCGGCCTGGCCCTGGGTGAACACCGACGGATGCTGCACCAGCCAGATTTCGTCCGGTGCGTCCGCGTTCTTGCGCCCATCGGTAAAACGCTGCATGGCATGCCAGACCGGCTCGTAAGGGGTCTGGCCGAGCTCGCGAAAGCCCAGCACACCGCCCATCACAGCACCATGTGCACGAAACCGGTGGCCCGCAACTCGCTGTTGATGTCGTACAGCTGGTCCTGGCCAGTGGCCACGATATGCAGCTGGATCGTGGTGTACTTGCCGTTGGTGCTCTGGCGCTCGTCCACCCGGTTATCGTTGATCGTGGCGTGTTTCTTGACGATCTCGAGGATCTTGTCCTTGTTGCCCACACCCGTGTCGCTGATGACCTTGACCGGGTAGTCGGTAACGGGGAATTCGATTTTCGGTGCTTTTACTTCAGTGTCTGTCATGACAATAACGGCCTCGTAAGCCCAGGCAACGGACATACCTCACGCCCGGGTCAGGCGCGAGGTACGCAAATCGACACTTTCTGTTAGCGGTCGACCTCAGTTGAACATGCCGTAGAAGAACATACGGATGCTGTCCCACAGGCGACGGAAGATACCACCTTCCTCGACCGCGTCCAGCGCGATCAGATCGGCGCTGTGTACCACTTTGTCGTCCAGTTTGACTTCGACTTTACCGATCACGTCACCCTTGGCAATCGGTGCGACCAGTTTCGGGTTCATGGTCATGCTGGCGGCGAGCTTCTTCAGCTGGCCTTTAGGCATGGTCATGGTCAGGTCTTCGGCCAGGCCGGCCTTGACCTGGTGGGTGGTGCCTTTCCAGACCGGTGCCTGGGCCAGTTCGGTGCCCTTCTGGTAGAAGGTCTGGGTTTCGAAGAAACGGAAACCGTAGGTCAGCAGCTTCTGGGTTTCAGAAGCACGTGCCGATTCGCTGTTGGTACCGAACACCACGGCGATCAGGCGCTGGCCGTCACGTACCGCCGAGGCCACCATGCAGTAACCGGCCTCTTCGGTGTGGCCGGTTTTCAGGCCGTCGACCGTTTTGTCGCGCCACAGCAGCAGGTTGCGGTTAGGCTGCTTGATGCCGTTCCAGAAGAACTCTTTCTGCGAGTAGATCGCGTAGTGCACCGGGTCGAGACGAATGATCGCCCGAGCCAGGACCGCCATGTCGTGAGGCGAAGAGTAGTGATCCGGGTTCGGCAAGCCGGTCGGGTTCATGAAGTGGCTGTTGGTCATGCCCAGTTCGCCAGCCGTCTTGTTCATCATGTCGGCGAACGCGTCTTCGCTGCCGGCGATGTGCTCGGACAGCGCCACGGTGGCGTCGTTGCCGGACTGGATGATGATGCCGTGCAGCAGGTCGCTGACGGTCACCTGGGAACCGACCTTGATGAACATCCGCGAGCCGCCGGTGCGCCAGGCGTTTTCGCTGACGGTCACCATATCGTTCTCGCCGATCTGCCCGCGACGGATTTCCTTGGTCGCGATGTAGGCGCTCATCAGTTTGGTCAGGCTGGCCGGGGGCAGGCGCTGGTCGCCATTGTTCTCGACCAGCACGTTGCCGCTGGCGGCATCCATGAGTACATAGGCTTTGGCGGCCAGTTGCGGCGAAGCCGGCAGGGCCATGTCATCGGCGGCCCAGGCGGCAGGCGCAACGATCAGGGGTACAAGCAGGCACAAACGTTTGGCAAAGGTGGTGATGTTCATCCGTCTCTCGAAATCGCTAATGGAAACTTGCCCTCGCGGGCAAAAATAAATCCGGCAGTTTTCCAACTGCCCCGTGTCAGGTTGCTCGCTCCACCACCCTTTCCAGGCTTTTATTATCAAACGAACCAACAACCCAGGACCCGGCCCCTGAAAAGCAGCCTAATCCACAATTGTGCCTGTGTTACTCCGACGTCACCAGACTTGGTGAACCGAGATTGGCCAGACGTACGCTGTTCTGCACTTGCTGGACCTCACCCGGCGTGCCGATCGGCCCCATCCGTACCCGATGCAGGGTCTGCTGGTTGCGCACGATCGAGCTGACGAAGACCGGCGCTTTCACCATCGAGCTTAGCTTCGACCTCAACAGTTCGGCAGCGTCCGGGTTGGCGAAGGCGCCCACCTGGAGATACTGGCCAGAGGCTGGTGCAGAACCGTTTTTTTTTGCGTCAGCCTGTACGGGCACAACGTCGGTGGCGTGTTGCTGCGGTGGCGGCGTCCACTGCTCGATCGTCCCGGTGGACGCGGTCAGGGCTGGAGCCTGGGACTGCGCCACTTGCGGTTCGTTGAGCATCAGCGGCGCCGGCCGCCCCTTCTGGGCCCACCATTCCTGCGGGTCGATGCCCTCGACCTTGACCCGCGCCGTGCCGATCTCGGCATAACCGAGCTTTTTCGCGGCGGCGTAGGACAGGTCGATGATCCGATCCGAATAGAACGGCCCGCGGTCGTTGACCCGCAAGATCACGCTGCGGTTGTTGTCCAGGTTGGTCACCCGCACATAGCTGGGCAACGGCAGGGTCTTGTGCGCGGCACTCATGCCATACAGGTCATAGACCTCGCCATTGGCGGTGTTCTGGCCATGGAACTTGGTGCCGTACCAAGACGCCGTGCCCTGGGCCACGTAGCGCTTGGAGTCGGTCAGCGGGAAATAGGTCTTGCCCAGCACCGTGTAGGGGTTGGCCTTGTACGGCCCGGTGTGCAAGGTCGGCGTGGCATCCGGGATCCGCGACACATCGACGTCCCACCACGGCGCGCCGTCTTTATGGGCACGGTTGATGTCCAGGCCCGGCTTGGCGCGGATGGCATTGGAAGAGGACGACGACTGGTAGGGCGAGCGGCTGGTCGAACAACTGACCACCAGCACCGCCAACGCGGTGTAAGCCAACAGCTTCAGTGGTTTTGGAATCGGCAAAGCCTGCATTACTTGACGCCCCGTGCTTGGACCAACAGGTCAGACAGCTGATGCACGGCCATGGCGTACATTACGCTGCGGTTATAGCGCGTGATCGCATAAAAATTCTTCAGGCCCATCCAATATTCCGGGCCATTGTCGCCGTCCAGGCGAAACGCCGTCACTGGCATATCATCGCGCAACGCATCATGACTCGACCAGCCCAGCGCCCGCAACTCCCCAACGGTCTTGACCGGCTCGAGACCCGGGCTCAGGCCCTGGTCGACCTGGTCGCCGCGCACATCCGCGCGGCTGACCACCAGTTCCCCGGCGACCCAGCCGTGGCGCTTGAAATAGCTGGCCACGCTGCCGATGGCGTCGTCGGCGTTGGTCCAGATATTGATATGGCCGGTGCCGTCGAAATCCACCGCATAGGCGCGAAAACTGCTCGGCATGAACTGCGGCAGGCCCATGGCTCCGGCGTAGGAGCCCTTGAGGCTCAGCGGGTCGAGCTGCTCTTCACGGGCCAGCAGGAGGAATTCACGCAACTCCTTGCGGAAAAAATCGGCCCGCGGCGGATAGTCGAAGCCCAGGGTCGACAAGGCGTCGATCACCCGGTAATTGCCGGTGTTACGGCCAAAAAAGGTTTCCACGCCGATGATCGAGACAATCACCTGGGCCGGCACGCCGTATTCCTGCTCGGCACGGGCCAGGGCCGCTTCATGCTGGCGCCAGAAGTCGACGCCGCGGGCCACCCGCGCCTCGGTGATAAAGATCGGCCGGTATTCCTTCCACGGCTTGACCCGTTCCGCCGGGCGGGAAATCGCGTCGAGAATGCTCTGCTTGCGTTCGACCTGACGGAACACCTCCATCAGTTGCTCACCGGCAAAGCCGTAGTCGCGGGTCATTTCCGCGACGAACTGGGCCACTTGCGGCGAACCTTCGTAGTCACCGGCCAGCGCGCCCGTTCCTGCCCCCAGACAGCCGACCAGGCCTATCCAGGGCGCACACCGAGCCGCCCAACCGCGCAATACTTGCATTGAATTGTTCACCTTGCTCAAACCTGTGCGATCCACTTGCGGTGGGTATGGATCGACATCAAAACCCCAAACGCTGACAGCAGTGTCACCAGCGAAGTTCCGCCATAGCTAATGAATGGCAACGGTACCCCCACCACCGGCAGCAGACCGCTGACCATACCGATGTTGACGAAAACATACACAAAAAACGTCATGGTCAGGCTGCCGGCCAGCAGTTTGCCGAACAGCGTCTGGGCCTGGGCGGTAATCACCAGCCCGCGCCCGATCAGCAGCAGGTAGAGCAGCAGCAAGGCGCAAATACCCACCAGGCCGAACTCTTCGCCCATCACCGCGATAATGAAATCGGTATGGCTTTCCGGCAGGAAGTCCAGGTGCGACTGGGTGCCCAGCAGCCAGCCCTTGCCGAATACACCACCGGAACCGATGGCGGCCTTGGACTGGATGATATTCCAGCCGGTGCCCAGCGGATCGCTTTCCGGGTCGAGGAAGGTCAGGATCCGCTGTTTCTGGTAGTCGTGCATGATAAAGAACCACATGCCCACCGCCACCGGTATAGCCGCCGCCAGTACGCTGATGATCCAGCGCCAGCGCAGGCCGCCCATGAACAGCACGAACGCACCGCCGGCCAGGACCAGCAGCGAGGTGCCGAGGTCGGGCTGGCGGACGATCAGGATAAACGGCACGCCGATCAGCATCAGGCTGATGGCCACGTGCTTGAGCTGCGGCGGCAGGGTGCGCTTGGACAGGTACCAGGCGATGGTCGCCGGCATCAGGATCTTCATGAATTCCGACGGTTGGAAGCGGATCACCCCGGGAATATTGATCCAGCGCGTGGCGCCCATGGCGTTGTGCCCCATGACATCCACCACCACCAGCAGCATCACCCCCAGCACGTAGGTCAGTGGCACCCAGCGCGCCATGAAGCGCGGTTCGAGCTGGGCGATGACGAACATCGAGACCAGGCCGATGCCGAAGGAGGTGGCCTGCTTGATCAGCAGGTCCCAGCTCTTGCCGCTGGCCGAATAGAGGACGAACAGGCTACCGGCCGCCAGGGTCAGCAGCAGGACCAGCAAGGGGCCATCAATGTGCATGCGTTGCAACAAGGTGGCCCGGCGGCGCATCACATCTTCACTGGAGAGGATGCGGTCGAAATTGGCGATCAAGGCATCACCTGCAAGGGGGTTGAGTCGGCATATTCGGGTTTGAGCTTGCCATCCGGGCCGAGCAACCAGGCGTCCATGACCTGGCGAACCACCGGCGCGGCGACGCCGGAACCGGACTCACCGTTCTCGACCATCACCGCCACGGCAATTTTCGGGTTGTTGGCCGGGGCGAAGCCGACGAACAGGGCGTGGTCGCGATGACGTTCCTGGACTTTCGAGCGGTCGTACTTCTCGCCCTGCTTGATCGCCACGACCTGGGCGGTCCCGCTCTTGCCGGCGATCAGGTACTGCGAACCGACGGCCGCCTTGCGCGCGGTGCCACGGGCACCGTGCATCACTTGCTGCATACCATGGCTGACCTTGTCCCAATCCGCCTGGTTACGCAGGACGATGTCCGGCATCGGGTCTTTATCCAGCGGTTTCTGGCCTTCGATGGTCTTGGCCAGGTGCGGACGGTTCCACACGCCCTTGTTCGCCACCAACGCCGTGGCCTGGGCCAGTTGCAGGGGCGTGGCCTGCATATAGCCCTGGCCGATGCCGAGGATCAGGGTTTCGCCGGGGAACCAGGCCTGGCGCCGGGTGGTGCGCTTCCATTCGCGCGAAGGCATCAGCCCCGGCGATTCCTCGAACATGTCCAGGGAGACCTTCTGGCCCAGGCCGAACTTGTTCATGTAGGTGGACAGCCGGTCGATGCCCAGCTTGTGGGCCAGGTCATAAAAGTAGGTGTCGTTGGAACGCATGATCGCCGTGTCCAGGTCCACCCAGCCATCGCCGGTGCGGTTCCAGTTGCGGTATTTGTGATCGTAATTGGGCAGTTCGTAGTAACCGGGGTCGAAAACCCGCGTCGTAGCGTTGACCACGCCGCTGTCGAGTCCGGCAATCGCCACCGCCGGCTTGATGGTCGAACCCGGCGGATAAAGGCCGCGCAGCACCCGGTTGAACAGCGGCCGATCGATGGAGTCGCGCAACTCGGCGTAGGCCTTGAAGCCGATCCCGGTGACGAACAGGTTCGGGTCGAAACTCGGTTGGCTGACCATCGCCAGCACCTCGCCGGTGGCCGGGTTCAGCGCTACCACGGCGCCACGGCGACCGCCGAGGGCTTCTTCGGCGGCTTCCTGCAACTTGATGTCCAGACTCAGGACAATGTCCTTGCCCGGCACCGGGTCGGTGCGCTTGAGCACCCGCAGGATACGCCCGCGGGCGTTGGTCTCGACTTCCTCGTAACCCACCTGGCCATGCAGCTCGGCCTCGTAGAAACGCTCGATGCCGGTCTTGCCGATATGGTGGGTGCCGCTGTAGTTCACCGGGTCCAGGGCCTTGAGCTCCGCTTCGTTGATCCGCCCCATATAGCCCACCGAGTGCGCGAAGTGCGCACCCTGGGGATAATGGCGAACCAATTGCGCGACCACCTCGACGCCCGGCAGGCGGAACTGGTTCACGGCCACCCGGGCGATCTGCTCTTCGGTCAACTCGAACAGGATCGGCACCGGCTCGAACGGCCGCCGGCCCTGGCGCACGCGTTTTTCGAAAAGAACACGATCTTCCGGGGTGAGCTGCAGGACCTCCACCAGCACGTCCAGCACCTGGCGCCAGTCCCCCGAACGCTCACGGGTCACGCTCAGGCTGAAGCTGGGCCGGTTATCCGCCACTACAAGGCCATTACGGTCGTAGATCAGGCCACGGCTGGGCGGAATCGACTGGACATGGACGCGGTTGTTTTCCGACTTGGTCGAGTGATAGTCGTACTGGATCACCTGGAGGAAATACAACCGGGCGATCAGCACGCCGATCAGCGCCACCACCACAATTGCGCCGACCACGACACGGTTACGCACCAGACGGGCGTCTTTCTCGTGGTCCTTGAGGCGAATCGGCTGGGTCATTCGGCAGGCTTATTTATGGTAAGGATGCCCGGACAGCACGGTCCAGGCGCGATACAGCTGTTCACCGATCAGGATCCGCACCAAGGGGTGCGGCAAGGTCAGCGGCGACAGCGACCAGCGCTGATCGGCCCGCGCACAGACTTCCGGCGCCAGCCCCTCGGGACCGCCGACCATGAAGTTGACCGTGCGCGAATCCAGCCGCCAGCGATCCAGCTCGACCGCCAACTGCTCGGTGCTCCACGGCTTGCCATGGACCTCCAGCGTGACGATCCGCTCGTTCGGACCGACCTTGGCCAGCATCGCTTCGCCTTCCTGACGGATAAAACGCGTCACGTCGGCGTTCTTGCCCCGGGTATTGAGCGGAATTTCCACCAGTTCCAGCGCCAGTTCGGATGGCAGACGCTTGGCATACTCGTGCCAACCCTCTTCCACCCACTTGGGCATGCGTGAACCGACAGCAATCAGGCGCAGGCGCACAACGCCACCTTATTCCTGGTCTTTGTTGAGCTTGATGAAATGCTCATGGGTGTTTTCCGGGCTGTGGTGCGCGGCGCTGGCCGAACGGCTCTGCTCGGCACCCTGCCACAAACGCTCCAGGTCATAGAACTGGCGAGCGCTGGCGGTCATCATGTGGACGATCACGTCGTCCATATCCAACAGTACCCAGTCGCTGTCACCCTTGCCTTCTTCACCCAGCGGCTTGATGCCCAGGGCCTTGACCGCTTCGCGGACCTTGTCCAGCATCGCGCCGATCTGGCGGTTGGAGGTACCGGTGGCGATGATCATGAAGTCGGTGATGCTCTGCTTTTCACGAACGTCGATCACCAGGATGTCCTGGCCCTTGACGTCTTCCAGGGCGGCTACGGCAATCTTGACCAGCTCTTCACCCTTGAGGGGCTCACCGCTGAGGACTTTCTCCGGCAGCGGAGCACTCTTGAACGTGCCTTTGCGCTTTACTTTGTTTACGTCGTTGTTGGTCATAAAAAACTCGTTTTGCTCATATGTTCGGGCGCTTCAATACACGACTATTCGTGCTTTCAAGCGCGCCGTTTCAGTTCGACGCACGGTACAGCCCGTGCGCATCGATATAGGCCAGGACCGCGTCAGGCACCAGGTAACGTACCGACTTACCGCTGGCCAGCAGTTGACGGATCTGGGTGGCCGACACCGCGAGAGGTGTCTGCCAGACGAATGTAATATGCCCGCCAGGCCCCGGCAGGGCCTTCGGGTCGCTGACCGACCGCGCGGCCAGCAGATTGCGCAAGGCATCCGGCGGTTCGCTGTCGGCATCCGGGCGTTGCAGCACCAGGATATGGCAATGCTGGAGCAATTCTTCCCAGCGGTGCCACGTGGGCAGGCCGCAAAATGCGTCCCAGCCCAACAACAAGAATAACTGGTCCTCGGCGGCCAGCTCGGCGCGCATCAGTTCCAGGGTGTCGATCGTGTAGGACGGCTTGTCCCGTTGCAGCTCGCGGTCGTCCACCACCAGCGGGCTGACGCCGGCCACCGCGCAATCGACCATGGCCAATCGATCAATGGCCGAGACCTGCGGTGTATCCCGATGGGGCGGCCGGGCACTGGGGGTCAGGCGCAACTCATCGAGGTCCATCAGCTCCGCGACTTCCAGGGCACTGCGCAAATGGCCGATGTGCACCGGGTCGAAGGTTCCGCCGAGCACGCCAATGCGCCGGGGCGGAACCTGGCGCGGGCTGACGACGGCTGGCAGACGTTTACTCACTCGCTCAGACCGCGGCCTGACCGCGCAACTGCCCGTCGCCGACCACGATGTACTTCTCGCAGGTCAGGCCTTCCAGCCCTACCGGGCCGCGGGCGTGCAGCTTATCAGTAGAAATGCCGATCTCGGCACCCAATCCGTATTCGAAGCCGTCGGCGAAGCAGGTCGGGGCATTGAGCATCACCGAACTGGAGTCGACTTCGGCCATGAAGGCCCGGGACTGCGCCAGGTTCTCGGTGACGATGGCGTCGGTATGGTGCGAGCCGTAGTGGTTGATGTGCTCGATGGCCGCGTCCAGCCCGTCGACCACCCGAATCGACAGGATCGGCGCCAGGTATTCGGTGCTCCAGTCTTCTTCGCTGGCGGCGATGGCCTCGATCACCGCCCGGGTCCGCTCGCAACCGCGCAGCTCGACGCCCTTGGTGCGCAGGCGCTCGGCCATGGCCGGGAGAAATTCGGCGGCGACCGCCTTATCCACCAGCAAGGTTTCCATGGCACCGCAGATGCCATAACGGTAGGTCTTGGCGTTGAAGGCGATGTCGCGGGCCTTCGCCAGGTCGGCGTGGGCGCTGACATACACATGGCAGATGCCGTCCAGGTGCTTGATCACCGGCACCCGCGCCTCGCGGCTGACCCGCTCGATCAGGCCCTTGCCACCGCGCGGCACGATCACGTCGACGTACTCGGGCATGCTGATCAGCGCCCCGACGGCGGCGCGGTCGGTAACTTCCACCACCTGCACCACGGCCGCCGGCAGACCGGCTTCGTCCAGGCCGCGCTGGATACAGGCGGCAATGGCGCGGTTGGAATGAATGGCCTCGGAGCCGCCGCGCAGGATGGTCGCGTTACCCGACTTGAGGCACAGGCTGGCCGCATCGATGGTCACGTTCGGCCGCGACTCGTAGATGATGCCGATCACGCCCAGGGGCACGCGCATCTTGCCGACCTGGATCCCCGAAGGCCGGTAGCTCATGTCGCGGATCGCCCCCACCGGGTCCGGCAGGCTCGCCACCTGGCGCAGGCCGACGATCATGCCGTCGATGCGTTCAGGGGTCAGGGCCAGACGTTCAACCAGAGCCGGCTCCAGGCCATTGGCACGGGCGGCGGCCAGATCGAGTTCGTTGGCGGCACTCAGCTCGGCGCGGGCAGCGTCCAGCGCGGCGGCGGCGGCCAGCAGGGCGCGGTTCTTCTGCGCGGTGCTGGCACGGCCGATCACGCGGGAAGCCTCGCGGGCAGCGCGACCCAGACGGGTCATATAGTCGAGAACGGACTCAGTCATGGCTCTTAAGGGGGACTTGGCAAAGAGGAAAGCGGCCGATTATAGCTGTCGCGTCGCCTCACGGACAGCGGTGCCGGGCGGATGGTCGAAATGGAGGACAAATAGTCGCTGTTCAGACGCGATTAAGGCATAAAACGTTATGCTTGCCCCTCGATCAGCCATCAACAGTCTCGCGCCCACGATGTCCAGCCCTACCCCTGCGCCCTTGCCGAACGCCCTGCCCGACGCCTTTTTCGACCGTGATGCGCAGCTGCTCGCCCGTGAATTGCTGGGCAAAGTCGTCCGCCACAAGGTCGGCGATCTCTGGCTGGCAGCGCGGATTATCGAGACCGAAGCCTATTACCTCGAGGAAAAAGGCAGCCATGCCTCCCTCGGCTATACAGAAAAGCGTAAGGCTTTGTTTCTGGATGGCGGACATATCTATATGTATTACTCCCGTGGCGGCGATTCACTGAACTTCAGCGCCCACGGGCCTGGCAACGCGGTGCTGATCAAATCCGCTTATCCGTGGGTCGACGAGCTCTCCGGGCCAGCCAGCCTGGCGCAGATGCTGCTGAACAATCCGGCGACCAATGGCTCCGCGCGCCCGACACAGAAGCTGTGCGCGGGGCAGACCCTGCTGTGCAAGGCCCTCGGACTCAAGGTGCCGATGTGGGACGCCAAGCGCTTCGACCCGCAAGGGCTGGTGGTCGAAGATGTCGGCACCCAGGTGGCGCAGATCATCCAGACCACCCGCCTGGGCATTCCCGGCGGGCGTGACGAACACCTGATGTACCGCTTCGTCGACGCCAGCCATGCAGCGTATTGCACACGGAACCCGCTGCGGCGTGGGCAGGTCGAAGGTCGCGATTATTTACTGCTCGGCTGAATGCTTTTATCTGGCCTGAAAAAGGAAGTCACTCATGGGCCCTTGGCTCGATAGCATCACTGGCTGGCTGACCGCCAACCCACAATGGCTGGGCCTGGCGATTGTCATCGTCGCCTGCCTCGAATGCCTGGCCATCGTCGGCAGCATTGTGCCGGGCACGGTCACGCTGTTCGCCATCGCCGTACTGGCCGGCAGCGGCGCCCTGCCCCTGGGTGAAACCCTGCTGCTGGGGTTTATCGGCGGTTTCCTCGGTGATGTGATCTCCTACACCCTGGGCCGCCGCTTCCACCAGAACATCCGGCGCCTGCCGGGACTGCGCAGTCACCCGCAGTGGATAAGCGGCGCCGAAGGCTATTTCCAACGCTACGGTATCGCCAGCCTGCTGGTGGGACGCTTTATCGGTCCATTGCGCCCGATGCTGCCGATGATCGCTGGCATGTGCGATATGCCGTTGCCGCGTTTTATCGGCGTCAGCCTGATCGCCGGTGCCGGTTGGTCGGTGGTCTACCTGCTGCCGGGCTGGGCCACCGGCGCGGCCATCCGTCTGCCCCTGCCCGAAGGGTTCTGGTCACAGGCCAGCGTGGTCGCCCTCGGGCTCGTCGCCCTGATCGGGCTGTGCATCCATTGCAGCGTGAAGCGTCATCCCCGTACCACCCTGCTGATTTCAGGCTTGAGCCTGGCGTTGCTGATTGGCCTGTTTATCGGCTACCCGCACCTCAAGGCCTTCGACCAGGGCCTGATGGCGCTGGTCCAGGAACATCGCGACCAGGCACTGGACGTGGCGGCGGTGATCGCCACCCGTCTCGGTGACTTCCGCATCCAGTTCATCGTGGCCGGTGTACTCACCGCGCTGCTGTTTCTCGCCCGCCAATGGCGCCAGGGGCTGTTTTTCGGCGCCACCCTGGCGGTGACGGCACTGGGCAATACCGCCGCCAAATACTTCTTCGCGCGGATCCGCCCGGAAGTGCTGGCCGAGCCGATCACCAGTTTCAGCATGCCCAGCGGCCATAGCTCCGGTTCGTTCGCGTTCTTCCTGATGCTCGCAGTATTGGCCGGGCGCGAACAACCGCCACGGATGCGCATGACCTGGCTATTGCTCGGCTGCCTGCCAGCGCTGGTGGTGGCGTCATCACGGGTGTATCTGGGCGCACACTGGCCCACCGACGTCCTGGCCGGCGCCCTGCTCGCCATCGCGGTGCTCGCCGCCAGCCTGAGCCTCAGCCAGCGTTTCATGCCACTACCGGCCATGCCACCCCGGGCCTGGTGGCTGATCCTGCCGGCGGCCGTGGCGATCTATGGGTTTCACGCGCTGTGGCATCTGCAGCATGAGATCGGCCGATACGCCTATTGAAACGTTCCGGACCAATCGCTTTCCACGACCTCAAGATTGATGGCATAGAACTGGCCATCCGCACCCTGGACGACGTCATAGACCACCGTGTCGCCGGCGCGCAACTTCGGCCCGCCGTCGGCAACGGATTTCACATGAAAGAAAAGCTCGCGCCCGTCCACATGTGCGGTGATCACGCCGATCCCGCCCCGGGCGGCGTCATAACGTTCTTCGCCGTGCTTATCCATGACTGTTTCTCCCAAAAAGGAAGACGCGCGCCTGAACGCCGAACGGATAAAGTCCGGTCGTCCAGAGGATGTTTGGACAGCTGTCTCTTCGTCGCAGAAGCTCAAATCACTTGAACGTCGTCCGCCTGCAGACCCTTCTGCCCTTGAACAACTCTGAACCTGACTTTCTGCCCTTCGGCGAGACTTTTAAAACCGCTTCCCGTGATGGACTTGAAATGCACGAAAAGATCCGCGGTTTTATCATCCGGCGAGATAAACCCGAACCCTTTCGCATCATTGAACCACTTGACCGTACCTTCTTTGTGTCCGGAGTGCGGCGTGTGTTCCTTGTGTTCCGTATGCTCTGACATTTCCAATATTCCCAGTCACTGAATGACGCAAAGCTCGTCCGTGGACAACATTCGTCCTGCGAGCTTTCCATATTTCTGCCGTTCAATCCTGGATCCATTGCGCCTGTCGGCGCTACTGTCATTTCTGACAGGTTTTCAGATTATTTTTATATAACGGTTATTCCATGTCATTACATGGGCCCACTCAAGCAAACAACTCGCCTTGCAATTCGTCCAATAACACCTGAATCGCATCCAGGCGCTGTTGAGGATCATCCAGTTCCAACAGGTCGATCTTGTCCAACTCGGAAAACGGCAGCAGATAGGCCAACTGATTGGCCAACGATTGCTGCCCGGTCGCTTCGGCCCCCATGTTCAGGGCCGCGACCATCGGGTGTTCGGCCAGCGCCTTGAGCAGGGCCACCAGGTCTTCGTCCTCGTCCTGCAACGGCTGCTCGGGAACCTCATCCAGCCACTCGACCTCGGCGACCGTCAGCTGATCGCGTTGCAGCTCACTGCTCAGCACGCGGAAACGCCGGCCGCCTTCGACCCGAATGCCCAGCAAGCCGTTGTCCTGCTGCTGGAAATCGCGGATCAACGCTTCACAACCGACCAGGGCAAAGCCCTCCGGCGCATCGCCGACCTCCTGCCCCTCGAGAATGCAGACCACGCCAAAACCGCTGCCCTGTTTCATGCAGCGACTGATCATGTCCAGGTACCGCGCCTCGAAAATCTGCAAATCGAGGATACAACCGGGAAACAGCACGGTGTTCAGGGGAAACAACGCCAGGCTCATAACGATTTCCTTAAACCACCAAAGTTACCGCCAACGGCAGCAAGACTGCCGTGGCCACGCCCATCAGGCTCATCGCCAGCGCCGCGAAGGCGCCGCATTCTTCACTTTCCTGCAAGGCGACCGAGGTCCCCACCGCATGGGCGGTCATGCCCAGGGCCATGCCCCGGGCTTCCGCTGCATGCACACCCAACCGCGTCAGCAACCAGGGCCCGGCAATGGCGCCGATGACCCCGGTGATCAACACGAACACCGCCGCCAGCGCCGCGACGCCACCGATCTGCTCGGCCACCAGCATGGCGATGGGTGAAGTCACCGACTTGGGCAACAGGGTCATCAGGATCATGTGATCGGCCCCGAACAGCCAGCCCAGCAACACCCCCAGGCCTGTCGCCAGTATCCCGCCAATCACCAGCGTAGTAAAAATCGGCCAGAACAACTGCCGGATCCTCCGCAGATTCAGGTACAGCGGCACGGCCAGCGCCACCGTGGCCGGCCCCAGCAGAATACCGAGAATCTCGGTGCTCTTGCGGTACTCGGCATACTCCAGGCCACAGAGCAACAGGATGGCGACCACCAGCACCATCGAGGCCAGGACCGGTTGCAGGAACACCCAGCGGGTCTTCTCGAAACCCGCCAGCACCAGTTGATAGGCGCCAAGGGTAATACCGATGCCGAACAGCGGATGATGGATCACCGACGCCCAGGCCCCCTGCCAGTCGAAGTTCATGGTTACTCTCCGCGCCGGGCGTGGCGCTTGATCAGGGCGTTCATCAATACCCCGACAAATGCCATGGAGATCAACACCGACAACACCAGTGCCCCAGCAATCGCCCAGAAGTCCGCGGCGATCTGCCTGGCATAGACCATCACGCCCACCGCCGGCGGCACCAGCAACAGCGGCAGATAACGCAACAAACTGGAGGCCGCCTCACTCAACGGCGCACTGACTTCGCCACGCACCATCAGAAACCCCAGCAGGAACAACAGGCCGATAATCGGCCCCGGCAACACCGGCACACACAAATGATTGAGGGCGGTGCCGAGCAACTGAAACAGCACCAGCCAGGTCAGGCCGCGTAACAACATCCGAACTCTCCCCTGAAGATGCCAGCATTATAAGCACGCCCATATAGCGCCATTCACCAAAGGTAGGGTGCCTTGACCGGGCACATGTCCCATGATGATCTACAGTGGATGCCAAGGGCTGCAACCCGAGGCCCGATAACTCGATAGACCAAGGAGTGTGTCAATGCCCTATGTACCTGTAGCGCAGCTCAACGATTATGTCGGCAAGGAACTCGGACATTCCGAATGGCTCACCATCGACCAGGCGCGGATCAACCTGTTCGCCGAAGCTACCGGCGACTATCAGTTCATCCATGTCGACCCGGTCAAGGCCGCGCAAACCCCGTTCGGCAGCACCATCGCCCACGGTTTCCTGTCGCTGTCGCTGATTCCAAAACTGATGGAAGACATCTTCATCATGCCCGAAGGCCTGAAGATGGCGGTCAACTACGGCCTGGACAGCGTGCGCTTCATCCAGCCGGTGAAGGTCGACTCGCGGGTGCGCCTCAAGGTCGAACTGACCGAGGTCACCGAGAAAAAACCCGGCCAATGGCTGCTCAAGGCCACTGCCACGCTGGAAATCGAAGGCCAGGAAAAACCCGCCTATATCGCTGAACCGCTGTCACTCTGCTTCGTCTGATCCGTCGTACTCACGAAACAGAGTGCACTCTGTTTCGTGCAGGACACTGGACACGCCATATTGCTACGGCATACTCGGTCCCCTAATTATCCGGATCCCGTTATGCGCCCACTCGTACCCCTTGCTTTGACCCTGCTGCTCACCGCCTGCGGTGATGGCGAATCGCTACTGCCGCCGGACGCTCGTCTGCCGGACGGCGGTCGCTATCGCGGCGAAGTGATCAATGGGCTGCTGCAAGGCCAGGGTCGCATCGACTACCCCAGCGGCAGCTGGTACGCCGGCCAGTTCGACCATGGCCAGTGGCAAGGCGACGGCGAGTGGCACGGCAGCAATGGCGAGGTCTACAAGGGTCAGTTCCAGCAGGGCCTGTTCCACGGCCAGGGCACCTTGACCGTGCACGACAGCGTCTACACCGGTGGCTTCAAGCAGGGCCGGCGCGATGGCGAAGGCACGCTCAAAGAAGCCGGCATGACCTACCGCGGCGAATTCAAGGACGACCAGTACTCGGGCCTCGGCCATCTGGAACTGGAAGACGGCAGCCAATACCAGGGCGAGTTCGCCCACGGCAAGCCCAACGGCGAGGGGCAGCGCAGCGATGCCAACGGCAACCTGTTCACCGGCCACTTCGTCAACGGTCAACTGGAAGGGGTTGGCACCTTCAACAGCGCCGACGGCGACCAGTATGCCGGCGGTTTCAAGCGCAACCAGCTCAATGGCAAGGGCCGCTACGAAAATGCCGATGGCGATGTCTGGATCGGTGAATTCAAGGACGGCGTACTCAGCGGCAAGGGCCAACTGATCGGCGTCGACGGCAGCCACTATCGCGGCGAATTCAGCGAGTGGCGCTTCAACGGCCAGGGGCATTTGACCCTGGGCGACGGCAGCGTCTATATCGGCGAGTTCGCCAGCGACACCTATAACGGTCGTGGCAGCCTGACCCTGGCCGACGGCAGTGTGCAAAGCGGCACCTGGACCAACGGCCAGCGGGTCCGCGATGCCGACGGCAAGCTGCTGCCCGACCTGCTGGAGCTTGGCCTGCTGGCCCAGGGCCCGCTGCTGGACAAAGCCCTGGCCGCCGTGCCGGCCTCTACCCCGGCGATCGAACTCTACAGCCTGGTACTGGCCGGCGACGGCAAGCAAAGCGTATTCATGCGCGAGGCCGATTACGTCAACCAGATGCTCGCCACCCGCTTCGGCGCCTATGGCCAGATCAGCCTGGTGAACCATCGCGACCACCTGGGCGATCGGCCGATGGCCACCCGCGAGAACCTGCGCCGCGCCGCCCAGACCCTGGCCGAGCGCAGCGGGCCGGAAGACCTGATCTTCATCTACCTGACCAGTCATGGCACCCATGAACACGAGTTCGTGCTGGATCAGCCACGCCTGGAACTGGCCGACCTGCCGGCCGATGAACTGGCCTCGGCGCTGGCACCGCTGAAAAACCGCGACAAGGTCATCGTGATTTCCGCTTGTTACTCCGGCGGCTTCATCCCGGCGCTCAAGGATGAAAGAACCCTGATCATGACCGCGTCCCGCGAGGACCGGGTTTCCTTCGGCTGTTCCGAGGAAGCGGATTTCACCTATTTCGGTGACGCCCTGTTCGCCCAGGCGCTGAACCAGACCGACGACCTGCAGCAAGCCTTCGCCCTGGCCAAGGCCCATGTCGCCGAGCGCGAGCAGGCGGATAATTTCGAGGCGTCGGAACCGCAGATCTGGGCCCCCAAGGGCGTGCTGGCACATTGGCAAGCGTTGCGTAAACAACAGGCACGAAAAGCGTTGCAAAGCGCTTCGCTAGACAGCAAGACTGCCAAGAGCAACTAAGCTGAACTGTATCAAGGGAGGTCTTTTATGTACTTGACGCCTCAGCATATCCTGCTCGCTGGAGCCACCGGCCTGACCGGTGAACATCTACTTGACCGCCTGCTCAACGAGCCGACGGTTACCCGTGTACTGGCACCCTCGCGCCGACCGTTGGCCGAACATCC
The DNA here is from genome assembly GCF_023242495.1 of Pseudomonas sp. MWU13-2862. NCBI lineage: Bacteria > Pseudomonadati > Pseudomonadota > Gammaproteobacteria > Pseudomonadales > Pseudomonadaceae > Pseudomonas > Pseudomonas sp. MWU13-2862. Next base: position 38,725 of record NZ_JALMEZ010000006.1, on the reverse strand, counting down.
GCACCTGGAAAATCCGGTGGGCGATCCAGCGATTTTCCTGCCGCAGTTGAGTGGCCGTGTGGACCTGGCCATCTGCTGCCTGGGCACCACCATCAAGCTGGCGGGTTCCGAGGAAGCGTTTCGCGCCGTGGACCATGACATGGTCGTGGCCTTTGGCAAGCGCGCACGGGAAATGGGCGCGCGGCACCTGATCGTGGTCAGTGCCATCGATGCCGATCCAAAATCCAAGGTGTTCTACAGCCGGGTCAAGGGCGAGATGGAACAGTCACTGCGGGCGCAGAACTGGCCGCAGCTGACCATCGCCCGTCCTTCGTTGCTGCTGGGAGAGCGGGTCGAGCCGCGCCTGGCGGAACAGTTGGCGGCGCCGCTGTCGAAACTGATTCCGGGGAAATATCGCGGTATCGAGGCCTGCCAGTTGGCGCGAGCGCTGTGGCGCCTGGCGCTGGAAGAGCAGGATGGGGTGCGGATTGTCGAGTCGGACGAATTGCGTCGGCTGGGCAAATAGCACCACCCTGCGTGAAGAGCAATGGAATGCATACCCTGTGGGAGCGGTGCTTGCCCGCGAAGACGGCGGTGAGGCCACTAAAAGCTTCGCGGGCAAGCACCGCTCCCACAGGTTAGGTTGTCACTCGGAGCTACAACCCGCCCGTCGCCTGATACCCCACGCCCAATACCGTCAACACCGACAGCGGCAACAACAGCGTATCCAGCAACGCACTGGCAGGCAGATCCACCCCGGGATAACTCGGCGCCTCTGCCCCAAAGCGGTCATAAGCGCAACAACCACCCTGCAACGCATACAGATCCAGGCGCATCCCCGAATACACTATGGGTGCTCCTGCCTTGCCGGCGTCCAGGGTCCGCGCGGTCGCACAGCCGGCCAGTTGCAGCGCCAGCAGCAGGTACAGCAGCGGCCTACTCATCACTGCTCAAATGGTGTTCGCCCCAACGCGGCAGCATGTCCTGGGGGATATTCAACAGGTTGAGAATCCGCGCCACGACAAAATCCACCAGGTCATCGATGGTCTGCGGCTGATGATAAAAGCCCGGCGACGCCGGCAGGATGGTCACGCCCATATTCGACAGCTTGAGCATATGCTCCAGATGAATGCTCGAATACGGCGCCTCGCGCGGCACCAGGATCAACTGACGGCGCTCCTTGAGAGTGACATCCGCCGCCCGTTCGATCAGGTTGTTGCAGGCCCCCGTGGCAATCGCCGACAAAGTCCCGGTGGAACAGGGCACCACCACCATCGCCGCCGGCGCGCCGGAGCCCGAGGCCACCGGCGACATCCAGTCTTCCTTGCCATACACCCGGATCTGTCCGGCCGCCGCGCCGGTATATTCCGTGAGGAAAGCCTGCATCATCTGCGGCTTGGCCGGCAGCGCCACATCGGTCTCCGTGGCCATGACCAACTGCGCGGCCTTGGAGATCAGAAAATGCACCTCGCGGTCCTCGCGCACCAGGCAGTCGAGCAGGCGCAGGCCATAGGGCGCGCCGGAAGCGCCGGTCATCGCCAAAGTGATGCGTTCCGGTCCGTTGTTCATTGCAGCGCCTCGGCCAGTTTGCCGTGCAGGCCGCCGAAGCCGCCGTTGCTCATGATCACCACGTGGGTGCCGGGTTTGGCCTGGCTTTTCACCCGTTCGATAATGCCTTCCAGGGAATCGCTGACGATGGACGGCACCGAGCACAGCGCCGCGGTGGCACCCAGGTCCCAACCGAGATTGGCCGGCGCATACCAGATCACCTGATCGGCCTGGACCACGCTGTCCGGCAAACCGTCGCGGTGGGCACCGAGTTTCATCGAGTTGGAGCGCGGCTCGATAATCGCGATCAGGGGCGCATCGCCGATTTTCTTGCGCAGGCCATCCAGGGTGGTGGCGATGGCCGTCGGGTGGTGGGCGAAGTCGTCGTAGATCGTCACGCCGTGGACCTCGGCGACCTTTTCCATCCGCCGCTTCACGCTCTTGAACGCGCTGAGGGCGGCAATACCCATGGCCGGCACCACACCGACATGCCGCGCCGCCGCCAGGGTGGCCAGGGCATTGGCAACGTTGTGCTGGCCGGTCAGGTCCCACTCGACCGTGCCTTGGGCCACGCCTTCGAACATCACTTCAAAGCGCGAGCCGTCTTCACTGAGCAGCTTGACCTGCCACTGACCGCCGGCGCCGGTGGTCTGCACCGGGGTCCAGCAGCCCATTTCGATCACGCGCTGCAAGGCCGGCTCGGTGGTCGGATGGATCACCAGGCCTTCGCTCGGGATGGTCCGCACCAGATGGTGGAATTGCCGCTCGATCGCCGCCAGGTCCGGAAAAATATCCGCGTGATCGAACTCCAGGTTGTTCAGGATCGCAGTGCGCGGGCGGTAGTGGACGAACTTGGAGCGCTTGTCGAAAAAGGCGCTGTCGTACTCATCGGCTTCGATCACGAAGAATGGCGTGCTGCCCAGGCGGGCCGATACCGAAAAGTTCTGCGGCACGCCGCCGATCAGGAACCCCGGGCTCATGCCGGCGTGCTCCAGCACCCAGGCGAGCATGCTGCTGGTGGTGGTCTTGCCGTGGGTGCCGGCCACGGCCAGGACCCAGCGGCCTTGCAGCACATGGTCCGCCAGCCACTGCGGGCCGGACACATAGGGCAGGCCCTTGTTCAAGACGTATTCGACCGCCGGATTGCCACGGGACATGGCATTGCCGATCACCACCAGGTCCGGGGCCGGATCGAGTTGTGCCGGATCGTAGCCCTGGGTCAGCTCGATGCCCTGGGCCTGGAGCTGGGTACTCATGGGCGGATAGACGTTGGCATCGGAACCGGTGACGTGATGGCCCAGTTCCTTGGCCAGCACGGCCATCGAACCCATGAACGTACCGCAGATACCCAGAATATGAATGTGCATAGTCGACCTCGTAAAACGTGGTCGCAGGTTAGCCCAGGGCGGAGGAAATCGCACCTGGTGTTTCTGGCTCAAGGACGCCTTCGCTGGCAAGCCAGGCTCCTACAGTTATGCGCCATACGCACCATGGCGTTACAACACAAATCCTGTAGGAGCAGGGCTTGCCCGCGAAGGCGTCAGTACAGGCACACTTGTACTAGAGACCAAAGCAGGCCTAGCGAGCGATCCCGTGCTTGCGCAGCTTGCGATACAGGGTGTTGCGGCTGACCCCCAGTTGCTCGGCTGTATGGGTCATGTGCCAGCGCTGCTGTTCCAGGGCATTGAGCAGGGCCAGGCGCTCGGCGTCTTCGAGGGGATGTCCGCACGGCTCATCAACCGCCACCGCGACCAGACTCGGCCGCGCCTGACGGATCAGCACCGGCAGGTCCTCAAGCCCGATCCGACCGTCCTCGCACAACGCCGCCAGCGTGCGCAACACCGTACGCATCTGCCGCACATTGCCTGGCCACTCGAATGCCAGCAACGCCTGACGCGCGGCGGCGTCAATCAATACGGGTTGATCGCCAGCCTCCTCCGCCAGCAGGAAATCCAGCAACTGCGATTTATCGCAGCGCTCGCGCAGCGCCGGCAAGGCAACTTCCAGCCCATTGAGCCGGTAGTACAGATCCTCGCGGAAACTGCCATCGCCGACCCGCTCCATCAGGTTACGGTGCGTGGCGCTGATAATCCGTACATTGACCGCCTCCGGCTCGCCGCCGATGGGTACCACCTGGCGATCCTCCAGCACCCGCAGCAAGCGGGTCTGCAAGGCCAACGGCATATCGCCAATCTCATCGAGAAACAGCGTGCCACCATCGGCCTGCTGCAGCTTGCCGCGCATGCCCTCCTTGCGCGCGCCGGTAAAACTGCCGCCGCGATAACCGAACAGTTCACTTTCGATCAGACTCTCGGGAATCGCCGCGCAGTTGAGGGCGACAAAGGCTTTCTCGGCACGCTGGCTGGCCTGGTGCACCGCCTTGGCGAAGGCCTCCTTGCCCGAACCGGTTTCGCCATTGATCAGCAAGGGCACATCGCGCTCGAAGACCCGTAGCGCCCGACGAAAATCCGTCTGCAAGGCCGGATCGCCCAGGCAGATGTTGGACGGCTTCGGCCGCTCCAGTGGTGCCGGGGTCGGCGCCAGCACCTTGGGCACGCTGCGTGGCTGACCGCGCAACACCGCGAACAGGGCACGGCCGTCACGGGTACGCAGTGGCCAACTGGCACTGGCCTGGGCACTGGCACGACCAAGCAGTTCATCCAGCGAGCAATCGAAGAACGCCTCCACCGGCTGGCCCAACAAACCGCTGCGCCCCTGCCCCAGCAGGTTCAGGGCACTCTGGTTGACGGCACTGATCCGACCTTCGCCGTCGAACGCCAACAACCCTTCGCTGAACAGCCCCACCGACTCGGCCTGCAAATGAAAACGCAGCAGCCAATGGTTGTCGTAATGCCGAAGGAAATAGCAGCTCTCGATCATCTTCGCCGAGAGATTGACCAGCGCCATGGTGTGGAACTGGCTCTGGCGCGACACGTCCGGACGGGCTGAGGACACGTCGAGCACCGCCATCAATTCGCCATGGGGATCGAAGACCGGGCTGGCGGAGCAGGTCAGGCCGGTGTGGCGACCACGAAAATGTTCATCCTGATGAATGGTCAGGGACTGGCGCTCCACCAGGCAGGTGCCGATGCCGTTGGTGCCTTCGCAGGCCTCGCTCCAGTCGGCGCCGAGCCAGAGGCCGGCGCGCTCGAAGATCTTGCGTTCGGCGGGCGCGGTGACACAGTTGAGGATCACCCCGCGGGCATCGGTGAGCAGCACCGCGTGGCCGGCACCGGAGAGCTGCTGGTGCAGGCTGGTCATTTCATTACCGGCAATCTGCAGGACCTGACGCAGGTGCTCGCGGCTTTCCAGCAGGCGACCGTGTTCAAGCACGGTGGGCGCGATGCTCAGCGAGGGGTCGAGGTGATAGTCCTCCAGGCAACGCAGCCAGGAGCGGGCAATGGACGGATCACTGCCGGGACCGCCCGGGTGGGCCTTGCCCTGGGTCACGGTCAGCACCTGCTGGGCATGGCGACTCAGATGGTTGTTCTGCATTTCTTATTATTCTCCCGACCTGTAGGTGCGGATGGATGACCAGCATCCTCCAGCGCCACGAGCAATGCAATCACCCCGCGACCGCCGAGTCACAGGCTGTGCCAATCACGGTACAAACTGTCACCCTGGCTGTGTCATCCCTGTTGCAACACCCCCGCCATCTGCCACCGGAGACACCCGGCAACCGCTCTGGAACCCGGACCTCGACGCACTGGCCCGACCTTTGCTCTACGCTTATGAAGCGCTCAAGCGCGTACTCCCTTATAAGCACAATAGCCAAGGAGACACACACCATGCGTTACGCCCACCCTGGTACTGCCGGCGCCATCGTTACGTTCAAGTCCAAGTACGGCAACTACATCAATGGCGAATTCGTCGCGCCTGTCGACGGCCAGTATTTCACCAACACCTCCCCGGTCAATGGCAAGGCCATTGCCGAATTCCCCCGTTCCAACGCCAAGGATATCGACAAGGCCCTTGACGCCGCCCATGCCGCCGCCGATGCCTGGGGCGCCACCTCGGTCCAGGCGCGCTCGCTGGCCCTGCTGAAAATCGCCGACCGTATCGAACAGAACCTCGAACTGCTGGCCATCACCGAAAGCTGGGACAACGGCAAGGCCGTGCGCGAAACCCTCAACGCCGACATCCCTCTGGCCGCTGACCATTTCCGTTACTTCGCCGGTTGCCTGCGGGCCCAGGAAGGCAGCGCCGCGGAAATCGACGGCAACACCGTGGCCTATCACATCCATGAACCGCTGGGCGTGGTCGGGCAGATCATCCCGTGGAACTTCCCGATCCTGATGGCCGCCTGGAAACTCGCTCCGGCCCTGGCCGCCGGCAACTGCGTGGTACTCAAGCCGGCCGAGCAGACTCCGCTGGGCATCACCGTGCTGATGGAACTGATCGGCGACCTGCTGCCACCTGGCGTGCTGAACGTGGTGCAAGGGTTCGGCAAAGAAGCCGGCGAAGCCCTGGCCACCAGCAAGCGCATCGCCAAGATCGCCTTTACCGGCTCGACTCCGGTCGGCTCGCACATCATGAAATGCGCGGCCGAGAACATCATCCCGTCCACCGTGGAGCTGGGCGGCAAGTCGCCGAACATCTTCTTCGCCGACATCATGAAAGCCGAGCCGAGCTTTATCGAAAAGGCCGCCGAAGGCCTTGTCCTGGCCTTCTTCAACCAGGGCGAAGTCTGTACCTGCCCGTCCCGCGCCCTGATTGAAGAGTCGATCTACGACGAGTTCATGCAAGTGGTGATGAAGAAAGTCGAGCAGATCAAACGGGGCGACCCGCTGGACACCGACACCATGGTCGGCGCCCAGGCTTCCGAGCAGCAGTTCGACAAGATCCTCTCCTACCTGGAAATCGCCAAGCAGGAAGGCGCGCAGTTGCTGACCGGCGGCCAGGTGCAGAAACTCGAGGGCGATCTGGCCACCGGCTATTACATCCAGCCGACCCTGCTCAAGGGCACCAACAAGATGCGCGTGTTCCAGGAAGAAATCTTTGGCCCGGTGGTGAGCATCACCACCTTCAAGGACGAAGCCGAAGCCCTGGCGATTGCCAACGACACCGAGTTCGGTCTCGGTGCGGGCCTGTGGACCCGTGATATCAACCGCGCCTACCGCGTGGGCCGGGCGATCAAGGCCGGTCGCGTCTGGACCAACTGCTACCACCTGTACCCGGCGCATGCGGCGTTCGGCGGCTACAAGAAGTCCGGCGTGGGTCGCGAAACCCACAAAATGATGCTCGATCATTACCAGCAGACCAAGAACCTGCTGGTGAGCTATGACATCAATCCACTTGGGTTCTTCTAAACCCTGAGGCCGCCTTCGCGGGCAAGCCAGGCTCCTACAGGTTTCGTGTTGTACGCCCTCTCGGGTACGACACTACATTGTAGGAGCAGGGCTTGTCGGGGCGCCGAACCGCCGCGAAGAGGCCGTCACTGACACCCTGAAAATAACGCCTGGCCGCTCTGGCACGGGCTTTGCGTGCACACTGTACCGAAAATCGATACCCGCAAGTCCAACACCCAAACAATAAAAATGACAAGCGAGGACTTATGACAACCCAAACCGAACTCAAACCCACCCTCGGCACCCTGCACCTCTGGGGCATCGCCGTGGGCCTGGTGATCTCCGGCGAATACTTCGGCTGGAGCTATGGCTGGGGGACCGCCGGCACCATGGGCTTCCTCGTCACCACCCTGCTGGTGGCGACCATGTACACCTGCTTCATCTTCAGCTTCACCGAACTGACCACCGCGATTCCCCATGCCGGCGGGCCTTTTGCCTACAGCCGCCGGGCCTTCGGTGAACGTGGTGGGCTGATCGCAGGGATCGCCACCCTGATCGAATTTGTCTTCGCCCCGCCGGCCATTGCCATGGCCATCGGCGCCTACCTCAATGTCCAGTACCCGGACCTAGACCCGCGCCTGGCCGCCGTCGGCGCCTACGTGGTGTTCATGGGCCTGAATATCCTCGGCGTCAGCATCGCCGCCACCTTCGAACTGGTGGTGACGGTGCTCGCGGTGGCCGAGTTGCTGGTGTTCATGGGCGTGGTCGCGCCGGGCTTCAGCTTCAGCAATTTCGTGCTCAACGGCTGGTCCGGCTCAACCAACTTCAGCATCGATTCGATCCCCGGCATCTTCGCCGCGATCCCCTTCGCGATCTGGTTCTTCCTCGCCATCGAAGGCGCGGCCATGGCCGCCGAAGAGGCCAAGGACCCCAAGCGCACCATTCCCAAGGCCTATGTCGGCGGCATTCTGACCCTGGTGTTCCTGGCCCTCGGCGTGATGGTGATGGCCGGCGGCGTCGGCGACTGGCGCCAGCTGTCGAACATCAACGACCCGTTGCCCCAGGCGATGAAAGCCGTGGTCGGCAATAACTCCAGCTGGATGCATATGCTGGTGTGGATCGGCCTGTTCGGCCTGGTGGCCAGCTTCCACGGGATCATCCTCGGTTACTCACGGCAGTTCTTCGCCCTGGCCCGGGCCGGTTACCTGCCACGCTCGCTGGCCAAGCTGTCGCGCTTCCAGACCCCGCACCGGGCCATCCTGGCCGGCGGCGTGATCGGCATCGCGGCGATCTACAGCGACGGGCTGGTCAACCTGCAAGGCATGAGCCTGACGGCGGCGATGATCACCATGTCGGTATTCGGTGCCATTGTGATGTACATCATCAGTATGCTGAGCCTGTTCAAGCTGCGTAAAACCGAGCCAAACCTGGAGCGCAGCTTCCGCGCGCCGGGCTACCCGATCATCCCGGGTATCGCGCTGGTCCTGGCGGTGGTGTGCCTGATCGCGATGGCCTGGTTCAACACCCTGATCGGCCTGATTTTCCTCGGTTTCATGGCGGTGGGCTTCATCTACTTCCAGCTGACCGCCAGCCAGCGCTCGGACGCACCGGCGGACGCTATGCTCACAGGTAACTGATTGCACCAGCACGGGGCGCCCTGCGCCCCGGCGCTGTACATATGAACACCGCTGAACTGTAGGAACCGGCTTGCTGGCGATGAGGCCAGTAAGACATGCATAGCCTGGTCGGCTGCCATCGCCAGCAAGCCGTCTCCTACAAGGAAGGGTTATCGTTAAAGTTCAGGAGGACACCGCCCCATGGCCACATTCGCCCATTCCGTCGGCGCCCAGACCTACCGCTTCGACAGCCTCAAGGATGTCATGGCCAAGGCCAGCCCCGCCCGCTCCGGTGATTTCCTGGCCGGGGTCGCCGCCCTCAATGACGGCGAACGGGTCGCGGCCCAGATGGCCCTGGCCAATATTCCCCTCAAGCATTTCCTCGAGGAAATGCTGATCCCCTATGAATCCGATGAAGTCACCCGGCTGATCGTCGACACCCACGACAAACAGGCCTTCGCCGTCGTCAGCCACCTGACCGTCGGCGGACTGCGCGACTGGCTACTCAGCGACGCCGCCGACGAACAGAGCCTGCGCGCCCTGGCCCCGGGCCTGACCCCGGAAATGGCCGCCGCCGTGTCGAAGATCATGCGCGTCCAGGACCTGGTGCTGGTGGCGCAAAAAATCCGCGTGGTGACCCAATTCCGCGGCACCCTGGGCCTGCGCGGTCGCCTGTCGACCCGCCTGCAACCCAACCACCCCACCGACGATCCGGCCGGCATTGCCGCCAGCGTCCTCGACGGCCTGCTCTACGGCAACGGCGACGCCATGATCGGCATCAACCCGGCCACCGACAGCCTGAGCTCGATCTGCGACCTGCTGAATATGCTCGACGCGGTCATCAAACGTTACGAAATCCCCACCCAGGCCTGCGTGCTGACCCACGTCACCACCTCCATCGAGGCGATCAACCGTGGCGTGCCCCTGGACCTGGTGTTCCAGTCGATTGCCGGCACCGAAGCGGCCAACGCCAGTTTCGGCATCAGCCTGAGCGTCCTGCAGGAAGGCTACGACGCCGGCCTGAGCCTGAATCGCGGCACCCTCGGGCAAAACCTGATGTATTTCGAAACCGGCCAGGGCAGCGCGCTGTCGGCCAACGCCCACTTCGGCGTCGACCAGCAGACCTGCGAAACCCGCGCCTACGCCGTGGCCCGGCATTTCAAACCCTTCCTGGTCAACACCGTGGTCGGCTTTATCGGCCCGGAATACCTCTATAACGGCAAGCAGATCATCCGCGCCGGCCTCGAAGACCACTTCTGCGGCAAACTGCTGGGCGTGCCCATGGGCTGCGACATCTGCTATACCAACCACGCCGAAGCCGACCAGGACGACATGGACACTCTGCTGACCCTGCTGGGGGTGGCCGGGATCAACTTCATCATGGGTATTCCCGGCTCCGACGACATCATGCTCAACTACCAGACCACCTCGTTCCACGACGCCTTGTATGCCCGCCAGACCCTGGGCCTCAAGCCCGCGCCGGAGTTCGAACAGTGGCTGGCGAAGATGGGCATCTTTACCCAGGCCGACGGCAAGGTGCACTTTGGCAACAGCCTGCCCCCGGCGTTTCGCCAGGCACTGGCGCAGCTCGGATGAACAACATGGCCAACGAGATCGACAACGACAATCCCTGGCTGCAACTGCGTCGCCTGACCCCGGCGCGTATCGCCCTGGGACGTACCGGCACCAGCCTGCCCACCCACGCACAACTGGATTTCCAGTTCGCCCACGCCCAGGCCCGCGACGCCGTGCACCTGCCGTTCGACCACGCCGGCTTGAGCGCCCAACTCGCCGAGCGTGGGCGGGAAACCCTGCTGCTGCACAGTGCTGCCGACGACCGCCACAGCTACCTGCAACGCCCGGATCTGGGTCGCAAGCTCAACAGCGCGTCAGCCCAACAGCTACGCGAGCATGCCCTGGCCCATCCCGGCGGTATCGACCTGGCCATTGTCGTGGCCGACGGTCTCTCGGCGCTGGCGGTGCATCGGCATACCCTGCCCTTCCTCAACCGCCTGGAGGAGCAGATCCGGGCCGAAGGCTGGTCGACGTCACCAGTGATCCTGGTGGAACAGGGACGAGTCGCGGTGGCTGACGAAATCGGCGAATTGCTCGGTGCGAAAATGACCGTGATCCTGATCGGCGAACGCCCCGGTCTGAGTTCGCCGGACAGCCTGGGTTTGTATTTCACCTATAATCCAAAAGTCGGCCTGACCGACGCCTACCGCAACTGCATCTCCAACGTGCGTCTGGAGGGCATGAGTTACGGCATGGCCGCGCACAAACTGCTGTACCTGATGAAAGAAGCCTGCCGCCGACAATTATCGGGGGTCAATCTCAAGGACGAGGCTCAAGTGCAAACGCTGGAGAGTGATTCGGATGTCCATTCAAACGGCAACTTCCTACTGGGCCCGCCCCAAGACTGACCGTCATCCGGATTGCGCTTTTCCCGCGCTTTGGGCAGCATCGACACCACGGCTGCCCGAGTGAACCGTTTGCCGTCATATCCACGAAGTTGAGGCCTGATCTATGCGGATTACTCAAGCGACCCTGGAACATCTGGACCTGCTGACGCCCCTGTTCGTCAAATACCGTGAATTCTACGGCGCACTGCCCTTCCCTGATTCCTCCCGCAGTTTCCTGGAAAAACGCCTGCGCCGCAAAGAGTCGGTGATTTACCTGGCGTTGGCCGACGATGACGACAAGAAGCTGCTCGGTTTCTGCCAGCTGTACCCAAGCTTTTCTTCGCTCTCACTCAAGCGCGTGTGGATCCTCAACGATATCTACGTCGCCGAGGACGCCCGTCGCCAGCTGGTGGCCGACAACCTGATGCGCACGGCGAAGAAAATGGCCCGTGACACCCATGCCGTTCGTCTGCGCGTGTCCACCAGCAGCAACAACCTGGTGGCGCAGAAAACCTACGAATCCATTGGTTTTCGCGAAGACAGCGAATTCAAGAACTACGTGCTGCCGATCGACGAAAAGTGATCATCGCACGCGCTCTGTAGGAGCTGGCTTGCCAGCGATAGCGGTAGTGAATACCACATCGCCATCACTGGCAGTCGAGCGTCGACCGGCGCTCTCACTGACTCGTGCATAACCTTCGCCCGACATCCCCCGCTACAAACTCAGCAGGCAGAAATCTCCCCAACTCTTATAATCCCGCTTTCTCACGGAATGTACGAAAAAACTACATTCCTTGTAGTTAACTACGCTTATCTATTTTCCTTGCACGGGTCCGCCGAGTCGGACCGTCCACACAGGTGCCACCCATGGATTTCAACCCGATCGACATAGTCCTGCATCTCGATGTCTACCTCGACATGCTGGTGAACAACTACGGGCCCTGGATCTACGCCATCCTGTTCCTGGTGATCTTCTGCGAAACCGGCCTGGTGGTGATGCCGTTCCTGCCGGGCGATTCGCTGCTGTTCATCGCCGGCGCGGTGGCCGCGGGCGGTGGCATGGACCCGGTACTGCTGGCCGGCCTGCTGATGCTGGCGGCGATTCTCGGCGACAGCACCAACTACATCATCGGTCGAACGGCGGGCGAGAAGCTCTTCAGCAACCCGAACTCGAAGATCTTCCGCCGCGACTATCTGCAGAAGACCCACGACTTCTATGATCGCCATGGCGGCAAGACCGTGACCCTGGCGCGCTTCCTGCCGATCCTGCGGACCTTCGCACCGTTCGTCGCCGGCGTTGGCAAAATGCCTTACCCGCGTTTCTTCATGTTCAGCATCCTCGGCACCATTTTCTGGGTCGGCGGCCTGGTCACCCTGGGTTATTTCTTCGGCAACGTACCGTTCATCAAGAAAAACCTGTCGCTGCTGGTCGTTGGCATCATCCTGCTGTCGCTGCTGCCGATGATCATCGGCGTGGTCCGCAGCCGCTTCGGCAACGCCGCGTCCAAAGCCGGCACCCACTGATCCCGTGTGGTCGCTGAGTGCCTGGCGTCGCCGGCGAACCCTGGCCCGCCACCCCGTTGCCGATGAAACCTGGCAACGGGTCCGCGAACACCTGAGCTTCCTCGACGGCCTGAGCGACGCCGAGGATCGCTGGCTGCGGGAACACAGCGTGCTGTTCCTCGACGACAAGCACCTGAGCGCCTTGCCGGGCGTCGAGCTGAACCAGGAACGCCGCCTGCTGCTGGCGGCCCAGGCACAACTGCCCCTGTTGCACTTGGGGGACTTGAACTGGTACCAGGGCTTCCATGAAATCGTCCTCTACCCGGACGACTTCCTCAGCCCTCAGCGCCATCGTGACGCCAGCGGCGTGGAGCACGAATGGGATGCCGAGCACAGCGGCGAAGCCTGGCAACAGGGCCCGATCATCCTGGCGTGGCCCGGCGTACAGGCCAGCGGCGGCTGGGAAGGCTACAACCTGGTGATCCACGAACTGGCGCACAAGCTCGATATGCTCAGCGGCAGCGCCAACGGCCTGCCACCGTTGCACGGCGACATGCGCGTAGGCGAATGGGCCAAGGTCATGCAACACGCCTACGACGACCTCAATCGCCAGTTGGACCGCAACCCCGACGCCGATACCGCGATTGATCCTTATGCCGCGGAAAACCCGGCGGAATTCTTCGCGGTGACCAGCGAATATTTCTTCAGTGCCCCGGATATCCTGGCCACGGCCTACCCGCAGGTGTACGAGCAATTGCGCGCGTTCTACCGCCAGGACCCGCTGGCGCGGCTGCAGCATCTGCAAGCCCACGACCCACGCTACCAGCCCGAAGCACAAGGCCCGAGCGCCACTCCCCACCTCTAGGAGCCGGCTTGCCGGCGATAGCGGTCGTCAGCACACCACAGGACTTCAGGACCTCACACTACCCAGCAGCCCCCGACCAAGGTGGTATTCCACACGTCCCGCCGCCCGTGGCATCGGCCCCGGAATATGCCTATAATCCCCGCCACTTTTTGGTCAAACCGGCCAAGTTTTCTGATCAACCAACGGGGGCATCGCCCAATGAGCTACAGCAAGATTCCGGCTGGCAAAGACCTGCCGAACGACATCTACGTCGCGATCGAGATTCCGGCCAACCACGCGCCGATCAAATACGAAATCGACAAAGACAGCGATTGCCTGTTCGTTGACCGTTTCATGGCCACCCCGATGTTCTACCCGGCCAACTACGGTTTCATCCCCAATACCCTGGCTGACGACGGCGACCCCCTCGACGTGCTGGTCGTGACCCCGTACCCGGTCACCCCAGGCTCGGTCATCCGTGCCCGTCCGGTCGGCATCCTGCACATGACCGACGACGGCGGCGGCGACGCCAAGGTCCTCGCGGTCCCACACGACAAACTGTCCCAGCTGTACGTCGACGTGAAGGAATACACCGACCTGCCACCGCTGCTGCTGGAGCAGATCAAGCACTTCTTCGAGAACTACAAGGATCTCGAAAAAGGCAAGTGGGTGAAGATCGAAGGCTGGGGCGATGCCGAAGCCGCCCGCGCCGAAATCATGAAGTCGGTCGCCGCTTACAAGGGCTGATCCGCCGCGCCCTGGCGCGAACTGAAAAACCCCGGCTTGCCGGGGTTTTTTTGTGCCTGTTTACCAATAAACAAACAAGAGTTTTAATGAATAAACACAACGACTCAGATTCAGCTATTTGAGTGTAGGAATTCTGAACAAACCCAATCAGTTCGTGTGCTGGCCGGGACAATTTTTGAACACCTCGTTTATTTAAACAGGTGTAGCACGCCAGTAAACTCCGTGTTCATGAATACATCAGGCGATCGCTTAAGGGCCCTCCTGCGGGAGTGCCACCTATCTGCTTCGGACTTCGCTGCCAACCGGCAAGTGACGCCGCAGCACGTCAATAACTGGTTCAAGCGCGGCATTCCCATGGCGCGACTGGACGAGATAGCCGAGTTGTTGTGCGTCAATAGCCGCTGGCTGCGCAACGGCGACGGACCCAAGCACCCCGGCAGCTCGAGCAACGAAGCTCAGGATGAAGAAGCGCAGCCTCTCCATGGCAAGGAGCCCTACTCGGCCCGTGACGAGCTGGCAGCAACCGAGCGCAACGATGTGCAAGTGCCGTTGTACAAGGAGACGCCAACGGCCCCCGGATCAAGCCTGACCCAGGTTGCGATCATCCCTGGGCGCAAGGTACGCCTGCCCTATCGCATCCTGCAGGCCATGGGTGTCGAGCCGGACCAGGCCATCTGCGCGCCCATGACCGGCAACAGCATGGCGGAAAAGATCCAGGACGGTTCCACCATTGCCATCGACCGCAGCCTGACCCAGGTGGTGGACGGCGAAATCTACGCGCTGGAGCACGACGGCATGTTGCGGGTGAAGTATGTCTATCGCCTGCCGGCGGGGGCTTTGCGGCTGCGCAGCCATAACAGCGCCGAGTACCCGGACGAAGTGTTCACGGCGGAACAGATCGACGAGCAGAATATCCGGGTACTGGGTTGGGTGTTCTGGTGGTCGACATTGAACAAGCGACGGCCGCCGGTGCCCTCAAAATAGGGGACAAGACATCTCTTATCTGAAAACGACAGCTCTGGCGTGTGGTTTTCGCTGGGAATCTGTCGTAAATGCCGGTATCCTGCGCGGCACATTTGGGCAGCGTCCTGCTTCCAGCAGGCCACATTGCCCACGACACGGCGCGAGACAACTGCGTGGTGTCCCACAACCAGATTTGCTCTGGATGTACATTTTGAAGGCGAGCGAGGCTTACCAAAAATAAGCCAAACCCGTCCCCGAGAAGCCGGCCACAAGCCGGCTTTTTAATGCCTGTTTGAAAAGTGTCTTTATCTTTTTAATCCGCTGAAAGCTGGCAGGATCAAAGATTTCGGATCTGGTCAGCTCTGTGGTCCCCGCGGAATGTGTGCAGCAGCCTGCTGCACACATTCCGCGCCCGGTCATGCAGCGCCAAAAGCACTTGTCCTGCTAGCTGCCCGGCGCGAACACCGCCACGCAACCATTACAGCCTCCGTCCTTCGCACTGAGCGGCAGGAAGACGTGGTTATTTTTCTCGCTGACCGCGACCGAATGCGGATTGCCGCCGGGCAGCTTTATGCGTTGGACGATCGTATTGGATTTTGCGTCGATAACACCGAGCTCCGGGCCGTCCGGCATGCCGCGCGAAGCGGTGTAATACTGCTTGAGCTTCGGATTGTAGGTGACCATGTCGGCGGAACCGAGGCCTGGAATGACCTTGACCACCGAACCGTCGGTCTTCATCACGACGAATACCGGCGGCAGACCGCTGCCCTTGCCGCCAGCGTCGCAACCTAACAGCAGGTTTGCACCTGGTCCTTGCACCAGGCCGTTGGGATGGCAGTCATTGACTGGCAGCAATTTCTCGAGCTTGCCGCTGGCCGGGTTGATGACCGCGACGGCACCCTTGGCCTTATCCTTCTTCAACTCTGGAATCGAAACATAGAACCTTTTTGTCACCGCATCGTAGACGGGCTGCTCGATCCCGTCCGTGGCGTCCTCAAGGGAAATCCTGGCCATGATTTTGTGTTCGGGCCTGGTCGAAATCAGCGTCAGGAACGGCGGCTCGTCGGCATTGTTGGCGACAAGCACAACGTGGGCCTTCGGATCGTAGGCCATCTCGTCAACCCGGAATTTTCCGCCGGTGGAAAGGCTATCCGTGACTTTTTTCGTCTTGAGGTCGATGACCTTCACAGTGCTGTCGCCGTCGCTGGCCCACACCTCGCCACCAACCACGACGACGCCGTTCGGGCCGGACACACTACTGGTCTTTAATTGTCCTGCGAATCCGCCGGGCAACCGGTCGACCATCTTGCCGCTGGCGCCATCGAACACGTCGATAGCCTTGTTGCTTCTATCGGCCAGATAATAACGGTTGGTCGCCTGATCGACATAGCTGATGTCGAAGCCGTTGAGAGGCTCGCCTGGAACCGCCAATGTGCCGATCTGTTTCAGTTCAGCCGCGCTGACCGAAGCAGCGAGACTCAATCCCAATATTGCAGTCGCGCAACCCAACAATTTTCGCGGCATCATGTGTTTTCTCCTGAAAGTCTTCGGGTACTGTTGTTTTTATTCGCATCCATAAACCACCCCGACCCACTAGGGCGCCTGACTTTTCACATTCATTCAGAGATACACGGTCCTGACAGTAACTATTCCGCCTATGGCACTTTGACCTCAGAACAGATGCCGACCCACCAGACAACCTCGACCGCCGGGTCAATCTCGGTTATCCGTATTCATAGTGTCAACATTTGAAGTGCACATGAGTGCAGATGATGTGATTTTTAGGAAATGTTCCCACTTGTGCCACCTGCGACACTCAGCCCCTGCACCAACCCTAGCGCCTGAGTAATTTCCGGTCTGTCGCTCCAAAGTGTCCAGCAGGTACTATCGAATGCTTCAATAGCTAAAACATAAGTCTCTGGCACTATTTCGAAGCCAGAGGGTTTAATAATTTCAGCGACCGTATTGACTGCGACCACAAGACAGTTGAACGTTTGCTCCATCGATTGTGAGAACTCAAGCAATTGCCCCCACGTCATGATGCCTCCTCTCTCCTGAGAGAGTAGAAAAGCCTCATACTCATCCATAGAAAGGCCATCAGGTGCACAACCCACACCTTGAAACTCGAGAACTGACCACACCCAATCATTATCAGGAATGACCGCCAGCAAATCGCTTAGCAACAGGACTGTTCCATCCGCCCGGAAAGACGCCAAGGTGACTGAGTTCATTGCGGATACTCCAGTGGTCTTGCGGGCCCGTGCTGGGGCGTCCCCCCCGTGGGATTTGGGATGAAATCATGCTGATGCGGACTCGTATGCTCTTTGGGGCGTCCGTGATCCGTAAAGTCTATATCTCGCTTGGGCTCCAGTTTGCCATCTTTGTTCAAATGCCACTCTCTGGCTTGCCTGTATTCATCTTTTCTTCCTCTTCTATTTGCAAGCTGGGTGTGGGGCTCTTCGGCATCGGGAACGGGCCTACCATGCTTGTCGTTTACTAATTTCCTATCTGGCCGGTATAAAGTGGCCGGATCAATTTCCTTAGGCCATTCAAGCCTGACAATCTGCGCCCCAGCGCCCTTCCCTTCTGCCCGTCCCGCCTTTTTGATTCTAGCGTTCTTGAGGCCTTGACCAAGCCGTTTCAGCCCAGAGCCCAGACGTTGCGTCAATGCCAGGTTACGCATCGACACCGTACCTTTCGCCGCCAGACCAGCACCACCGCTGTACATGACCAACAGCCCGATCAGCACTATCTCGAAGACCACCGCACCACCGAACTCGGCGATTTCTTCGCGGTTCTGGGCTTTTACATAGTCAACGGCAAATCGCGCCAGCAGGTCCCGGCTCGGCCCGTCCTCCATCACGAAGCACGCCGTTTCGTAGCTTTCGGCCAGTTGTTCACGGGTGATCTTGCTTGGGTCGAAGCCCAGCGCCTCAATCAGTTCACGATGCTGCGCCTGGGAAAAGTTGTCGCGAAAGGAAGCGATCCAACTGCCACCATTGGAAGCGTCGGCGTTCCAGACGGACACCACGACATTGGAAAAGGTAACGAAGGGATTGATCAGGTCGCCATATTCCTTGGCGCTCTTGACCAATCCCCAAGCGCCATAAAGCGCGCCCTTGCCAATCGCCAAATGGGTATGGAATGCATTGGTGACAACACCACGCTCATCCTGGATAGCCTGCAACGCCGCCGCTTCGGCACGCTCTGCTTCGAGAATCGCCTCCAGCGCGGCCTGCACCTCGGCGCGGCTGAGGACCACCAGATCTTCGGTGTCGACCTCCGCCAGCATCTGCGCCTGATAAGCTCCATCGGGAATACTGCCGACAAACCGACTGTACTCATCCAACCGAGTCCGAATGGGCTCGCCGCTGGCCGGGGTCAGCACGCAAGGCAAATCACACCCCAAGCCTTCGCCGTTATCCCAGATGAACTTCAAACCGACATGGCAGGTGCTGGTCGGAATCTGGCGCTCAATGGTCCGCTTTGCCTGGCTGTAGAAGTCGCCGTTATAAGGCTCTGGAGGCGGCACGCGACGCTCAGTATTACGCGACGGCAAAGGAAAGCACGGGCCCGGCGTGGGTGAGTAATTGCCCCTGGAACCGTAATGGCCCACGGTTAACGAGATCCCTGTTTCAACAGTCGTTCGCTCCTTCGAGAAGGACCGAGAAAAACAGAAAATCAGCTGCTCGGCCCAGTTACCGAAGCTTACGGTCGAGGCCGAAAGGAAGTGACCGCATTGGATGCCAGACAACTCAACGCCATCTGTAGGACCCTGGTCAACAGCCCCCTTCAACAAGCAGGCAACCCCACGGAGATCCCGCTACAATCCCGCCGAGTGATTGCCAAGATGCTCGCTCACGTGCCAAGTCCTGCTTTCCAACTCGCGGTGTGCCCTGGCACCCACCGCCGCCGTCCCGGGCGCCCCCCGGTCGCCGGCTGAACAGGGTTGCCCGAACATGACACTGCTGCACATCCCCACCCTGCTGCTGGTCTCGGTCTTCATCTTCTGCCTGATGGGGCTGCTGAGCCTGCACGCCTGGCTGCGGGAAACCCGCGAACGCTGCCTCGCCTACCTGGGCAGCATGATGTTGCTGGCATCCCTCGGCATCCTGCTGGTGAGCTTGCGTGGCTTGGGCGTCGACTTTGTACCGCTGGTGGTGGGCAACGTGGTGCTGCTGCTGAGCGCAGCGATGAACTGGACGGCCATGCGCGTGTTTGCCGGGCGCGCGCCCTCGGTCCCAGGCATGCTCGCTGGCGCGCTGACTTGGCTCGCGCTGTGCACGGTGCCAACCTTCCTGGAGTCACTGCCATTGCGGGTGGCCGCCTATTCGGTGCTGACGGTCGGCTACGGCGTGCTGACCTTGCTGGAGTTCTGGCGTAGTCGCCACAGCCTCGAAGCCTCCTACCTGCCCGCGCTGACACTGACAGCACTGAATACTCTGTTCTACTGCGTGCGGACCTTTACTGACGCCGGCATGGGCCTGGACCAGGCCCTCGCGGGTAGCGGCGAAGGCGTGCCGTTTTTCTCCTTCATGCTGTTCGAGTCCATGCTCTACGTGGTCGGGATCGGCTACGTCACCCTGGCCATGGTCAAGGAGCGCGCCGAGCGCCAGCTCAAGGCGGCGGCCTATAGCGATCCCCTGACCGGCGTCGGCAACCGGCGGTCGTTCATGTTCAAGAGTGAAAAGCTGCTGGCCGACTGCGGGCGTCAGGGCACGGCGGCGGCGCTGCTGCTCTGCGACCTGGACCACTTCAAGCGTCTGAACGACACCTTCGGCCATGCCGTGGGCGACCAGGCACTGATCGCCTTCGGCCGGGTAACGACACAGATCCTGCGCCCGGCGGATGTATTCGGGCGTATTGGCGGCGAAGAGTTTGCCTGTGTGCTGGGCGATAGCGACAAAGCCCGCGCGATGGAAGTGGCGGAGCGGATCAGGGCCGGCTTTGCCGGGCTGACGCTGCTGGAACCCGGCTTTCTCAGCGTGAGTATCGGGCTGGTCACCACGGGGGAATCCGGGTACGAACTCTCGCGGTTGCTGTCGGTGGCGGATGAGGCACTTTACGCAGCCAAGGGTAAGGGCCGCAATCGAGTAGAGATCGCAGAAAGCTAGCCCTGCGGCAACACCACCAACCGCTGCCCCTGCACCGTCGCCGTCATCTGCCCGGCGTCGGCACAGGCCAGCAGGCAATCGGCAATCGCCGGTTCCAACTCGACCCGCACCCTGCGCACCAGGGCGCGGGCGCCGAAGCGCGGATCGTGATCGAGTCCCAGCCAGGCACGGGCCAACTCGTCCACCAACAGCTGGCGCCGCGGCCCCAGGCGCTGATTGAGCTTGCTCAGTTCGATATCCAACAATGCGTCGAGCCAGCGACCCTCGATGCGTTCGAACACCAGGATACGATCGATCCGATTGAGAAACTCCGGTTCGAAACGGTTGTGCAACGCCCGCTCCAGCAGCCGTGATTCAGCCTCTGCGAACCAACCCAGCAAACGTCTCCAGCCCCCACTCAAACGCTGCCGTCGAGCGTTGGCCTGCCGTGCGCCGATGTTGCTGGTCATGAAGATCAGGCTGTTACGAAAATCCAAAGTACGGCTGCCGCCCGCCAGGGTCAGCCTGCCACTTTCCAGAATCCCCAGCAGGCTGCGCAACACCTCGTCGCTGGCCTTTTCCAGCTCATCGAACAGGACGATGCCCGGACGACTGTAAGTGCCCTCGATCAACTCACTGTCGAACAGGCTGACGCCTTCCTTGCTGCCCACATAACCCGGCGGCGCACCGGTCAGCGCCGCCGCGTAATGTTCCTGGGCCAAGGTCTGCATATCGATACGGCACATCGCATCGCTACGACCATGAATGGCCAGGGCCAGCAGGCGCACGATCTCGGTCTTGCCGACACCCGTCGGGCCCATGAACAGGTTGACCCCAAGCGGCCGATCGCGGTCGCCGATGTCCGCCTTGAGCACCTTGAGCTGTGCCTCGACCGCCGCCAGTGCCGCGTCCTGGCCGACGATGCGCTTACGCAGCAGCGCCATCACCTGCTGCGGTTCGAAGGTGAACCGCGAGGTCAGCGGACGCACCTCGGGCTGCCCTGATGCGGGGACCTGCTGGATCGACGACATGCTTCAGCCCGCGGTCTTTTCTTTACCGCCGTGGGGCAATTGCCCCACCGGGCAGTCCGCCACGCCCACCGTGCGCCGGGTGATGTTCTCCACATTCTCCCGGGCCTTCTCGGCATCCAGGACCCAGGTGCGATAGAACTCGAACGGACACTCAGCGATGCCCTTGTCGCCATCGCCGGAATCGTAGATGCCGGTGTAGCCACGGTGCAGCAACTTGAACAGATGGTTCTGCGACTGGTCGTTGGCTCGCGCATCGCGGATCTGTGAGATCGACAACTGGGCGTACTGAATACCCATTTCCTCTTCGCCACACTCACCCAGGGTACGGCCGTCGAAGCCGATGATCGCCGAGTGCCCGAAGTACGAATACACCCCGTCGAAACCGGCGGCGTTGGCCACCGCGACATAGCAGTTATTGGCCCAGGCCATGCTCTTGGACATCTGCACCTGCTGCTCCTTGGCCGGGTACATATAGCCCTGGCAACGGACGATCAGCTCCGCGCCCTTCATCGCACAATCGCGCCAGATCTCCGGGTAGTTGCCGTCGTCGCAGATGATCAGGCTGATCTTCATGCCTTTGGGGCCGTCGCAGACATAGGTGCGGTCGCCGGGGTACCAGCCTTCGATAGGACACCAGGGAATGCACTTGCGATAGCGCTGGACGATCTGCCCCTGATTGTCGATCAGCACCAGGGTGTTGTAAGGCGCCTTGTGCGGATGCTCCTCGTGGCGTTCGCCGGTCAGGGAAAACACACCCCAGGTATTGGCCTCGCGACAGGCCGCGGAAAAGATCGCGGTCTCTTCGCCGGGAATGGTCGCGGCGGTGGCCATCATCTCGTCATGGTCATAGAGAATGCCCATGGTGCTGTACTCGGGGAACACCACCAGGTCCATCCCGGGCAGCCCCTGCTTCATGCCCTTGATCACCTCGGCGATCTTGCGGGCATTGTCGATGACCTCGGCCTTGCTGTGCAGGCGCGGCATCTTGTAGTTCACGACAGCAACACCCACGGTATCCGGGCTGCTGGAAATGTCGCCATGGCGCATGGAGAAAAACCTCTGTCAGTGACTGATCATCCAGGGCCGTGGCCCGGTCTTGCTCTTGAGTCCCAGGGGATTGGCCTTGGTCGGCACCACCGGTTTGCTTGGCGCGCAGCAACCGCAACCCTTGGGATGACGCCGCTGCTGGTACTCGGCGACGGTCTGCGGCGCATGGGCGCTACGTTCGTTGGTGGCGATGGCCTGGCGCTGACTGCTCGACAGACAGTTCAAGGCCGGCGCCGAAAGCTGCAAGCCACCGCCAGCGCCGCCGCAATAGGGGCACTGGCAAGGTTCATGGCGCTGGTTCATGGGCCGCAGCATGGTGAAGGGGCCGCAGGCCTGGCACTGGTATTCGTAAGTCGGCATGGTTCGCACTCCCGGAATCTTGATGACGCCTTACAGATCGTGGGCGATAGGCAGGTCGATGCTGCCATCCAGGTGCTTGATCGGGCCGTTGGCGTTGGGGTTGATATCGAAATCGAAGATCTCGGTCGGCAGCCACAAGGTCGCGCAGGCATTGGGGATATCCACCACGCCACTGATATGTCCCTGCACCGGTGCCGATCCCAACAGGGCATAACCCTGGGCCGGGGAGTAACCGAACTTGGTCAGGTAATTGATCGCATTGAGGCAGGCCTGGCGGTAGGCGACGTTGACGTCCAGGTAGTGCTGCTGGCCGCTCTCGTCCACCGAGATGCCTTCGAAAATCAGGTAGTTCTTGTAGTTCGGGGTGATGGGGCTTGGCTTGAACACCGGGTTCTTGATCCCGTACTTGGCCATGCCGCCTTTGATCAACTCGACCTTCATGTGTACCCAGCCGGCCATCTCGATGGCGCCACAAAAGGTGATCTCGCCGTCGCCCTGGCTGAAGTGCAGATCGCCCACCGACAAACCGGCGCCGTTGACGTAGACAGGGAAGAAGATCTTCGACCCACGGGACAGGTCCTTGATATCGCAGTTACCGCCATGCTCGCGCGGCGGCACGGTGCGGGCGCCGGTGGCGGCGGCGTCATCGCGGGCCTGGCCCTTGAGTCGGCCCATATGTGCGGTGGCGGCCAGCGGCGCGTTGGCCAGGGGCGGCACGCGGGTCGGGTTGGTGTCGATCAGTTCCTGCTCGCGGCGGTTCCAGTCGGCGAGCATCACCGGGTCGGGCAGGCAACCGATCAGGCCGGGGTGGATCAAGCCGGCGAAGTTGACACCGGGAATGTGCCGCGAGCTGGTGAACATGCCTTTGAAATCCCAGATGGCTTTCTGCGCACTGGGGAAATGATCGGTGAGGAAGCCGCCGCCGTTCTGCCGGGAAAAGAAACCGTTGAAGCCCCACTGCGATTCGGCCTTGGCGCCGATATCCATCAGGTCGACCACCAGCAGGTCGCCAGGTTCGGCGCCGTGCACGCCGACCGGGCCGGAGAGGTAGTGCACGGTGGACAGGTCGATATCGCGCACGTCGGAAGCATCGTCGTTGTTCTTGATCGCCCCGGCGGTCCAGTCGTAGGTTTCGAGAATGAAGTCATCCCCCGGCTTGACCCAGCAGGCCATCGGAATGTCCGGATGCCAGCGGTTGTGGATCTGCTCGTTCTCGGTGGCGGGCTGGTTGAGGTCGACTTTGATCAAGGTATCGGTCATGGCAAAGCTCCTGGACAGTAGGGATGTACAGCGTTGCTGGCAGTCTCGAATGGCGACGCGAATCGGCCAATACGTCGGATGACGTAGCCCCTCGCAACACCGCAATCTGTAGGAGCTGGCTTGCTGGCGATAGCGGCCGAACAGGCGATGCAAGGCTCAAGGGCCTCATCGCCAGCAAGCTGGCTCCTACAGGGGACCGCGTTGACCGGGGTTTCGAGTCCGGGTCAAAGCGGTGCCTACAGAGGGTAGATGTCTATACGGAGAGGTAACGGCTGATCGTCACCTCGTCGACCTTGTCGCGGGTTTCCTCGATAACAAAGCGCCCCTTCTCGATCACCAGAAAGCGGTCGGCGATTTCCAGGGTGAAGGACAGCACCTGCTCGGAAACCACGATGGTCAAATCCCGCAGGGTGCGGATTTCCTTCAGGGTCCGGGCGATGTCCTTGATGATCGACGGCTGGATGCCTTCGGTGGGTTCATCCAGCAACAACACCTTGGGATTGGTCGCCAGCGCCCGGGCAATCGCCAGTTGCTGCTGTTGCCCGCCCGAGAGGTTGCCGCCCTTGCGCGAACGCATGTCGTGGAGCACCGGGAACAACGCATAGAGGTCTTCCGGCACCTGGCCTCGGGCCGAAGCCGGCAAGCCGGTCTGGATATTTTCCAGCACCGTCATGCTGGGAAAGATCATCCGCCCCTGGGGCACATAGGCGATGCCGTGCTCGACCCGCTCGTGGGTCTCAAGGCTGGAAACCTCACGACCATCGACACTGACCTGCCCGCCCCACTGCGGAAGAATGCCCATCAGGCTCTTGAACAGCGTGGTCTTACCCATGCCGTTGCGCCCCATCACGGCGACGATTTCCTGCTTGGCCACGGCCAGGTCGAGGTCATGGAGAATCTGGCTCTGGCCGTAGCCACAGGACAGTTTGTTGATGTTGAACATACCTGCTTCCTCAATGGCCCAGATAGACTTCGATGACTTTCGGGTTGTTCTGCACCGACTCCATGCTGCCCTCGGCCAGCACCTTGCCCTGGTGCAGCACCGTGACCTTGTGGGCAATGCTCTTGACGAATTCCATATCGTGCTCGATCACCAGCACCGAACGGCCCTGGCTGATGCGCTTGAGCAACTCGGCGGTCTGCACGCGCTCGTTGACGCTCATCCCTGCGACGGGTTCGTCGAGCATCAGCAGGTCGGGGTTCTGCATCAGCAGCATGCCGATCTCCAGCCACTGCTTCTGGCCGTGGGACAGCAGGTCGGCCTGTTGCTCCAGCATATCGCCGAGAAAGATCTCCCGGGCCACCTCTTCCACCCGCGCAATCACCGCCGCGCTGCGCTTGAAGAACAAGGCGCTGAACACCTTGCGCCCGGCCGGATAGGACATCTCCAGGTTCTCGAACACCGTGAGGTTTTCGTAGATCGACGGGTTCTGGAATTTGCGCCCGACACCGGCACGGACGATGTTGTACTCGTGCATCCTGGTCAGCTCTTTTCCGTCGAACTGGATGCTGCCGCTGGTGGCGCGGGTCTTGCCGCAGATCAGGTCGAGCACCGTGGTCTTGCCCGCGCCATTGGGTCCGATCACCACCCGTACTTCATTGCGGTCGATATACAGGTTGAGGTTGTCCACCGCCTTGAAACCATCGAAGGACACCGTCAGCCCCTCGATGGCCAACACCGGTTTGTTCATCTGAAAACCGATGGCGGTCATGGCTGTGTCTCCAGGGAAGGACGTTCAGGGGCTGGGGCTTTCGGTTCGACACGCACGGCCTGCGGCAAGGACGCAGCCACCGGTTGCGAACGCGGAGAACGCCGCAACAATCGAGCAAGCGCCTGGCGACCATGACTGTCCCAGAGCCCGGCCAGCCCATTGGGGAAGTACATGACCACGGCAATGAACAGCCCGCCCATCAGGTACAGCCACAGCTCGGGAAAGGACTCGGAGAAATAGGTCTTGCCGTAGTTCACCAGCAGGGCCCCATACACCGCGCCGAGCAGCGACATCCGCCCGCCGACCGCGGTAAAGATCACCATCTCGATGGACGGCACGATGCCGACGAACGTGGGTGACATAAAGCCCACCTGCAAGGCGAACATGGCGCCGCCAATGGCCGAGAAGCCGGCGGCGATACAGAACACAAAAATCTTGAAGGTCGCCACGTCATAACCGGAGAAACGCACCCGCTCCTCCTTGTCGCGCATCGCCATCAGCAAGCGCCCCAGCTTGGAAGCGAGGACAAAACGGCCGATAAAAATGCAGCCGAACAGCAGCGCCGCATTGATGAAGTACAACACCAGCTTGGCGCTGTCGGTGCGCAGGTCCCAGCCGAGCAGCGTCTTGAGATCGGTGATGCCATTGACCCCACCGCTCAGGCCCTGCTGGCCGACAATCAGCACTGTGAGAATCAGCGCAATGGCCTGAGTCACGATGGAGAAATACACATCCCCGACCCGTCGCTTGAACAGTGCAATGCCGATGATGAAGGCCAGCAACACCGGCACCACAATCACCGCCAGCAGCGTGAAACTGAAACTGTGAAACGGCACCCAGAGCCAGGGCAGTTCGGTGATCTGGTTCCAGTCCATAAAGTCCGGAATGCCCGGCGTGGTCTGGATCTTGGTGCTGACCGGATCGGAGGCTTCCAGTTTGAGAAACATCGCCATGCAGTAGCCGCCGACACCGAAAAACACACCCTGCCCGAGACTGAGAATGCCGCCATACCCCCAGCACAACACCAGGCCGACGGCAACGAAGGCATAGGTCAGATACTTGCCCACCATGTTCAACCGGAAGGCATCCAGGGTCAGCGGAAACACCACGAAAATCAGCAGCGCCAACAGCGCCACGCCGAGCAGGTTCGGCTTGCCCGCCAGCATCTTGTCTAGAACGTTCATCGGCTCGCCTCTACTTGCGCACTTTGATGGAGAACAGCCCTTGGGGGCGCAGCATCAGGATCAGGATGACCCCGGACAGGGTCAGCACCTTGGCCATCGAACCGCTGAGGAAAAACTCCGAGATCGATTGGGTCTGGGCAATCACGAACGCCGACGCGATGGTGCCGAACAGGCTTTGCGCACCGCCGAAGACCACCACCAGGAAGGTGTCGACGATGTACTGCGAGCCGGCGGTGGGTCCGGTGGAACCGATGGTGGTGAAGGCCGCGCCAGCCACCCCGGCGACACCGCAACCCAGGGCAAAGGTCATGCGGTCGACCTTGCGGGTATTGATGCCCACGGCCCGGCTCATCAACCGGTTCTGCACCGTGGCGCGCACATGCAGGCCCCAGCGCGAACGATAGAGCAGGACAAAAATGCCTGCCGTCAGCAGCAAGGTCAGGGCCATCATGAACAGGCCGTTGCGCGGAATCTCGATGGAGTCCGTGAGGTTGAACGACCCCATCAGCCACTCCGGTGGCGTGGCGCTGACTTCACGGGCGCCGAACACCGAGCGGAAGGTCTGCTGCATGACCAGGGACAGGCCCCAGGTTGCCAGCAGCGTGTCCAGCGGCCGCTTGTAGAGTCGGCTGATCATCGCCCACTCCACCAGCCAGCCGATGGCGCCGGCGATCAGAAACGACAACGCGATGGCGAAGAAAAAATAGTAGGGTTGGAACGCCGGGGCGAAATGGCTGGTCAGGCTCGAACAGACATAGGTGGTGTAGGCACCGATGGTGAGGAACTCGCCGTGGGCCATATTGATGACCCCCATTTGCCCGAAGATGATCGCCAGCCCCAGCGCCATCAACAACAGCACGCAGAACACGGACAAACCGTTGAACCCCTGCATGGCCGCGATGGCACCAAATTCCGATAGCCATTCCATGATGATGGTCTCCTGCGGTGGAAGTAAAAAACCGCATCCCCGGCAAACCAGCCCCTGTAGGAGCCGGCTTGCCGGCGATAGGGCCCGAACGTTATTGGTAACCTTTAGGGAACGGATTCGGCTCGATCAGACCCGACTCGTAGACCACCTTGAACTGACCATTGGACTGCACTTCACCGATGCGGGTCTTGCTCCACAGGTGATGGTTGTCGTGCACTTTCACGTAGCCTTCAGGTGCGGTTTTCAGCTCGATGCCTGGCGAGGCAGCGACCACTTTGTCAACGTCGAAACTGCCGGCCTTCTCCACTGCTGCTTTCCACAACCACGGGCCGAGATAAGCCGCCTGGGTCACATCGCCAATCACCGCATCCTTGCCGTACTTGGCCTTGAAGGCTTCGACGAAGGCTTTGTTGTTGGGGTTGTCCAGGCTCTGGAAGTACTTCATCGAGGCATAGAAACCGGCCATGTTCTCGCCGCCGATGCCCAGCAGTTCGTCTTCGGTTACCGACAGGGTGAGCAGGGTCTGCTTGGTCGAGTTGACGCCCGCCGCATTCAGTTGCTTGTAGAACGCCACGTTGGAACCACCGACCACTGCGGCGAACACCACATCAGGTTTCTTCAGCTTGACCTTGTTGATCAGCGAACCGAACTGGGTGTTGCCCAGCGGGTAGTAGTCTTCGCCGACCACGGTGCCGTGCAGCACGTTTTCAATATGCTTGCGGGCGATCTTCATCGAGGTGCGCGGCCAGATATAGTCCGAGCCCACCAGGTAGAAGGTCTTGGCGCCCTTGGTCTTGGCGATCCAGTCGAGACTGGCGAGGATTTGCTGGGTGGCTTCCTGGCCGGTGTAGATCACGTTCTTCGACTGCTCCAGCCCCTCATAGAAAGTCGGGTAGTAGAGCAGGCCGTTTTCCTTCTCGAAGATCGGCAGCACGGCCTTGCGCGAAGCCGAGGTCCAGCAGCCGAACACCGTCGCCACCTTGTCGTTGACCAGCAGCTTCTTGGCCTTCTCGGCGAAGGTCGGCCAGTCGGAGGCGCCGTCTTCCTGGATCACCTTGATCTGCCGACCGAGGATGCCGCCCGAAGCGTTGATCTGCTCGATGGCCAGGCGTTCGGCCTGGATCGAACCGGTTTCGGAAATCGCCATGGTGCCGGTGGCCGAGTGCAACTGGCCGACGGTGACTTCAGTCGGGGTCACGGCCAGGCCGGTGGTGTTGGCCTCGTCCGCCATCACCCCCTGGCTGAATACACTGGCGGCCAGTAACGACAGGGCCGCTGCTCCCAGCGCCAGACGGCGCGGCAACAGACCTTGGGGGCGGATCAATCGTGGTTCCATGCTGCTACTCCTCTGCGGTGGCGCTGCGGTTCGCCTGAGAGGGCGGCCAGCAACGGTGATGGCATCAGCATGGCGGCGAGGAGCGGCGGCCGGTATACGCAGCCTGACGTAAAGGCATACGTCATTTGACGTAGGGAAATTCGCACCAAGCTGGCGCAGGCTAGCGCCCCAGGCCCGTGCCACCTGACCGCCTCACGCGCAGGCACGCGCACGGGTAACCGCTGGTGCGGCCCGCCAGCCTGGGGCATGAAAATTGCTCAATTTTTCACCACTACAACGCCAGGCACGGAGCGCCTTGACAGCAGGAGTCTTTCACCGTGCTACCACCCGGCACCCAGCGCATCGCCAAGATCCGTCGCGACTACAACAGCTGGGTCGCCGACGAGACCATGGAGGACTACGCCCTGCGCTACACGCCGAAGTCCTTTCGCAAGTGGTCGGAACTGCGCATTGCCAACACCGCCCTGGGCGCGGTGTCGTTCCTCGCCCTGGAGGCGATCGGCGGAGTGCTGGCCCTGAGTTATGGGTTCACCAACACCTTCTGGGCGATTCTCGCGGTGAGCCTGGTGATCTTCTTCACCGGCCTGCCCATCAGCTACTACGCCGCCCGCTACGGCGTCGACATGGACCTGCTGACCCGCGGCGCCGGCTTCGGCTATATCGGTTCGACCATCACCTCGCTGATCTACGCCAGCTTCACCTTCCTGTTCTTCGCCCTGGAAGCGGCGATCATGGCGTTGGCCCTGGAGCTGTATTTCCATATCCCGCTGGCCTTCGCCTATGTGATCTGCTCCGTGCTGGTGATCCCGCTGGTGGCCTACGGGGTGACGCTGATCAGCCGCCTGCAACTCTGGACCCAACCGCTGTGGCTGGTGTTGCTGGTGCTGCCCTACCTGTTCGTGCTGGTGAAAAATCCCCAGGCCTTCAGCGACTGGACCAGCTTCCTCGGTCGCAGCTCCAGCGGTGGTGACTTCAATCTGCTGGAGTTTTGCGCGGCCTGTACCGTGGCTCTTTCGCTGGTGACGCAGATCGGCGAACAGGTCGACTACCTGCGCTTCCTGCCGGAGAAAACCTCGGCCAACCGCAAACGCTGGTGGGCCGCCCTGCTCTGCGCCGGCCCCGGCTGGATCATCCCCGGTGCCCTGAAAATGGCCGCCGGGGCCTTCCTGGCCTTTCTCGCCCTGCAACACGAAATCCCCATGGAGCGTGCCGCCGAACCGACGCAGATGTACCTGGTGGCCTTCAGTTATGTGTTCTCCTCGCCGGAATGGGCCCTGGGCGCCATGGTGCTGTTCGTCTTTGTCTCGCAGATGAAGATCAACCTGACCAATGCCTACGCCGGCTCCCTGGCCTGGTCGAACTTCTTCGCCCGGGTCACCCACAGTCATCCCGGCCGTGTGGTGTGGCTGGTGTTCAATGTGGCGATTGCGCTGATGCTGATGGAGTTGGGGGTGTTCGATGTCATCGACCAGGTGCTCGGCCTCTACGCCAATATCGCTACCGCCTGGATTGGTTCGGTGGTCGCCGACTTGGTGATCAACAAGCCGCTGGGGCTGTCGCCGAAACATATCGAATTCAAACGCGCGCACCTCTACGACATCAACCCGGTGGGCGTCGGCTCGATGGTGATTGCCTCGTTGCTGTCGATCCTCGCCCACTTCGGACTGTTCGGTGCCCTGGCCCAGGCCGCGCCGCCCTTTGTCGCCCTCGGTACGGCACTGATCATGGTCCCGTTGCTGGCCTGGGCCACCGGCAGCCGCTATTACATCGCCCGCACCAGCGACCCGTTGCTGCTGCGGCCGGTGCAGCCGAGTACGCAGGTCACCTGTGGTCTGTGCAGCAATCCATTCGAAGTCGCGGACATGGCGTTCTGTCCGGCCTACAGCACGCCTATCTGCTCGTTGTGCTGTTCGCTGGATGCGCGTTGCGGTGATCGTTGCAAACCCCAGGGGCGACTGTCCGCACAGTTCGAATCGCTGCTGCGATGGTTATTGCCCAGCACCATGGTCCCGCGCCTGCACACCCGGTTGATGCATTACCTCGGTCTATTGCTGGTACTGATCCTGATGCTCAGCGGCGCCCTGGCGCTGATTTACGGCCAGGCTTCCCAGGGGCTGCCTCATTCGGCGACCTTGTACCAGGCGTTTTTCAAGGCCTTCCTGACGCTCTCGATGTTGGCCGCGATCCTCGCCTGGTGGATCGTCCTGACCCGGGAAAGCCGCCATGTGGCCCAGGAAGAATCGACTCGCCAGACGCAATTACTGATGCAGGAAATCGCCGCCCACCGAGTCACCGACCAGGCCCTGCAGGATGCCAAGGAAGCCTCCGAGGCAGCCAATGCGGCCAAGAGTCGCTATATCACCGGGCTGTCCCATGAACTGCGCACGCCGCTCAACAGCATCCTCGGTTTTACCCAGAACCTGCAGCGCGACGCGGCCATGCCGGAACAGCACCAGGATGCCCTGGCGACCATTCTGCGCAGTGGTTCGCACCTGCTGTCACTGATCGACGGACTGCTCGATGTGGCCAAGATCGAGGCCGGCAAACTGCGCCTGGAACTGACGGAAATTCCTTTCCCGGAACTGATCCATGACCTGGAACTGATGTTCACTCCTCAGGCCCAGGAAAAGGGTCTGCGCTTTCGCCTGGAACTGATCGGCAAGATGCCGGCGGTGGTGCGTGGCGATGAAAAACGTGTGCGACAGATCCTGATCAACCTGCTGGGCAATGCGGTCAACTTCACCGACAGCGGCGAGGTTTGCCTGCGGGTCAGCTACATGCGCGAAACCGCGAACTTCGAGATTATCGACACCGGTATCGGCATTGATCCCGAGCATATCGAGCGGATCTTCCAGCCGTTCGAACGCGGCGACCTGATGCGCCAGGACAAGGGCGTCGGCCTGGGCCTGACCATCACCCGCATGCTCACCTCGCTGATGGGCGGCGAATTGCAGGTCAGGAGCCAGCAGGACAAGGGCACCTGCTTCCAGGTGCGGCTGTTTCTTTCCCAGGTGCGGGCGCCCCGAGCCGTGGTCCATGTCGAGCACGACATCATCGGCTACCAGGGACCACGACGCCGGGTGCTGGTGGTGGACGATCATGTGGACCATCGCAAGGTGCTCAACGGCATGCTCACGCCGCTGGGCTTCGAAGTGGTGCAGGCCAGCAACGGCCAGGAAGCGATTCGTCAGGTGGCGTTGCTGGGGCCGGACCTGATTCTGATGGACCTGTCGATGCCGACCATGGATGGCTGGGAAACCAGCCGCCTGATCCGCCGCAATGCGCTGTCCACGGTGCCAATCATCGTGATCTCGGCCAATGCCTTCAGCGACGAGCGCAACCTGGCCAGCGCCTGCAATGACTACCTGGCCAAACCGGTGCGCACGCCGGAGTTGCTGGAGAGGATTCAGAAGCAACTTGATCTGCATTGGGTGCGGCGTGAAAAGCCGGCGCCGGCGGCACTCCCCGAACCCTGGGTCTTGCCTTCACACCCTGACCTTGTTGCCCTCGGCGAGCTCAGCGCCATCGGCTATGTCCGTGGCTTGCAGGAAAAGCTCGACAGCATCCAGGCTGAAGCGCCGGACACAGCGGCTTTTATCGGGTCGATCCGCAAACTGCTGAAGAACTTTCGCCTGGACGAAATCAACCGCACCCTCAAGGAGGCAGAAGATGAATGCACTGACCACAGTCGCTGAACCCGGTGTCGTGCTGATTGTGGATGACACGCCGGATAACCTCGCGCTGCTGTCCGATGCGCTTAACGATGCCGGTTATATGGTGCTGGTGGCGCTGGATGGGTTGAGTGCGTTGAACCGGATTGAGCGGCGGCGCCCGGACCTGATCTTGCTCGATGCAATGATGCCGGGGCTGGATGGGTTTGAGACCTGTCGGCGGATCAAGGCGCAGCCGGAGAGTGCTGATATTCCGGTGCTGTTTATGACCGCGCTGACGGAGAGTCGGCATGTGGTTCAGGGGTTTGAGGTGGGTGGCAGTGATTATGTGACCAAGCCGATTCAGATAGCCGAAGTACTGGCTCGGGTGGCGGCGCATTTGCGCACCTCGCGCACGTTGTTGTCGGCACGTGCGGCGTCACAGCCAGTGGCGGCCTTGAGTTTGAATGATGAACCGGCCAGCCAGGTGTTGTCGGCGCGTTTTCAGCTAACGGGACGTGAGGTGGAAGTGCTGCGCTGGGTGGCCTGTGGAAAAACCAATCGCGATATCGGCACCATCCTGGACTTGAGCCCGCGTACGGTGAACAAGCATCTGGAGCACGTGTATATCAAGCTGGGGGTGGAGACGAGGACAGCGGCGACTTCGGTGGTGCTGTCGGCGATGACGGAGCATCGGCGATAGGCTGAGGTAATTCCATGCTCAGGCTAACAGGAGTGTCGCTCATGCCTTTTTCTCTCGTGTTGAAACCGCTTTAATTACTGTCTTTATTCAACAATCTAACGTTTGGAAGCTGCCTCACCGCTCGAATAATTTCAGGGTTGTCGCTCCAAAGTTTCCAGTTGGTACTATCGAATGCTTCAATCGCCAAGACATAGGTTTCTGGCACTATTTCAAAACCAGCAGGCTTGATGATTTCGGTAGTCGTATTGACTGCAATCACAAGGCAGTTGAACGTTTGCTCCATCGGCAGCGCAAACTCAAGCAATTGCTCCCATGCCATGATGTCTCCTTTCTCCTGAGAGCGGAGAAAATCCTCATACTCATCCATAGACAGGTCATTAGGTGCACAGCCCACCCCTTGAAACTCAAGAACCGACCACACCCAATCATTATCAGGAATGACCTCCAGCAAATCTTTTAGTAACAGGACTGTTCCATCCGTTCGGAAGGATGCCAAGGTGACTGAGTACATCACGGATACTCCAGTGGTTTTGCAGGCCCATGCTTTGGTGTCCCACCCGTAGGATTTGGGGTGAAATCATGCTGATGCGGATTCGTATGCTCTTTGGGGCGCCCGTGATCGGTAAAGTCGATATCACGCGTGGGCTCCAACTTGCCATCCTTGTTCAGATTCCACTCCCGGGCTTGTCTGTACTCATCTTTTCTTCCTCTTCTATTTGCAAGCTGGGTGTGGGGCTCGGGAACATCGGGAACGGGCCTACCATGCTTGTCATTCACTAGTTTCCTATCTGGCCGGTACAAAGTCGCCGGATCAATTTCCTTAGGCCATTCAACTCTGACGATCTGCGCGCCAGCGCCGTTCCCTTCGGCCCTTCCCGCCTTTTTGATTCTAGCGTTCTTGAGGCCTTGGCCAAGCCGTTTCAGTCCAGTTCCCAGACGTTGAGTCAATGCCAGGTTTCGCACCGACGCCGCGCCTTTCGCCGCCAAACCAGCACCACCGCTGTACATGACCAACAGCGCAATCAGCACAATCTCAAAGACCACTGCACCGCTGAGCTCGGCGATCTCTTCGCGGTTCTGGGCTTTTACATAGTCGACGGCAAATCGCGCCAGCAAGTCCCGGCTCGGCCCGTCCTCCATCACGAAGCACGCCGTTTCGTAGCTTTCGGCCAGTTGTTCACGGGTGATTTTGCTTGGGTCGAAACCCAGCGCCTCAACCAGTTCGCGATGCTGCTCCTGGGAAAAACTGTCGCGAAAAGAGACGATCCAACTACCGCCATTGGAGGCGTCAGCGTTCCAAGCCGCCACCACAACATTGGAAAAACTAACGAAGGGGCTGATCAGATCGCCATATTCCTTAAGGCTTTTGACCAATCCCCACGCGGCATAAAGCGCGCCCTTGCCTATCGCCAGGTGGGTATGGAACGCGTTGGCGACAAAGCTGCGCTCATCCTGGATGGCCTGCAGCGCCGCCGCTTCGGCACGCTCCGCCTCAAGGATCGCGGCCAACGCGGCCTGCACCTCGGCACGGCTGCGGACCAGCATCTCTTCAGTGTCCACTTCCGCCAGCATCTGCGCCTGATAAGGCCCATCGGGAATACTGCCGACAAACCGGCTGTACTCATCCAACCGAGTCCGAATGGGCTCGCCACTGGCCGGAGTCAGCACGCAAGGCAGATCACAACCCAAACCCTCCCCGTTATCCCAGATGAACTTCAAACCGACATGACAGGTGCTGATCGGAGCCTCGCGCTCAATGGTCCGCCTTGGCTGGCTGTAGAAGTCGCCGTTATAGGCCGGTGGCGGTGGTGCGCGGCGCTCAATATTGCGCGTCGGCAAAGGAATGCACGGGCCGGGCGTGGGCGAGTAATTGCCCCTGGAATCGTAATGACCCACGGTTAACGAGAGCCCTGTTTCAACGGTCGTTCACTCCTTGAGAGGGACCGACGAAAACAGAGAAATCAGCTATTCGGTCCAGTTGCCGAAGCTTACGGTCGAGGCCAAAAGGAAGTGACCGCATTGAATGCCAGACAACTCAACGCCATCTGTAGGATTTTGGCCCGCGGACCCATTCAACAAACAGCCCCCTCGGAGATACCGCTACGCTCCCGCCGAGTGATTGCCAAGGTGATCGCTCACGGGATATCTGCCCACCTTTCGATCTTGATCATTTTCGTGACCGAACACCTAGGTGAGTTGGCTGCCCTTTTTTTTACACCAGCCTCTGGACACATGACCGACATCACTGGCTAATACCTCCATCAATCCTTTCGGCTCACTCACTTCGGACTCGTCAATAGTGCTGAACCGCAACGCTCTGATGGCCCAACTCTCTGCCACACCCGATGACATTGCCGCGCGTGCTTCGCTTTATCGTGCTCTGCTCGACAGCGGAGAGGCCTCACTGGATGGTCTACGAGTAGCCGCCGGCCTGCGCGATCCGGCTGCTATCGCTGTTGTCGCGCAGTTGAACGCCACCGCGCATACCAATCGCCCCAAGACATTGTTGTCGCAGCTTCGTGGACTGCCCGTAGACCATGTCGAGCTGGAGAATGCCGAGCCTGACTGGCTTGATGCCCTGGCTGGGCTGCCACTGCGTACGCTGGTACTCAACAGCCCGAAATTCAGCTTCGATCAGACTGTATCGCAACGTTTGCCAGCCGTTGCCCTCGAGACATTGGAAATCAGTGGCTTTTCGCGCGATGACAACGCCAGCAGCCTCCCGTCACTCGAACGGTTGCGCCGACTGAAGTTGAAAACCTACGGCGAAGACTTCGACGACCGTTTCCTCCACCAACTCGGCAGTGGCGCGCTGCAGGAGTTGTCGTTGAACCGTTGTGATGAGGTCACCGACGACGGCCTGCTCGGACTGTCACGACTCAAGTTGCGCTCACTCACATTCGAACGCGCAGGGGAACTCACTTCACGTGGAATGCAGCACTTGGGTCATCATCCACTCGAGCAACTATCGCTAGGTTGGAATGGCGCAATCCTGAAGGACCCTTCCTGGCTCCGCGGCCTGACCGCATTGCGCTCGCTGAGCCTCGATTACTGTTACGCAACCGACGCCATGCTCCACGCCATCCAGGGCCTGCCGATCGAACGGCTTTCGCTGCAATCTTCGTATATCGGCGAGGACGACATTGCCGAACTGGAAGGCATGCCACTCGCCGATCTGGATCTTAAATCTTCACAGCAAATGATCGAGCGGCTCGATGTGCTGCACGCGTTTCCACTGAAGCGCCTGGGGCTCTCCGATGTGCAAGGCATCGACGCGCATACGTTGCGCGATCTGCGCGGTTTGGAGCTGGAATCGCTGGACCTTTCATTGAACGACATCACCGGGGAGGAACTGAAGCAACTGGCGGGTCTGCCGCTGAAGCGGCTTAATCTCAGTTTTTGTCACGGCATTGACGGCAAGGCTTTGCGAATGCTCGTCGAATTGGGATTGCCGTTGGAGCAACTGGAGATAAGCGGTCTGGATCTGCGCGACGCCGACTTGGCCTGCCTGCGCGATCTGCCGCTGCGGCGCCTCGGGTTGTATGAAAGTCCTTGGCTCACTGACGTCGGAGTCGCCCACCTGGCGCATTTGCCACTGCGAGATCTGACACTCGCGGCGGGTCCGGGGGAATCGCAGCTCACTTCAGCCGTGGTGTCCGTGTTGGAGCAGTTGCCGCTACAAAAATTGTGGTTGCCGAACAGCTCAGGGATCAGCGCAGAAGGATGGGATCGCTTGGCCAGATTGCCGGCCCATGTGACTGGGCCTGGTATTTGACAGGCAGTGGAAATCCATATGCCCACTGAGCCCTATCAGTCCTAAGTACCTGGAAAATCGGGGGCCCAGCCGGAGAGTTCTTGCTCCCGGCCAACTACCCTTTCAGCTTTTTAACACCGTTAAATCAGCGGCGCTTTTCAGTGATCTTGCAGTGCCAGCAAGACAACTCGCTTTCCTTTGAATGAAGTTTCCTAGAAAATCCTGACCGCTTGCGCCTGCCAATTTCGATGACTAGTCTTCAGCCCGTCACTGCCTATTCAGTGATCGGGTTTAGTCGCCCGGGATAGATTGGCGCACAGCGCCCCCTTGGAATGAGGCGTTTTTTACTGCCTGCATTTTATGGTGGCTGTGCGCAGGGCACCCTCGTGGTGCGCCGGTTTCTCCAATCTTCCGGTCGACTAACCTGTGCACAGCTGCCACCCACAATCGTTTAGTCGCGAAGGCGTGGTGGCTCCAACCGCTAGATTGGAGATTTACCATGTACAAGGTCACACCCAACCCACCGGGAACCTCCGGTATCGAAAGCATTGACCCCCAAGCCGCTGATCGCGCCTTGGCGTACTACATACTGCCTCAGGGCGGCGGTCCAAAACGCCCTGATATCGCAGGAACACCAGGCGAGCCCACTGGCCCGCAAAGCCGAGAAGAAGCCCTCGTCAGCGCCAGCTCAATCCTGGACTCCGCTGCCGCCACCGCCTATGAAAATGCCGACAACCTCACGGGTGCGAACCGCAAGGTCGCGATGGGTGTCGTGCATCTAATCGAACTGGCTCAACGGCAAGTGAATTCAGTGATTGAGGAGCAGCCAGCTGGAGCAACAAGCTGACAGAAAGCAGCGCGACATAAAGGGGAGCTTGCTCCCCTTTTCGCTGACTAAATATTCTCAGTCCAAATGGCCCAGTTCAATTCGCGACGCAGCGCGTCGTATTTTGGAAACGCCAAGAAGACACCACGCATATGGTGCAGATGTGCGACGTCAAAACATTTGCCGAACTCAGCGCTCAGCGCCTTTTAGTCCCCTGTAAATCAGCTGTGCTTTTTCAGTGATCTCGCAGTGCCAGCAAGACAACTCGCTTTCCTTTGACTGAAGTTTCCTAGAAAATCCTGACCACTTGTGCATGCCAATTTCGCTGGCTAGTCTTCAGTCCGTCACTGCATATCAGTGATCGGGTTTGGTAGCCCGGTATAGATTGGCGCACAGCGCCCCCTTGGAACCAGGCGTTTTTTATTGCCTGCATTTTATGGTGGCTGTGCGCAGGGCACCTTCGGGCGCGCCGGTTTCTCCAATCTTCCGGTCTACCAACCTGTGTACAGCCGCCACCCTCAAATCGTTTGGTAGCGATACTGGTGACGGCTCCATCCGTGAGATTGGAGATTTGCCATGTACAAGGTCACACCCAGCCCACCGGGAACCTCCGGTATCGAAAGCATTGATCCCCAAGCCGCTGATCGCGCTTTGGCGTACTACATACTGCCTCAGGGTGGCGGTCCAAAACGCCCTGGTATCGCAGGAACACAAGGCAAGCCCCCGGTCCCACAAAGCCGCGAAGAAGCCCTCGTCAACGCGAGCTCAATACTGGACTCCGCTGCCGCCACTGCTTATGAAAATGCAGACAATCTCAGCGGTGCGAATCGCAAAGTAGCGATGGGTGTCGTGCATCTGATCGAGTTGGCTCAACGGCAGGTGGATTCAGTGATAGATGAACAGCCAACGGAAATGACAACCTAACGGAAGCGAGTGCAGTTCGAAGGGGAG
>NZ_JALMEZ010000005.1:0-452656 GCF_023242495.1 Pseudomonas sp. MWU13-2862 | reverse complement strand
CAGCAGAACATCTCGTCAGGTAAAGGCACTTCCAGCCAAATCCTACCCTCTCCTCCTTCGTCTCGATCCGAACCGGCGCTCACAGGCCCCCGTTTCGGACGAGCTTGCATTACAACTTTGTCATTGTTTTGTTCGTCGGCTGTTTGAGTGGCCTCGTTATTGTGAACCCACTGCCAGACAACAGGCAGCCCACTCAGACAGAGAGACAATGCCATGAAACTTCTTATGCTCGGATTCGCCGCCCTCCTCGCCACCGGTTCAGCCTTCGCCAGCACCACCGATAGTCCAACGGTGATTCATGACAAGACTGGTTTTTTCGTCCAGATGGACGTGGCGAAAGTCTTGTCCATGACCGACCTCTCGGATCAATGCGGCGTGATCCCGGCAAAGCTCGATTACCTGGATCATCAGGGTCGGGAGCATGTGTTGGACTATCAGGTTCAAGGGCACTGCTCGAACGAAAACTGATGGGGAGCTTTACGAAGATGGCTGACAAGGAGCGGGGGCCACACGCAGTATCAGTTGATGATCGGGCTATACTCGCGCCACCTGCTCGCGGCTTTCTGGTCCGCTTTCGTGAATCGAATACCGAAACTGAACCAAGGTAATACCCATGAATATCCTGGTAGTGGAAGACGAACCCAAGGCGGGCAACTATTTACTCAATGGCCTGCAGGAGCAAGGCTACTCCGTCAGCCTGGCCCGCGATGGCGTTGACGGCTTGCACCAGGCCCTGGAAACGTCCTTCGACGTCATCGTGCTGGACGTGATGATGCCGAAGATGGACGGCTGGGAAGTCCTGCGCCGCCTGCGCAAGGAGGCCGACACGCCAGTCCTGTTCCTGACCGCCCGGGATGATATCGCCGACCGTATCAAAGGCCTGGAGCTGGGGGCCGACGACTACCTGATCAAGCCCTTCTCTTTCGCCGAGCTGGTCGCCCGCCTGCGCACACTGACCCGACGCGGTCCGACCCGGGAGGAAGAGCAACTGCAGATCGATGACCTGCAGATCGATGTCATCAAACGCCGCGTCATCCGCGCTGGCGTGCGAGTGACGCTGACCAACAAGGAGTTTGCCCTGCTGCACCTGTTTGCCACGCATCAGGGGCAGGTGTTATCCCGCTCACTGATCGCCTCTCGAGTCTGGGACATGAACTTTGACAGCGACACCAATGTGGTGGACGTGGCGGTGCGCCGCCTGCGCCTGAAAATAGACGATCCTTTCCAGCTCAAGCTGATCCACAGCGTGCGTGGCATTGGCTACCGCTTCGATACGCAACCATGAAGCGTCGTCATTATTCCCTGACACTGCGCCTGGCCTTGGTGTTTGCCTTGCTGGCCTTTGCCCTGCTGGCGACCATGGGGGTCGAGCTGTACCGCGAACTGGAGAGCGAGCTGATACACCGTGACGAAGCCGCCCTCGTCTTCCGCGTCAATCAGTTGCGTAACCTGCTCAATGACAGCAACACCCGGGATCTGATCAGAACCAAGCCCGCGCTGTTTCAGAACATGATGGGCAACCGCGAATCGGTACTCAGCATTGGTGCTCCAGGGGGGCCTCCGTTGCTCGTGGTCAATCCCGGGAACCTCGATATTCCCCAGTTGGTTCCGGTCGCGATGGAGCACACCCTGGAGTTGAGTGATGTCCATAAAGTAGCGGAAGTCGATGGTGCGCCCTTCGCCGCGGTGTCTGCGAATATCGACTCGGGCAAGCTGCAACTGACCATCGGCCGCCTGATGACCGAACGCACCGCGGTGCTGGCCAGCTACCGTCTCAGCGTCTATGTCCTCGCCAGCGTCGCGGCCATTGTCCTGGCCCTGGCCGGCTGGTTGATGGTTCACCGCGGCCTGCTGCCGTTGCGGCGCCTGGCACGCCACGCCCATGGCATTGGCATCGGCAACCTGACCGAACGACTCGACAGCCAGGGCGCGCCGAAGGAGCTGTTACCGATGATCGACTCTTTCAATACCATGCTCGAGCGCCTGGGCAAGGGTTTTGAGCAACTGGCTCACGTCTCTACGGACATGGCCCATGAACTGCGCACCCCCATCAACAACCTGCTGGGTGAAACCCAGGTCGCCATGCAGCAGAACCGCAGCGTTGAACATTACCAGCAGCTACTGGCCTCCAATGTAGAAGAGCTGGAACGCTTGGCGCGCATGCTCGACAACATGCTTTTCCTCGCGCGCACCGACCCCAGCAGTGCCCGTCAGCAGCGCCAGGAGTTGGACGCCGCTGAAGAAGTGGAGCGCATGGCTGACTATTTCGAAGGTCTGGCGGCAGACGCCGACATCACCATCCGCGCGGAAGGTGAAGGGGTAATCTGGGCCGAACCCGTCCTGCTGCGCCGCGCCCTGGCCAATCTGTGTGCCAACGCGATCAAGTACGGAGCACCTCATTCCGAACTGTTGATCCAGGCCATACCGTCGGACACTGGCATACATCTGCGTGTGTGCAACCAAGGCACCACCATCCCGGCGGAGCACCTGCCGAGACTGTTCGAGCGGTTCTATCGGGTTGATCAATCGCGTGAGCGCTCGGCCCAATCCAACGGGCTTGGCCTGTCGATCGTAGCGACCATCATGCAATTGCACAGTGGTCACTACAGCGTTACCAGCGAGAGTGGCGTGACCTGTTTCGAGCTGTCCTTCCCGATGCGCGAGCAATAAATCGGTTGGATCGATCACCCGTTCATTTGCGCCAAACTCCGGCTTTCTCTCAAATCCGCGCTACGCTAAGTCAGCGGTCGCCATGATTTCTCCGGGGTTTTCCGGGAGCTGCCAGCCGTGCTTGAGATATCAGGTCATGAGCCAGATCACGCGCGTAGCCCATACTCGTACCCAGGCCCTTGCCAAGCTGTGTCTGCCGGCGTTCCTGCTGCTGAGCTATCACGCATGGGCTGCGCCACAACCGATCGACCTGTTTATCATCGACGCGCCCCCGCTGACGCTTGTCGATGACGCCAAGGGGCACGGCATCGTCGGAGATGCCGCCCTGATGGCCATTGCCAAAGCCGGCTATGTCGCTCATATACAGGCGCTGCCCTGGGCCAGGTCGCAAAAATACGTCAGTGAGAAGCAGGACCTCTTGATCGCCCCGTTGTCACGTACGCCCGAGCGCGAAGATCACTTCACCTGGATTGCGCCCATCATGAGCATGGACCGCGCTTTTTTCAGCCTTGAGCACCGGGTGAGCAGCTTCGCCGAAGCCAGGAAGATCTACCATGTGATCGGCGTGGGCCTGGGCAGTGCGCAAGAGGAAATCCTGCGTGCCCAAGGTTTCAGCGACAAGCAGATCCACCCCTTGACCATTGGGGAAAATCCCGCGCAAATGCTTTTGAAAGGCCGCATCGATGCGTGGTTCAACGGTGTCCCCGAAAGCCAGTACATCTGGCCCAAGGTCTCCAGCCGCAAGCTGCTGATGAGTCCCGTCTTGAGCACGGTGGATCTCTATCTCGCCTGCTCGAAGCA
The DNA here is from genome assembly GCF_023242495.1 of Pseudomonas sp. MWU13-2862. Taxonomy (NCBI): domain Bacteria; kingdom Pseudomonadati; phylum Pseudomonadota; class Gammaproteobacteria; order Pseudomonadales; family Pseudomonadaceae; genus Pseudomonas; species Pseudomonas sp. MWU13-2862. The sequence continues at coordinate 449,185 of NZ_JALMEZ010000005.1, read as the reverse complement.
ATGCTCCTCCGAACAGGTCCACGACTTGCGCCAAGCGATTGAAGCGCTTCGCCGTGACGGGACGCTGGCACGGATACAAAAGGACTACCTGTCGCAGTGAGTCGCGAAGGGGTGCCCCTTTTGTACGTGCCATCCTCCCTGCCGTTTACGGCATTCACTCAACGCCTGGCGCCTTGTCCTTGCGATATGCCATCGAGTCATCGATTCTCTTGAGTATGTAGTCCCCCGCCGCCACTAGCGGATACAGGCTCTGCGCCGAATCGATCCCCAGCTCACAGGGATCGACCAGGGCGCCATAGGTCGGATCATAGAAGGTCGCGATGGAGTAACGCTCATGACCTGAGCGGTTGATCACCCGATGCAAGGTCGAGCGAAAGCGATTGTTGGACCAGCGCGCCAGCAGGTCGCCGACGTTCACCACCAGGCTGCCCGGGATCGGCGTCGCATCGATCCAGCTGTTGGAGCCCAGCTCACGGACCTGCAAGCCGCCGCTGTTGTCCTGATACAGCAAGGTGATGCAACCGTAGTCGGTGTGGGGCGCCACCCCGAATTGATCGGCATCGGCCTGGGCCGGTTGCGGCGGGTAATAGACCATCTGGGTGCGTTGCAAAGGCTTGGTGTATTTGTCGATGAAGAAATGTTCGTCAATCCCCAACCCCACCGCCACCACCCTCAACAGATCCGCCCCGGCCTTGCCGATTTCCTGATAGTACTCGGCCAGGACCTCGCGCAACGACGGCATAAATGCCGGCCACTGGTTCGGGCCGCGCAGCGCCTCACCGGCGAGTACGCTGGGATCGTCTTCAGCCAACTCGAGCCCGATACTGAAAAACTCCTTGTGATCGGGTTTGCTGGCTTCGTACATGGTCGCCCCGCCCAGCGCGTGCCAGCCACGATGGCGCTTGTTGACGGCCGCCTCGCGCTTGACCTCGGTCGGATAGGCAAAGAACTCCGCGGCAGCCGACATCGCCCTGTCGATCACCGGCTGCGGTACACCGTGATTGATGATGTAGAAGAAGCCGGTATCGCAGCAGGCAGTCCGGATGGCATCGGCGGCTCGACGAATACTCGCCTGGTCACCTTCGCGAACACCGGACATATCAATCAGGGGAAGACGGATGCTGGAAGACATATGCACTCCTGGGGGCGTGGTTGAGAGGACATGACGCACTTATTGCTCAGCTGTATATACAGCCATAAGCATTTACCGTGCCGCCCCTCTCGCCCGACCCCCCTTTACCGCACGCCAAAGCGCCTACCCACTGTTCAATACCGCCGGTGGGGTTGATTTCCCCGTGACCATTGATTTCCATACGCCCCAACAGTGTGCAATGAGCACGTATCAGGTGCGGCTTTCGGTTACACCCCCTGAGGCAGCAAGGCCAGGCTGTGCCGGGCGATGACCGCGTTCTCGTCAGTGGCAATGACCCATGCCGATACTTTGCTCTGCGCCTGGGAAAGGCAGGCAGACACGGCCTGATCGGGCTTCTCACTGCCGGCGCTTTTTCGAACTACGCCTAACCAGGCGCACCCCTCAAGAATCCCATCGCGCACCTCATGCGCGTGTTCTCCGATGCCTCCGGTGAACACCAGCGCGTCAACGCCACCGAGCACCGCGGCCAGCGCGCCGATTTCCTTGACGACGCGGCGTACAAACAACGCTATGGCCTGTTTGGCGGCGTCCGAACGGCTGGCCATCAGCGTGCGTATATCGCTGGCCTCGCCGCCAGAGACACCCAGCAAGCCGCACTCGTGATACAGCAGGTGTTCGACTGCCTGCACGCTCATGCCGCGCTCACGCAGCAGGTACAGCACGATCCCGGGATCCAGGCTTCCCGGTCGACTGCCCATGAGCAATCCGTCCAGCGTGGAGAAGCCCATGGTGGTCGCGCGGCTGATCCGGTCATGCAGCGCACATAAACTGGCGCCGTTGCCGAGGTGGGCGACGATCGTCCGCCCTTGTGCCGCATCGCGGTCGTAATCGGGCAAAACACCGGCAATATACTCATAGGACAAGCCGTGGAAGCCGTAACGGCGAATGCCCGCCTCACTCAGGGCCTTGGGCAGTCCGTAAAGGGTTTCTAGTGGATCGAGGGTGTGGTGAAACGCAGTGTCGAAACAGGCCACCTGGGGCATACCGGGATACTCACGGGCCAAGTGGAGCATGGGCGCCAGGCACAACGGCTGGTGCAACGGCGCCATCGGCGTCAGCGCCTGCATCTCGCGGATCAGCGACCCATCCACCAGCGCCGCCACCTCGCGCCGCTGGCCGCCATGGACCACGCGATGGGCCGCGGCGCGGACACGCCACCGGGTATTGCTGTCGATCCAGCCCATCAGGTGGCTCAAGGTGGCAGCGTCCATGCCGTCACCGGCACTCGACCAGTGCGCCTGCCGCCCGGCCTTGAGCCGGGTGTCCTGATAACTCAGGCTGGCCTTGTGTTCGCGCACTTCGACACTGCCATGCCCCAGACAGTGGGGCGCTGACAGGCTCGCGTCATAAAGGGAAAACTTGAGCGTCGAAGAACCCGCGTTAAACACCAACAACGCGGGGCAAGGATCATCCATCGTGGTGCACTCCTGTTTTGCCGCAGCCGTTACTGGCCAGGGCCGTCCGCTCCGTTTTCGGAGGCCGGCGTCCATTGCCATTGCGCCACTTCCGGCAAGTCCTGGCCATGTTCGATCAGGTACAGGGCATGCCTTTCCCGGGAGGCCCAATAACGTGCACGCGCGGTCTCGACCTGCGGCTGCAGGCGTGGGACACGTTCAATCACATCCAGGGCCAGTTGGTAACGATCCAGCTGGTTGATCACCGTCAGGTCAAAGGGCGTCGTGGTGGCCCCCTCCTCCTTGAAACCCCGGACATGAAAACGCTCCTGCTGTCCGCGACCGTGCAAAAGCCGGTGGATCAACGACGGATAGCCGTGGAAGGCAAAGATAACCGGTATATCGCGGGGAAAAAGTTCCTCGAAAGCCCCCTCCGATAAACCGTGGGGGTGCTCGCTATCGGGTTGGATCACCATCAGGTCGACCACATTGACAACCCTGACCTTCAGATCCGCTACGTAATCGCGCAACAAGGTCACCGCCGCCAGGGTTTCCAGGGTCGGCACATCACCGGCGCAGGCCATCACCACATCCGGGACCTCATCGTCATGACTGGCCCACGCCCAGCGACCAATGCCACGCAGGCAATGGCTGATGGCCGATTCGATATCCAGCCACTGCCGGGCCGGCTGTTTACCCGCGACAATGACATTGATGTAATTGCGACTGCGCAGGCAGTGATCCGTCACCGATAACAGGCAATTGGCATCGGGTGGCAGGTAAATGCGCACCACCTCGGCTTTCTTGTTGGCCACCAGATCGATGAATCCCGGGTCCTGATGGGAAAAACCATTATGGTCTTGCTGCCAGACATGGGAAGACAGCAACAGGTTGAGCGAGGCAATGGGTTTGCGCCAGGGCACACTGGCGGCGGTTTTCAACCATTTGGCGTGCTGGTTGACCATCGAACCGACAATGTGAATGAACGCTTCGTAGCAGGAAAACAGTCCATGACGCCCGGTGAGCAGGTAACCCTCCAGCCAACCTTCGCAGACATGTTCACTGAGTATTTCCATGACCCGCCCATCGGCGGCCAGATGATTGTCTCCCGGCTCCAGGTCCGCCATCCAGGTCTTGCCACTGACCTCATAGACCGCGTCGAGCCGGTTGGAAGCTGTTTCATCCGGGCCAAACAGCCGGAAGTTCGCAGACGCCAGGTTGCTTCTCATGACCTCTTTCAAAAACACGCCCAGCACACGTGTCGGTTCTGCCTGTAAGGCCCCGGGGCTTGGCAGTTTGACCGCATATTCCGAAAAACGCGGGATTTCCAGGGAGCGCAGCAGCAACCCACCGTTGGCATGGGGATTGGCGCTCATGCGCTGGTGTCCGCCCGGTGCCAGTTCGGCAATGTGGGGCAGCAAGGCGCCGCCGGCGCTGAACAGCTCCTCCGGGCGGTAACTCTTGAGCCATTCCTGAAGTTGCATCAAATGCCTGGGTTGTTGCAGGTCCGCCAGCGGTACCTGGTGGGCACGCCAGGTCCCTTCCACGGGCAAGCCGTCGACGAACTTGGGGCCGGTCCAGCCTTTGGGCGTGCGTAGTACCAGCATCGGCCAGAGCGGACGCTCCGGCACCGACTGCCTGGGCTGCCGACGCGCAGTACGCTGAATTTCGCGCAGCTCCGATAAAATGGTGTCCAGGGTTTTAGCCAGGGCCTGATGCACCGTCTCGGGATCATCGCCTTCGACAAAGTAAGGCTCATAGCCATAGCCATACATCAAGGCGCTGAGCTCTTCCTCGCTGATGCGCGAGAGCAGCGTAGGGTTGGCAATCTTGTAGCCATTGAGGTGCAAAATCGGCAGTACGGCGCCGTCACGCCGCGGGTCGAGAAACTTGTTCGAATGCCAGCTGGCCGCCAGTGCGCCGGTTTCGGCCTCGCCATCGCCAATCACACAGGCGACGATCAGATCGGGATTATCAAAGGCCGCACCATAGGCGTGCGCCAGGGAATAGCCCAACTCCCCGCCTTCATTGATGGACCCGGGCACCTGCGCCGACACATGACTGGAGATACCATAAGGCCAGGAAAACTGTCGAAACAGCTGCAGCAATCCGTCGGCGTTTTGTTCCACCCGCGGGTTGAGTTCGGTGTAGGTCCCTTCCAGATACGCCTGCGCCATGATGGCCGGCGCGCCGTGCCCCGGGCCGGTGACAAAGAGCAGGTTCAGGTCATGGGTCTTGATCAGGTGGTTGAGGTGCACGTAGATCAGATTCAAGCCAGGACTGGTTCCCCAGTGCCCCAGTAACCGAGGTTTTACATCGGTCAGTGCCAGGGGCCTGCGCAACAGCGGATTGTCCTTGAGGTAGATCTGCCCAACGGCCAGATAGTTGGAAGCCCGCCAGTAGGCATCGAGCCCTTCCAATTGATCCTTGTTCAGAAAGTCACTCATGAAGAACTCCGATGGGTGCGAACACGAGCGTTTACTATCGGAGTCGGAGCACTTTCCTGCTTGATCTACATCAAGCCAGTTGGTTTCCCCGGCCTTTACCGAGCCATCAATTCCGGTTGCAATTGATGGGACACGCCATCGGCTTGCGTGCCCTCTTGCGTCTGCGCATATGCATTACAGGACGCGGGAGGCAGTTTGAGTGCAAGCACATTGCAGACGGGATTATCGAGAATCCCTTCCGCGGTGCTCCCGATCGTCGAACTGAGAAGATGGTGATTGGCAGAGCCAATGATCAGGAGATCATAAGTATTACGCTGGATATAGCTACGAATGACGTTGGCCGGTGCTCCCACCAGGAAATGCCGATGTTCCTTGGCGAACCCATGTTCAGTCGCCAATGCATCGAATACGTTCCTGCGGGCCTCATAACTCGGCAACTCAGCACTTGAGCGGGCTGCAGCAATGCTCTTGCAGCCTACGGAGTCGCAGTGGTAGACCGTAATCAGATGCAACGACGCATGACAGGCATCCGCCAATTGCCGGGCCATGCTGATGATCTGGTCATTTTCAGTCGCGCGCGCCTCGCCCTCCAGTTCAATGTCCACTGCCACCAGGATCTTGCGCAGACGAGGGGCTGGTGCTTGCTTGATATAGAGTACCGAGGTCTGGCTGGCACACAACAAGTCCCAATCGAGCGACGACAACACCAGACGTTTTAGATGAGCTTCCTCATGCAAGTCTTTGATAATCAAGTCAGTCCTCAGGTTCTGCGCGTAGGCTGCCAGCTCAAAAGCGGATGGTTTTCCCCAAATAACCTCGTACTGCACTTCAACTCCCTTTTCGCGCAACAAGACCGCTTCGCTGTTCAGCCACTGCCGATAAACATCCATCATGCCGTTGCGGGCGTTGTCCAGATTGACCGAATGGCCGTGCCCGACCACATCAAGTGCCGCTGCATGGACGAAAGCAACCAGATGCAACGCCGAATTGAGTGTCTGCGCCAATCCCCCCGCATATTCCAACGCAGGGGTGTGCACCGGTTGGGAAGGTGCAATAAGCAGTAGACGCAATGATCGGATCATGACTCACCTCGGCATTTGGCAGTCCCGCCGTTGATTGACCCATGTACGCCCGTTCTGCTCATGGTCTGTTTCCATAGTGGACCCAAAGCAGCAGGCGAATTTGATCTCCCTCAACAAGCACGCTGTTGTAGCGCGCCGTCCGCGGCAGAATCCGTCGTGTATCACCGTGTATCTCAAGCCGTTTCGATACAAGCATTTACACCCACAGGGCAATCTTGAAACAGGCCAGATACGTCTCCGCGTTCAAATAAGAGTCAGCCAGAACACCTGACCCTTCGTTTGAAAGGATACCGGAACATGAAGACAGCCCTGTTGAAACACCCCGTTGATAAAAAACGCCGCCTGCTTGGCTCGTCCGTCCTCGCATTCACGCTGATGCAGTTCGGTGCACTTGGTGTCGCCCACGCACAAGCCAGCAACGCAGCAGCCCCGGCAACGGTGAATACTGGCGGCACCAGCAGTGCGGCCCAGTCCACCCCGTTCGGCCCGCTCAAGCATATCGATGCCGGTTTGCTGGATGTAGCCTACGCCGAAACAGGCCCGGCCGATGGTCCTGTGGTCATTCTCCTGCACGGCTGGCCCTACGACATTCACAGCTATGACGCAGTAGCACCGTTACTGGCGGCAAAGGGTTACCGGGTACTTATGCCCTACGCACGCGGCTATGGCGATACGCACTTTCTTTCCGCCGACACCGTGCGCAATGGCCAACCCGCCGCGCTGGCCAGCGATGTCATCGACTTCATGGACGCACTGAAGATCAAGCAGGCGGTGCTCGGTGGCTACGATTGGGGCGCGCGCTCGGCGGATATCGTCTCGGCACTCTGGCCGGAACGGGTCAAGGCGCTGGTCTCGGTCAGCGGTTATCTGATCGGCAACCAGGAAGCCGGCAAGACCCCATTGCCGCCCAAGGCCGAGTTGCAATGGTGGTACCAGTACTACTTCGCCACCGAACGGGGCCGTGCCGGCTACGAAAAGAACACCCACGACTTCGCCAGGCTGATCTGGCAGACGGCCTCGCCGAAATGGGCCTTCGACGACGCCACCTTCAATCGCAGCGCTGCTGCCCTGGACAACCCCGACCAGGTTGCCATTACGGTCTTCAACTACCGCTGGCGCCTGGGACTGGTCCAGGGGGAAACGAAATACGATCCTCTGGAACAGAAGTTGGCCAAGGCCCCTTCCATCGGTGTGCCGACCATCACCCTTGAGGGAGACGCCAACGGCGCACCGCATCCCGCCGCCGAGGACTATGCCAAGCGTTTCACCGGCAAATATGAGTATCGGCTTATCCAGGGTGGCATCGGCCACAACCTGCCGCAGGAGGATCCGCAGGCCTTTGCCAAGGCCATTATCGACGCCGATCATCTTTGATAGCCATTTGAAGGGACGTCGCCCTTGGGTTTGGTGTTCAAACCCCGTCAAAGGGTGACTAACTCCATCTGCAAATACTTCTCGAACCACTCGCCAGCGAGCCTGGCGACCTCCCCAAGGGTGCCGGCCTCTTCAAAAAGATGCGTAGCCCCCGCCACGACCTCCAGCCGCTGCTCACAGCGCAGGACATGACTGCTTTGGAAGTTCAGGCCAAATACCAAGGGGTCCTGTGCGCCGACGATCTGCAAGGTCGGTGCCTTCACCCGTGGCAGCACCACTGTTGCCAGGTCGGTCCGCCCTCCCCGACTGACCACCGCGTGCACTCTGTCCGGGCGCTCAGCCGCCGCCAACAGCGCCGCGGCGGCGCCCGTACTGGCGCCAAACAGACCGATCCGTAACGAATGCAACTCCACATCCTGGCCGATCCAGTCGATCACCTCTACCAACCGGCTGCCCAGCAGGGTGATATCGAAACGCAACTCGCGGGTCAGGTTGTCCAGGCGTTGCTCGGTCTCCGTGAGCAGGTCGAACAGCAACGTTCCCAGTCCCTCCCTGGCAAGGGCTTGGGCAACGTGCCGATTACCCGGGCTGGTACGGCCGCTGCCACTGCCGTGAACGAAGATCACCAGCCCCTTTGCATTCATCGGCAGGAACAAGTCGGCTGACAACTCGACATCCATCAGGTCCAGCGTTCGAGATTGAGGCTCAAGCATCGGAGTGCTCCCGGTTCGTATCCAAGAGGTTCCTTTTCCGGAATAGCGGTCGTGGTCGTCCAGGTCAACAGCAGGATGCTGAGGACGTTGAGGTGGACTATCAGGGTGTTCCCCTGGTTGGATCTGCAACAATGGCGCCCTTGCAGCTTCCATGAAATGACAATCGCAATGTTGACCTGGATCAACAAAGGTACGACCTCGTGCAGCCTTCATGAGATAGCTGGGGTGGGCGCTTCAACAGATTCAGCGGATGGCTTGATTCCGGCCTGGTATCGGCTGGTTTGCTTGACCCATATCAATCACGGAAAACTTCATAGGCCAGTACCTCCCCCTCCACGCTGATGGCCACCTCATCACCCGGCCGCGGGCATAAATGGCCGGGCACGCGCGCAATCAGCGTGGTCGATAGGCCCGTACCATCCGACAGCCCCAGGTGCACACAGGCATCATGCCCGTAGTAGTCCACTTTCAGCACCCTGCCCCGCGCCTGGACAACGCCGGTTTCCACGGCTGAAAGCCTGATCTGCTCCGGCCGCAGCAACACCTGTACCGGCCCGTCGGGCATGGCCGCCATCAGGCGCAAAGGTCCCAGGGCACACACCACGCGGGCGCCGTCGACAATCCCCGGCAACAACATTGCATCGCCAACAAAGCGCGCAAGCTCGGGACTGACCGGCATCCGGTACAACTGCTCAGGGCTCGCCACCTGTACCAGTTCACCCTTCCATAACACCGCGACTTCGCTGCCCATGGACAACGCTTCGGACTGATCGTGGGTGACCAGCAACGCAGTGGCGCCGGCCGCCGACAAGGCCTGCGCTACCGCCTGCCGGGTTTCCACCCGCAGCGCGGCATCCAGCGAGGAAAACGGCTCGTCGAGCAGGACCAGGGCCGGCGCCGGTGCCAGCGCCCGTGCCAGCGCTACCCGTTGCTGCTGTCCGCCGGACAACGAATGCGGTGAACGATTGGCAAAATCGCCGGGCAAGCCCACCAGTTCGAGCAACTCGGCGACGCGGTGGTGGGCTTTTCGCAGTTGCCGCGGCAGGCCGAAGACGATGTTTTCGGCCACCGACAGATGCGGAAACAGCGCGCCTTCCTGCGGCACATAACCGATATGACGCTTCTCCGACGGCACATAGACGCCGGGACCGCTGACCCGCTGGCCATTGATCTGAATCGTCCCCGCGTCACCGCGCTCGAAGCCACAGAGCAGCCGCAACAACGTGGTCTTGCCACTGCCGGACGGTCCAAGAATCGCCACCAGGCTGCCGGACGACACCGACAGATCGACGCCACGCAATACCGGGGTGTTGCCAAACGTCTTGCGCAGGCCGCGAATTTCTACATCAGCCATGTCGATCCCTATGATTGGAAGCTACCCAGCACCGCCGATTTGCCGAACAGCGACATCAGCAGCCAGGTGGAAAACAGTGAAATACCGACCAGCATGGCGGCATACGGCGCGGCGGCGGCAAAGGCCATCGCCGAGGTATCGACCCAGACCTGGGTGGCGAGCGTGTGGGTACCGATGGGTGACAACAACAAGGTGGCGGTCAGCTCCGTGACGATGGTGATAAACACCATCGAAGCGGCGGCACCGATACCGGGGCCGGCCAGCGGCAGAATCACCCGCCATGCCGTTTGCCACCACCGCAGGCCCAACGAGCGGGCCGTGTCTTCAAGACGGGGTTCGATCTGCACCAGCGTGGCGTGTACACCGACCAGTGCCAGCGGCAGGAACAGGATCGAATACGTCAGGACCAACAACGCCGCACTCTGGTAAAGCGGCTGGATAAAGCGGATCGAGATCGAAATCACCGCCAGGGCGATGACGATACCCGGCACGCCCTGCCCCAGATACGCAATACGCTCCAGCAAGGTGCTGATACGACTTGGAAAGCGCGCCAACAAAAAACCCAGGGGCAACGCGAGCAAGGTGGTGAGCAGCGCCCCGGCCAGGCCAAGGCCCAAGGAGGCACAGGTCGTGCTGGTCAATTGCTCCAGCGAGAACTCGGAGGGCGTCACGGCGGCCTCGCTGTGCTGCAGCAGCCAGTAGCCGATCATGCCCAGGGGAACGCCCAGGGTGGTCACGGTCAAACCGGCAAACCCGGCCCATACCAGCCATTTCGCCCGGCCCAGTTCGTAGCGGGTGGCCGATCGGCGTGTGCCACGGTCGAGCCGGTCATAACGCGTGAGGCCGCGCACCTTGAACTCCGCCACCAGGCAGATCAGGCACAGTAGCACCAGCACGCAGGCCAGCAAGGCCGCACCGGCACCGTCGAAGCTGGCACGATATTCGGCATAGATCTCGGTGGTAAAGGTCCGGAAACGCAACAGTGCGAACGCGCCAAACTCGGACAGTACGCTGAGGGCGACCAGCAGTACCCCGCCCAGCAACGCCGGTTTGAGCTGCGGCAGCACCACGCGAAAGAAGCAGCGCCACGGCCCGAGCCCGAGGGAACGGGCGGTTTCCTCCAACGCCGGGTCCATGCCCCTGAGCGCAGCGGAAACCGGCAGGTAAACCAGTGGAAAGTAGGCGGTGGTGACCACCAGCAAGGCACCGGAGAAATCCTGCAACGACAGGCTCAAGGAAACCCATGCATAGCTAGTGATAAAGGGCGGCATGGCCAGCGGCACCGCCGCGAGCACCGCCCAGACACCTCGTCCCGGAAGATAGGTGCGTTCGACGAACCAGGCCACCGCCGTACCGATCAAGGCCGAGGCGAACGTCGCCGCCAGGACAATCAATAAGGTATTGACCGCCAGCTCGCCGACAATGGGCCGGAACAGTAATTCGACCGCGTCATCGTAGCTGAAGCTCGCCGCCTGCTTCAGGGTGAAGGCCAGCGGCGCCAGCACCAGCAGCGCCACGACGACACAGACAAACAAAAGTCCGAACGGCGTACGCCGTTCGGACTTGACCGCAATGGTCGCATTGGCCATTTACAGCAGGCCGGCCTGGCGCAGCAACTTGACCGCGTGGCTATCGTCACCCAGGGTTTTCATATCCAGGGCCGGTGGCGAAAGCTTGCTGAACGGCAGCAGCACAGGGTCCGGAGCAACACCCGCGCGCAGCGGATACTCGTAGGTCACCTTGTTGCCGGCCATCAACTGTTGAGCGCCTTCGCTGGTCAGGTAGGCGACAAACTTGTTGGCGGCTTCCTGGTTGCGGGTGGTCTTCAGGACCGCGACGCCCGACACGTTGACCAGCGCCCCGACATCACCGTTGGCGAAGTGATAAAGCGCACTGTGGGTCCCTTTGTCACCGGCTTCGGTGTGCAGGCGCGCCCAGTAGTAGCTGTTGATCACCCCGACGGCAACACCACCACGGTTGACGGCAGCGGTAACGCCTTCGTCATCGTTGAAAATCTGCGAGTTGGTGCGCAGGCCCTTGAGCCACTGCAAGGTGGTGGCTTCGCCCTTCACCGCCAGCATCGCGCTGACCAGGGGCAGGAAGTCGGCATCGGCCGGCGCAATGGCCACCTTGCCTTTCCAGGCCGGCTCGGCCAGGTCGAGCAACGAGGCCGGCAATTCAGTGGCCTGGACCAGCTTGGTGTTGTAGGCCAGCACGTTTTCACGGGCCAGCACCCCGACCCAATCACCGCTCGGCGAGCTGTAACGGGCCGGGATAGTCGACAAAGTGGCGGGTTGCACGGGGGCCAACAAGCCCTTCTCTTCCAGCAACATCAGCTCGGGAGAGTTTTCGGTGAAATACACGTCGGCGGGCGAGGCACTGCCTTCAGCCAGCAGTTGCGCCGCCAGTTCCGGACCTTCACCGGTGCGCACCTTGACCGAAATACCGGTCTGCTTTTCGAAATCCTTGACCAGTTGATTGACGGTCTGCTCGTGTTGCGCGCTGTACAGGGTCAGCGAGGCGGCCTGAGAGACGCCGCACGCCAGCATCGCGGCTGCCAGGCAGGCAAGTTGGACAGTACGCGGCAGCGTGGCGTTGAAAACCTTGAAAGACATTCGAAATACTCCCAATACAGCGATGATTACAGCCAAAGAGGCGCAGCCCGATACAGGCTGCGCCCTGCTCGACAGCCCTTAGCTGTCGAGCCCTTCGAACAACCCGGCACCGATGAACGAACCCTCGCTGGCACCCGGTGGGCAGGCAAAGATCCCACTCCCCACATGGGTGGTGAACTGGTTCATGATGTCCAGGGTGGACAGTTTCTTGTTGATCTTGATAAAGCCGCTGCGCGGGTCGCGCTGGTAAGCCACGAAGAACAACCCGGCATCGAGCATCATGCCCTGGCGCCATGGTGGCCAACGCTCGGCATAAAAACCCACCCCATCGTTGTAGGAGTAGGCACGCCGCAGAATCTGCGCACCGTCGTTTTCAGCGGCGGCGGACAGCCGCGCATGGGCATTGTCCGGAATGATCGGGTTGCCGTCCTTGTCTTGTGCTTCAAGATCCAGCGGGTCGGACTCGTGGGTCTTGCCCAGTGGCGCGCCACTGGCCTTGTCACGACCCACCACCTCTTCCTGGAAGCCCAGTTCCGTCCTGTCCCAGTGCTCCAGCGCGATACGGATACGCCGCACCACGACATAGGAGCCCGCCTTCATCCAGCCGCCTTCATCGCCGACCCAGACCACCTCGTCCATCATCTTGCTGTCGCGAGTGGACGGATTGTTGGTGCCATCCTTGAAACCCATCAGGTTTCGGGTGGTGCCGCCGCCAGCCGGGGGGCTGGTAAAACCGGACTGCATCCACTTGATCAGGGCCACGCCATCCGCCAGGGCGAGCAGCTCACGCAGGGCATGGAAAGCCACCTGCGGATCATCGGCACAGACCTGGATGCTCAGGTCGCCGCCACACTTCTCGGGTACCAGTTGGTCGCCGTTGAATTTCGGCAGATCGACCAGCGCTTCCGGGCGCCGCGATGCCAGGCCATAACGGTCCTTGCCATCACTGCCGACAAACAAGCCGGGACCGAAGCCAAAGGTCACGGTCAGGCGAGACGGCCTGAGCCCCTCGGCCGAACCGCCGTCCAGTGGCGCGGCATCCTTGGGCACCGCCAGTGGTTGCGCGGTCTCGCCATGGCTCATGCGATTGGCCGCAGCGGTCCAGCGCTTGAGCAGCGCGATCACATCCGCCCGCGCAGTGGTTTCCAGGTCGAACGCGGCAAACAGCGAATGGGTCTGCTGTGGCGTGACGATGCCGCCCTGGTGCACGCCATAGAACGGCTCGACTGCGGCCAACGCCTGGCCGGCCTTGGGCTTTGCCAGGCTTTCGGCCGCGGCCGCGCCGCCGGTGCCGATCACTCCCGCGGCAACGGCCAGGCTGCTGGCCGCGCTCAGGAAACGACGCCGGGACAGGCCAGGAACACTGTCGTCGTATGTACTCATTTGGCCAGGACCAGCATGTTGACGTCGTCTTCCACGTAGTAGAAGCCATCACCGGTCGGTGTCATGACCAGGCCGAACAGATCGCCGTTACCCGGTGGTGTCTGGGCCTTGTTGGCATCGATCCACTGGGCAAAGAGCTGCTTGCCGGTTTCCGGGTCGATTTCCACGACCTTGCCGTTCAAGCCGTTGGTGGTCAGCAAGTGGCCATTAGGTGCGGTGGTCAGCGCCAGCGGACGCAGCAACATGCCGTCCTTGGTCAACGTGCGGCCGACACCGGCGCTGGTGGTACGGGTGGTGGCATCCCAGATTTCGCTGATGCGGTTGGCCAGGGTATCGGAGACGTACAGCTTGTCGTCCTTGCCCATCGCCAGGCCGGTCGGGCCGACGAGGAACACACCTTTGTCAGCCTGGGCGCTGAAGCCACTGCCGACCACGGTCTGGTTGGTGATCACTGGTGGCTTGCCTTCCGGGATCTTCAGGTCCAGGCGCAGTACCGTGGACTGAATCACCACCGGTGGCGTGCCCTTGGCGCTGCCGACACCAAAACCGGCGTTGCTGACAAACAAGGTCGCGCTGGAACCGTTGTCGATCACCGCCATATTGCCCCACGGGTCGTTGATATTCGGCCCGGACCAGACATCCACCACCTTGCCGTTCGGGTCGAGCACCACCAGGCAACCGGCGCCCTTGGTGTCGGTGGTCCCGTCATTGCTCGGGGTGCTGCCGACGATCACCCAGCCACTCTTGAGCATGGTCATCGCGGTGCTGAGGCCGACGCCGCCCGGGCACTGCGGCAGGTCATGGGGCAATTGGGCAAACAACGACAGCTGCTTGGTGGTCGGGTTGTAATCGACAATGGTGGTGCCGACGCCCTGCAGGTTGGCGGCGTTGTTGAAGTTGTCGACCAGCACGTCATCCTTCTGGATTTTCCCGGCGGACACCGGCGCCACGGCAATGGCGTACGGGTTCTGGTCGCCATTGTCCGGGACCGTGGACGTCAGGGGCAGGTGCTTGTGGATGCCGGTCAGGAAACCCTGGGCATCATCCGCGTGCGCCGGCAGGGCGACATTGAAGGTCAATAGCGTGGCCAGGGCCACAAGGCCTTTGCCCAGACGCGGCAGGCTCGAATACGTCATGCAATACTCCTGATTTCTCGAAGTCGACAGGCCCTGTCGGGCAGGGCCGAAATCAAACAAAGCGGATCGGTGCGCTCGGGCCGGCGCAAAGCGCTCGGCCAGCGTCCGGTCTAGAGGGTGATGTTGGTGCGCAAGCCCCAGACCAGCGTGTCACCCATTCGCAGCGTCGGATCGTTCGGGTTCTGGCCCGCCCCTGGATTAAGCGTGTACTGAATGTCCGGTTGCAGTTGCAGCCACGGGGTCAGTTGGTACTGATAGGTCGCTTCAAGAAAGGTCTCGCCATTGCGCACGCGGTTGCCGCTGTCGAGATCCAGACCCGCGGCGCCACTGCCGACCTTGACGTAGCCCAGCGCCAGGCTGACCGTATCGGCATCGCGGCCTTCGAAAGGCGCGGCCAGGGTCACACCGGCGTTGGCACTGAAGCTGATCAGGTTGCGATCGCCCGGCGCCCCCATCAGGCGGGTGAACACGCCCACCGAACGCATGCTGTCCGGGGCCTGGCGCCAGATCATCTGGTCGGCCACGGCGTAGACGCTGTAGTTGCCCGAGTGCTCGGTGGCGGTGCCGTTGCTGTTCGGATCGGCGAGCGACAGGCCGTCGGTGCCGTAGCGCTGGTCGGCGAAGTTCTGCGTGTTGTACCAGGCGCCGAGTTTGTAGAGACCCGGCAGACCGGGGTTGGCGGTCTCCGTCTGGCCCAGAGAAGCCGGATTGACGGCGTACTGCAGCTCGGAGATGTACAGCGCGCCGGTGTGCAGGTCGAAGTTGGTGCCGTGGGCGTTCTGCCGTTGCGGGTCACCGTCGTTGGTGCCCGCCGGGTTACCGTCATAGACGCCCGCGAGGACGGTGATCGCATCGGTCGGATGGACCCGCACACGGATACCCAGGGCCGACAACGGATAGGCCGGGCCACCGGCCGGCATGTCGTAGGACGGCACCGCCGGCCAGCCGAACATGGTGTTGACGAGGGTACTGGCGTACTGGCTGACCATGAACTCCTGGTCGATGCTCTGCTGGCCGACGCGCAAATCCAGGGTCTCGTCGAGGAATTTCTGCTGGTACCAGGCTTCCCACAGACGGGTGCCGGTGTCCGCTTCGATACCGCTGGCGGTCTGCAGGGTGCCCAGCTTGTCGGCGCTGAGATTTTTCCCGTGGACGCTTATGGCGCTGATGTTCAGGGTACCGCCGGCCAGGCCGAACATCTTGAGGGTGTCGAGCTTCAGGGTCATGGTGGTGAGACCGTCGTAGTCCCCACCGCGATTCAAGCCGCCCTTGGCATTGTTCAGGTATTCGCTGGTTTCCGTCAGGCCCAGGGTCACGCCATAGGCCGCGAGGCTCGAGCGCAGCCCGCCGATATCGCCGAGCATGTTCTGGCGCGTCCAGAAACCGGTCCACTGACCGGCTGGCGCGGCCTTGATCGCCAGATCCGCTTCAGGCAGGTCCGCAGGGTTGACGTCATCTGTCGCCATGGACGGATTGGCCGTCGGCACTGCTTGCGCCGCGTTGGCGGGAGCGACCCACAGCCAGGCGACAGAGCAAGCCAGGGCGGTCGACAGAACAACACGCTGGGTGGATCGGTGGTACGACATTGCGCGCATCGATGACTCCATAAGGACTTGATCCTCACACTGCGGCAACAGGCTCGGGCCACGGGAAAGGATCAAAATGAGAATCGAAATGAGAACCGGTCTCGAATTGCGCGCATCTTAGGCCTGGGAATTTTTTAATACAATTTGTTTCAGATGAAACTTCGCCTCCAGAACATGAAACTTTTTCCCCAGGCTCTGGTTCGGGCCTCACAGGACGATATCCCCCCGCCCTTCTCGGCGCCGGCCGGAGAAAAGCACGATGTGATATCTGTAATTGGCTCCGCTATAGCGGAGCATGGCCGGTCCGAGTGCCAAAGCACTCGGCGGTTTTCAGGCTGTCAGTGCTAATGCGTCGCCAGCAACGGGTTCACCAACTGATCCAGCAGCGCCCGATCGATTTTCGGATCGCCCACGCTACCGTCCTTGCGCACCACCCCCTGCCTGTCGATGACGTAGGTCATGGGCATCCGCCAGACCCGGCCAAACCCCTTGAAATCGGCGTCCCGCTGGAACGCTGCGGGATAGCTGTAGCCGGCCATGACCTTGTGCACCATGGCGTCGTCCTCCGGCTCATCCATGCTGATCGCAATAATCTTCAGCCCTTCGCCTTTGTGCTGTTGGTAATAGGCTTCCATGGCGGGCATTTCTGCCCGGCACGGCTCGCACCAGGAAGCCCAGAAATTCACGATCACCACCTGGCCGGCCTGTTTGCGCAGATCAAAGGTCTCGCCATCCAGGGTTTTCGCCGTCAGATTCGGCGCGTGCTCGCCTACATCAATCGCCCAGGCGGGCAGACCAACCAGGCTGCAACAGAGCGCGAACAAGGGCAGCAGTCTTTTTGTGCTCATCAAGTTTCCCTCCGTCTCATGGATCACTAGAACGCGTATCGGGCGCCGATGGTCGCGGTATAGCGCGGAGCAAGCTGCACGCCGTTGACATTCTGGTAGACCGGCACCTGCACGAAGCTGTAGAGCGAGGTCTTTTTGCCGACCGGCACCGTCACACCCGGACTGAGGTAGGCCAGAGTGCCGCCGGTGCTGACGGTGTCGGCATTGGCACCCACGTCGCGCTCGACATGTCGCACATTCAGCTGGAGCTGCGGCGTGACGTAGGCGTTGCCCATGTAGCGCAGGCCGACATTCAGGTTGACGCCATCGCCTGGGCGATAGTGATCACTGGAATCAAGCGCCTTCTGCAGCAAGGCCTGGCCGAAGTAGTCCCAGTTCTTGTTCAGGGTATCCATGTAATAGACACCCAGGATGCCGTCGGTGGTCCCGGTACCCGGTTGCAGGCCACGGTCTATCGCCACAGGGCCTGGGGCGGTGGGGTCGGTGGACGGGGCGGTGTCGTCATGGGCCCCCGTGGGCAGTTTCAAGCCGAACAACACTCCCAGGTTGTGCTGCGGTGTGAACCCCTGATAACGACCGATGACCTTGACGTCGCCGAGACTGGAGGTCCTGGAGCTGTACTGGCCCCCACCATCACCTGGGGTCACACCATCCGATGCCGTGCCCAGGGTGTTATGGCTGCGAAAGATATACGGCACTTGCAGATCCACGCCCCAGCTCGCATTGAAGCTGTAGTCCAGGCCCATCGTCAGGTAGTCATTGCGGGTGTACTTTTCCACCTCCTGTGGGTTGCCGTTGTTGGAGATCTGGCTCGCGGCACCTGGAGAAATGCTGTGGCTACCACTACGCAATTGGTTCTGGTTCAGATAGTCGTAACGCAGGTCCAGTTTCAGCCCCGACGAGCTGCTGATGCCCAGATTGTCCCAATCGGAACTGAGGGTGCAGCCACAGCTGGCACAAGCCAACGCGAGGTGCGGAAATAAAGCGGTGACAGACAAAGCCGCGAGCGGCAATACGCTCCGACGGGTACGGCGCAGTGATGGCATGACCATGGGGTTGGCATTCCTGGATTAAGTTGCAACGCATAGGGGCAAACCACCCAAACAGACTGGGGAGGATTTGCCATTGCAAGGAGAATCAGGAAAAAGCAGGCGGGCCGCGCGGCTCGGAGACCAGCCAGACTGTGCTGGCGTAGGGAGGGTAGATCGCTTGTGCCAGTACGACGTCAGTGCGACCGGAAAGCTGCCACTGAACGACGCTGGGCGGTAAACCGATATCGACCGCATGGACGACACACAGCAGGCAATGGCATTCATGGTACTGGTCCGGCGAGGGATCGCGGCTGCCGGAGGACGTGTCGTGTCCGGTCATGCCGACCATGTTGCAATGCTCGCCCATCATCATCGACTGCCCATGGGCAGCCGGCAGCAACAGCATCACGCTCGGCAGCAACGCCGCAAGCATGGCCAGGCAAATGGCAAGCTGACGCAATGAGTGGGAAAACCGGGGCATGGACACGAAAGTGACGTCGCTGATTATTATTGGCGCCAAGGGTGACAAACAACGGTCACCAGTACAACGTGTCGGCAACGGTTGCGACATTGTGCCGCAACACGTTTCAGGCAACAGTCTATATATAGCTTATATAACGGCCCGGCGCGTCAGCTCAGCCCAGATCACCTCCTCCTACTGGCAAGGTCACGCCAGTAATGTAGGAAGCATCGTCGCTGGCGAGAAAAAGGATCGCCCCTGCCTGTTCGTCGATGCTGCCATAACGCTTCATCAAGCTGCTGTCCACGGTCTGCTCGACGATCTGTCGATACCAGGCTTGTTCATCGCCGCTGGGTGCCTGGGCATTGCGCGGGATACGCCGCGGCGGCGCATCGGTGCCGCCCGGTGCCGTGGCGTTGACCCGAATCCCGCGGCCGGCGGTCTCGAAGGCCAGGCAGGCGGTCAGGGCATTGACCCCGCCCTTGGCCGCGCCATAGGGCACCCGATTGATCCCGCGCGTAGCCACCGACGAGACATTGACGATCGCCCCGCCGCCCTGCTCCAGCATGTAGGGCAATACCGCATGGCAGCACCAGAGGGTCGGGAACAGTGAGCGGCGCACCTCCGCTTCGATCTCGGTTTCCTGGTAATGCTCGAAAGGCTTGGCCCAGATGGTTCCGCCGACGTTGTTGACGAGGATATCGATCCTCCCGAAACGTTTCTGGGCGGCCCGCATGACCTCTGTACAAGGAGCATGCTGCTCCAGGTCGGCAGTCAGGCTGAGGACCCGTTCGCCATGCAGCTCGTGGACCAGTTCGGAACGGTCCACGGCCACCAGCCAGGCGCCCTCCTCCAGCAAGCGTTCGGCCACTCGCCGACCGATGCCCTGGGCCGCGCCGGTGACCAGCGCGACTTTGTCCTTGAAACGTGGGTTCATCACGATCTCCTCAGGCGGCATCGCCGGTCACCAGGGTATTGGCGGTGAATTTCTCGTAGTGGAAGCTGCTTGGGGTCACGCCCTCTGCCTTGAAGTGCTGCCGTACGGCATCGACCATCGGCGGCGGGCCACACAGGTAAACGTCGACCTCCCCGCCGTTGAGCAACCCGGGCGCGATGTGCCGGGTCACATAACCCTGGCGCGGGTGCAGGGTCCGCGGGTCGGAGACACAGGTGACGAAGGTGAAATTCGGCAAGCGCTCGCTGAACCCTTGCAACGTCTCGACCATGACCAGGTCCTGGTCCCGGGAAACCCCATAAATCAGATGGATCGGCTGACGTTCGTTGCGCTCGGCGAGCACTTCGAGCATCGACAGAAACGGCGCCAGTCCGGTACCACCGGCCAGGAACAGCAACGGCCGGGTCACCGTGCGCAGGTAGAAACTGCCCAGCGGCCCGGCCATCGACACTTTCTCTCCGGCTTGGGCCCGACCCAGCCAGCCGCTCATCAGCCCACCCGGGACATGCTTGATCAGAAAGCTGACATGGTGCTCGCCGGGCAGGCTGCTGAACGAATACGAGCGGGTCTGTTCACTGCCGGGGACGCCGATATTCACGTACTGTCCCGGCAGGAACGCTGGTGCCTGATCAAGTTCGAAACGGACTTCCAGAGCTGCGTCGGCGTGAGCGGTGATCCCCGCCAGGGTCGCGTCGAACCGCGAGGTGCCGGTCTTGCAGGTGCCGGACGGCACCGGCACGGCCAGCACACAGTCGCTTTCGGGAATCATCTGGCAAGTCAGCACCTGGCGCTGCTCGACCTCATCGGCCCCCAGCGCTTCCTCGAGATAATCTTCGCCGAGGTCATAGGCGCCGCTTTCGCAACGGCATTTGCAGGTACCGCAGACGCCGTCGGAGCAGTCCATGGGCAGGTTGATCCGTTGGCGAAAGGCGGCGTCGAGCACCTTCTCGCCGGCCTTGCAGTCGATAAAACGAGTGACCCCATCCTCGAAGTTCAGGGCGATGCGATACGTCATGGGCCGGCCCTCAGATATGATAGATATCAATGACTTGGTGGATATAGTCGTTCTTGAGTATCACCTTCTTGCGGGTGATCAGCGGTTGCTCGCCGCTGATATCCAGGCGATAGAACGAGGTCCCGAAGTACGAATCCGTGGTCTTGTAGCGATGGCTGAGGGTATGCCAGTTGAAGCGCAGCTCGACTTCACGCTCATCACTGTCCAGCACTTCCAGGTTGGCGATCAGGTGCACGGTGCGCGGCTGCGGGGTGCTGGCGCTGGAGCGTTCGGTCTTGATCCGGAACACGCGGTCTTCCAGGCCGTCGCGGTTGGGGTAGTAGATCAGCGAAATCTCGCGCTGCGGGTCTTCGGTCAGGCTGTCGTGGTCATCCCAGGCCGGCATCCAGAATTGCGCCTGCTGGCTATAGCATTGCAGCCATTCGTCCCACTGGCGGTCGTCGAGCAGTCGGGCCTCGCGGTAGAGGAAATCCAGCAAACGATCACGTGAAAGGTTCATACCTGGCCCTCCTTGTCCGTGGCGATCAAACCTTTGCGCTCGCGCTCCAGCGCCGTGAGCAGGCTCTCGGCCCAATGCGCGTGCTGGCGCACGAACAGACCTTCGTCCTCGGTCTTGATACCGCTGAGCAGCGGTTGCATGCCCATCGCCCGGGCATTCTCGTCGGCGCCTTCCAGCCATTGTTTGGCGCCACGGCTGAGGTCGTTCCACAACGGGATCGAGCCCTGGTAGCCGGTCTGGCAGGAGCGAAACTCCTCCAGGTCATCGGGCGTGCCCATGCCGCTGACGTTGAAGAAGTCCTCGTATTGGCGGATACGGGTTGCGCGCTCCTCGGCGCTTTCACCCTTGGGCGCCATGCAATAGATGGTCACTTCGGTCTTGTCCACCGCGATCGGCCGCACCACACGGATCTGCGTCGAGAACTGATCCATCAGATAGACGTTGGGGTACAGGCACAGGTTGCGGGTCTGATCGACGATAAAGTCGGCACGTTCCTGACCCAAGCGCTCAGCCAGAGCCTGACGATGAGCATGCACCGGACGGACCTCCGGGTTGAGCAAGCGGGTCCAGAGCAGGATATGGCCATGCTCGAAGGCGTAGACGCCGCCCAGGCTTTTCGACCAGCCGTTGGCATCCACGGTGCGCGTGCCCTGGGACTCGTAGTTGCGCCGCTGCATGGTCGCCGAGTAGTTCCAGTGCACGGAGCTGACGTGGTAACCGTCGGCACCGTTCTCGATTTGCAGCTTCCAGTTGCCGTCGTAGACATAGGACGAGCTGCCCCGCAGCACCTCCAGGCCTTCGGGTGCCTGGTCGACCATCTGGTCGATGATGACCCGGGTTTCCCCCAGGTAATCGTTCAGCGTCGGGACTTGCTCCGAGAGGCTGCCGAACAGGAAGCCGCGATAGTTTTCGAAGCGCCCCAGGCGCCGCAGATCATGGGAACCGTCGCAGTCGAAGCGGTCCGGGTAGGCGCCGGTCTTGCCATCCTTGACCTTGAGCAGCTTGCCGGTGTTGCTGAAGGTCCAGCCGTGGAACGGACAGGTAAACGAACCCTTGTTGCCTTGCTTGTGGCGGCAGAGCATGGCGCCACGGTGGGCGCAGGCGTTGACCAGGCCATGGAGCAGGCCCTGTTTGTCGCGGGTGATCACCACCGGCTGGCGGCCGATAAAGGTCGTGAAGTAGTCGTTGATCTCCGGGACCTGGCTTTCATGGGCCAGGTAGACCCAGCCGCCTTCAAAGATGTGTTTCATTTCCAGCGAAAACAGTTCGGTGTCGGTGAAGATGTCGCGGCGGCAGCGGAACGTTCCGCTGGCGGGGTCTTCCTGAACCGACTCGCGGATCTGGCAGGCGAGTCTGTCGAGTGTGTCGGTCATGGGCTGGGCCCTCCATTGTTCTTGTCTCAGGCGCCCTCACCTTATGCCTGCCCTGACTGTCACAATATCCGCCCCCTGCAAATCGCTATCCGCTACGTGCAGCCCCCTCCCGCTGGCGGCGCCAGGTGTGCGAAGGCAGCTCGCCAAAGCGTTTGCGATAGGTTTCGGAGAAGCGCCCCAGGTGAACAAAACCATGGTCCAGCGCCACTTCGGTGACACTGCGGGCGCCCGGTAGCTGCAATAGCGCATGCACCCGCTCCAGCTTGCGCTGGCGCACATAGTCGCGGGGCGAAAGACCGACATGCCGTTCGAACAGTAAATACAGGGAGCGCTCGCTGACCCGCGCCACCTCGCGCAATTGCTCTACACCGATCTCATCGTGCAGATGCGCCTCGATAAATTGGCGGACCGCTTCGAAGCCACCAGCGCTCTCCGCCTCGGGGCGGACCCGTTGCACATTGCTTGCCAGCAGGCCCAGCAGCTTGCTGGCAACGATGCGTTCATACAGCGCCTGCACTTCAGGCCCCGCACAGCTCTCGGCTTCGTGACAGATCAGCGTCAGCAACGGTACGAAACCGTCCAGCCCGGCCAGGTCGCAGCGCTCGCTGTCGAAGCGAATGCCCTGGCGCGGCAGCAGCCAGTGCTGATCCAGGCAGGCATTTTCCAGCAAGCGCACCGGCAGCTTGACGATAAATTTCTCGCAATCGGCCGAATAGGTCAGGTCCACCGGATCATCCGGGTTGATCAGCAGGATCTCACCGGGCGTATAGATCCGCTCCTCGCCCCGGAAGCTTGAACGGCAGTGTCCGCTCAGCAGTATCTGCAAGTGATAGATGGTTTCCAGGGCCGGCGACGTTACCTGGACCCGGGCGCCGTAGCTGATGCGGCACAGGTCAAGGCTGGAAAAGGTCCGGTGCTTGATACTCGCTTGCGGGCGGCCCCTGGGCGGCAGGCGAATGCAATGGCTGCCGACATGCTGGTTGACATACTCGGAGACCGCATGGGCATCGGCCTGTTCGAAAATCCGGCTGCGCTCACTCAACAAAGTGGTCATGGGATAAGCCTCTCTTGTTTTTCCATCAAGGCTGGCAGGACGACAAAAGTCCCGCGGGCAGACGCACGCGGGACCTGTAACGCCGGAACGCGGCGAGGGTCAGGCTTCGAGTGCCCGCACCCGCTCACCCTTGTCCTGTTCCTTGGCGGCATCGGTCGACTGCAAGGCAAAATCGAAGTCGATCTCGGCATGCCGCCCGTTCGCGTCTTCCTTGAAGAAAATTTCGGCAATCAACTCGTCGCGGGTGGCGTAGGCAAAGTCGTCGTGCAGGTAGGGATCGCCCGCCAGGTTGATCTGTGTGGTCAGGTGACGATGACCCGGGGCGGAAATAAAGAAGTGGATATGCGCCGGGCGCTGGCCGTGCCGGCCCAGTTGATCGAGCAACTGCTGGGTCGGGCCGTCCGGCGGGCAACCGTAGCCGGAGGGCACGATGCTCTGGAAGCGGTAGCGACCTTCGGCGTCGGTACGGATGCGCCGGCGCAGGTTGAACTCCGACTGCGAAGGATCGAAGTAGGAATAGGTGCCACCGGTGTTGGCATGCCAGACATCGACCAGCGCGTGGGCCAGTGGCTTGCCGTCGAGGCCGCGGACCTGACCGCGCATAAACAGCACGGTGCCCGGATCAAGGCCGTCATCCAGCCGGGCCTCTTCTTCGCAGAGTGGCGCACCGGCCACATACAGCGGTCCTTCAATGGTCCGTGGCGTGCCACCGACATGACCGGCCTGCTCGTCTTCGGCATCCAGCAACAGGTCGAGATAGTGTTCCAGGCCCAACCCGGCGACCAGCAGGCCGGCCTCCTGGCGGCTGCCCAGTTCGTTCAGGTAGTTCACGGCCTTCCAGAACTCTTCCGGCGAGATCCGCAGGTCTTCGATCAGGCGGATGCTGTCGCTCAACACCCGGTGGACAATCTGCTTCACCCGTGGATTGCCGGCAGCCTGGTCAAGGCCGGCGGCGCCTTCGAAGAAGCTCTGGACTTCGGCGGTTTGGGAAATACGAACGGTCATGCTGCTGTTCCTCATCATTGTTCTTGTGGATGCAAACCTTGGAAAACCCCGGCTCAGCGGTCGTCGTCATGGACCGAAGAGGGATGCCTGCACAGCGCCATGACCTCGATCTCCATATAGGGATAAAGCGGCAGTTGCATCAGGGTATCGTGCAGCGCCTGGGCATCCGGCACATCAAAGACGCTGACATTGGCATACAACCCGGCGATGCGCCAAAGGTGGCGCCAGGTGCCCTCCCGTTGCAGACGCTGGGCCAGTTCGCGTTCATCGGCCTTGAGTCGCGCAGCCTGTTCGGCCGGCATGTCGGTGGGCAGTTTGACGGTCATGCGTACGTGAAAAAGCATGGTGTGTCCTCTGGGTTCAGGAAGTCAGTGGCGGGCAAAACGCGCCAGGCGTTCTTCATCGATGACCAGGCCGAGCCCGGGAGTCTTCGGGATCAGCAACTGGAAATCACGATAGGTCGGCGGTTCGACCAGAATGTCTTCGGTCAGCAGCAACGGGCCGAACAGTTCGGTGTGCCACTCCAGCCTGTCGAGGGTGGCGAAAGCATGCGCGGCCGCCAGGGTGCCGATACTGCCTTCGAGCATGGTGCCGCCGTACAGGCCGATACCCGCCGCCTCGGCAATCGCTGCCGTACGCAGCACGGCACGCGGGCCGCCGGTCTTGGCGATCTTCAGGGCAAAAATACTCGCGGCGCCCATCTGCGCCAGGGCAAAGCTGTCCTGCACCGACTCGATGGCTTCGTCGGCCATCAGCGGGATCGGGCTATGGGCGCTCAAACGCACCATGCCGGCACGATCATGGCGGGACAGCGGCTGCTCGATCAGCTCGACCCCGGCCTCGGCCAGTTGGCGACAGGCACGCACCGCCACGGCCTCGCTCCAGGCCTGGTTGACGTCCACCCGCACGCTGGCGCGGTCACCCAGTGCGCGCTTGATCGCCGCGACATGGGCGATATCCCGCGCCGGTTCGCCGGCACCGATCTTGAGTTTGAAATGGCGATGGCGGCGCAGGTCGAGCATACGCTCGGCTTCCTCGATGTCCTTGCCGGTGTCGCCGCTGGCCAGGGTCCAGGCCACTTCCACACCGTCCCGCAGCCGACCACCGAGCAGTTCGGCCAGCGGCAGCCCGAGGCGTTTGCCCTGGGCATCGAGCAACGCGGTCTCCACCGCCGAGCGGGCGAAGGTATTACCGCGAATGGCCCGGTCGACCCGTTGCATGGCGGCGTTGACATTGCTGGCGTCCTGGCCGATCAGCAGCGGCGCGAACCAGGTATCGAGGTTGACCTTGATGCTTTCCGGGCTTTCCCCGGCATACGCGAGGCCACCAATGGTGGTGGCCTCGCCGATGCCGACGATACCGTCGCTGCAACGGATACGCAGGATCACCAGCGTCTGGCCGTGCATGGTGTGCATCGCCAGTTTGTGAGGACGAATGGTGGGCAAATCGACAATCTGGGTATCGAAGTGTTCGATCGTTACAGCGCTCATGGCGTATCCATCTACGTGGTATTGGTCTTTCCGCCATGATTGACGCTCAAGGCGGTGCCGGTCCAATATTGAATAAGTCTCGCTTCATACCCAGGAGGTATCGTGGAGCTTCGTCATTTGCGTTATTTCAAGGTGCTCGCCCAGACCTTGAACTTCACCCGTGCGGCCGAGTTGTTGAACATCGCCCAACCGCCCCTGAGCCGGCAGATCCAGCAACTGGAAGATGAATTGGGGGTGGCGCTGCTGGAGCGTTCGCGGCCCTTGCGCCTGACCGAGGCCGGGCGTTTTTTCCAGGAGCATTCCAGCCAGCTGCTCGAACAGCTTGAGCGGGTTTGTGACGATACCCGGCGCGTGGCCGCCGGCCGCAAGCGCTGGTTGGGTATCGGCTTTGCGCCTTCGACCCTCTACGGTGCCCTGCCCGACCTGATCCGCCGCCTGCGCAGTTTTGGCGATATCGAGCTGGGCCTGTCGGAGCTGATCACCCTGCAACAACTGGAGGCGCTGAAAAGCGGGCGGATCGATATCGGCTTTGGGCGGATGCTGTTCGATGATCCGGCCATCGTCCAGAAAGTCCTCCGCCAGGATCCCCTGGTCGCAGCCTTGCCGGCCGGGCATCCGCTGCTCGGGCGACCGGTCAGCCTCAAGGAGTTGGCCGCGCAGCCGTTTATCCTCTACCCCGCCAGCCCGCGCCCCAGCTATGCCGACCATGTCCTGGGGGTGTTCGCCGGGCATGGCCTGAGTATCCACGTGGCGCAGATGGCCAACGAACTGCAGACCACCATCGGCCTGGTGGCCGCCGGGGTCGGCATTGCCCTGGTACCGGCCTCGGTTCAGCGCTTGCACCGGGATGACATTGGTTACACCTCGTTGCAGGACAGCAGCATCACCTCGCCCATCGTGCTCAGCTACCGGGCGGGCGACGTCTCGGAGGTGTTGCAGCGTTGTCTGAACCTGTTGAACAGTCATGACGAGTAGCACTTTTTCGAGCGCTTTTCATTTGTCTGATCCCACGGTTGGTTGCAAACTGCAAATCTGCCGTGATCTACAAGGAGCCAGAATGACCGAGCACAGCACGGGGGTCACACTCACTGCCAAGGGCCTGGTGTTCGAGGATGACTGTGGCGAACCCTTTCTGCAGGACGACGCCGTGCGCGGGCTGCTGGAGAAAGTCTTTGCCGATAGCGGCGTCGATATCACCGCGATCCACACCCAGAGCCAGTACAAGAAGGCCTTGCGGCATGTGATGATCAGTTCGATCCAGGGTCCGGGCGGTATCGAGGCGATCCTGGCCATGGCGCTGCAAGGCGTCGAGCTGCTGCATCAGCAATTCGCCGGGCGCGATGACTTCCAGTCGCGGCTGTGTGCCGGTGCGCTGCAAGGCCTGTTGAATGGCGATCCGGATGGTTTGGCCAAGGCCAAGAGAGCCAGCAAGATACTTGCCAGCGGCTTGCGCCCAGTCGCCGCGCCACGAGAGTAGGAGCAGCGAAGCGTTGGCAGCCTTGAGGGCCTCTTCGCGGGCAAGCCCTGCTCCTACAGTGGGCTGTTGAATACAGATCTTGCGTACGACATGAACCTGTAGGAGCAGAGCTTGCTCGCGAACCGCTGCAAGCGGCCATTCACCGCAGAGCTACGGCACCGACGCCAGGGGAGTCAGCGCTTAGACCTGTTGATCACCTCACACAAGCGACTCATGCACACCGAGCCCACCACCGCGAGAATGATCGGCACCAGGAAGTCGTGATCGATCCGGGTGAACTCCGCCACCAGCACAATGGCCGTGAGCGGCATGCTCATGGAGGCCGCCAGGAATGCCGCCGCACCGACAATGGCAAAGGCCCCCAGGGCAACACCTGGAAATGCCAGGCTCCATAATCCCCCCAGCAGAATCGCCATCAGCGCACCAATCGCCAGGGCGGGCGTCAGCAGCCCGCCTTCGGCCCCGGCCCGCAAGCTGGCGCTGGTCACCAGCACCTTGGCCACCAACAGCGCGGCCGCCAGCCCCAACGTCAGTTCGCTGTCAAAGCCCAACTGCGCCGGCCCCTTGCCGTTACCCAGCACCTGGGGCAGATAGACCGCCACGCAACCGATCAGGGTGAAGTTGATCAAGGACAACACCGGCAAGCGCCAGCCGCGGGCAGCCTGGATCCGGGCGCGACCGGTCAGTTGCACAAAACCATAAGCGGCGAGCCCGAACAGCGGCCCGGCCAGCATCGACCAGGCGAGCAGCCCGGGTGTCAGCGCCAGGCTCGGCACCACGTATTGCACCTGCGCGCCCAGTCCGACCCAGGCCACGGCGGCGCCAATCGCCGAAGTCGCCAGGGCCATGATCGCCGCCGGCCAACTGAACACCGCCAGCAAGCCTTCCAGGACAAATACCGCGCCCCCCAATGGCACGTTATAGACCGCCGCCAACCCGGCCCCTGCCCCGCAGGCAATCAGCAGCCGGTGGGTTTCGGGGGGCAACTGCGCCTTGCGCGATAACCAGGCACCGACCAGTGCGCCGACCTCCCGGGGCGCGACTTCACGGCCCAGCGGCGAGCCCAGGGCCACGGTGATGATCTGCAACAGCGCATGGCACACCGTGGTCTTGGGCGGCATCGCCGGACCCTCGGGCGCCACGGCTTTCTTGATACCGACCAGCGGGCTGCCGAATCGATAGATCGCCCACCAGCCCAGGCCCGCCACCAGACCGCAGAGCGCCAGGGCCAGGATCCGTCGCGACGTCGAGGCGCTGCTCACGCCGATCAGGAAGCTTTCATGGCTGGTGAGGCTGTCCTGGCCATAGCCATAGGCCAGGTGTTGGATCGCGTGCAACAACATCGCCAGCAGCGTGCCGCCGAGACCCGCACCGATGCCGGTGAGGATGACCACGAGGGAGAGAACGAATAATGCGTGGACTCTGGAACGAACCTTGGTTTCAGTGTGTAGCGACGATTCCGGCAAGGCCATTCAAGACTCCGCGAGGTCTGGTGCACAACGACCGGATGGCCGCACGCCGGAGGTGATTATGTCGCCTGTCGCGACATCTGCACATCCCGCTCTGCCAGCCATCCTATCCTCAAGCACCTCCGTCCTTCCGGTATTGGGCAGTCACCTTGAGGATCTGAGCACCGTTACCACACGGCGATATGGGAATCGGTACGCGGTTCGGTACCGCCGCACAGCACACCACTGAGCGGGTCGCGCAGAATGATCTGGCCACGTCCATATTCGGTGAGGTCACAGGTGATTTGCACCTGATGGCCGCGCCGCGCCAGCCCCATCGCCAGGTCCCGTGAAGCGCCCTGCTCGATACCCACCTTCATCTCCCCCAGCCATTGCCAGCGCGGTGCATCCAGGGCGGCCTGGGGGTTGAGACCGAAGTCCACCAGGTTCATCACCATCTGCACGTGGCCCTGGGGCTGCATATAGCCGCCCATCACACCGAACGGCCCGAGGGGTTCGCTGCCCTGGCTGAGAAAGCCGGGGATGATCGTGTGATAGGTCTTCTTGCCGGGCACCAGGCAGTTGGCATGGCTCGGTTCGAGGCTGAATTCCTGCCCACGGTTCTGCAAGGCGATGCCGCTGTCGGGCAGCACCACGCCGGAACCGAAGCCGTGATAGTTGCTCTGGATAAACGAAACCATATTGCCTTCGGCATCGGCGCTGGCCAGGTACACCGTGCCGCTGGCATGGGGATCGCCAGGCTTGGGCGGCAGCGCCTGCTCGCCGATCTGCCCGCGGCGGCGGGCGCTGTAGTCGTCGCTGAGCAGGTCCGCCACCGCTACCCGCATATGCAAGGGGTCGGTGATGTAGTGCAGGCCGTCGCTGTAGGCCAGCTTCATGGCCTCCAGCTGGCGATGCCAGGTCTGCTGGCTGTCGCGATGGTCAAAGCTGAAGCCTTCAAGGATTTTCAACGCCATCAGCGCCACCAGCCCCTGGCCGCTGGGCGGGATTTCCCAGACGTCATAACCGCGGTAGTTGATATGGATCGGCTCGACCCACTGCGCGCGATAACCCTGCAGGTCGCTGCCGCGCAGGTAACCGCCGGTGGCACGGGAATGGGCATCCAGGCGCGCGGCCAGTTCACCGCGATACAGGCTTTCGCACGCCGTGGCGGCCAGCTCTTCAAGGGTCCGGGCCTGGGCCGGATTGCGGAACAGCTCGCCGGCCCGGGGGGCGCGGCCCTCGATCAGGAACGTCTCGAACCAGGGCTCAAGTACCGCGTCGCGCTGCGGACTGAACTCGACCAGCGCCTGTTGCCATTTGTAGGCGATGACCGGCGACACGGGAAAACCCTCCCGGGCCAGGCTGATGGCCGGCTGCAGCAGCTCGGCAAAGGGCAACTTGCCAAAGCGTTTCGACAATTCGGCCCAGGCCGACGGGCAGCCCGGTACGGTTACCGGGGTCCAACCATACAGCGGCATTTGTGTATGCCCCGCCGCCTTGACCGCCTCGATGCTCAGGGCCGCCGGGGCCTGGCCGTTGCCGTTGAGGCCGTGCAGTTTGCCCTTGCACCAGACCAGCGCGAAGGCATCGCCACCGAGGCCACAGCCGGTGGGCTCGACCACCGTCAGCGCCGCCGCCGTGGCGATGGCAGCGTCAATCGCATTGCCGCCCTTGCGCATGATCTCGATGCCGGCTTCCGCGGCCAGGGGTTGCGAGGCCGCCACCATGCCACGGCGGGCAAACACGCTCTGGCGTTGCGACGGATAAGGATATTCGTGGGCAGAAAATTTCAACATGGCAAAAGTTCTTCCAAACAAGGGTTGGTTTCACAACACACGGCTGAGAAAAGCTTGGGTACGCGGATGCGCGGGCCGACTGAAAATCTGCTCCGGTGGCCCCTGCTCGATCAGTTCGCCCTGGTCGAGGACCACCACGCGGTCGGCGACTTCCCGGGCAAAGCCCATTTCGTGGGTCACCACCACCATGGTCATGCCCTCCTCGGCCAACTGCTTCATCACCTGCAACACCTCGCCGACGGTTTCCGGGTCGAGGGCGCTGGTGGGCTCGTCGAACAGCATGGCCTGGGGCTTCATCGCCAGGGCCCGGGCGATCGCCACCCGCTGCTGCTGACCGCCGGAAAGCATCGAGGGGTAATGCCCCGCCTTGTCCGCCAGGCCGACCCGGGCGAGCAAGGCCCGCGCCTGCTCCAGCGCCTCGGCCCGCGACATGCCGAGCACCTGGATCGGTGCCTCGATGATATTTTCCAGGGCGGTCATATGGGGGAACAGGTTGAAACGCTGGAAGACCATGCCGATATCCCGGCGCTGACGGGCGATATTGCGTTCGGAGTCACGCACCAGGCTGCCGTCGGCACGGGTAACCCATGGCCCGGCCGTTGACGCGAATACGCCCACCCTGGATATCTTCCAGCAGGTTGATGCAGCGGATGAAGGTGGTCTTGCCCGAGCCCGAGGCGCCGATCAGCACCACCACTTCACCGCGGCGTACCTGCAGGGAAATGCCCTTGAGGATCTGCAAGTCGCCAAAGGACTTTTGAATGTCCAGGGCTTCGATGATCAGTTCTTCGCTCTTGTGCGCCATGTTCAACGCCCCCTCAGCAGTTTAAAGGCACTGCGACCAAACATCCGGCTGGAGGCCGGCGGCGGTGACGACGGCCGGTCCGACTGACCGAAGCGTGCTTCGAGCCAGCGCTGGAAGAAGCCCCACAGTGTAGTGAGCAACAGGAAATAGATCGCCACCACCAGGTACAGTTCGAACACCCGGAAGGTCGCCGAGGTCACCATCTGTGTACTCAGCAACAACTCCTGCACCCCGATCACACTGACCAGCGTGGTGTTCTTGAGCATCACGTTGAACTCGTTGCCCAGCGCCGGCACGATCACCCGGAAGGCCTGGGGCAGGACGATGCGCCGCATCAGTTTGCCGAAGGTCATGCCCAGCGAACGTCCGGCCTCGTACTGGCCCTTGTCCACCGCACCGATCCCGGCGCGGATGATCTCGGCCATATAGGCGCCTTCGTTCAGGCCCAGGGCGATGATCGCCGCCTGGATATTGCCCGGTATCACCAGGCCGAACAGTTCCACGTCCTCGAAACGGAAGATCCCGCCGGCCGCCAGCGCGGTGTAGAGAAAGACGATCTGCACCAGCAACGGCGTGCCGCGCATCAGCCACACGTAGAAACGTACCGGCAGGTGCAGCAAGGGATTGCGTGACAGCCGCAGCAATGCCGCGGCCAGCCCGAGTACACAGCCCAGCGACATCGCCAGCACGCTGATCAGGCAGGTCAGCCAGAGCCCGGTGAGGTAGACCCCGCTGGGCTGCAACAGGTACTGCCAGAACACTTGCCAATTGAAGTTCATCGGGCGCCCGCCTCAGTCGAGTGTGTCGCTGGCGACATGCCATTTGCCCAGCAGTTGGGCATAGCTGCCATCACTGCGCATATCAGTGACGATCTGCTGCACGGCCTTGCCCAGTTGCGGATCGTCCTTGCGAATCCCCAGGCCAGTGAGAATCCGGCTGAAGGCCGGCACGCCCTCTTCGAACAGATCGGGGGCCATGGCGGCGTAGTAACCGGCGGTTTCCACGGTGGTGCCGTAGGCGTCGACCTGGCTGATACGCAGGGCCTGGAAGGCATCGGTGTCGGTGTTGTAGACCACCAGCTTCATCGGCGTCTTGCCGGCCTTGGCCAGGGTGTCGTTTTCGGCGTCGAGCAGGGTCTTGATGGTCGAGCCGTTGAGCACCGCCACCTTGTGCCCCGAGAGATCGTCCAGGGCCTTGATGTGCTTGGGATTGCCCTTGGGCACCACCACCGACTGGCTGGAATACATGTAGTTGACGATGTCGATCACTTCCCGCCGTTCGGGCTTGTCGAACAGTTGGTCGACGATCATGTCGCATTGTTGCGCCAGCAGCGCCGGCAGCAGCCCGGAGAAGGGAATGACCCGCCATTGCACCGTCTTGTTATCCAGCCGTTTGGCAATTTCCAGACCCAGGTCGACGGTCAGGCCCCTGGGCTTCTGGGCCTCGTCGAACGACACCAGCGGGGGTGAATCCATGCCCGAGCAATAGGTCAGTTTTGCGACCTTCTGCAAACGCTCCGGCACCTGGGGCGCGGCGACCGCCCCCTGCACCAGCAGCACCAAGGATACAGCGGCAAACAACACGCGAGGTTTATGCATGACCAGACACTCCTGTTCGTTGATAACGGGGCAGTTCTCAAAGTCAAGACACAGCCGGGCTTGAGCCCGGTTCTATTTTTTCGTTTGCAGAAAATCGATCAGCGCCGGCACCGTGCCCTCGATGTGCTGGCGCACCACGGCCTCGGCGTGCGCGGCATTGCCCGCGCGAATCGCGTCGAGGATCACCGCGTGTTCCTGGCGTGCGCTCAAGGGCTTTTCGCTGTGTTGCAACCACAGGCGCATCGGCGCCTCGATCAGTGAATAGAGGGCCGATATCTGCTTCATCAGCCGTGGCCGGCCGCTGAGGCTGCACAGGTATTCATGGAAGGCCCGATGCCGGCTGACCCACTCGGCGCTTTCGTCGCGGTAGTCGTCCATCTCGTCGAGCATCCGTTCCAGGGCCGCCAACTGGCGTTCGCCGATCTTCGGCACGGCCACGCGGATCGCCAGGCCTTCGAGGGCACTGCGCATATCGAAGACTTCCTGCAGCTCGTCGAACTCCAGGCCGCTGACAATCGCCCCGCGATTGGGCCGCAGGGTCACCAGGCCCTGGGCGTCCAGGCGACGAAAGGCCTCGCGCACCGGCATGCGGCTCATGCCGATCTCGCCGGCGATGTCCTCGGCGATCAGCCGGTCGCCTTTGCGGTAACGACCGCCACAGATAGCCTCCAGCAGAAAGGTATAAGCCTCCTCCTCGGCGGTCCGGGGCTGACGGTCAACGTAAGCGGGAGCGAATTGCATGGGAAGCACCTTTGTCTTTTTGTATCCAATTATCCATGAATACAAAAAAGCATAACGCGTGCCAGCTTCCTGAAAATGCATTCAAGGGTTTGATAGGAATAGGCTTTTGTCAGAAACAGGGCCATTCAGGAGGGAGTGGCGTAACGGCTGACTGCTACAAAAGCGCGCAGGGACGCGCCAAAGAGGTGAAGCAAAGTATCCGGTAACACCTCGGCTAGCGGGCGCCGGAAGCGCGCTCGACCTTGAGCGTATTGGACTCAAGTTCCTCGCGCAGTTCCTCAAGTAGCCGCAGTGCCCCTTCGCGCCGGTGCAACAGGTTCAGGGCTATGCCCGTGACCATCAGGTCGACCCGCCCGCTCTCGGGGTCATAGACCCTGACACTCAGCGACGCTTCGCCCAGCAGGCATTCACAGGCAAGGGGCGCAAAGCCGCTTTCGAGCAAGCTGCGTAATTCCATTAGAGAGAGCACACCGGTGAGTCCCGTACCTGGTTATTCGTCACGCGGGCGACCCACCCGCGCGTCAGGCAACCATGCTAAGAAAAACCGTGGAAGCTCTACACCCGTATATGCACTGGTGGCACTGGTGCATTTGCACCCTCAACGCCTGGTGACAAACAAGCCACGTTCGCGCGCCCAGACAATCGCCTCGCTGCGGCTGTGCACGTCGAGCTTGGAGTACACCGTGGCTACGTGATTGCGTACGGTATTGAGGGCCAGTTCGAGCCGTGCGGCGATTTCCTTGTCCGCCAGGCCCTCGCAGATCAGGCCCAGCACATCGCGTTCGCGCGGCGTCAGGTCGGCGAGGGAAAAGCCCGGCAGGTTGGACGCACTGACACTTTTCACCGTGGCGAGCTTTTCGATCAGCTTCTGGCTGAACCAGGAGGCGTCCTGCATCACCGCTTCGATGGCCGTCACCAGCTCCAGCTCCGAACGTTTGCGCTCGGTGATATTGGTCAGCACCAGCAGGTAACAGGGCGCATCCTGGATCAGCACGGTGTCGGCCGACAGCACGCAATCGATGGGCTCACCGTTTTTCTGGCGGATCCGGAGGTCCAGGCCCTCCAGGCGGCCGGTTTTTTCCAGGGCCACGAACAGTCGTTCGCACAACACCCCATCCTCGATAAACCCCACGGCCTGGACACTGTGCCCAAGCAATTCTTCGGCGGCATAACCGGTGATGTTCAGGAAGGCTTCATTGGCGTCCATCAGTTGCTGGTTGTCCGCACTGCAGAGCAGGGTCGGTACCGGTGTCAGGCGAAAGGCCTTGGCAAAACGCTCCTCGCTCTGGCGCAAGGCGATTTCGATCTTGCGTCGCGGCTCCAGGTCCATAAAGGAAAACAGCATGCAGTTGTCCTCGTGGATATCCAGGGGCTGGCCGGCGACGATCACCAGTTTGCTGCCACCGTCCGCCAGCCTGATCTCCGCCTGCATCTGCGCAATGGTGGCGCCCTCCCCCAGGCGCTGGATGGCCAGGTCCCGGCGCTCGGCGTTTTCGAGCACATCCAGTTCGTAGACCGAGCGACCGATGACCTGTTCGCGGCTGTAGCCGGTCATCTCCAGGAAGCCCTGGTTGACCTTGACGTAGCGCAGGTCGCTGAGCCGACAGATCACCGCCGGTGCCGGGTTGGCACTGAAGGCTTTCTCGAAGCGCTGTTCGGCACTGGCCCAGTCGGTGGCGTTGCTGATGATCAGCACCAGGGACTCGGGGTCGCCGGCGCGATTGGTCAGGATCATGCTGCTGATACGCAGCACGCACAGGGGCGTCTGCTCATCGGCCTGGACACTCATCTCGACCACCACATCGTCAAAGGTCTCGCCATTGGCAACCCGGACGATGGGGTATTGGTCGGCGCTCAGGGGATGATTGTTGCGATAACGCAGGTTGAAGCGTTCCTGATACTGCTCGGCATTGGCGCCCAGTTCGCTGAGCTGGCTGACGCCATGCATGGCCAGTGCGGCATCGTTGGCCCAGAGAATGCTCTGGTCGACCTCGATCAGGATCACGCCTTCGGACAGGCCGGCGATGATCTGCTGCAACTGGCGGCGGTTGGTTTCGGTCGCGAGGACATCCTGGCTCATCGTTTATCCCAAGTGGCCCGGTTAGGTCAAACATCTGACCCCCGAGCAACGCGCAAGTGCAATTGGAAAAACGTCGGGCCGGTCAGTGTTGCAACGAAGCACTGATCCAGTTTTTCAGATCCTCGACTTCCGTGGCGCTGATGGTGTGGCCGACGCCGGGATAGGAGTGAAACTGCGGCTCGATGGACAGGCCCTTCAGCACGCCCAGGGCCTCGGTCGCCCCGGCATAAGGCACCTGCGGATCGGCGGTGCCGTGACCGATAAAGACCTTCAACCCAGAGTACTTCGCCCCGCCCTTGAGTTCCGAACGCAACGCCGGCAACACCCGGCCGCTGAGGGAGGCGATACCGCGCAGGACCTCGGGATGCCGCAGCGCAACCTCATAAGTCATCATCGCGCCCTGGCTGAAACCCACCAGGAACACCTTGTCGGGCTGGGTGTGGTATTTCTCCGTGACCCGGGTGACAAAGTCGGTGATGGCCGCGGCGCTCTGCAGCAGGTCGCCGCTGTCGCCGTCGTACTGGGCCTCCCCGACCTTCTTGTGGAACCACTGGTAGGCGCCCAGGTCCAGCTCCAGGCGGCCGCGCACCGACAGCACGGTGTAGTTGGCCGGCAGGTCGTCCTTGATGCCGAACAGATCGTCTTCGTTGCTGCCGTAACCATGCAGGAAAATCACCAACGGCTGATCGTGGGTATCGGCATTGGCCTGGGCCTGGTAGGTCAACGGCATATCGGCGAGCAGTTCGGCCTGTGCCGTCGACGCGGTGCAGGCCAGCAACAAGGCCAGGGCCAGGGGTTTGAGCATGGTCGGGGTTCTCCGGGCGATCGGTGGGCGCCCAGCTTAGCACTGGCGGCGCGCCCCACCGAATCACTCAGTTCTCGGGAACGCCCTGCTCCCAGGCTTTCCAGTTGCCGAGGATCGCCTGCACCAACGGGTTACCCGCGCGGTACAGGTTTTCCAGGGCCGGGACAAAACCGCCCTGGTCGGCATACTTGAGCAGGTTGTCGACTTCGCTGTAGCCCGGATACGGCCGGTCGAAATCCGAACCGGCACGGACCACGGCCAGGCGATTGATATCCACCCGCCCGGCCTTGCTCGCGCGGAGCAAGGCTTCGTAGGTGGAGTTATCTTCCTGCTGGGTGGTGCAGTAGACGCCCTTGTTGTCCGTCAGCAAGCGGGTCCAGACCTCGGCCCGTTCACTCAGGCGTGTCCCGGAGAACCAGGTGTTGCCCGCCAGGGTGTCGCAGCGGGTCACGACCGGCGGCTGGTTGGCTGGCGCATAAGGGTATTTGACCCGCCAGGCCGCGGATTCCTTGCTCTCGCTCAAGCTCACCTGATGCGACAGGGCAAACGCCTTGGCCTGCAGCTTGGGGTTGAGTTCGAAGACTTCGGTCTTGTAGTCCAGCGGCGGCTTCTCGTTCGGCCCGCGGGTGTTGATGCCGATGTAGCCGGTGGGCCAGTCTTTCGGCGCATCCCGCGCGTCCAGTTCCCACTGGGTGCCGAACTCCACCAGGTAGTGGGCCCAGGCCGCGGTGCCGATGGTGCCTTGATGGGGGTTGATCCCGGCAATACCGACAATCAGGAAGTACGACTGGCGCAGGTCGAACTGCGGCGACAACGCCAGGGCCAGGGTCGAGGCGGCGGCGTTGGTCTGGCCCATGCCGGTCACCAGCAGGCAGGTGTCCTGGTCATTGCAGCGAATGTTCGGGTACTCGGCGCTGAGGCCCGGCACCGGGATTTCATGCTTGAGGGCCAGGCGATCGATCCAGGTCTGCGCTTCCGGCGCGAACATGGTGATCAACATGACCTTGGGCTTGATCGGTGCCGTCGGTGCGGCCCAGGCCAGCTGTCCGGCCAGGCTGCCGAGCAGCAGGCCAGCGATAAGGGTGTGACGAGTCACAGTACGCATGAACGCTCCTATTAACGAGGGTTTCAGAATTGGTAGCCGACGCCGGCGTAATAACCCCAGCCGTTGGAACGGGCGCGGAAATCGTCGTCGCCGAAATTCAGCTGACTGCCGTCGCGCCAGTTGCCGCCGTTGTGGAAATAGCGTCCCACCAGGGTAAAACGCAAATGTGTAAAGGAATACAGCAGCACGTTGGTCGCCACCGTGGCATTGGCGGTACGCGCCGGATCGGTCTTGTGCAGGTCGGAGCCGAAATCGAAGTTGGTAAAGCCGATATAGGTCAGCGACGCGCCATTGCCGAAGTGGTCGATGGGCACGATGTACTTGAGCTGGGCGCGGTAGCCGTCCCACGAATACTCGTTGTTCGCGCCGTAGTTCTCCCACTGGTAGCGCCCGTAGAAGTTGGCCGACAGATTGACCCGCGAATGGGTGTCGATATCGGTGCCCAGGCCGCTGTAGAGGGTATTGGCGCGGTTGGCGGTGCGGCTGCCGTGATCGTAGATCCAGTCGAAGGCCACATACCACTCCTTGAACGGGCCGATCGCCAGGCTGCGGCCGCTGAGGGCGTCGATGGAGATGCGTGGTTCGTGCTCCATGAACACCGGCGAGCCGTGGTCCCAGGCGCCCTGGTCATGGCTGTTGCCAATGCCGAAGACCTTCGGGATATCGACATAGCCGTAAAGTTCGAACGGGCCCTTACGACCGAAGTATTCGTATTCCAGGTAGACGTCATCGGCCGGACGAGGCCCGAAACTGATGTCCTTGCTGCCGATCACGGTCAGGTCCTGGTTGAACCAGTCGGACAGGTAGGCGCCCTGCTTCGCCGCAGGTCCTGCATCGGGGCTCAGTGCTTCGCCCTGGGCGGACTCATCGACAGGGGCCGATTGGGCCTGGGCTTCGCCATGGGTCAGCAGCGTCAGGCTGCCGAACAGCAGGGATAAAGCAAGACGGGTAAAACGCGGGGATGGCACGGCGTGCCGGAGCAGCGGCTGGAACAAGACGGACATTGAAACTCCCTGTTTTTATGGTGCTCGGTGGAAACGGCCAGGCGTACCGTCCTCCGATGGTGCGGCACTCCCTGGCCTCACCCACAACCTTACATATAGCGGTAACAAGCGCCTACAAAATATTGAAATATATGGAAATGAAATGTCAAAACTGTCGATTGGGTCAGGGAATTCGGGGGCAAATGCTGGATTGCTATCGTCAGCAATCCAGCCCCCACAGGGATCAAAGCGCCTGGAGACGCTCGACGATCTGGTTCTTCACTTTCAGTCGCCGTTCCTTCAGCGTTCGCAACGGATCATCCGCCGCCTGGGCCGACTCGGCCGCCAGCACTTCCTTGTCGATATCGTCGTATTGATCAAGCAGTTGGTTGAGCCTGGGGTCCTTGCTCCTGTGTTGCGCCAGCGCCTCTTTGTTCAACTTCAGGTCCGCGAGCAAATCGTGCTTGACCGGCATATCGTCACCTCTTGGTTCTGTGGGCAATACATGAAGTTCCAGAGCCGCCCCTTCATGAAAGGTTCAAGGCGATGCATCCCTAAGCAATAGCACGCCCTGGCCCTCCTTGCCTCAAAGCTTCGCTTTACGCCGACGTACCCACAGTGTCGCCAACCCGGCCAATAGCGCCAGGACGCCTGCGATCAGCGCCACCTTGTAAGGCCGCAACGCCGAGCGTGCGGCGTTCAACGGCTCGGTCAGATAACGCTTGTTGGCCTGGTCGAAGTTCGGCTCCTGGCATTGCTGGCCGAAATTCGTCGCCCAGCTCACATACGGACCCTGCTCGACATAACGCTGGTAGAACTGGATTTCCTCGTCGCTCCCGGCGACCCAGCTCGCCGCCTTGCACAGCACGGCGGCGAAAGCCTGGCTGCTATGGGGTAACTGGTCGGCGGCCTGGCTGGCCAGGTCCGCCGCGACCCAACGATAGTGATAACGCCGGTCGGGCTTGGCCACGGTGGCCTGTTGTCGCTGGATTTCCGCGGTTTCGAGAAACGCTGCCGGTTGCAACGCAGGTGTGTCCAGGGCGTAGTAACCGTCCAGGGTGCGGTAATCCGGCGCCATCTCGTAGCCGAGGATTTCCATACCCGACTTTCGCGCTATGGTAGCCGCGGCAAACAACGACTCGGCGCGCCCAGTGGCGGTCCAACGCGACACCGCTTGTTGGCGGTCACGGCCATAATCCCGCGCTGTCGCCTGTAATTCGGGGCTGTCGAAGTACTTCGGTGCCTCATCGTAGCGCCCCTCGCGCAGCAGGCGTCGGGCCAGCAATTCACGCAGTTGCGCAGCCACCGGGCGGCGCACGTAATTCTCCTTGTCCTCGGGCTTTGCCGCCGGCGCCGCAGGCACATGGGCATCGACATAGGTTTTCAGCTCGTCGGTCGTCAGCACCCGCTCGGCCACGGTCGCGGCATCTTGCCAATAGATGTCCTGGCTGCGGTAGAGCTGGTCGAACGCTTGCAGGTAGTCGCCACGGTCCAGTGCCAGGATCGCACTTTCACCCTCGACCCGGCAGCCGGGCTGGACGGTCTCGAAGCTCCAGTCCGGCGCCCGCCGCGTGCCCCAGGCTTCATCCTTGGGAAAGGCCTTGGCCGCCTTGGCATAAGCGCTGGCGGCCTGGACCTTGTCGCCGTCGCGCAGGGCCAGCTTGGCCCGCACCCACCACGCCATACCACCGTCTCCGGCGTGTTCGACAAAGGCCTTGGCTCCCGCGTAGTCACCCTTCTGGTAGCTCAGCGCGGCCAGGCGATCAGCGTTGTCCAGACTACCGGCGGCACTGGCCAGCAGTAACTTGGACAGTCGCAGGTCCTGCTCCGGCTGTTCATCGAAGGCCCCGCCAACACGGCTCAACGCATAGGCGGTCAACAGCTCCTGGACGTTTTCCTCCTTGAGCAAGGTACGCAGCTCATCATCCGGCAACCCCGCCAGTTCGCCGGCGATCTGCTTGAGCGAGGTGTAGCCACTGTTGGAACCCAGCCGGCTCTGGCTGGCGTATAGCGCAATGGCGCGGTTCCAGTCATTGTCGAGCCTGACCAGCCTGGCTTCCTCACCCAGACTGGCAATCCCCAGCTCCAGCGGATCGCTGAAATCCCCGGCGCTCAGGTCCCGGGTCTGCTGGAACGCGAGCCGGGCCTGGGCCTGCAGCTCAATGCTGGTGGCGGCCGGAGCGCTGGCGTTATCCGCCGGGGTATCGACACCCGCCTCGGCCTGGACACTCAGGGCGACCAAGGCCCGCCCGAGGGAATACGCGGCCCAGGTGCTGCGCAGCTTGCGTTGGTCGGCCGGCAAGGCCAGGACCTGGCGGAAGTACTCCACCGCCCGCTGCGCATCACCGGCCTGGAAGGCCACGGCACCGGCGATATACAGCCGCAACTCGGCCGGCAGGCTGGCGCCCTGGGTTTCGACCTGCTGCGGATCTTGCAGGCCGCGCAAGCGCGTCACCTCGGCCCGCAGGTTTTCCGGCAGTTCGCTGGCTTCCACCTTATCCCGTTGCTCGCGATAGGGCTTGCTGTTGTCATCGCTGTCCCAGTACGGCGTCAGCGTCGCCTCGGTCGCCGGTTTCAGGCCGGCAACGGCTTCGCCGAGACGGTCGACCTCGAAGGCGAAGTTGGTTTCCGGCAGATCGGCCAGGGACTGGGCGCGATCATTCAGCAGACGCAAGGGGAAGTCCGGACCGCAGGCCAATGCCGATAACGGCAGACTGAGGGACAGGCACAGCAGGTGCCGAGGCCAGTTACGGGTAGACATTCCACGCTCCTTGATCGATTCGGGTACAGCGCGCCCAGCCGAGCGCACGTTGGCCATCAGCGGCGATACGCGCGCTGGACTGGCGGGTAAAAATGAGCTGCTTCGAGGTTTGCTGCAAGGTATAGCCATTGATGCCGTCGACACCATCACATTGCTCGGCGTCGAGCACCACGCGCTCGGGTAGCGGCCGGTCGAGATTGCCGACATTGGCCAGGCGTATGTCGTAGAGGCCGTCGTGGGCCGACAGTTCAACCTGCCATTGACTTGAGAGCGCTTCGCCACGGGCCACCGCGCGCAGGGTCGCCAGGCTCCAGGCGCGGCGATCACCGGGCAGCGGCAGGCGAAACCAGATCAGCCCGGCCAGATGCGCCGGCGGCGTGGTCCGCAGTTGTTGGGCCAGGGTTGCCAGTTGCTGCGGATCGGCCAACAGTTCGCGGCGTTCGCCGCCACGGTTCAGCGCGACTTCGCCTTCGACCACGGGCCCGCCCTGGTCGTCCGGCAACAAGGCCACGCCATAGGCCGGCAGCGCCAGGTAAAACGGCTTGTCGCTGACCCGCCCCCAGCGCTCGGCCCAGTCCCTGGCTTGGCCAGGATTGAACAGCCCGAGCCTCGGGTTGCTCACGGCATGCACCTGCAACACGCTGCTGTCGACCGCCTGCAACAAGGCCGGTAACTGCGGGCTGTCGAGCCAGGCCGGCAAGGCGGTGATGCTCAGTTTCAATGAAGGAGGCAACAGGCCGCGCAGTTTGACCAGGAAATCGGTATAACCCGGCAGGCGTGCGCTACCGCTGTCATGGTCGATTTCCAGCCCGGCGGGCGCCACGCCGCCAGCCTGCCAATCGGCCAGCAGCGTCGAGATTTGCGTGCGCGCGAGGTCCAGATCCAGGGCCGGAAGCTGGCCGTCGAGGCGAACCACCGCGATCACCGGCCGGCCATCGGCCTTGAGTTGCGCCAGATCCACCCGCGCCCTGCTCCACCCGGCCTTGGGCTGGGCCTGCAGGGCCAGCACCCGCAAGGTCGAGAAGTCAGCCCGGCTCCGGGCCAGCGCCTGCTCATGGGCCGGGCGCCATTGGCGTTGCCAGATGTAGAGTTGTTGGTCGAGGGGCGTTGTCGGTGCGGGCTGGCAGCCGCTGAACAGCAAGAGCAGGCCGAGGGGCACTAGCCTGCGGGTAGAAAAAATCAAGGACATACGAACCCTTATCGAACACGGCGGGCCTGTTTTGCCGGCATCTTACCTCAACAGCGCGGCACTTCAGAGACGGGTCAACGGTAACGAACGGGTCGCCTGATCGAACAGCCCCCGCAAGCCAGCGTTGTCTCCACCCAGCGAGCGCAGAGTGCCGAGGGTTGTCATTGCCAGGCCGCGGGGCACTTTCACCTGCGACCCGGAATGAAAATCGGCACGTCGATGCAGGTTACGCAATGTCAGTATCGCCAGGCCAATGGAGTGCAGGCAGAAAAACCTCAAGCTGGCGCGCTCGGGTGCAATCAGCAGCGTGTAGTCCAAGGCTCGGCGCAGATGAGCGTGGGCAATGCCGATCAGTTCTGTCAGCGCCGGCCCATAGCCAGGTTGCGTACTCGTGTGCAACGACAACAAGCACACGCCATGTCGTGCAAACAGGTCCCGTGGCAGCCAACAAACGCCACGCTGCCGGTCTTCCCATTGGTCCTTGAGGATATTGGTCAATTGCAACCCCTCGCCAAACGACACGGCCAGTGACGCCATCCGCTCCTGATGAACCACCAGTTCCGGCGCGAAGTCGACGAACAATTCGGTGAACATTTCGCCCACCACGCCCGCAACGCAGTAACAGTAGCGTTTGAGCTCGGACAAGGTCTCCAGCCCCTGCAAACCAACGACCCGCTGGAAATCCCCCATGCCGAGGCACATCACCCGCAGGCACCGCACAATGGCCACCTGCTGCGGTTCGTCAAGGGTCCGCAGCACTTCCAGTACCCGTGGCAACTGACTCAACAGTGCTCTTTCCGCCGGCGAACTGGCCTCGGAAAGCAAAGGGCCCAGCTCATCACAGAACGGCTGGGCATCGATCTCACCGAGAACTGCCCGGATGTACGCCGCTTCATAATGCTGCTTGTCGGTAATCGACAGCGTCGGCTCGTCCTCGATGGTATCGGCGATCCGACAGAGCAGGTAGGCGGTGGTCATGGCCGTGTTCAACGGCGGCGGCAATTGCGGGATGGTGAGGGCAAAAGACCGAGACACCTGAGGGAAAATCGCCTCCTGATAACCGAGGGCGCTCTGCGGTGCCAATGCTCCGGTTGCTTGGGTAAAGGGCATGGTCAGGCTCGTTGAATAAAAGAAATCGCTTGCGGCGTGTGCATCTTAACGGCTGGAAAACACCGACAAGATACCGCCTTGCAACAGATTGTTATAACGAGCCAGCGCCCACCGCAAAAAATATTCACCGACACCGTCGTCGGAGTGGCCTCCCCCTGGGCAAACCGACAGGCCACGACGCCTCACTTACCGGTCAAATCGCCCCCTTGCCAACCACCGCCCAGGCTCTGGATCAAGCTGACGCTGCCCTGGGTCAACTGGCCCTGGGTGTCACGCAGACTCTGCTCGGTC
The DNA here is from genome assembly GCF_023242495.1 of Pseudomonas sp. MWU13-2862. NCBI lineage: Bacteria > Pseudomonadati > Pseudomonadota > Gammaproteobacteria > Pseudomonadales > Pseudomonadaceae > Pseudomonas > Pseudomonas sp. MWU13-2862. The sequence continues at coordinate 405,026 of NZ_JALMEZ010000005.1, read as the reverse complement.
TGCAACAGGATCAGTTGCTGGGTCAACACGCCTTGCAGGCTGACCGTGCCGGCCTTCTGCTGGGCCTGCTGGCTGCCGAACAATTGCTGGTTGCGCTGGTAGATCTGCTGGTAGGCCTGGGCCTGGATCTGCAGGTGATTGAGTACCGAGAGGTTGTCTTCGACGTTCTGCAAGGCGCTGAGCACCGTGCCGCGATAGTTGGCGACTTCCTCGTCATAGCTGGCTTCGGCCTCCTTGACCGCCGCCGAACGCGCACCGCCGTCGAACAGGGTTTCGGCCAGCGCCGGGCCGACGCTCCAGATCCGGTTCGGCAAGGAGAACAGGCCACCCAGGGCTCTGCCCGTGTAGCCGACCTGGGCCGTGAGGTCGAGATTGGGATAGAACGCCGCCTCGGCAACGCCGATTTTCCCATTGGCCGCGGCCACTGAACGTTCGGCGGCGACGACGTCCGGACGCCGTTGCAACAGCCCCGACGGCAGGCTCAGGGGGGTTGCCGGCAGGTTGAAGGCAAAGCTGTCGACCGGCGCCAGGCTGAACTGCGCCGGTGCCACACCCACCAGCACCGCCAGGGCATGCTCGAATTGCTCGCGTGAACGCTGCGAGGTCTGCAGGGCCGCCACTACCGTGGTCAGTTGGTCCTGGGCCACCAGCAACTGGTCGTTGGAGGCGGTGCCCTGGGTGTATTCGGTCTGGGTGATGTCCAGCAGTTGCTGATTGATCCGTTGTTGTTCGTTCAACAAGCGGATATCGATATCCAGTTGGCGGATGCCGAAATAGTTGCTGGCGACACTACCGCCGATGGACAGCCGGACTCCCGCCAACAGGGCATCGGAGGACTGGGCCGAGGCCTGGCTCGACTCGATGCCACGGCGTACCAGGCCCCACAGGTCCGGCTCCCAGCTGGCGCCGAGGGTGGCGCTGACACTCTGTTCGACCGAACCGCCCGAAGTGCTCGTGGTTGCCCCGCTGCTGCCGCTCTTGCCCACCCCGCGGGAACCGGACAGTCCGGCGGTCACCGTCGGCCAGAGCCCGGCCCGGCTGGAGGCGACTTGCGCTTGCGCCAGGCGATAAGCCGCCTCGGCGGCGACAATCGACTGGTTGGCCTTGGCCGCGCGGATCATCAGGTCGTTGAGGGCCGGATCGTGATAATCCAGCCACCACTGGCTGTCCAGCGCCCCCTGGGGATTGGCGGCCGCCCGCTGCCACTGCGCGCCTTCCTTGAAGGTCTGCGGCAGTTCGATCGGCGGTTTCTGGTAATCCGGCCCGACCATGCAGCCGCTGATGCTCAGGCTGAGCAGCAGGACCAGGCAGGGGGCGCGTCGACCCATCATCATGTTCAAGACTCCTTGCCGCGCCGGCGCAGCCGCTCGGAAGCGCTGTCCAGCCACAAATAGATAACCGGGGTGGTGTAGAGCGTCAGCAATTGGCTGAGCAGCAACCCGCCGATAATGGAAATCCCCAGCGGACGGCGCAGCTCCGAACCGTAGCCACTGCCCAGGACCAGCGGCAAGGCCCCGAGAATGGCCGCCAGGGTGGTCATCATGATCGGCCGGAAGCGGATCAGGCAGGCCCGGTGAATCGCCTCGCGGGCACTGCGCCCGTGCTGGACCCGCTCGGTAATGGCGAAATCGATCATCATAATGGCGTTCTTCTTGACGATCCCGATCAGCAGGATCACCCCCACCAGGGCGATGATCGACAGCTCGGTGCCGGTCAGCAGCAAGGCGATCAGCGCGCCGACACCGGCCGAGGGCAAGGTCGAGAGGATGGTCAGCGGGTGCATCAGGTTCTCGTAGAGCATCCCCAGCACGATATACACCGACAACAGGGCCGCGACGATCAGCAGCGGCTCGCTGGCCACCGACGACTGGAACACCTGGGCCGTGCCGGCGAACTGCCCGACCACACTGGCCGGCATGCGCAACTGGGCCACGGCATTTTCCACCAGCACCGTGGCCTGGCCGATGGAGGTGCCCGGCGCCAGGTTGAACGAGGCCGTTACCGCCGGGAAGGTACCCTGGTGGGCAATGGAGATCGCCGTGCGCTGGATGCCGGTATCCGACAGCGCCGACAGTGGTACCAGCGTCTTGCCGCTTGCCGAAAGCGTTGTAGCGTTGGCCACCTGGCTGGAGCTCACCGGTCCGGTCGGGACATAGATCGACTTGAGGGTCTGTGGATCGGTCCAGTACGGCGGCGCCACTTCCATCACCACGTGGTACTGGTTGGCCGACTTGTAGATGGTCGAGACCTGGCGTTGGCCAAAAGCGTCGTAGAGGGTCTGGTCGATATTGCCGATATTGACCCCCAGGCGGGCAGCGGTGTCGCGGTTGATGCTGATGTTGGCCAGCAGGCTGTTGTCCTGCTGGTCGGTGTTGATATCGGTCAGTTGCGGCAGGGTATGCAGCACCGCGACGACCTTGGGCACCCATTCATCCAGGGTGGCCTGGTCATCGGCGGTCATGGTGTACTGGTACTGCGCCCCGCTCTGCCGGCCGCCGACCGTGATGTCCTGGGCCGATTGCAGGTACAGCCGGGTTCCCGGCAGGTCACCGAGGGCCTTGCGTACCTGGGCGATCACCTGGTCGGCGCTATCCTTGCGCTCACCGACCGGCTTGAGGGCAATAAACAGTTGGCCGCTGTTGATCGCACCGCCACCACCGATAAAACCACCGACAGTTTCGACATTCGGGTTCTTCGACACGGTCTGGTTGATCTTGCTGAAGGCCTCTTGCATCGCCGCATAGGAAATACTTTGTGGCGCGATGATGCTGCCCTGCAGCCGCCCGGTGTCTTCCTGGGGAAAGAACCCCTTGGGCACCAGCACATAGAGCACACCGGCAAGGACGATGACCAGCACGGTCAGCAAGCCCATCAAGGCCGAATGCTCGACGACCCAGAGCAGGGTCCGGTCATAGAAGCGATGGAAGCGCGAGTCCGGGTATTCGTGATCCGAGCCCGTCTCCTCGCTCGGGCGCAGCAGGATGCTGGAGAGCATCGGCGTCACGGTCAGGGAGATCAGCATCGAAATCAGGATCGCCACCGACAGCGTGATGGAAAACTCGCGGAACAGCCGCCCGACGATGCCGCCCATCATCAGCAAAGGAATGAAGACTGCAATCAGCGAGACACTGATGCTCAACACCGTGAAACCGACCTCCTGCGCCCCGGCCAGTGCCGCCTGCACCCGGCTTTCGCCGCGTTCCAGGTGGCGCATGATGTTTTCCACGATAACGATCGCGTCGTCCACCACGAAGCCGGTGGAAATGGTCAGCGCCATCAGCGACAGGTTGTTCAGGCTGTAACCGAGGAAATACATGGCGCCAAAGGTGCCGAGCAACGACAGCGGCACGACGATGGCCGGCACCAGGGTACTGCGCCAGTCGCGGAAGAAGCCGAAGGTCACCAGGGTCACCAGGAAAATCGACACCAGCAAGGTGACTTCCACATCGTGCAACGACGCGCGGATGGTGGTGGTGCGGTCCAGCAGGATATTGAGCTTGATCGAGGCCGGGATCGAGCTTTGCAGGAACGGCAACGAAGCCTTGACCGCGTCCACCGTCTCGATGACGTTGGCCCCCGGCTGCTTGAACACCACCAGCAGCACCGCCGGCCGGCCGTTGGACAGGCCGAAGTTGCGCAGGTCCTCGACATCCTCGCGGACATAACCCAGATCGGCGATATGCACCACGTCACCGTTGCTCTGCTTGACTATCAGCGGCGCGTAATCCTCGGGTTTGAACAGCATGTCGTTGGCGCCGATCCCGTAGGACTGGTCGTTGATGGACAACGCACCCTTGGGCAGGTTGGCGTTCGAGGAGGTAATCGCCGCGCGCACCTGCTCCAGGCTGACACCGTAATGGTTGAGCCGATCCGGATTGAGTTCGATACGCACCGCCGGCAGCGCCCCGCCGCCGACGTTGACGTCGCCGACGCCGCTGGTCTGCAGCAGTTTCTGCTCGAGCAAGGTCGAGGCCACGTCATACATCTGGCCCGGCGTGGCACTGTCGGAGGTCAGGCTGATGATCATGATCGGCGAGTCGGCCGGGTTGACCTTGCGGTAGGTCGGATTACCCGACAAATCGCTGGGCAGGTTGCTGCGGGCGGCATTGATGGCCGCCTGTACGTCACGGGCGGCGCCGTCGATATTGCGGCTCAGGTCGAATTGCAGGTTGATGCGGGTCGAGCCCAGGCTGCTCGACGAGGTCATCTGGGTCACCCCGGCGATCTGCCCGAACTGCCGCTCCAGTGGCGTGGCCACCGACGTGGCAACGGTTTCCGGATCGGCGCCCGGCAGCGAGGCGCGCACGCTGATGGTCGGGAAGTCGACTTGCGGCAACGGTGCCACCGGCAACAACAGGAAGGCCAGCCAGCCGAACAGGGCCAGGCCGACCGCCAGCAGGATGGTTGCAATCGGGCGTTGGATAAACGGCGCGCTGATGTTCATCGGCATCAGCCCTCAGTCTCGGCGTGACGCTTGCTGAAGCGACGTTCCAGCTGGTTCATCGCCAGGAAAATCACCGGCGTGGAAAACAGCGTCAGCAACTGGCTGAGCAACAGCCCGCCGATGATCGCGATGCCCAGCGGATGGCGCAGCTCCGAGCCGATGCCGGTGCCCAGGGCCAACGGCACCGCGCCGAACAGCGAGGCCATGGAGGTCATCAGGATCGGCCGGAAACGCAGTTCCGCAGCCTTGCGAATCGCCGCCACCGGGTCGAGTCCGTCGTTGCGCTGCAACTCAAGGGCGAAGTCGACCATCATGATGCCGTTCTTCATGACGATCCCGATCAGCAGCACAATGCCGATCAAGCCGATGATGTCGAACTGGGTGCCGGTGATCAACAACGCCAGCAAGGCGCCGAGGGCCGCCGAGAGCAAGGTCGAGAGAATGGTCACCGGGTGCACGAAGCTCTCATAGAGAATACCGAGCATCAGGTAGACCACCACAATCGCCGCCACCACCAGGAATATCTGGTTCGACAGCGAGGACTGGAAAGTCGCGGCGGCGCCCTCCAGGTTGGCCTGTACCGTCAATGGCAGGCCGACGTCTTTTTCAATCTGGTCCAGGCGCGTCACCGCCGCGCCCAGGGTCTGGCCGGGAGCCAGGTTGAAGGAGATGTCGGCATAGGGGAACTGGCCCAGCCGGTTGATGGTGATCGGGGTGCGGATCACCTGCTGGGTGGCCATGCTCGCCAGGGGCGTCACGGCACCGCTGCTGGTGGTGACATAGAGCCCGGTCAGCAAGTCGGCGATATTGCGCGGTGGCCGGTCGGTGGCCATCACCACGTGATACTGGTTGAGCTGGGTGTAGATGGTCGACACCTGGCGCTGGCCAAAGGCGTCGTACAGCACGTTATCGATGGCCTGTGGCGTCACGCCCAGGCGGGAGGCCGTGGCACGGTCGATATTGATCTGGATCTGGTTGCCGAACTGCATCGCCTGGCTTTGCACATCGCTGAACATCGGGTCCTTGCCGATGGCCGAGAGCAGTTTGGTCGTCCACTCTTCCAGGACCTGCGGGTCGGTGGCCTGCAAGCCGAGGCGGTAGCTGGTGGTCGAGATCGTCGCGTCGAGGGTCAGGTCCTGCACGCTGTGCAGGTACAGGCGCACCCCGGAATCATCGGCATTGGCATCCGACAGCCGACGAATCACCACCGCCGCGCTGTCGCGCTCGCCGCGATCCTTGAGGTTGATCAGCAGGTTGCCCTGGTTGATGGTCGGGTTGGTCTGGTCGATACCGACAAAGGACGACAGGCTGGCCACTGCCGGGTCCTTGAGAATCCGCGCGGCCAGCTTCTGCTGTTGCAGCTCCATCTGCTGGAACGACACGGTGGGCGAGCCTTGGGAAATACCCTGGATCAGCCCGGTGTCCTGCTCGGGGAAAAAGCCCTTGGGCATGACCACGATGATGAACAGGGTCAGCAGCGCGGTGAAGACGATGGAAATCAGCGTCAGGGTGCGGTGCAGCAGTATCCAGTCCAGGCCACGCACGTAGTAGCCGTTGATCTTGTCGAAAAAGTCCGGACGCCGCTCCCCGCTGTGATTGCGCAACATGCGCGAACACATCATCGGCGTCAGGGTCAGGGAGATGATCGCGGAAATCACGATGGTCACCGCCACCGTCATGGCGAACTCGCGGAACAGCCGCCCGACCACATCGCCCATGAACAGCAGCGGGATCATCACCGCGATCAGTGCCACCGACAGCGAGATAATGGTGAAACCGATCTGTGCCGAACCCTTGAGCGCGGCCTGCAACGGTGTATCGCCCTCCTCCAGGTAACGGGTGATGTTTTCGATCATGACGATGGCGTCGTCGACCACGAAACCGATGGCAATGGTCAGCGCCATCAGGGTCAGGTTGTTCAGGGAAAAGCCCAGGATGTAGGCCACCGCCAGGGTACCGATCAAGGTCAAAGGCACGGTGACGGCCGGGATGATCGTGGCCGGTACATTGCGCAGGAACAGGAAGATCACCAGCACCACCAGCAGTATCGCAACCCCCAGTTCGTACTGGACGTCGGTGACCGAGGCGCGAATGGTCTGGGTGCGGTCGGTCAGCACGCTGACCTTCAAGGTCCCCGGCAAACTGGCGCGCAGCGTGGGCAGCAGTTGCTGGACCCGGTCGACCACCTGGATCACGTTCGCGCCCGGCTGGCGCTGGATATTCAGCACGATCGAAGGCGTGTCGTTGGTCCAGGCCGCCTGCCGTGGGTTTTCCGCGCCCTGGATCGAGGTGGCGATCTGCGCCAGGCGGATCGGCGCCCCATTCTTGTAGGCGATCACCAGGTCGCGGTATTCCTCGGCCGACTGCAACTGATCGTTGGCGCCGATGGAAAACGCCTGGAACTTGCCGTCGATATTGCCCTTGGCCTGGTTGACGTTGGCCGCGCCCAGGGCGGTGCGTACATCCTCCAGGGACAGGCCCATGCTGTTGAGCGCCGAGGTGTTGGCCTCGATCCGTACCGCCGGGCGCTGGCCGCCACTGATGGTGACCAGCCCGACCCCGGAAATCTGCGAGATCTTCTGCGCCAGGCGGGTATCGGCCAGGTCCTCGACCTTGGTCAGGGGCAATACATCGGAGGTCAGCGACAGCGTCAGGACCGGCGCATCGGCCGGGTTGACCTTGCTGTAGACCGGTGGGTACGGCAGGTTGGCCGGCAGGAAGGTACCGGCGGCATTGATCGAAGCCTGTACTTCCTGCTCGGCGATATCCAGTGACAGCGACAGGTCGAATTGCAGGGTGATAACCGAAGCACCATTGGAACTGGTGGAACCCATGGACTTGAGGCCGGGCATTTCACCGAACTGGCGTTCCAGCGGCGCAGTGATCGAGGAACTGATCACATCCGGGCTGGCCCCGGGGTATTGGGTGAAGACCTGGATAGTCGGGTAATCGACTTCGGGCAGGGCCGAAACCGACAGAAAGTGATAGCCGAGCAACCCCAGCAGGAAGATGGCGACCATCAACAGCGTGGTCGCGATGGGGCGCTCGATAAAGGGTCTGGAGACGTTCATGAGCAATGACTACCTGGCCGGCACAAATAGAGTGTCTGAGACATTGCTGAACTCACTGGCTGACCACCTTCACTGCGGAGCCGTTGTCCAGTTTGTCGGCCCCTTCGGTAATCACCTGCTCGCCGACTTTCACGCCATTGTCCAGCACCGCCGTCAGGTCGCCACTGACCGGCCCGCTCTTGATAGTGCGCAGGCTGGCCTTGTTGCCCTGTACCACGAAGACAAAATCACCCTTGCTGCCGTGCTGGATCGCCAGGGTCGGGACCACCGCAACCTGCTGCAAGGTATCGGCCTTGAGCCGGGTATTGACGAACTGATTGGGGAACAACGCATTGCCGGTGTCGTTGAATTGCGCCTTGACCCGTACCGTGCCGGTGGTGGTGTCGACCTGGTTGTCCAGGGCCAGCAAGGTCCCGCTGGCCAGCAGGTTATGTTTGTTGCGGTCATAGGCCAGGACATCGACCTTGCCCTTTGTCATTGCCTGATCGATGGCCCCCAGATCGTCCTCCGGTACCGCGAACACCACGGTTGCCGGGTTCATCTGGGTGATCACCGCGATCCCCGTGGTGCTACCGGCGGAGACAAAGTTGCCGGGGTCCACCAGGCGCAGGCCGACGATGCCATCCACCGGCGAGGTGATGGTGCAATAACTCACCTGCACTTGCAGGTTCTGCACCGCCCCATCGTCAGCGGCCACTGTCCCCAGTTGCTCTTGCACCGTGGCGACCTGGGTATCGAGGGTTTGTTGGCTGACCGAGCCGACCTTGATCAATTCGCGAAAGCGCGCCAGGTCACGCTGGGCATTGACCAGCACCGCCTGGTCGTGGGCGAGCACGCCCTTGGCCTGGGCCAACTGGGCCTTGAGCGCGCGGTCATCGATGCGCGCCACCACCTGGCCCTTGTTGACCCGCTGGCCTTCCTTGAAGTCCACCGAGGACAGGATGCCGGAGACCTGGCTGACCATGGTCACGCTACGGGTCGGCGTCACCGTGCCCAGGGCATCGATATACACCGGCACATCCATCAACTTGACGGCGACGGCCGTCACCGGATCGCCCACCGAAGGCGGTTTGCCCTTGGGCTTGTTCAAGCTGTGATAAAGCACCCAGCCTCCCACCAGAAGCCCCAGCACCACGACCACCAGCAGAATGCTTGTTCCCTTGCTGTGCTTCACTCATCTCTCCCCTGGGGCTTGTTTCTTTACGGGTAACGGCCACTGGCCATGCCCCTGAAGATTAGTCTGCTATCGAGGTTGCGCCCGGCAACCTGAACCTAAGCTTTCTGGGGCGGTACGCCGATCGTGAAACTCTTGTCAGTTAAGCAAGTGACGAGCGGCGTGGAGAAATGCCCGCGCGCGGCCGGGCGCGGCCTAGCCTTTACGCCTTCTCATTCGAAATAGTCTGAAGTTCCCCAAGTCGTCGGGTCGGCAGTCAGCTCCGTTGGTGAAGACGTCACGGACGTCCAAACCATGGAGCAGCCCGTCATACGGATGGATGCCACATCGATCACAAACGACACAGGCAACCCCTGTCTCCCTGATCAGCCTCAGGATTGACAAGGGAGGCGCGGCCGCTTAACAATCAGACCAAGTCATACGATGACAGACAATTAAAAACAACAATAAAGAGTCCCTAAAATGAGTCGAACCAAAACCCTTCAAGGTTTCGCCGGTGCCGCACTATTGATGATCACCCCACTGACCTGGGCCAACACCTACGTCTACGTCTCCAATGCCAACGACGGCACGCTCAACAGCTATGAGCTGTCGGCAAAGGGGCAATTGCAGCCGCTGGCCACCACCGACGTCGGGGCCGGCGTGATGCCCCTGGCGCTGAGCCCCGACCGCAGCAAACTCTATGCGTCCATACGCGCCAAACCCTATTCGGTAGCGACCTACGCCATCGACCCGGCCAACGGGGCTCTCAAGCACCTGAAGAACGCCAACGTGGCCGACAGCCTGGCCTATATCTCGACGGACAGGGCCGGTCGCTATCTGTTTGGTGCGTCGTACGGCGAGGACCTGATCAGCGTCAACGCCATCGATGCCAAGGGTGTGGTGAGCGATGATGTACGACAAGTCATCAAGACCGGCCCGAACGCCCACTCGATCATTGTCGATAAGACCAATCGCTTTGTGTACGCCGCCAGCCTGGGTTCCGATCAGTACCTGGAATTCAGGTTCGACGCCGTCAGCGGCAAGCTCACGCCACTGGGGCATATAGACATGCCCAAGGGCAGTGGTCCCCGTCATCCGGTGATCTCGGCTGATAACCGCTTTCTCTACCTGCTCAGCGAAATGGCCGGCACCGTGACCACATTCGCCATCGACCCGAAGAGCGGACGCCTGAGCGCACTGTCCGAAGTCAATGCCATCCCCGCCGACTCGGGCCTGGTACGCGGCATCGCCCGACCGATGATCAAGCCTGGCCAACCGACACCGCCACCGCTGGCGGCCAACCTGATCTGGGCCGCCGATATCAAGCTCACTCCCAACGGGCGCTTCCTCTACACCTCGGAACGCACCGGCAGCACGGTCAGTGCCTTTTCGGTAGACGGCAAAAGCGGCAAGCTGAGCTTTCTGCAGAACATCAAGGTCGAACAGCAACCGCGGGGGATCACCGTCGATCCGTCGGGGAAATGGCTGCTGGTGACCGGAGAGAAAAGCCCTGAGGTGGGTGTGTATGCCATCGACCCGCTACACGGCACGCTGACGCGTAGCTCCGGTGCACCTTCTGGCAAGGGCGCCAACTGGGTGCAGGCAGTCAGCTATCCGTGAAGTGCCGGGGAGAGGCACGACCACCCTCGCCTCTCCCTGCTGGTCTCAGGACAGTGAGTAGTCAAACTGGTAGGAATGCTGACCGTCCTCAATCGTGATCACCAGGCGACCGGCAAGCCCTGCAAGCTCCCCGGTAGCGGAATCAGGCACAACGTTAATGGACTGCTCCGCTACGCCGCGAGTCATGGAGGAGCTGTGCTGCAATACAAAGCTGCCATTGCGCCCCTGAAGCGTGCCGGTCACCGTTTCCATCGCCACGTAGCCGGCGGAACCCGGCACACTGCTGCGCAAAGAAAGCATTTCACCTTGACTGGTCGCCACGAGGTCGCCCTGGAAGACCTTGTTGAAGGACATGCGTCCAAGACCTGTCCCGGTAGCCGGTTCGCTAAGGGTTTCGGGGTTTAGTCTGATTTCAAAAGAGCCATTTGCTTGTGTGCTTTTCATGGAGTGTTCTTCAAGAAAGGAATGGGTGACTTCCATACTGATAAATTGGATTTACCGGATTTCGGCTTACAGCGCCTTGGTGTTCAGCAAGCGTACGCCCAGACCGATGAATATCGCCCCGGTGGTGCGCTTCAAGGCCACGACCCAATGCGCGGCGCTGAGGCGTTTACTGAATCGGTAAGCGGTGTAGCAGTAAACCGAATGGACGATCACTACGATAGCTGCAATGGTCAGGTACATCATCAGGAACTGCCCGGGAATGGGCCGATCATGATCAAGAAACTGCGGTAAAAAAGCGCAGAGAAAAATCAGCGTTTTGGGGTTGCTCGCGGAGACCAGAAACGCCTCCATACCAATGTTCCATTTCGATGACGGTGGACTGGTTTGCGGCTCACCTTCTGACCGGACCACTGGCGTACGGGCCAATAATTGGCGCAACCCGAGGTAGATCAGATAACCGGCGCCAATGACTTTTAACGCCAGGAATGCCGTAGGCACGGCAATGAGGATAGCACCCACGCCCAGTGCCACGCCGCTGGTCACCAGCAACTGAGCGACAAGGTTGCCGAGCAGTGTTACAGCCATGGCTGGGGGCCCATGGCGCAAGGTATTGCGTACGACCAAGAGTACGTTTGGACCGGGAGACAGGGTCGTTGCCAGGTAGGCCAGGGCGAAAGTAAACCAAAGGTGCAGTGCCAAAGGGAAAATCCTTAATCCAGTGGGAATTGCCAAAGATGCTGCCAGTCGCATGCAAGTGGTACGCCACCAAGGTCAGCCTCAAAGGCTGATCATGATCACGACAGCCTGCACATCGGAGCAACGGATGGCTACTATGTGCAGACTGATCTCCAGCGGCTGCCCTCCTCGTCTTTCCCTGGCGGTCCAGCCTACCGATCAGAGCGATCAATCGGGTGATTGTTCAACGCGGACGCTAGCTGATTAGAGGGAGACGCGCCCTCAAGCAGTGCGTCCACCACCGCACGCGCTACCTCCACCGAATGCAGCATGCCCCAGAACAGCGCTCGCTCGACGGGGTTGGTGTGCAGGCTGATTTCATCGCCGTTGAGTTCTGCTGTTTCGAGAAGGTTTGAGACGTAGGTCAGTGCGTCCTGGGCGTTGATGCCCGGTTGAATGGCAAACAGTGTGGGTTTGTACGGGGCTTCGGGAGTGACGGGTTTGGCGCAGGTGAATGCGAGGGTGTCGAGCAAACGGGGCTCGCTGACCGGGACCTCCTCATTTCCGCTGGTAGAGAGATCAGAGATCTTACGCAAGTAGATGTCTTTGTCGGTGGTGCTGAGCGCGCTGCTGATCGGATGTGAATCGGGAGTGTTTTTTTTGGTCACGATAAAGCTCCTCTGCTACGAAAAGGAACTCTGTTATTCCGGGCTGCAAACCCCGTATCGCTGAATTTGCAGCGACACTTGAACAGTAGCCCTGACGTTTGGCGCACGCAATATTCTCCCATGCCTGAAACGCGTGGGAAATATGAGTTTTTTCTGGAGGTCATTTCGCATGCTGATTGGACGCCACTGAGCGGTGTCTTAGGAACAAGAAACCGCCTGGTTCTTGCGATGGATCGTCCATCGGCGATCCATGCTGGCATAAATACACCGTTACAGAAGATCGCGTGAACGCTACCACTGCTCAGGTATAGGATTGCACGACAGTAAGTCAGTGGCGTAATTGGCTATGATGTTTATTGAAACTCCAATCTTCAAGAGAGCTGCTTGATGACGATGCTTATGCGAGCTTTCAGAAGGCCTTGGTATTGGCTCCATCGGCTGGCGATGTCATTGAAGGTACTGGCGGAATCAGGAAAATCCGCGTGGCGGCTAAAGGCCATGGTAAGCGGGGTGGTGCTTGAGTGATTTACTACCATTTTGTCTCTGCATCACAGATAGCTCTGCTGATGATCTATGCAAAGAATGAACAGCAAGACCTGACCGTCGACGAACGCAAGGCGTTGAAAGCGGTTATTGAACAATGGAGATAACCATGAGCAAATTCTTTGATGAGCTGATGGAAAGTGTGCAGCAAATGGACGAAATCGTGCGAGGTGAGCGTCAGCCCTCTCGCGAATTTACCGTCGACGCCTTGCAGATCAAAGCGATTCGCAAGGCTACTGGACTGAGTCAGGCCAAGTTCGCCGCGATGATCGATGTTCAGTTAGGTACCCTACGTAACTGGGAGCAAGGTCGACGTGAACCCACTGGCCCAGCGAAAGCCCTTTTGAGGGCCATTCACAACGATCCTGTACATGTGCTCAACGCCTTGACGGTTTGACTGAGTCCTTGCCAGCCTCCTGCATCAGAAAGATGCTGACTCAGCACGCTGCAGCAACCAGCTCAAACTCGTAAGTAGCAGATGTATTTTCTGCTGAACAGCAAACAATCACGACATTATCGCTGATCAATTTCTATCTTCTTGAGCTAACGACAACGAAGTGTCGCGGGTTACAGTTACAGTCGTCAGTAAATGGATCGAAATAGCTGCCTGCAATGACGATAAAGCCGATGAAGCCCCCAATGTGGATGCAGCCGAACAAGCCATCCGATTCTCAGGAGAAAATGATGCAAGCACTACCCGTCTCCCCATCAATTCTGGGTGAGTCACTTGAGCTGCGCCCGCTGGAAGCCGGGGATTTCGAATCACTTTACCGCGTCGCATCCGACCCATTGATCTGGGCTCAACACCCGAGCCCGACGCGCTACCAGGAACCTGTCTTTCGCGAATGGTTTAACGAAGCCCTTACCTCGCAGAGCGCGCTGGTCGTTATCGACCGTGACAGCAACAGCGTAGTCGGTAGTTCTCGCTACTATGAGTTCAGCGAGGAAAAACGTGAGGTTGCTATCGGATACACCTTTCTAGCCCGGGAAAAATGGGGAGGCCGTGCCAATGGAGAACTTAAACACCTGATGCTCAAGCATGCCTTTCAGTGGGTCGACACCGTTTGGTTCCACATTGGCAGTCAAAACATTCGCTCGCAGCGGGCAGTGGAGAAGATCGGTGGGACGTTCTCCCATAAATCAATAAAGCAGCTCCCTGTGGGTCAGCAAGAAAACTATTTTTATAAAATTGAGCGGGCAACATTTGAGGGTTGACACCCGACTATTCGCCCACGGCGAAAAGTGGGACTCCACTTTTTGCTCCTTTTTCCGGGTTTTGCAAAACGATACTGCCAGAAACTGACAGAGGCCTGACGTAGGCTGAGGCCTCTCATTTCTGTCAGGTCAAATCATGAAATTCTCGTCTGTCCGCCTCGTCACCGGTAAGTTCGAACACCTCGTCCAGTTCTATCAAAATCTCTCGACCATTGAGCCCAGGCATCTTGCTGACGGGTTCGCCGAAATACACTTCGACGGAGTCGTCCTGGCGATAAGCGATGAGCGCCTGATCCGTCTTCATAACAACGGATTGGCCGTCGCCGCCAGCAACCGCTCGGCAATCCTGGAGTTTCAAGTGGATGACGTCGAGGCCGTGCTGCTTCGGGTCAGTGATGCGGAAGTTGTGATGCCAATAACGATAATGCCATGGGGCAATACCTCCCTGCTGCTCCGTGATCCGGATGGCAGCCTGGTAAACATCTTTTCAAAACCATCAAGCTGATCCAAAGCGGGCGGTTTGGGCGCGGCAGGGATCAAGGAGGTCGCGAGGTTCGACACCCGCCCTCAATGACCTCCAATCGGTGAACTATAACCGTCCGCAGGTATCAGACTAGCCAGCGTCAATTAAAAACAGTTCCCATGACCAAGGATGACCATCATGACTGTAGATATCAGCAACTTCGACATCGCCACACCATTGCCGACGTCAGCCACCAACCCGGTAGCGCTGGAGCTGAACGGTACTATGGCTCTCGCAGAGTGCCCTACCGTAATAACCCGGCTGCCAGATGGATCTATTCAGCTCACGGCCCCTACCAAGGGGGCATCCAGCAAGAGTACACATCGAACGCGCTGCGAATGGAAAGAGCCGATTTACTGGACCCTGCTTAGCGCCGCCAATCATTGGAACCGGCAAGAGATGACCCTGGTGAAGGTGAACTCGGCTCAGAAGGTCGTGGTTTCACAGATGCACGTTCAGGACGATGTAGACCCGGCAATCAAGGTGTTTTGGGAGAAGAACTCACTCACTTATGCATTTCGAAAGGAATTCAACGGTGCCGACCCAACGCCTGCATTTCTGCTGGGTAACGTTGCGTTAGGTGCGAAGTTCAAGGTGAGCATCCATAGCAACTCTAAGGGCGCGATTATCGTGAGCGCCAGTAGCGGCGGTCAGTCTGCCTCCTCTCCAACGCTTCAATTGGGAAGCTCCTGGCTGTCCAAATCCTTTGATTTCCATGGAGGGATTTACAATCAAATTGACTATACGGATACCACATCGCCAACCGACGGCTCAATTTGCATTATCAGCCAACTGTCCGTGACTCACGTTTAATCTGGCGTTAGCCGCAGCCCAATACTGCTCTATTCGCTGGATGACTGAACTGTTCGTTACCAATTGGCCTGTGTACATCGACTGGAGCAGCGGGAAATGAGCTGGCCCGGCAGTTGTGCCGGGCCAGTGGCGCGCTACAGCGGTGCGGTGGACAGCATTCTTAAGGCGCTTTACATACTTTCGCAGCAACCGGGTCATTCGGGATAAACGAATCCGGCGCGCCAGGCTTCAGGACCACATACCCACGCTGCCAAGGTTGATCGTCGACCAGACTCCAGCGATGCCCCGAGCCGGTATTGTCTTCGGCGACCAGCACTTCACCCGGATGCAGGGTGAATTTCTCACCGGTTTTGGTCACGAACGCCAGGGTACCGGACAATGTAATGACGTACTGAGGCTCCGGGTCCTTGTGCCAATCAAAGGAGGTATGCGCCGGGGTTTGCTTGAAGTGAATGGCGGTCACGTCGTTGCGCATGTGCTGGTCGACGGTCCCTTCCAGTACGTGGGAGTTGTTATCCGCGCCAGTGCAGAGTTTGAATGCCTTGATGGTATCCGTGGGGGATGTGGCCGCTTGTGCGCCACCCAAGGTAGCGAGGGTGATTACGACGGCACCCGCTGTGCGCAGGCTCAGCCTGCCCAGACAGTGAATGACCGTGTGCTGCGGTGAGCGTTTCTTCTGAAGCATGGAGCCAGTTTTCCTCGTGCTGAAGTAGCGTGATTGGCGTTTACTACGGACCATGGTCCGTGTCATCGCGTCGAGGGACAACTAACAAATGTTTCATTAGTGCAAGGAAGTTTTAACCGGGTTGGCGCAGGCTGCGGCATCGCGATCGTTTGATCCACATGGGTGCCCGGCAGGATTACTGCGGAGTAATCACAAACCAGTCGATCACCCCGACCTCACTGTTGGCCTTGATGGCCACCAAAGCTTCAGCGCCGCGCCGCTGGAGGATAGAGCGGCCCTGAGCGACCTTTTCACCCGTGCGCAGATTGATCGCGTCCTGTTCACCGGAAGGACTGAACAGCCAGGCGCCACGGGCATTTCCCCGAACTCGCGTACCCGCGGGGTAACGCCAGTCCCCTAGCGTGGCAGGCTGCGCCAACTGCCCTTCCCAACTCTCAGGCTCACGCTGTGGATCCAGGGTCATGCGCAATGCGGCCAATTGAAGTCCATCGAGGGCAATGTCCAGGTTGTCCCCGTCCTCGGCCCTCAGCATCCAGCCCGAACCGGCGCCATGCACCACCGTACCCGCCGGCCAGTTCACACCGGCAATACTCTCGCCAGGGACCAGGTCGCACCCGGAAAAATGCCAGCGGCTTGGCCGGTAGGTGTCCTCCATTTCTCGCCTGAAGGTCGCCCAACTGCCGGCGACACAGTGCCAGTCTTGCACGAAATGGTCATGCTCCAAGTGGACACGGGAGTTGTCATAGCCCGGCGCAAAATCAATCGCCACCACCGGCAACCCCAGGACCTCGAAGGATGCGGGCAGCTCAATGGACTTCAAGCTTTCAAGACCGTGTGCCTGGGGCTTTGCTTCCCAATCCAGAGGTTCCAAGGTACCGAGATGGGCCTGGCTGCCCGCGGGAAAATGCAGCTCGCCCAGGTGCAGATCAACCAGCAATCTAGGGTTCAATGCCTGTTGCCGGGCTTGCTCTTCATCATCGATACGCTGGAAGTCCCGCCACATCGCTCCGCCCAACCCGACAAACACCAGGGCCACCGCGATCAAGCACGTATATCGCCGAGGATTGCGCCGCAGGTGACGCCGGGTCGATGCGAACAGCAAAGCAACCAGGACCCACAGCAACCCGACACAGCTCATCGCTGTGAGCAATACCAGCAGGGAAATAAATAGAATGACGGATGGATCAGGACCGAAAATCATAGAAACCAGATGCTCACAGGGGCGGTATTGAAAATGCTCTTCACCTTACCATGGCCCAGAAAATGCGGAAAATGAGGGCCGATTTACTTTCACATCATTATCACGATGATGGAAAATAAATCTGGGCTTTTTCCGTGGGAGGCGCGGAGTTAATTTCTACGCCCATCATTCTGTGACTGCGCACCGAACACTATAGTAAAGAGCGAATCCACGAGTATTGAAAAGTTTTTTGCTCCGATCTGTGTTGTCGTCTTCTATAACTACCAAATCCGAGATCTGAACAATAGGTACATATGGCAGATTCTTCAATTTGACTAGAGTTTATACCCTCAGCTATCAAAAGAAGCATGCAGTATCTGGAAAGGCTCAGCCAGGCTTCCCCATGCGTAGCAATGGCAGAGTTCGCACTATGAGCTGGTCGGCTAGAAAACCATGGGGGTTGATCACCTGCCCACAGTGCACCCTGAATAGATTCTATATCACGAATCATTTGGAGTTGTACCTCATAGCAGCACTCCATGATGCAGGGGCCAAGGGCCACTTTCAAGCTGCTCTTATCAACCCCAGCAAGAGAAAAAGCGCTGAACGAGTTTTTTATAATTCCAGTGGATAAGCCTTTCCAGCCCGCGTGAATCGCAGCTACAAAAGGCTCAGCAGTGGAGCTCACCAGAATGGGCAGACAGTCTGCTGTTATGATTGAGATGGGTCTTGATGACCTTGTAAAGACTGCATCGGCGGCTATTTTTCCCGACTCATCATCTGAGCCCACTTCAACCACCGTGTTGGAGTGCTGTTGATGCAGGTGCAACAAATTAGCAGGCAGGCTATCTTGCATAGCGACATTAAAGCCGTGCTCGATATAAGTGATCGCCGATAATTTTTCAGATAAGTACACTAAGAGTCACCTTGATGTAATAAGCTTATGCACTTTCACTCCATGCATCTATCTCGGGCCACGCACGGAGCCAATCATACATGATGGCTTCGCTGTCAGCGAACTTCAGTATAGGTGCTGGCCAAAAGATAAAATATTTCAGTCGGCACATGGTTTCGACACAGGGTGTGTCAGCGTCTACTACCAGATCCAGTAGGTATAACGAAATAATTCGAGAGCTATACCTTCTTTCCGCGAAACACGAAAGGTAATTCCGTGTCCCTCATGAACCCTCCCAATGGGTTCATGAAAATCAGCCTTTATCAGATCGCGCCATACTGTTTCTGCAAAGTATCCAACCTCGCCTGCTCCCCCTCACTCAAACCACTAGCGTCAAAAAGCGCCTTACCATCTGGCCCATCCAACCTATAGACCTCAACAGAGACATAGGCACTGGCAGGCGCTTCAATATGGCCCCACTTGCCGTATTTATCAGGCAGAAGCTTCCAAACAGCGCCCTCGCCCGCTTCCAGCCCGCCACCAATGTCGTAGCTGAAGACATCAACAAACCACGGCACGGCTCTTTCAGGGCTGGCAATGGTTGCCTTGAAATACGCGCGGGAAATCGGGTGGGTGGTGCCGTTCTGAACCGTCAACTCGATAATCGGCTGAGGGATATTCGAGTACTTTTCAGCCTGGCTCAGTATTCTCGACTTGGGCACGGTGAACTTCGACAGTTCAGCCTTGGCTACCGCAGCAGCGGCCACCTTGGACTGCAGCGCCTTGATCTCCAGCAAGGCCTGCTCCTTTTGCTTTTTATCCCTTTCAAAACGAATGTTGTTGGCCAAGGTGTTCAATTCGGCGGCGGTCTTGCCGTTCATGCTCGAATTGATCTCCTGCTCCATGACGTCAGCCGACTTGTTCACAAGATCCATTTTGCTCAATGCAATAAGCATCAGGTCGGCCGCGAACTGCTTCTTTTCCTCAGGAGAGAGCTTTTCAGCTACTTTTTTCGTGGACTCCTGCAACGTCGCCTCTGTTGTGGCATCGAGCCTGGGATCTCCACAACCCGCCAACAACACCGCCACGAGCCCAACGAGCAACATCCGTTTCATCTGATTTCATCCCTATAAAAAACGGACTTTAGCAAAAGGCCACTACCTCGTCACCTTTAACAGGTGCTCTTATGATTTTAAGGATGCCCGGCGGAGGAAATGGCCGAAAAGCGGCGGGAGCGATGTTTTTCGGCAAAAAAAGCCCCGTAGACGGATCTACGGGGTTTTAATCGGGCAACGGCCTGATCCTGAAGAAGGCTGTGGCGAACACAAAAAACAGAGCCCGATATTGAAATATTTCAAGGACCTAGACGAGCTAGCAAGACGCTCGCATATAACATGCGGGCGCCTTAATATTGATGCGACAGATCGAAATTTGCGGAATCTATCATGCTGTAGTTATGCTGATATCCTGATATATTGCTACTATGAGGATTTACATAATCAAAGGTTTGCAAAAGCACAGCACGACAAGTACCTTTCCTCAAGAAAGCAACGTGTGACAGATCTTGGGAAACCGCAGTACCTTTTATATTTGCAATATAGGCATTATCATAATCCGATATTGAGGCAATAGCATTTTTCAGGAAATCCCCGACTGACTGCGCACTGTCGTCATAATCGACACAATTAAGAAGATAGGCCCACCTTTTCTGGTCATCTACGGACTCTATATAACCACAAATTCGATGACTGCCGTTAAGAAAAGCCTCCTGCATAGCCACCGTGATTATTTTTACGCTTTCACTAATAGTGGAGACAGTGTAAGTATCGAACTGAGTAATTGCACCCCCTGCCCACCAACTCCCTTGGAAAGGGATATTTTTTTCGCTGTAATTATCAATTACTCCTTGCTCTCGAGGAACCCAAGCTAAATAGTCAGACACAAGCTCATCACTAGGAGGCCTTTGTTGGAGCTTTTCACTGACAGCAAGAATCTGCTGATTATAAGGCATAGCCAGAAAACTGCCCAAATTAGGCCCCGGGTATGCACTGGGCGGAAAATAATCTTCACGATACTTCTGAGTTTGCGTAACGTAATCTTCAATTGTAAGAAATTGGCTCATGACAGTGCTCCACTTAATAAACTAAGAGGGATGCTTATCTTTACGCCCAAGCCGCTTCAAACCACTAGAATTGAGAGGAGCTACTACGAGTCGCCAGGATTCGCGTATTACCCGACCAAGTCTAGCCCTTCCGTAAGCAATGTCAAATTGTCGCCAGAGAGAAGGCAGTAGTCAGCCACTGTTTATTGTTCTATCCCGGAATGGATAAGGCCGACCCGAAGCTACTTGTTCCATGAAGCCTTTCACTTACTTACTCTAGAAAAAGCAAGCCAGCGCTTATTCCTCAACAACAAAAACACTTCCTTCTCCTTCCTCCCCAAGCACACATAAAAAATGTAAAGCATGAAAGCAACATATTAAAAACAAATTGTTTAAAACAAAAAACCTGCCATAAGCCAACACTACACAACAAAAAAACCCAAATCCAAAAATCTTAAACCTGAATACAACCACGAACTAGATTTCAGATTTCCTTCTCCAACAATTGAAATAAACGAGGTTGTGGCCTTTCCACCTGCCGAAATTTATGATGTCTAACAGTGCTCAGCGACGAAAATAGCCGAAAGCGGCGAAAACGACACTTTTCAAGCAAAAAAAAGCCCCGTAGACGAATCTACGGGGCTTTTGAATAGTGGAGGCCGAGGTCGGAATCGAACCGGCGTAGATGGATTTGCAATCCCCGGATAAATTGTTATTTTTCATGAAGTTACATTTAGATCAGTTCCGTAACCTGAAATTCTAGGTGCATCTGGAGACCTTTAAAATCAAGGGGGGAGCCTTTGATTGCGGAACTGATTTCACCCTCCACCAGCGTTCTGCCGAACGAACACTGATCCCGAAAAATTCCGGGCTCCACTGCTACGCCGCCACCATCACGAAAACCCAATCATGCCAGGTTGGGGTAAATTTTCAGTGAGGTTGAGGACCAGAGCAGCCTGATGACGACAGCAAAATCAAAGCGACCGCTTCAACCTTCTACGCAGCCGGAGGTTATCCGCGGCCAAAGCGACAAGCGCGACAATGTTCAAAACTGAAAATCCATCAGCGCCGGCAAAATGCCAGAATGCCCAGGACACGACGGCCACCACCAGAGCGGCGAGAAGCAACAGAATGGAGTCCTTCATGCGATTCCCCTGGCGTTGCGATACAACTGACGGCCTGGCAATTCAGGTTTGTACACGCCTGGGTACTGTATTAGGCAGGCACTCAGCCAACCTCGATCAAGGTTGTTGGCCCGGGCCATGGCCAGCACATCGGCGATGGATAGCCCCCCAGAAAGACTCCGACCAGTAGCGACGGCGATACTGCCAATCACGGCCCCCACATAAAACGCTGCTGAGCAGGCGCCGATTATGGCGAGTTTTTCAAGGCGAGTGCCAGCACTGATCAATTCACCGAGGGTGACCGTTTTACCGAACTTGTCTATTTGAGTAAGGAGCGTCGAAGCCGTGGCCACTGCGGTGGACACAGTGCCGAAGAGCGACTCGGGCGCAGGAAGGCCCAACCCGTCCATATTTTCTTTAAAATAGTCGTAGAAAGTTGCCATTCATCAATCCTTTTTTACCTACGGTCCTTGTGGGTAGCAAGCCTAATGGATTGAAAATCAAAGCTCAACCGCGCAGCCACATAGAAGAGTTAACCCCAAACGCACCGACAGCATCGTCCCCTAGTGGTCTGAACGGTTAATCCATTAATTTATTTTTCATCACGCTCAGCTTCGCCCTGGACTGCTGTGACCGCGAAGCTATCGGCTGGGTCGCCAGCACGACTAGCTATAGCGGCACAGCATTACACAACCTGGCGATTGCCTTCGAGCACTACAACGAGCAGCATCCACGCAGCGCCCTCAAGTACTGATCTCCGAGAGAGTTCAGGCGCTTAAAAACGGCATCAAATTAACGAGGGGCTGGTGTCCGGTTTTGTATGGGCTAGTCCAGTTGGCTCCCCATTTAAAAAGAGAGGCTTTACGCCCCCCCTTTTATTGTAGAGGCCCGCTCAAATCGCTTCTAGCTTGAATACCTTATGATCCTCCGCCAGCAATACTGAATATGAATAGGAGTATCCTCTGCTTATTAAGGAGTTTCCCCCTCGGACTGTAGAATAAAACGCTGAGTGAAATCACTAAAATCATATTTAGTAAGGATTGGCGATCCGTTCGTTAGAGGAAGGCGGACGCTTAGATAGCTTTTGTCTTGTACTATATTGCATATATTAAAAATCCCGCGACCATCTGCAACATCCGCGATCAAAAAAAGCCACTTTTGATCATCGTTTCCGCTGTAAGTTCTAAGGAATACTTTTTCTTGGCTTGCTACATAAGTCATGTATAGGTGACTATCTGGGTAAGACCGAATGTGATAAAACGCGCTCTCCCCCACCACCTGGAGATGAAGTGTCCACAATGAGCGAGGAGGAGGAGTGCTATGACTAGTAATGAAAATCTGCTCACCGGTTGGGGCGTAAGCATATAGATAAAACTGCAAATCTGCAGTGGGGATTATTTTTATTATTGTATCTGCCTTTATTTCCGCTAGGCTTGATATAGTCTTAAGCGTTTGATCCGTAGCTGCAGGTTTAGGGGCGCGGGTACTCTTGCTCATGACAGTTCTCCTTGGCTTACTGGTTCTTGCTGATTGAGGTAACAGCAATGAAGACAGCAATGGCGAAGAACTGAGGGGGCTTGCCAACGACTGGCTGACACATAATACCTGCCCTCAAGTGTAGCCTCCTTGACGAAAGGCGCCAGAAAGCGCGAGCAAGGTTTTCGATAATAGGCAACCGAGCCAGGATGGAGCATTCAGAACGAAAGGAATGTAGCGGTCCCCACAGCCCGGTTGCTTGAACGTTTTGGCTAGCCCGGGTTGAAGACCCAGGCTGTAAACGTGGCTCGGCTGAGCGCGCGGTTCATTGACTCGCTGATATGGATGTCGCCAAAGACAGACTCGGCACCTTGGGAACGGCAACACTACGAATCCGACGCGGGGTGATGACGAAAAGCATGACGACCTCCGCACTGTACAAAAAACAGTGTTGTACTCAGCAATCAATGATTTTCAATTTCCTGGCGACCGAAGCGCTCCTCAGGCTGATCTACATTGAGTAGATACCGGGCAACGGAGGATTCAAAATGTGTGGCCGGTTATCGCAGTACCGTGGCATTCACGATTTCGTCGAAGTGCTCAGCATGCCTGGGGCTCTGGCGAACAACGTCGGTGACCAGCCACCGGGGCGCTACAACGCGGCACCGACAATGCAGCTCGCCCTCTTGCACATAGGAAACGCTATACGCCGACCCTGTGCGCTGGAGCTGGAGGCCCCACAGGGCGACAGACCACGCTGCACCGATGAATGCTCCGGTCGAGAAAGTCGCTCACAACCCTTTCTTCCGCCAGATCTGGCCACACCGCGCTATATGCTCTATCGACAACTGGTTCGAATGGGTCTATGAAGGCGGCCCAAAGAAACAGCCGTATCTGATTCGACACCAGGATGGTTCGCTAATCCTATGCGCATCGATCGGCCAGTTCCCTCATTCAGGCGATGAGCCCGGAGATCACGACGGTTTCGTGATCATCACCACCGACGCCCAGGGCGGCATGGTCGACATTCACTACCGGCGTCCGGTGGTTCTGTCGCCGGATCTGGCCCAAGAATGGCTCGATCCGGCAACATCCAAGGAGCACACCGAACAGATGGCACTACACCAGGGCGAGCCCGGAGACGTGTTTGAGTGGTTCAAAGTCGACACAGCCGTGAGCAACGTGCGAAACCTGGGGCCTGAACTGATAGAGCCGATCTGAAGCTACTTGCCCCGAGGAGCCTATCACTCACTTATTTTAGAAAAAGCAAGCCAGCGCTTCTTTTTCAACAACAAAAACGCTTCCTTTCCTTTCCGCCCCAAACACGCTAGAAAGCGCAAAGCATAAAAGTAAAATATTAAAAATAGGTTTTTTAAAACAAATATTCTGCCATAAATTAACACTACACAACGAAAAAAACTCAGACTCACAAATCTTAAAATTAAATATAGCCACGAGCTAGATTTCAGGTTTCCTTCTCCGACAATTGAAATAGACGAGGTTGCGGCCTTTCCACCTGCCAAAAATGAGATAAAGCAGAATAGAAAATACTTTAGATTCTCATGCTCCTCGGCAGCTTTAACTTTATCAACATAAATACCCAGCTTCGAATATAGCTTTTTAACTCTCTGAAGATGGGCCTCCGAAGGAATAATTTTTGCCTCATCAAAATCATTAAGATCAAGCGCTAATCCGTCAGGAAGGACAGTGCATTGAGAGCTATATTCCTTGCATAAAACCAGATTAACCTTATCTATATCGTGTTGCATTAGCGCAGACTTGAGCCAGGCGCCACCATAACGTCGCACTGCTGGATCAGACCCTTCAACATCACGCACTAGCACCCTAGAAACTAACGTAACTTTTTTGCATACATCAGCTTCACCAGCTAGCCTACCTCCAGGCAAACATTCTTCCTTTAATAAAGAATAGCCTCTGCTGAACACATTCAAATAATGCTCTAGCGACCCGTTGATTTGGGAGACCTGTCTTTCATCCCACTTTACTTGAGAGGCCACCACCAGATACATACACCCCACGAGAGTCAGCAAACACCAGACATGATCGTAGCCGTGCTTGAACTTTTGACTCTTAAATAAATTCGCAACCATCAAAATCACTGCCCACCCCAGCACAAAGGCCAAGACAAAAACAACTCCACTATTCCATAACCCACCAAGATAGCCAGCCCCCAAAACGAACTCTTCAGGGGTGTAGCTTTCAAAGCCGACTGTAACACCAAAAATACTCAACACACCTGGAGCAAAAACAACAAGCGCTGTAAGAACACCCAAAAGCTTCCCTAGTACAAATGCACCTCTTACCAGCATTAATGATAGCAATGGTAAACAGCACAAAATACCACCCGTTATGACACTAACACCCTGAGTCGGGTCAAAATTCATTATTAGATATGGAAAGCCCGGCTCATAGACATCATTTATGAAGCCAAACAAACCAACACCTTCCAAATTCTGAGCAAGCCCATAAGCCGCTAAGTGCGCCAGAAAAGCATAAGGTTTAACAAACAACAAAAAAATACTCATACTAACTATTACTCGCACAACCGTGCACGGACACCAAAATTTGACTCGCGAAACTCGAACAGAACGTTTTCACACTCAAAATCAAGAAGCGCACCCTAAAATCTCGCATAAGCCATCACAACCACAACCACAACTACATTACTTACATCCGTCAGCATCGTTTTCTTGAGCGTGTCGCCCCTTTTGGTTGGTGGTTCGGTGAGGTGAGAAAGCAGCATCTGCAGTTCAGGGGAAAGCTATAGGATCGATGCTCAGCCAACAGCTGCAACAAATTCCATTTTTTAATAATCAGCGGGTGGCCTCCTCTACCACCAGCCGACTGTGACTCATTACACGCGTAACAAGTTCGAATAGGTCTTTTCCAGAAATTTTATGCTCTTCAGAAACTGTAAAAACCTCCTCTGCATCTCTCACTCGACTAGACCCTGGATCGGGATACCTGCCTGCCCATAAGGTGAAGTGCGTGAGCATCTGTAAAATCGCATTATCTTTAACGCTAAGTCCCGGGATAAAGCTTGCCAGTTATACTAGTCGATGATGATAGAAAGTCCTTTCCTTAGCAATATAATCTGCGACACCATTACTCAGAATCGCCATAGCCTTCAAGCATATCTCCAAGCTATAGCCAACCAGCATCAATCCTACGGCGCAGTATTGATGATCACACACCCCCCTCGCATAAATGGGCATAGAATCGAAACTTGGTTCGGCTTTGATTACCGTAAACGCAGCTTGCGACATTGCCTCTGCTTGGGTCAACCATAGTATCGGGCTTTTTAAATCCTCGGTTGTTGGTGGTTTTGAAATATCTACAGGGAAACCCGCCAGTGTCTGAACCAGCCCCCAAAGTTATCCAAGCCGAAGAACTGTATCCAAAAGGATCGGCACCAAATGACTCACGATTCGGTAGAATTTCTTTTTGTAATTCCATTGGGACTCCTAAAAACAAGAATATTAAAAAGACAAGCTCTGGAAACAAGAAAAAAACGTGATCCCCCTGCTACCCTAATCAAAGCCCAAATCAAGCTGAGCCTCAGATGAGCGAAGACTCACTCCCCCAGTTCATCTACTGCCAATTATTTGATTGCACGGTTATTTCGTCAATCAAAAAGCAAGAACCAGACGCCGAAATATTTCAAACGCATAACCGAATGGAACCGGCGATCCACCAGCTGCCTCACGCACATGCCCATCGATCTAAAGCAGCCGCCCCAAGACTGCTGGTTCCCAATTCATGATCACCAGTTCGCTACTGACGTCAGCCTTTCCTTGTCGCTGGTTGGTAACGCTGTAGCGAATATTCAGCGTATCGACATGGAAGCCCTCGAACACCCGTCGAATGTCCGGGTGGTCGTTGATGCTGACCATCACCCTTCCTTTGCAACACCGCATAAAGTCCGCCATCAGCTCGTAATTCGCGAATGAAAACTCGACCCCATAGCCAACGGTCTGCCAGTAAGGCGGGTCCATGTAATGAAAGGTGTGGGCACGGTCATACCGCTCGGCACATTCAAGCCAGGGCAGGTTTTCGACGTAAGTGCCCGACAAACGCTGCCAGGCGGCCGAGAGGTTTTCTTCAATCCGCAGCAGGTTGATGGCAGGGCCGGTCGTGGCGGTACCGAACGTCTGCCCAGTGGTTTTGCCAGCAAACGCATGGTGCTGCAGGTAGAAAAACCGGGCCGCACGCTGGATGTCAGTGAGCGTTTCGGGGCGGGTCATCTTCTGCCACTCGAACACCTGACGCGAGCTAAGCGCCCATTTGAACTGCCGCACGAACTCTTCTAGATGGTTCTGGACTACGCGGTACAGCGTCACCAAGTCACCGTTGATGTCGTTGAGAACTTCAACCGGTGCAGCTTGGGGGCGCATGAAGTAAAGCGCGGCACCGCCAGCAAAGACTTCAACGTAGCATTCGTGGGGCGGAAACAGAGGAATGAGGCGATCGGCCAGGCGGCGCTTACCGCCCATCCAGGGGATGATGGGTTCAGACATGTGCAAGCCTTTTCTGTAGGGAATATCAGGTGCTAGATTTTGTATGAAAACCTTTGAAACCCCATCGCGGCCCCTGACGGCCTGAGTTTCCGTAGAGTTCTTGCCATTTAGGCGAAGGACTCTGCCATGCCCAAACGATACGAACTTTCCGACGCAGACTGGGAAATAGTCGCTGATCTTTTTGCTGAACATCGACGCACCGGACGCCCAAGAGTCGACGACCGCTTGATGCTCAACGGCGTGCTGTGGGTGCTTTGCTCCGGTGCAGCATGGCGGGACATGCCTGAGCGATTTGGGCCTTGGTCGACGGTCTATCAGCGATTTCGAGACTGGCGAAATCAGGGCACCTTCAACAAGATGCTCAAGCGACTACACGTCAAACTTAATGCGCAAGGTCTGATCGACCTGAATACCTGGTGCATCGACTCAACGGCAGTGAAAGCCACCCGAGCCTCTTCCGGCGCAGGCAAAAAAGGGGGGCGCAAGAACCAGCGGACCACGCACTTGGACGAAGTCGGGGTGGACTGACGACGAAAGTTCACATGGTCTGCGACGCCCGAGGCATACCGCTCCACTTCACCCTCTCTGGTGGTCAGGCAAGCGACATTTCACATGCTCAACCGCTGCTCGATGGTGTCCACATCCCCTCTGGTCGCGGTAGACCACGCAAGCGATGCCGCTGGCTCTTGGCAGACAAGGGGTATGACGCTGACTCGTTGCGCCGGTACTGCGATCGTTATCGAATGCAGCCGGTGATTCCCCTGCGGGACATGAAACGCAAGCCAAAGCCCGGCTTGCCGCGTCTCTTCGACAAGCCCAAATATCGGCAGCGGAATGTAATAGAGCGGTTATTTGGTTGGCTTAAGGAACACCGCCGCCTGGGAACACGCTATTGCAAGCTGGCGGAAAGCTTCGCCGCGATGGTCACACTGGCTTGCTGGCGGCGGTGTCTACGACATTTCTTTTCGTACAGTGCCTAGGCTTACGATCACAGCTTTCTCAGTTTTTCCTGTTCCATTTCGTACCCGACGATACGAAATAGGTTTCCAGTATCAACTGCCTTAACATGGTACTCCACGTCACGTTTTAACCAGTAAGTATGAGTACATATTTTTTCAGTGTGCTTGGCTTCGATCTGGGCAAGCTTTATAGCGTCTTCCAGGTAACAGATCAGCTCGCCCTGGGAAGTGTAAAGTGGGACAGTTTCATTTTCCTGTCCTTGGTAGCGAAATCCGGGGGATTTTATTTCTGCTATTACTTCCTCCTTGGCATCATAGTCAAGGTAGTAACAAGGTCGGGTATGCCGCGGGCCTAGGCACTTATTGATCATCTCCGTTCCAGTGAGTTTTACGAAGTTGCTCTCATTAAGTGAGTTGATTCCGACGTGCATCTCGCCTTCTCCAAGGTAACGCTTCGAGGAGAGCACTACACCAACAGCGAAAAGGTCGTGCAGCTTGACGAGGCACACCAAACCCATGCTGTCATTGGCAGATAGAGCTAGATAATGGCTTCGGCTATCCAAATCCAAGAATTGACTGAAGGGGCCCCAGATTTCTTGTTGTAGACCATTTCCAATTTTAACATACTTCAGAATATCATCGTACTTAGCATCCCGAAGGATCTCAGAAATACGCACCGCCTCCTCGTCCTCAAAGTAGACTGGGAGAGTGTCAACAGCGAATTCATAGGCAATTTTCAATAAGCCGATTTTGAACTTATTGATATCCATAGACCACTGGCTTGTGAATGCCGTGGTGTCGATTTGTACCGTTCTCTCACCCCGCACAACAGCTTCTGGTGGGATATTTTTTCGGGACAGTGCTTTGGCAACGATCTGGTCGATTCTACCCTCATCTTTGGAGTCTACCGCGACGGTGAGGGATAGCTTTCCGTTGTCTTCCACCCAAATTATTTCAGGGGTGTAGTAAATCTCTAATTTTCCATCGCCCCCAACATCCAGTCGGGCTTTTTTATTCGGGGCATCCTTCTGACTAAAGGTGCCAGCAAAGGGGTTAGGAATTTTTCCGGATTTACCTGCGATTTCCTGAGAGAAACGATAAAGCTCTGACAGTTTGTGATTCACGAGGGGGGCATCGACTTCTTTGCCCATGCGAGAGTTGCAGTCTATACAGACAGTATCGATGTGATAGTAGCCACCTAGAGAATCGGGGATTACATGCTCATCATTAAAATCGCTTTCGTCTTTGTCATTTCTGCAGATAATACATTTTTTCACAAGTACACCCTCCATGTGATATTGATGAAGCGACAAGAGCCACCCTGTATAAAGCGTTATGGGCTTGCGCGCGCAAGCCAAGTTAGGTTCGAGCAGTCTAGATTTTTCCTAGTTACAGCCGACTTCTAATTTGGGCAACCATAACGTATAGAAAGTGAGATTGTCTAGGCTCCGTATTAAATTCTTCGAATCCCATTCAAATCGAATGAGTGCACAGATCCAGTGAAATCTGTGGACATCAAAGGCAAAATCCTCCGATGGGAAAACGGCACGATCTCTCAGAGAATCCTGGAACCTGGTTGCAGATGTCCTCACTGAAACTCAACTCCACCGCCGTACGGATCCCGAGTCCCTGCTGGAGCCGGCAGAAAATTGGGCTGAAGAGCCGTAAGACCATGCGTTCGGCGGCAACCGGGTGGCCTGACGACCATGATCTACATCCTATGTGATACCAATGGAGTACCACTTAATTTCTTCCTCGACATCACCTATGCCCGCTGCTATTGAATCAATCGTATATCCCAAGTTTGTGTGGTCGTTGACGCATCCGGTCTGGTCGCTCCTTTACGTCTATTGATACAGTGCTTTGACATAACCCTGGCAGGCCGCCAAGGCGATCAATCCTCTGTCTCCCTCGTCGGTGATACTGATAATTCGTTGAGCATGCGCAGGGTCAAGTTGGGCTCGCGAGGCTCCATGAACCACGCGGCCGGAGGCGGTGGTGGAAGGCATTGCACAGTTGCGGGAGTCGGTTGCCTCGAGGAGGACTGACAACCGCAGGTCAGCAGTAGCCAGGCGATCACGCAGGCGTGCTTGAGTAAGTCGGGCATCGTTCAGAACTCGATGATGGGTCTGGTCGCTGGCCTGCAGCCGCTGCTCCAGGACCAGGCGCTTATCTTGCTCGAGACGCTGCTGAACGGCAGCGGCCCGAGCTATCTCGTTGAGCGTGTCGGTATGCAGGCGCCCCAGCTGCTCCAGCCTTTCGCCATAGCGCCAGCTTTGGACTTGCCACGTAGCAAAACCGGAAGCCGCCATCAGCGACGAAACAACCAGGGCAGAACCGCCCCACTTCAGGAGCAGCGGACTCACGTCAGCACCTGCAACGCCCGCTCAAACAACACCAGCCGCTGGTCCGCGCCGTGTGGTTTCCTCCCCGGCCCACCGGTATTGATGATGCTGCCGATATCCTTGAAGGCACCTTTGTCCGCCAGCGGGTTCAAGCCATGGACGAACCAGTACCAGGCCGCCGACATCGCGGCATGCCGCGGCTGCTCCAGCAGCTCCGGGAAGGCAACCAGGTCCACGCCAAGGTCTTCACCGCAGGCTCGATAATTATCCTTGCCGCTTACCTGAATCAGCCCTCGCCCACGATACCGCCAGCCGTCACCTGGCTCGGCATTCCCCATTCGCTGACCATAGGCGATGTTGGCGATCAGCTCGGGCTGGTAAGCGACTTTGGCGGCTAATTCAGCATCAAAACGGTCCGGCCAACTCCGCCGCAAGGATTGGGCGCTGTAGTTAAGGTTCTCGACCATCTGAGTCAGGTGCGCCGACTCGTGTCCGGCCTGGGCAATAAAGGCGGCAATACGAGGCAATGTGACGATCTGGTAGCGGCACATCGCGGTGTTGAGGAGAGGAACAAAAACGCCGGCTTGTTGGCCGGCGTTCGAGAGAGTTTGCAGCAACTGCTGCTGTGTGATGGACATGCTGTACTCCTGGAGCCCTATCTGGGCCATCGTTCGTCAGGCGGGCAAGCTTGCACCTTTCATAATCAAGCTATACTGAGAACTTGGGTATTATGTGTCAGTCGGTTGTTGGCAAGCTCACTCGGTTCTTCGCCATTGCTGTATCCATTGCTGTTACCTCAACCAGCAAGCGAAGGAGAAAAGTAATGAAAAAGAGCACACAAACCCCTGATCCTGCAACGCCAGATCAGAAGCCTGAAGCCAATTCAACCCGAGCAATAAACATTCCAGCGGTTCCAGTAAAATTACTTTCAGATCGAGAGGCACTAGCCATAGCTTACTATAACAGCCCTGAAGACGATGTTCTTAGGGCCAAGGGTGCGCCTCCTGGAAATTTTACTTGGATATTCATGCCTAGCGACATTGCAGGCACTTACTATATAAAATCCTATACATCTGAAATATTCATAGAGGGGAAAAGCAACGGATTTGGAGATATTATTGTCACTAATAAAAAAGAGTCTGCGTGGCAGCTTTGGCGCGTCGAGCCCGGAGATCCCGGAGATAGACCGGACGAAATATATATCCACTGCCTGGGTGATGATAGGGTTATGACTAGTATGGGAGGTGAAACTAATGGTCTCGTCTGCCTCCGACCAAAAGGCCTTGGAAACGTGATGCGGAAACAACACTACAAGATAGTAACCTAACTCTGCATGATTCCATCCAGTGGCAGGGACCTATACGCTTGCGCATCCTCGACATCTCGATAATGAACTGCGCTTCGCTATGTACCTCCATTCTTGATGGTTCGGCCTGAAAAATTGGAGGCTACCCAAAAAGCTGTATAAAATTTCTTGAACAAGGGAGGGGGTGGGTGTAAAGCCCCCCCGCCCCACAAAACTTATAGATCCCCCTCAACGCCCAACTACAAGCAAGTTGACCCGAAATGACGGATCGGGATCTATGTTGGATGAGCTGAGATCCGCCTCATATCGCTGCCACTTAAAACAGATCGACAATGCCTGGCAAGTTGCGACCACCATAAACTACACGCTCGACCCGTACAGTCTCGCCGTCAATAACACGAAAAAGGATGGCGTAATTTCCAACTACCGCCATGCGGGCATCTTGGCCTATATCCGGGCGGAGCTGGTAGATGTACGGGTTGCGTTGGATGTCCGAAAGTTTCCTTCGGATGTCCTGAATAAAGGTCACCGCCCGTACCGGGTTGTCTTGCGCAATAAAATCAGCGACGTCATCCAAATCCCCCTCAATATAACGAGAGAGCTCAAGCTGCATCATTTGCCCACGCCTCTGGCGTCAGCAATGGCCTGATACTTACGCTCCAGACGGTCAAGAACACTATCAGCGGAGACACCCGGGGTTTCATCTGCCCGCGCCTCTTGCCAGAGCTGACGCAGTTCGTCGACACCTTGCTGACGCAAGCTGCGCTTGTAGGTCCAGTCCCGCAATGCATCGCGGATGACTTCGCTGCTTGAGGCATATTCGCCAGTGGCCACCGCGCTACGGACCATGTGGACCATCTCGGGCGGCAACGCGATACTGATTTTTTCGGCCGTGCTCATAGGCTCACCTGTGAAAGGTAGGAATACTTCCTACCACCATAGCAAATCCGAACAATCGCCACAAATCAGCCCCACGGGCAATTCCGCGCAGCCCTGTAACTATCCCCGGATCCCTTCCCCTCTAAGCCAACGCCTGCGCAAAGGCAGCCTCCAAAATTCTACGCAGGTTTTGTACGGTGCGATTTTGACCAGAAAACCCGACCGGGAGAGCTTGAAGGCGATCGAACTCACCAGCGTCCCGGTCCGACTGACCGGGTAATTATCTTCTCCTCGAGCCAGCGCCCGGTTCACCTGGGCCTGTCGGGCAACCAAGCGCCCGACCTTGCGCATATCCGACCGAAAGCTGCCAGCGAAACTGAGGATATCGGCCATGCCAGCAGGCTGCTTGGACACTCGAAAGAAGAGATGACGAAGAAGGTCTATCGCCGGGTTGGCGAGATCATAAACCCAACGAAATGATGTCGAGTTGCGGAAGCGATGACCATAGTTGCGGAAGCGATTGCCAAATAATGGACATTAAAAAAGCCCCGTAAATCGTTGATTTACGGGGCTTTGAATAGTGGAGGCCGAGGTCGGAATCGAACCGGCGTAGATGGATTTGCAATCCACTGCATAACCATTTTGCTACTCGGCCTCAGGTCGAATCGAGCGCCCTTGCAAGACTGGCTTGCCGCAACTCCTTGATTCTTCAGCGTTGGTTACGTTGCCGTCCCTGCTGATGGCGCGCATTATGTCCTAGTTGAATGACACTGGCAACCCCCTGAATTCTAATAATTTTTAGGTCAGCTTCGGTCTTTCTCCGAGGCGCTCAATTGCGCCAGACGCACCGCCAGTGCCTTCGCCTGGCTGGCCACATCCGTCACCGCCGTGCTCTCCCACCACATGCCCCGCAACGGCGGGCCCATGGCGAACAAGCGGGTGGAGATATTGCCCTCGGCATCCACCACAGCGCCACCGACATCCGCCGCGATACCCAACGCCAGCGGCCCTGGCCGAACCAATCGTCGCGCCAGCAATTGCTGGGGCAATGGGCGATCCACCCGGCGCCAGTCATATTCAATACCCGTGGAGTTGATCAGGGCGGTTCCCGTGACCGTATGTGTCTGCGTCTCCCCCCTTGGCCGGATGAAAATACTCACCTGCCCATCCCGTGGCTCTTCCAGGCCCTTGAGTGACGCCGCCTCGATGGTCAGCCGCCCTTCTTTATATAACCGCTCTACCAACTCGGCACTCAAGGGTGGCGAACGGTGGTGATGACTCTCCCACCAGGGCCGCACATGCCGCACGAACTGCCGACGCTGCACATCGCTGGCCTGGCTCCAGAGCCGACCGATATGTGCCCGCACCGTGTCCAACGGCGCCTGCCAGTCAATCCCGGTCTCCAACGCCAAGGTGCATTGGCGACGCACCTCGCGCAGCAACTGCCGTGGGCTGCGAATACTGTGATCGGCCGCCAGGAAATCCACCCAGCTCGGCGGCTGACGCCGCACATGAGGCAACAGCCCGTGCCGGGAAATCACCCGGATCGGCCCACGATGCCCGGCCTGTTCCAGCGAGACCACGGCATCGACCATGGTCAGGCCGGAGCCGATGATCAGCACCGTCCCTTGCGGATCAAGCCGCGACAGGGTCGCCACATCCCAAGGGTCCACCGCCGCCGCATTCAAGCCGCTGGATTGTTTCTGCCGGGTACGCGCCGCTGGAAACATACCGGTCGCCAGCACCGCGCTGGTACCTTGCAATTGCCGACCATCAGCCAGCCTCAGCAGCACCCCATCACTGTCGATTTGCAGATCGACCACTTCGCCCCGCACATGCTCGGCCGTCGATCCCCAGGCCGTCCCCTGCTCCCGGGCTTCGGCCAGGCGCTGCTGGACGTAAAGGCCAAAAATCCCCCGGGGCATGAACAGCTCGCTGACCGGAACATGCTGTTGATCCGACTCAGGCCAGCCACCGTCCGCTATATAAGCCTGCAACCACTGCGTCAGGTCATCGGCATTGTCCGGGTCGACGCTCATCCGCGCCGCGTTACCGTTCAACGTATGCCCCAGCTCCGTGGCGCTGTAGGCCTCACCCCGTCCCAATTCGGCACGCGGCTCGACGATCAGGATCCGCCGCCGGCCTTCCAGGCGCAGTAACTGCACCGCCAGCATCGCGCCGCTCAAGCCCCCGCCGATAATCAACACATCAGCAGCCGGGATGGCGTCTGTCGCCTGTCCGCTCAGGGTTCCACTCATTCTTCACTCTCTTGTCAGTGCTTGCCCAGGTAGAAGTCGTGCAGGTCGCCCCTGGCCAGCAATTCATCCGCCGTACCGCTGAGCACCACCCGGCCGGTGTCGAGCACATGGGCCTGGGTCGCGTATTTGAGCGCTACATTAATGTTTTGCTCGGCAATCAGGAAGCTGACCTGCTGCTCACGATTGAGCTGAGCCACGATCTCGTAGATTTCCTGAACGATAATAGGCGCCAGGCCCATGGATGGCTCGTCGAGCAAGACTAAAGTCGGTCGTGTCATCAAGGCCCGGCCAATGGCGACCATCTGCTGCTCGCCTCCCGAGGTCAGCCCGGCCTGGGTTTTGCGCTTGGTTTTCAGGCGCGGGAACCAGGCATAGACCCGCTCCAGGTCTTCCAGCATCTGCCGTCGACTCAGCCCGCGGACAAACCCACCGCTGCGCAGGTTGTCCTCCACCGTCAGTTGCCCGAATACATGTCGCCCCTCCAACACGTGCACCAGGCCGTCACGCACACGCTGGCTCGGGTCGACCGCCAGGCTGTCATGCCCCTGGAAGTGGATGCTGCCGCGCGTGACCTGCGCCCGTTCGGCCCGCACCAGCCCGGAGATCGCCTTGAGGGTGGTGCTTTTGCCGGCACCGTTGGCCCCGAGCAAAGCGACAATGCCGCCTTTGGGCACACTCAGGGAAACCCCGGACACCGCCAGGATCGTCCGGTCATAGATCACCTCGATGTCCGAGACCTGCAACAGCGGCGCACCGCTCGCTTCAAGCGCGGGCCGGCCCATGGTTTACTCGCCCGCCGCGCAGGTGCGCGGAGTCAGGTGTTTTTCTGCCGCAAAGGCTGCCGACTTCTCGTCGATCAACGGCCGCAACAGCGCCCGATCCGCCGCGATCCAGTCGCTGACCAGGCTCCAGTGGCTACCGTCCCATTGCTGGACCCGCGCCGAACCGCCGCCTTCATGGTCGCTGCAGGACAGTTTCAGGTTCTGCATCAGGCCGTAGAAGCCCATGGCCTTGAGTCGCGCATCATCGATATCCAGATGCTCCAGGCCCCAACGCCCTTCTTCGCCATGCAGCGGCCGCTTGCCGAACTTGGCCTGCCCGGTGCGAATGGCTTCCACCGCAATCGCCGCGTTCACCAGCCCGGAGTTGTAGTAGACGCTGCCGAAGTTGTTCAGGTCCTTGAGGTCGCTCTTGCCCTTGTCGAGGATGTATTGCTTGAGGCGCTTGTGGATCTCGAAGTCCGCGCCCGCCGGGTAAGGCGTCAACGCCAGATAACCCTTGGCCGCCGCACCCGCCGGCAACACGTCTTCGCTGGAACTGGCCCAGATATCACCGACGATATGGTCCACCGGGAAGCCAAAGCGCGCGGCGGTCTTGACCGCTACCGGCGTCGATACACCCCAGGTCCGCAGGAACACCCAGTCCGGATTGAGCTGGCGAATCTGCCGCCATTGCGCCGACTGTTCGTTGCCCGGATCGGCTACTGGAATCTGGATATTCTCGAAGCCGTATTTTTCCGCCAGCAGTTTCAGCGGCCCGAGGGTTTCACGGCCATAGGCCGAGTCGTGGTAGACGGTGGCGATCTTCTTGCCCTTGAGCTTGTCGAAACCGCCTTCGCGCTGGGCGATGTAGTTCACCAGGGTCGAGGCTTCGCTGTAGAAGGTCAGCATCACCGGGAAGTTATAGGGGAAGACCTTGCCGTCGGTGGCCTCGGTGCGCCCGTAACCGAGGGTGATCAACGGTATCTTGTCGACTTCCGCGCGCTCGCTCAGGGCGTAGGCCGCCGGCGCGCCGTTAGGCTGATAGACCGCCACCGGCGCACCATCCAGACCGTTCTTGAAGCGCTCGTAGCACTCGATGCCCTTCTCCGCCGTCCATTCGGTTTCACACTCCTGCCAGACCAGCTTGACGCCGTTGATCCCGCCTTCCACCTCGTTGATGTAGTTGAGGTAGTCGATCATCCCGGCCCAGACCTGCACGCCGCTGGAGGCATAGGCGCCGACCCGGTAGGTGGCCAGGGGGAAGAATTGCTGGTCGGGCGAGGCCTGGGCCATCGGCGCCGCAGTGCCGAGAACCGTCAGGGCCAGGGCCGCAGCCGTCAGTGAACGCTTGAAAAGTGCACGCATGGTGGAATCGTTCTCCAGGGATGGGAAGTCGGAAGTCAGAAGCGCAACGGCCAGTGCCGGAGCCGTTCGCGGGTGTTGCTCAGCAGGCGGATCAGCCCTTCCGGCTCCTTGATCAGGAACAGGATGATCAGCACGCCAAAGATGATTTTTTGCAGGTTCTGCAACTGCCCGGCATCCACCGCGCCACCGAGCAAGGCCTGCCCGAGATGGCTGAGGAGGATCGGCAGCAGGCAGATAAAGGCCGCGCCGACGAAGTTGCCGGCGATGCTGCCCATGCCGCCGATAATGATGATGAAGAGGATCTGGAACGACCGATTGATATCGAAACTGCCGGCGCTCGCGGTGCCCAGGTAGGCGAACGCCCACAGCGCCCCGGCGATGCCCAGGTAGAACGAACTGACGGCAAATGCCAGGCGTTTGTAGCGCGCCACCGGAATACCGATCACCGCCGCGGCCGTGTCCATATCGCGGATCGCCATCCAGTTGCGCCCGGTCTGGCTGTTCACCAGGTTGCGCGCGACCCAGGTCAGCAGCAGCACCGTGACCAGGGTCAACAGGTAGCGGCCCACCGGGGTATTCAGGTCATGCCCGAGCAACGACAGACTCGGAGCGGAAATGGTCCCGGACGATCCGTAGTTGTAGAACCAGGGAAACTTGACGAACAACCACTCGAGGAAAAACTGCGCGGCCAGGGTGGTGACCATCAGGTAGAAGCCCTTGATCCGCGAACTGGGCAGGCCGAACAGCAAGCCCACAAAGCCGCTGATGATGCCGCCGCCCAGCAGCGCCAGAGGCAAGCCCAATTCCGGCAGACGCAGCAGAAAGCCGTAGGTGGCAAAGGCCCCCACTGCCATGAAGCCCGCCGCGCCGACCGAGGTCTGCCCTGTGTAGCCGGTCAGCAGGTTGAGCCCCAGCCCCGCCAGGGACAGCACCAGGAACGGGATCAGGATCGCGCTCAGCCAATAATCGTTGCCCACCAGCGGCACGACACCAAATGCCAGCACCAGCAGGCCGAGCAACGACCATGGCAGGCGCCGCTCGATCAGCCCCCAGGGTGCGGTTTCACTCATTACGGGAACGGACATGCTTCAGACTCGCTCAATGGCCCGCTCGCCGAACAGGCCAGCCGGGCGGATATACAGGAAGGCCAACGCCAGGACATAGGCGAACCAGGGCGTGATGCCGCCGCCGATCAGCGGCCCGATATAGACTTCGGCGAGGTTCTCGGAGGCGCCGACGATCAACCCGCCGACAATCGCCCCGCCGATCGAGGTAAAGCCGCCGATGATCAACACCGGCAAGGCCTTGAGCACCACCAGCGACAGGGAAAACTGCACCCCCTGGCGCGCGCCCCAAAGCAGGCCCGCCACCAGGCCGACACAGCCGGCCACCGCCCAGACGATCTGCCAGATGCGGTTGAGGTTGATGCCGATGGACAGTGCCGCCGTGGTGTCGTCGGCCACCGCCCGCAGCGATACGCCGATCCGGGTTTTGTTGAACAGCAGCGCCAGGACCACCACCAGGACCACGGCGGCAGCGGCGGCAATCAGGTCGAACTGGCTGAGCATCATCCCGTGGACAAACAGCGGCACGTCGTCGATGCCCAGGTCCAGCGCACGGACCTGGGAGCCCATCAGCCCTTGTGCCAGGCCTTCGATAATGAACGACAGGCCCAGGGTCGCCATGAACAGGGTGATCTGCGAACGGTTGACCAGCGGCCGCAATACCAGGCGCTCGATCAGCAGTGCGCCGATCACCATCACTCCGACCGTCAGCAGCAACGCCAGGGCGAACGGCACGCCTTGGTCGTGAAGACTGACAAAGGTCAGCGCGGCAAACAGCAGCATCGAGCCCTGGGCAAAATTGAACACGCCGCTGGCCTTGTAGATCAGCACGAAACCGATGGCGACCAGCGAATACAGGGTCCCGGCGAGCAATCCGCCGATCAGGGTTTCGAGAAAAAACGCCATCAGTGCACCGCTCCCAGGTAGGCCGCGATCACTTCGGGATTGCCCTGCACTTCGACCGGCGTGCCGTCGCCGACCTTGCGCCCGTAGTCGAGCACCACCACATGATCGGACAAGCCCATCACCACCCCCATGTCATGTTCGATCAGCACCACGGTGGTGCCGAGGTCGCGATTGACGTCGGAGATAAACCGCGCCATTTCCTGCTTTTCTTCGGCATTCATGCCGGCCATGGGCTCGTCCAGCAGCAACAGCGTGGGACCGGCAATCAGCGCCCTGCCCAGCTCCACGCGTTTTTGCCGGCCATAGGACAAGGTGCCCACCGGCACATCGCGCACGGCCTGCAGTTCAAGCAACTGGAGAATGTGTTGAGCCTTGAGGCGAAAGGCCTCGGCTTCCCGACGCGCCCGGGGCAGGCCCAGGGCCTGTTCGAGAAAATGGCTGCGCATATGCCGCGACAGCCCGGTCAGGAGGTTGTCGATCACGCTCATCTTCTTGAACAGCGCATTGTTCTGGAAGGTCCGGCCAATGCCGCGACGGGCCGCGTCCAGGGGATCGATACGGTGAAAGCGCTGCTGCTCGAAGACGATCTCACCGCTGTCGAAGCGGTAGACCCCGTTCAACAGGTTGAGCAACGAGCTCTTGCCCGCGCCGTTGGGCCCGATCAGGGCGCAGATCTCGCCGCGCCGCACGTCGAATGACAGTTCGTTGATGGCCTTCACGCCCTTGAACGACAGCGACACGTCACGTACTTGCAAAATCGGTTCGAGCGTACTCATGCGCTTTTCCGTCCTGGGGCATCGACCCGCCATTGATTGAAGGCCGCCGGGACTTTCGATGGCGTCGCCGGTTGCCAGATGTATTGCAGGCGCTGAAAGCCCAGCAGGCGCCGCACACGCTGCTTGAGCAGGCGGGCCACGAGTCGTTCGGGATGGGCCAGTGACCATTCGCACAGGCGCCGGCGCCAACTGCCCGGAGGAGCCAAGCGTTGTTCGATTTCGTCGGCCAGCACTTGCAGGCGCTCCGCTGACAGCAGCAGGCCGGACGGCGCGAGTTCCCGTCGATCACGGCTGGCGCTGTCGCGGCTTTCCGGGAAAGCCAGGCTGTGGCCGGTGTTCAGCCATTGCTCCAGGACCACGCTCAAGCCGCCCTGCCATTGGCTATCTTCTTCACTCCATAGCTGAGGTTGGGCGCCTGTTGCACGCCACCGCACCAGCGGGCGCGGCTCCTGGTTGTCGCCACTGAGGCTGGCGAAGGCGAGCACGTTTTGCCTCGGCGAACCCGGCTGGCGTCCCGGCAGCTGATTGGCGATCAGCACTGCTGGGGCGGCACTTGAATCGCCGGCAGCTAGCCAATTGAGCAGTTGCTGGCGACTCTCGACAAAGCCGTGGCTGGGGTGCAGGCGCCAGAACGCTTGGTCGAGGGCTTCTGCGTTCAGGTCCGAGGCCAGGCTGAAGACCAGGCCACCGATGGAATGGGCCGCCAGCGCCAGCAGCAACAGGTTCGGTTCCTGGGCGCCGCTGACGGCCAGGCACGAGTCGGCAGTGAAGCCTTGTTGGCGCAAGCCATCGGCCAAACGCTCGACTTCGCGCAAGGCATCGATCCAGCGCCAGCTGTGCCATTGCCCGTGGCGCTTGTGGCGCAAGGCGCTCTGCAACGGGCTGACCTGGGCCCAGTGGCGCAACTGCTCAAGGGCCCCCGTAAAGATCGAAACCGTTTCAGGGTGCGGCGGATGGATGACGGGCGGACGTTTCAGTTCATGCACGCTCATGGCGGAACCTCGTTCAGTCGTTTGGCGTGCGGTGGTCCGCTGGCGATTGTGAAATACAGGTTTGTCGGTCGGTAATCAGGCCGAACGCAGGCTCTTCTCCCGCAACCCCGCCAGATCCCGATACCCCGCCCCCGGATGGATATCCGCCAGCTTCGGCCCCGCGCCGAACAGCTTCTCGCGCAAGGTCCCGGGGGCATACTCGGTCTTGTACACACCACGCTTCTGCAACTCCGGCACCAGCAAGTCCACCGCGTCGACAAAGGTCTCGTGGGTCAGCGCATAGGCCAGGTTGAAACCGTCGACATCGGTCTCTTCAACCCACTCCTGCAGCAGATCCGCCACGGTCTCCGGGCTGCCGACAAACAGCGGCCCAAACCCACCGATCCCAACCCAGTCAGCCAGTTCATTGGGCGTCCAGATCCGGTTCGGGTCCGCCGTGGAAAAGGTCTCCACCGCCGACTGGATGGCATTGGTGTGCACATGCCGCAGCGGCTCATCGGGCTTGAACTGGCTGAAGTCGATCCCGGTCCAACCCGAGATCAGCGCCATGGCGCCCTCGTAGCTGACATAGGATTTGTATTCCTCGAACTTGGCCTTGGCCTTGGCATCGGTCTCACCAAGGATCACCGTCTGCAGGTTGAAGATCAGGATGCTTTTCGGGTCCCGACCCGCCTCGGCCGCGCGCCGACGGATATCGGCCACGACCTTTTTCAGCAGCACCTTGGACGGCGCGGCGACAA
Source organism: Pseudomonas sp. MWU13-2862 (assembly GCF_023242495.1). Lineage (NCBI taxonomy): Bacteria > Pseudomonadati > Pseudomonadota > Gammaproteobacteria > Pseudomonadales > Pseudomonadaceae > Pseudomonas > Pseudomonas sp. MWU13-2862. Next base: position 363,504 of record NZ_JALMEZ010000005.1, on the reverse strand, counting down.
ACACGCACTCGGCATGCTCGGCGGCGAACTGCTTGCCCCGGCTGGACGCGCCGGCCTGGTAGAGCACCGGGGTACGTTGCGGCGACGGCTCGCACAGGTGAATACCCGGCACCTGGAAGTGTTTGCCGACATGCTGGATCTCGTGGATCCTGCTCGGGTCGCTGAACACCTTGCGCGCCCGGTCGCGCAGGATCGCGCCGTCTTCCCAACTGCCTTCCCAGAGTTTGTAGCAGACCTCCAGGTACTCCTCGGCATAGTCGTAACGGGCGTCATGTTCGGTCTGGGCACGCTGGCCGAGGTTCTTCGCACCGCTTTCCAGGTACGAAGTGACGATGTTCCAGCCGGCGCGCCCCTTGGTCAGGTGATCGAGGGTGGAAAGACGTCGGGCAAAAGGATACGGATGCTCGAAGGACAACGAAGCCGTGAGGCCGAACCCCAGGTGCTCGGTCACCAGCGCCATGGGCGGAATCAACTGCAACGGGTCGTTCACCGGCACCTGGGCCGCCTGGCGAATCGCCGCGTCGCCATTGCCGTTATAAACGTCATAGATGCCCAGCACATCGGCGATAAACAGGCCGTCGAACTTGCCACGCTCAAGGATCTTCGCCAGGTCGGTCCAGTACTCCAGGTCCTTGTATTGCCAGGAACGGTCACGCGGGTGAGCCCACAGTCCGGGCGACTGATGGCCAACGCAGTTCATGTCGAAGGCATTGAGGCGGATTTCACGGGACATCGACAGCACTCCTGGCACTCGGTGGAACCACGCCATTGAGGCGCAAGTCACCGATCAATCGGTATTTGAGATGCAACGGATCCTGGAGCGGATCATGGCTGGGCGACCACTCGGGGCGTTGGCCGGTCAGTTCCTGTTCAACCTGGCCGACCTGCGCCAGGGCTTCGGCGATGGCAATACTGGCTTCGGCGACGGCAATGGTCTTTTCGGCCTCGTCCTGGTTGCCGGCGGCAATGCGTTCGGCGCGCTCCAGCAGCGCCGCCGCCACCTCGATGCGAATCTGCAGGTCGCCGAACTTGCCGATGACCTGGTGATCGGTGGCCAGTTGGGCATGGGCGCGCGCAACGCCGAGGGTCCGTTCCAGGGATTGGCGGGCGCTGTGCAGGTCGCTTGCCACTCGGGCCAGGGCGGGCTGGTGACTGGCGGGATGAGTCAATGCATTCATCGTGGGCTCCTAGTTCCAGGCATGTCGGGCCGGCTTGACGCCGTTGAGCAGGTAGTTGCCGATCAGGTGGTATTTCCAGCGCGCCGGGTCATGCAGGGTGTGGGTGCGGGCGTTGCGCCAATGGCGATCGAGGTTGTGCCTGGCCAGTACCGAACGGGTGCCGGCCAGCTCGAAAATCTTGCTGCTGGCCAGCAACGCGATTTCGGCGGACAGCACCTTGGCCTGGGCCACCACCACGGAGGCCAGGGCAACACTGTCTTCGCTGGGCTGCGCCAGGGCGTGGTCGACTGCCAGGCCGGCCTTTTCCAGGATGGCTTCGGTGCCGTGTACCCGCCATTCAAGATCGCCGATGGCAGCCTGGGTGAACGGGTCCTGCCAGCCATGTTCCTGCTGGCTGTCGATCCACGGCCGCGCTTGACGGGCATGACGCTTGGCTTCTTCGAGGGCACCGACGGCAATACCGGTGTCGACCGCCGCCTGGATGATCTGGGAAATCGGGCCGTTGGCGGTGGGCAGGTCGAAGGCCTGGTGGGCTGGAATCACGCTGCTGCGCGGTACCTTCACGTCGTTGAACAGCGCATTGCCGCTGGCGGTGGTGCGCTGGCCGAAGCCGTCCCAGTTATCCACGATAGTCAGGCCCGGGGTGCCCTGCTCGACAAAGGCGATCTGCGCATTACCGGCCTCGTCGAGCCCGACCACCGGGACGATATGGGCGAACAAGGCGCCGGTGCAGTAGAACTTCTCACCGTCGATATGTGCGGTGTCGCCGTCGAAGCGGATACGGGTGTCGAAGGTGCCGGCATTCTTGCTCTTGGCTTCGGAGAAGGCATTGCCGAAGCGATAACCTTGCAGCACCTTGGCGAAGTAATAATGCTTTTGTTCCTCGCTGGCGGTTTGCAGGAGGATATCCAGCACACCGAGGTGGTTCTGCGGGATCTGGCCAAGGGACGAGTCGGCAGCGGAAATGATCTTGATGACTTCCGCCACCGTCACATAGGAAACGCCGGCACCGCCGTAGGCTTTGGGAACGGTGATGCCCCACAGGCCGCTGGCGGCGAATTCATCGAGTTCGGCGACGGGCAGGCGTCGCTCGCGGTCACGTACGCCGGCTTCGACGGCAAAACGCGCCGCGAGGGTTCTGGCCGCGGCAATGGCCTCTTCATCCGAACGGATGATATGGGCGGTGTAGGCAGGTTTGGCGACAGTTGTCATAGACCGACTCCCGAGTCCTTGAAAATGCAAAACGCATGACAAGGACATAGCAGGAGTCGTGCCTAAAAATAAAAACTATATTTTTCAGTCGCTTAAAATAAAAACCTAGAATTGATCGCAGCTGTAAAACAGCAAACTGTCCAGACACTGTTGCCCTGGCAACAGTTGGTATTGGGGCAGATGGAGATGGAAATTTAAGAACACCGCGAACCTGTAGGAGCCTGGCTTGCCAGCGAAGAGGCCCTTGAGGCCGCCAAAAGCTTCGCGGGCAAGCCACGCTGCTACAATACAACGTTGCGGATAAAGCGCGTCGCCACATCACCATCGTTGCGATAGCCGTGGGGCTGGTTGCTGGGAAACATAAAGAACTCCCCCGCCGCTACCAACCGCGGCTGCTCCCCGAGCACCACCGTCAGGCAACCTTCGAAGACATAGATCTGCTCACTCCAGCCATCGCAGTCCGGCTCCGAGTCATAACGCTCCCCCGGCTCCAGGCGCCACTCCCAGAGTTCGACTTCGCGACTGGCCATGGCCTTGGCCAGCAACACCGCCTTGCTCCCCGGAATCACCCCGGCCCAGGCCACCTCGTTGATCCGACTCGGGTCGCGGACATCCGGCGCCTGGATCAGATCGCTGAAAGCCACACCCAACGCCTCGGCCACCCGGTCCAAGGTGGTCAGGCTGACATTCTTCTCCCCCGCCTCGATCGCCACCAGCATACGGCGGCTGACCCCGGACTTTTCCGATAACGCGGTCTGACTCAACTGAGCCTCATGGCGCAGGCGACGCACATTCAAGCTGACGTGTTGCAGCACCGAAGCCCGTTGCGAAGTTTCTTTGTGCACTATATTGCTCACTTGGTTGGTTTGCGCAGTATACTGCCCAGCTTCGGCGCATTGTGCGTCTCACCCGAATAGTGTGCAAGGCCATGACTGCGGCGAACTCCAATACCTCGTTTGCCTCGACCCTGCGGTTCAGCAAGGCCGAGTGCGTGCTGATCCTGATCACCATGGTCTGGGGCGGCACCTTTCTGCTGGTGCAGAACGCCATGACCGTCAGCGGCCCGATGTTTTTCGTCGGCCTGCGCTTTGCCGCGGCGGCGTGCATTGTCGCCTTGTTCTCGGCCCGCAGCCTGCGGGGCATTACGGCTTTCGAGCTGAAGGCAGGATTCTTTATCGGCACCGCGATCATGCTCGGCTACGGTCTGCAAACCGTGGGCCTGCAAAGCATTCCCAGCAGCCAGTCGGCGTTTATCACCGCGTTGTACGTGCCCTTCGTGCCGCTGCTGCAATGGCTGGTGCTGGGCAAACGTCCGGGGCTGATGCCGAGTGTCGGGATCATGCTGGCGTTTACCGGTTTGATGCTGCTGTCCGGGCCCAATGGCGCGAAGCTGAATTTCAGCTCCGGGGAGATCGCCACGGTGATCAGCGCCATCGCGATTGCCGCCGAAATCATCCTGATCAGCAACTATGCCGGCAAGGTCGATGTACGGCGGGTGACCGTGGTGCAGTTGGCCACGGCGTCGATCCTGGCGTTTCTGATGATCGTGCCGACCCAGGAGGCGTTGCCGGAATTTTCCTGGTTGTTGTTGGCCAGTGCCGTCGGCCTCGGGGCCGCCAGTGCGGCGATTCAGGTGGCGATGAACTGGGCGCAGAAGAGTGTTTCGCCGACCCGTGCCACCTTGATCTATGCCGGGGAACCGGTCTGGGCGGGGATTGCCGGGCGTCTGGCGGGTGAGCGGTTGCCGGGAATAGCGCTGCTGGGGGCTGCCTTGATTGTCGCGGCGGTGATCGTCAGTGAGTTGAAGACCAAGGGCAAACAACGGGCCGAGGCAGTCGAAGAGGCTGCGGAAGCCGAAGGGCTGGATCCGAACAAATAAACAGGGCAAATCAGGCATTTGCCACCTACCTTGTAGGATTCTGCCACAGGTTCTGGGTTGGTGATCTCCGGCGCGCCACGTATGATCCTTCGCAAACTCCTGCAGATTAGAAGCCTATGTCCCTGATAGTTCTACTGCTTTTGCCTTTTATCGGCAGCTGCTTGGCGGCCGTGCTGCCGCATAACGCCCGCAACAGCGAATCCATCCTGGCCGGTGTAATCGCCCTGGTCGGCACCCTGCAGATGGCGCTGCTCTACCCGCAGATCGCCCACGGCGGCGTGATTCACGAAACCATCAATTGGCTGCCCAGCCTGGGGCTGAACTTCGTCCTGCGCCTGGATGGCTTCGCCTGGCTGTTCTCCATGCTGGTACTGGGCATCGGTACCCTGGTGTCGCTGTACGCTCGCTACTACATGTCGCCGGAAGACCCGGTGCCGCGCTTTTTCGCCTTTTTCCTGGCCTTTATGGGCGCCATGCTCGGCCTGGTGCTGTCCGGCAACCTGATCCAGATCGTGTTCTTCTGGGAACTGACCAGCCTGTTCTCCTTCCTGCTGATCGGTTATTGGCACCACCGCAGTGATGCCCGTCGCGGTGCCTATATGGCGCTGACGGTTACCGGCGCCGGCGGTCTGTGCCTGTTGGCGGGGGTATTGATTCTCGGCCATGTGGTCGGCAGCTATGACCTGGACACTGTGCTGGCGGCCGGCGATAAAATCCGCGCCCACGTCCTGTACCCGGTCCTGCTGCCGCTGATCCTGATCGGCGCCCTGAGCAAGAGCGCACAGTTCCCCTTCCACTTCTGGCTGCCCCACGCCATGGCCGCACCGACTCCGGTTTCGGCCTATCTGCACTCGGCGACCATGGTCAAGGCCGGGGTGTTTCTCCTGGCGCGTTTGTGGCCGTCGCTCTCCGGCAGCGACGAGTGGTTCTGGATTGTCGGTGGCGCAGGCGCCGCAACCCTGATGCTCGGCGCCTACTGCGCCATGTTCCAGAACGACCTCAAGGGCCTGCTGGCCTACTCCACCATCAGCCACCTGGGCCTGATCACCCTGCTGCTGGGCCTGAACAGCCCACTGGCCGCCGTGGCCGCGGTGTTCCACATTCTCAACCATGCGACCTTCAAGGCCTCGCTGTTCATGGCCGCCGGCATCATCGACCATGAAAGCGGCACCCGCGATATCCGCAAGCTCAGCGGCCTGATCAAGCTGATCCCGTTCACCGCGACCCTGGCGATGGTCGCCAGTGCCTCCATGGCCGGGGTGCCGCTGCTCAACGGCTTCCTCTCCAAGGAAATGTTCTTCGCCGAAACGGTGTTCATCAATTCCACGGCCTGGGTCGAAACGGCCCTGCCGGTGATTGCCACCCTCGCCGGTACCTTCAGCGTCGCCTACTCGCTGCGTTTTACCGTCGATGTGTTCTTCGGTCCCAAGGCCAGCGACCTGCCCCACACGCCTCACGAGCCGCCGCGCTGGATGCGCGCGCCGGTGGAGCTGCTGGTGTTCACCTGCCTGCTGGTGGGGATTTTCCCGGCCCAGGTGGTCGGCTCAATACTCGCCACCGCGGCCCTGCCGGTGGTCGGCGGGGTCTTGCCCGAGTACAGCCTGGCGATCTGGCACGGCCTGAATGCGCCGATGATCATGAGCCTGATCGCCATGTCCGGCGGCGTGCTGCTCTATCTGCTGCTACGCAAGCAACTCAAGCGCGGCCGCTTCAGCCGTCCACCGCTGATCGGCCGCCTCAATGGCAAGCGCCTGTTCGAGCGCTGCCTGGTGATCATCATGCGCTACGCCCGGCGCATCGAGCACCGGGTCAGCACCCAGCGCCTGCAAACCCAGTTGTTCCTGCTGGTGCTGGCGGCGGTGGTCGCCGGCCTGATCCCGATGCTGCACAGCAGCCTGTCCTGGGGCGACAGGCCGAAGATCCCCGGTTCCATCGTCTTCGTCACCCTCTGGCTGCTGGCCATCGCCTGCGCCCTGGGCGCCGCCTGGCAAGCCAAGTACCACCGGCTGGCGGCCATGATCATGGTCAGCGTCTGCGGCCTGATGACCTGCATCACCTTTGTCTGGTTCTCCGCGCCGGACCTGGCCCTGACCCAACTGGTGGTGGAAGTGGTGACCACGGTGCTGATCCTGCTGGGCCTGCGCTGGCTGCCACGGCGTATCGAAGAGGTCTCGCCGCTGCCGAGCAGCCTGCGCAAGGCGCGGATTCGCCGCCTGCGCGACCTGCTGCTGTCGGTCGGGGTCGGTGGTGGCATGGCCCTGCTGTCCTACGCCATGCTGACCCGCCAGACGCCCAATGACATTTCCTCGTTCTACCTCAGTCGCGCCCTGCCCGAAGGGGGCGGCAGTAACGTGGTGAACGTGATGCTGGTGGACTTCCGTGGCTTCGACACCCTCGGTGAAATCACCGTGCTGATGGCCACCGCCCTGACCGTGTTCGCCCTGCTGCGCCGCTTCCGTCCGCCGAAGGAAAGCCTCGAACTACCCAACCAGCAGCGCCAACTGGCCCCGGACGTGGCCACCGACCTGGTCAACCCGCGCAGCGCCAGCGACACCGCCCTGGGCTTCATGATGGTGCCGGCGGTGCTGGTGCGCTTGCTGCTGCCGATCGCCTTCGTGGTCTCGATGTACCTGTTTATGCGCGGGCATAACCAGCCGGGTGGCGGTTTTGTCGCCGGGCTGGTGATGTCGGTGGCGTTTATCCTGCAATACATGGTCGCCGGCACCCAGTGGGTTGAAGCACAGATGAGCCTGCGGCCGTTGCGCTGGATGGGCACCGGCCTGCTGTTCGCCACGGTCACGGGCCTGGGGGCGATGGCTTTCGGTTATCCGTTCCTGACCACCCACACCGCCCACCTGCATCTGCCGTTGCTGGGGGATATCCATGTCGCCAGCGCGTTGTTCTTCGATATCGGCGTGTACGCGGTGGTGGTCGGTTCGACCCTGCTGATCCTCACCGCCCTGGCGCACCAGTCGGTCCGCGCCCATCGACCGAGCGCCCAATCCAAGCCAGGAGCCGCCTGATGGAAGAAGTCATTGCAATTGCCATTGGCGTGCTCGCGGCCTCCGGGGTCTGGCTGGTGCTGCGCCCGCGGACCTTCCAGGTGGTGATGGGCCTGTGCCTGCTGTCCTATGGGGTCAACCTGTTTATCTTCAGCATGGGCAGCCTGTTTATCGGCAAGGAGCCGATCATCAAGGACGGCGTGCCCCAGGACCTGCTCAACTACACCGACCCGCTGCCCCAGGCCCTGGTGCTCACCGCCATTGTGATCAGCTTCGCCATGACCGCGCTGTTCCTGGTGGTGCTGCTGGCCTCGCGCGGCCTGACCGGTACCGACCATGTCGATGGCCGGGAGCCCAAGGAATGAACCCGATGTCGCACCTGATCATCGCCCCGATCCTGCTGCCGCTGCTTACGGCGGCGCTGATGCTGATGCTCGGCGAGAAGCACCGGCCACTCAAGGCCCGCCTCAACCTGGGCTCGAGCCTGATCGGCCTGGGCATCTCGGTACTCTTGCTGATCGGCACCCAGGCCGGCGAAACCGGCTCCATCGGCGTCTACCTGCCGAGCAATTGGCAGGTGCCATTTGGCATCGTGCTGGTGGTCGACCGTCTCTCTGCGTTGATGCTGGTGCTGACCGGGATCATCGGCGTCAGCGCGCTGCTGTTCGCCATGGCCCGTTGGGACCGTGCCGGCGCCAGCTTCCACGCGCTGTTCCAGATCCAGTTGATGGGCCTTTACGGCGCTTTCCTGACCGCCGACCTGTTCAACCTGTTCGTGTTCTTCGAAGTCCTGCTGGCCGCTTCCTATGGCCTGGTCCTGCACGGTTCGGGGCGCTCGCGGGTGTCGGCGGGCTTGCACTACATCGCGATCAACCTGCTGGCCTCGTCGTTGTTCCTGATCGGCGCGGCGCTGATCTATGGCGTTACCGGCACCCTGAACTTCGCCGACCTGGCGCTGAAGATCCCGCTGGTGCCGGAAGCCGATCGCGGGCTGCTGCATGCGGGCGCGGCGATTCTCGCCGTGGCCTTCCTGGCCAAGGCCGGGATGTGGCCGCTGAACTTCTGGCTGGTGCCCGCCTACTCCGCCGCCAGCGCCCCGGTGGCGGCGATGTTCGCGATCATGACCAAGGTCGGGATCTACACGCTGCTGCGGCTGTGGACCTTGCTGTTTTCCGGCGAGGCCGGTGCCTCGGCGCATTTCGGCGGTGACTGGCTGATCTACGGCGGCATGGCGACCATCGCCTGCGCCGCCGTGGCAATCCTCGCCGCCCAGCGCCTGGAACGCATGGCCAGCCTGAGTATCCTGGTTTCGGCGGGGATCCTGCTCTCGGCCATCGGTTTCGCCCAACCGAACCTCACGGCCGGCGCGCTGTTCTACCTGGTCAGCTCGACCCTGGCCCTGAGTGCGCTGTTCCTGCTGGCCGAACTGATCGAACGCTCACGTTCGGCCAACGAACTACCGCTGGAAGAGGACATCGACCCGCTGCCCCGGCGGCTGGAGTCCTTGCACCCAAGGCCCGGCACCAACCTGGACGATGAACAGAAAGCCGTGGTCGGCCAGGTCATTCCCTGGACCATGGCCTTCCTCGGCTTGAGCTTTATCGCCTGCGCCCTGCTGATCATCGGCATGCCACCGCTGTCCGGCTTTATCGGCAAGCTGGCCTTGCTCAGCGCCTTGCTCAATCCGAAAGGGTTGGGCATCGATGCGCCGACCTCCCCGGCGGCCTGGGGCCTGCTGGCCTTGCTGGTGCTGTCCGGGCTCGCTTCGCTGCTGGCTTTCTCGCGCATGGGCATCTCGCGTTTCTGGACACCCCAGGAGCGGCCGTCGCCAGCGCTACGGCGTTTCGAATGCCTGCCCATCTTTGCCCTGCTGGGCCTGTGCATCCTGCTGACCGTCAACGCCGAGCCGCTGTTGCGCTACACCCAGGCGGCGGCTGACTCCCTCGACAACCCCGGACAGTACATCAGCGCCGTGCAGGCCGCTCACCCGGTGCCTAACCCGACCACCGCCGTGGAGGTACAGCCATGAAACGCCTGTTCCCCGCGCCGTGGCTGTCCCTGGCGCTGTGGCTGTTGTGGCTGGTGCTGAACCTGTCGGTCAGTCCGGGTAACCTGCTGCTGGGTGCGGCCCTCGGCGTCTTCGCTCCGGTGATGATGGCGCCCTTGCGCCCGCGGCCGATCCGTATCCGTCGCCCCGGGGTGATGCTACGCCTGTTTTTTCGGGTCGGTGCCGACGTGGTGCTGTCCAACCTCGCCGTTGCCTGGGGCGTGCTCAACGCCGGACGCCGCGCGCCGCGTTCGGCCTTCGTCAAGGTGCCCCTGGACCTGCGCGATGCCAACGGCCTGGCCGTGCTGTCGATGATCTGCACGGTGGTTCCCGGCACCGTCTGGTCGGAACTGGCCCTGGACCGCAGCGTCCTGCTACTGCACGTTTTCGACCTGGACGACGAAAACGGTTTTATCCAGCACTTCAAGACGACTTACGAACGTCCTCTGATGGAGATCTTCGAATGAGCGCACTGCTCGCCAATGCGATCCTGCTGAGCCTGTTCATCTTCAGCGTGGCGCTGGTGCTGACCGTGGTCCGGCTGTTCAAGGGCCCGTCGGCGCAAGACCGGGTCCTGGCCCTGGACTACCTGTACCTGATTGCCATGCTGATGATGCTGGTACTGGGCATCCGCTACGCCAGTGATACCTACTTCGAAGCGGCGCTGCTGATTGCCCTGTTCGGCTTTGTCGGCTCGTTTGCCCTGGCCAAATTCCTTCTGCGTGGCGAGGTGATCGAATGAACCCGTTATCCCTCTGGATCGAAATTCCGGTGGCCTTTCTGCTGGTGGCCGCCAGCCTGCTCGCCCTGTGTGGCGCCATCGGCCTGTTGCGCATGAAGGACTTCTTCCAGCGCATGCACCCGCCGGCACTGGCCTCGACCCTTGGCGCCTGGTGCGTGGCGCTGGCCTCGATCCTGTACTTTTCGGCACTCAAGTCGGAGCCGGTGATCCACGCCTGGCTGATTCCGATCCTGTTGTCGATCACTGTGCCGGTGACCACCCTGCTGCTGGCCCGGACCGGGCTGTTCCGCAAGCGCATGGCTGGGGATGATGTGCCGGCGGAAGTCAGCAGCGGGCGTACCGAAGGCGGGAGCTGAGGGCACCCGCTTTACCCTCGGCAAACAACATATGCTTATCACTTAACGATATTTAAAACTTTTCGCTTATATCGATAAAATCATTTTCAGATTCTATCAGTCGAGGCTGAACACCCCCTCGGGCCAGGCTGGACTGGCGACAAGTGGACTTGTCGCCGGTGCCAGTCAGTTAAGGAAATGGGATCTCAAAAATGCCACCTAACCTGTAGGAGCAGGGCTTGCCCGCGAAGCTTTTAGCGTCCTCACGGACCTCTTCGCCAGCAAGCCGGCTCCTACGGGTCATGTATTCGGCTTAACTGTCTGGCACCCCTTTCCATTCTCTCCAGGTCCTCCATGAACGCTATCAAGTCCCTGTCGTTGCCGGCCGCGCTGTGCGCCAGCGTGCTCTTGAACCTAGCCCCGTCCTCCTCGGCCCTGGCCGCGGGCCTGCTGGAAAAGGGTCGTAGCCAAGGCCTCAGCGCCGGTATCGCCAATGAACAGCCATACGCCTACATCGGCACCGACGGCAAGGTCACCGGCGCCTATGTCGATGTACTCAAGGCGATTCTCGAACCGCTGGGCATCCACAAGCTGGAAACCCCGATCACCGACTTCGGTTCCCTGGTCCCCGGTGTCACCGCCAAGCGTTTCGACCTGATCGGCGAAGGCCTGTTCATCAACGCCAATCGCTGCAAGGTCATCGGTTTCTCCAACCCGATCACCCGCTCCGGCGGCGCCTTTATCGTCAAGGCCGGCAACCCTCTGAACCTGCACAGCCTCAAGGATGTCGCCAACAACGGCCAGGCACGCCTGGCCACCCAGGCCGGGACCAACCAGGTCCAGGAAGCCCGCGACAGCGGCGTTCCAGCGGCCAATCTGGTGCTGTTCGACAAGGACACCGAAGCCCTCTCCGCCCTCGAGGCGGGACGTATCGACGTGGTGTATTTCCCCGACGCGGAAATCATCGGCCTGCTCAAGAAAGCCGCCAACCCGGCCATTGAACGCGCCCTGCCTTTCGCGCAGATCCCCGATGCCCAGGGCAAGCCAAGCTGGAACTACCAATCCTATGGCCTGCCGAAAAACGATCCGGCCTTTACCCAGGCCTTCAACGAACAGTTGGCCAAGCTGCGGGCCTCCGGTGAGTTGCTGAAGATCCTGCAGAAATACGACTACACCGAAAACGAGCTGCCCGACCTGGACGTCACCGCCGCCCAACGTTGCAGCCAGTAACCAGACGCTGAAACGGCCTCAAACCCACACGAGTACAGGCCATGTCCCTCGATACCCCGGCCGTGGAAACGGCCCTGTTCATCGCGCGCCAGTTGGCCCATGGCGCGTGGGTGACCGTGCAAATCACCTTCCTCGCGGAGCTGCTGGTACTGGTGCTGTCGCTGGTGATCGCGCTGATGCGCCTGTCGCCCTGGCGCGCGCTACGCTGGTTCGCCACCGCCTATGTCGAGCTGCTGCGTGGCATTTCGGCCCTGGTGCTGCTGTTCTACCTGTTCTTTATCCTGCCGCTGTTCGGTATCAGCCTGTCGCCGATGACCACCGGGGTGATCGGCCTGGGCCTGACTTTCTCGGCCTACGGCTCGGAGATCGTCCGCGCGGCGCTGGTGAATGTCAGCGCCGGGCAACGTGATGCCTTGCGCGCCCTGGACTTCGGGCCGCTGGCGGCCTTTCGGCGGATCATCCTGCCCCAGGCCCTGCCCTTTATGCTGCCACCACTGGGCAACCAGTTGGTCGAGTTGATGAAAACCACTTCGCTGGTGTCGTTGATCACCTTGAGCGACCTGACCTTTTCCGGCAATCAGCTGGTGACCACGCTGGGGCAACAGACGCTGATCTGGAGCATCGTGCTGGTCTGCTACTTCGTCATGGCCTGGCCATTGACCTGGCTGGTGCGGCGTTATGAACACCACAGTTCGGCCTGGCGCCGGGAGTAACCATGGAATTCGACTTCGAGTTTGCCTGGTCGATCCTGCCCGACCTGCTGCGTGGCCTGCTGGTCACCGTGCAGGTGGTGGTGCTCGGTTTCCTGCTGGCGGTACTGCTCGGGCTGATCCTGGCGATTGCCCAACGCTCATCGGTCAGCGCAATACGGCGCGGCTGCCAGGGCTATCTGAGCTTTTTTCGCAACACGCCGCTGATGGTCCAGCTCTATGTGCTGTTCTTTGCCCTGCCCTCGGCCGGGATTACCCTGCCGGCGATCTCCACAGGGGTGATCGGCCTCGGGCTTTACTACAGCGCCTATATCGCCGAGGCCTATCGCGGCGCCATCGACGGTGTACCGGCGGGCCAGTGGCAAGCCGCCCAGGCGCTGGACTTCGACACCGCCACCACCTGGCGCCGGATCATCCTGCCCCAGGCCCTGAAACCGATGCTGCCGGTGTTGGGCAACTACCTGATCGGCATGTTCAAGGAAACCCCACTGCTGGCGGTGATCACCATTCCGGAGCTGTTCCAGGCCGCCAAGCAGGTGGCCGGGATGAGCTATCGCTACACCGAACCCTATACGCTGATGGCCGTGCTGTTCCTGATCATCAGCGTGCCGACTTCCCTGCTCTTCAAGTACCTGGAAAGGCGCAGCCATGTCTGACGTTGCACACCTCGCGGCCACGGCGCCGGCACAGATCCGCCTCACCCAGGTGGTCAAGCACTTCGGCGCGACCCGGGTCATCGACCACCTCGACCTGAGCATTCCCCAAGGGCAGAAAGTCGCGCTGATCGGCCCCAGCGGTTCGGGGAAATCCACCGTATTGCGCTTGATCAAGGGCCTGGAAAGCTACGAGCAGGGCCACATCGAGGTCGACGGCGTGGCGGTCAGCGCCAAGGGCGGCGGCTGGCGCTGGCCCGGCACGAAAAAAGCCCCGGTGGAGCATCGGGTCGGCATGGTCTTCCAGCAGTTCAACCTGTTCCCGCACCTGACCGTTCGGGAAAACATCACCGAGGCGCCGTTGCAGGTGCTCAAGGTCAGTCGCGAAGAAGCCCTGGACCGCGCCCAGGCCTATCTGGCGATGGTCGGCCTGAGCCACAAGGCCGATGCCTATCCCGCCCAGCTGTCCGGCGGCCAGCAGCAGCGGGTGGCCATCGCCCGGGCCCTGGCGATGCGCCCGAAGGTGATGCTGTTCGACGAGGTGACCTCGGCCCTCGACCCGGAACTGGTGGGCGAAGTGCTGGAGGTGATTCGCACGATTGCCCATGAGCAACAGGTGACCATGCTGCTGGTGACCCACGAAATGAAGTTCGCCCAGGACATTGCCGACCGGGTGCTGTTCATGGAAGCCGGGCGCATTGTCGCCGACGGCACGCCCCGGCAGATCCTGGTGGAGCCGGACAACGAACGCACCCGGCGCTTTCTCAATCGGGTCGAGCAGCGTTAACGGCTCGCCGTGCGCTGAAAAACGCCCGGCCATCGCGCTTGAGCAGGTCGAGCATGGTCTGCGCGGCTGGCGATAAGTAAGCGCCGGCCCGCACCGACACCACCAGCGTACGCTTCATGGTGGTTTCCTTGAGCCGCACTTCGCGCAGGTGCGTCGCGCCCTTCACATCCTCCAGGGTTTCCCGCGCCAGGAAACTCAACAGGCGGGTCTGGCCGATAAGCCGCGGTAGCAGCGAAATGGTGTTGGTCTCGATCTGCACCGAGGGCAGCGGCAGATCGTGAGCCAGGAACACATTGTCGATCCAGCGGCGGGATGAAACACCCGATGCAGGCAGCACCCAACGATAACGCCCCAGCTCGCTCAGGCGAATCGGCGCGTCGAAGATCGGGTGATTGCGACTGGCAACCACCACCGCTTCGTCATCGAACAGCGGATGCGACAACAGCTGGGGGTCATCGTCGAACAGCGGGCAGATCACCATGTCCAGGCGTCCGGAACGCAGGGATTCGCGCAACATATCGTCCTGGCCGATCGCCAGGCTCAAAGTGATCTCCGGCGCCCGCTCCAGCAAGGCCGCAGTCAGTTGCGGCAGCAGGTATTCGGCCATGCTCGACGCGCAGCCCAGGCGGATATTGCCCAGCACGCCACTGGCGAAATCGCGTATTTCACGGTGGGTCTCGGCAATGCTCTGCTGCAACTGCCGACCGCGCTGCTGCAACAGCTCGCCGACCGGCGTCAGCTTGATCCGTCGGCCCTCGCGCTCGAACAGCTTGGTGCCGAACGATTCCTCCAGCCGTTGGATGCTCTTGGTCAGCGCCGGCTGGCTGCGATTGAGCTTCTGCGCCGCGCGGCCCAGATGACCCAGCTCGGCAATGGTTTCAAAATAGGTGAGATCCCGCAGGTCCATATCAATCAACCAAAGTTATCGTTTCATCACAATTAGAAACTAGACTTGATCGATCAGGCTATCAATAATTTACCCACTGCGCCGCTTTCAACGCCCTGCAACAGGAGCGTCCAGCGCTTTGGAGAGTGCTCTTGACCACATTATCATCCTCATCCTCCCGGCTTTCCCTGACCACCTGGCCGCGCTCGTTGCAATGGCTGGCCCTGCTGTTGCTGGCCGGCGGCAGCGGACAACTGCTCAAGTACGCCGAGTTGCCCGCCGGGCAATTTATCGGTCCGATGCTGGTGGCAATCGCCTTTGGCGTCAGTGGCGCCAGCATCCGTGTTCACCGCCAGGCGTTCCGCCTGGGCCAGGGTTGCATCGGCCTGCTCGCCGCCCACTCCATAACCCTGGCGGTACTGACGTCAATGGCCGACTCCTGGCACCTGATGCTGTTCGCCACGGTACTGACGGTGGGCCTGAGCGCCATGGTGGGCCTGGCGATGGTGCGTTTCGGCGGGATCCAGGCCAGCACCGCCGCCTGGGGCACCTCCCCTGGAGCGGCATCGGCCATGGTCGCCATGGCCGATGATTTCGGCGCCGACGGGCGGGTCGTGGCAACCATGCAGTATGTGCGGGTGGTCTGCGTGGTCATGATCGGGGCGCTGGTCAGCCATATGCTCGAAGCACCGGTCAACGGCAGCGAATCCCATGCCGCCGATGCCGCGCTGCATGGCTTCAACCTGCTCAACCTGGGGCTGACGCTGATCACCGTGGTGTTCGGCGTGGTGCTGGGCGCGCGCGTACCGGCGGGCGCCCTGCTGGTACCGCTGCTGATCGGTGCCGTCCTGCAACTGTCCGGGCTGCTGCATATCACCCTGCCCGCCTGGCTGCTGGCAATCGCCTACGGCGCCATCGGCTGCTACGTCGGCCTGCGTTTCGACCGCCCCACCGTGCTCTATGTCTGGAGACACCTGCCGGCCATGATCCTCAGCGCCATCAGCCTGATCGCCCTGTGCGCCGCCTCGGCCTGGGTCCTGGCGAAGTGGCTCGGCCTGGACTTCCTCTCGGTCTACCTGGCCACCAGCCCCGGCGGGCTCGACACCATGGCGATCATCGCAGTCGACACCCATTCGGATGTCGGCCTGGTCCTGGCGATGCAGACCTTGCGCCTGCTGGCGGTGATCTTCACCGGCGCGTTCTTTGCCCGGCTGGTGATTCGCTTCTCCCTACCCATCAAGCCTTAGGCACGACAAGACTCACCGATGACGAAGCATTCATGGCACAATCTGCGTCGTTACCTTAGTCAAAATACGAACGACATTGATTAAGATTTGTTTGAGAGTCATGCTGGTTTTGACGTTTTTTTCTCATTTCACCCTCTAAATTGCCGCCCCAGACAAACATGCGAATGATTCCCATTGTTTAACTGGGCCGGCGAACCGGGTGTAGATGCGCCGAAAATCGCCAGCCACCTCGACTACTAAAAGACTGCAGGAGCTACCCACGCAATGATTCCCCGTCTGCCTTCGTTTCTGAAAACCGCCTTTCTGACCACCGCCATGCTCAGCGCCGGCCACGCCTATGCGGCCCCAAGCGCCGACGGCATCGTGGTCTACAACGCCCAGCACGAAAGCCTGACCAAGGCCTGGGTCGATGGTTTCACCAAGGAAACCGGGATCAAGGTGACCCTGCGTAATGGCGACGACACCGAGATGGGCAACCAGATCGTCCAGGAAGGCGACAAGTCGCCAGCCGACGTGTTCCTGACCGAGAACTCCCCGGCCATGGTCCTGGTGGACAACGCCAAACTGTTCGCACCCGTGGCCCCGACCACTCTGGAACAGATCGGTGCAGCCTACCGTCCGGCCCACGGCAACTGGGTCGGCATCGCCGCCCGCTCCACCGTGTTCGTCTACAACAAGAGCAAGCTGACCGAAGCCCAACTGCCCAAGTCCCTGCTCGACCTCGCCTCGCCTGAGTGGAAAGGTCGTTGGGCCGCCTCGCCGGCCGGTGCCGACTTCCAGGCCATTGTCGCCGCCGTACTGGAACTCAAGGGCGAAGCCGCGACCCTGGACTGGCTCAAGGCAATGAAGACCAACGCTTCGATCTATCGCGGCAACAGCGCGGTGCTCAAGGCGGTCAATGCCGGGCAAGTCGAAAGCGGTGTGATCTACCACTACTACAGCTTCGGCGACCAGGCCAAGACCGGCGAGAACAGCAAGAACACCTCGCTGCACTACTTCAAGCACCAGGATCCGGGCGCTTTTGTCAGCACCTCCGGCGGTGGCGTGTTGAAGTCGAGCAAACACCCGGAAGAGGCCCAGGCCTTCCTCAAGTGGATCACCGGCAAAGATGGCCAGGCGGTTCTCAAGAACGGCAACTCGTTTGAATACGCGGTGGGCGTGGGTGCCGAATCCAATGCGAAACTGGTGCCGCTCAAGGACCTCGACGCACCCAAGGTCGATGCCTCGAAACTCGACAGCAAGAAAGCGGTTGAGTTGATGACCCAGGCCGGAATCCTGTAATTGATCCCAGAGTCCATTTCCCCCCTGGACCCCGCCGCAGTCGCTTACGCGCCTGCGGCGCTTTCGCGCAAGCGATCCAGAAATTTCTTCGGGCGCCAGGGCAATGCCTGGATCATCGGGCTGTCCGTGCTGGTGTCCCTGCTGGCGTTGTTGCCGATCGCCTTCGTGATCCTGTCTTCCTGGCAAACCGGGTGGACCACCCTTGAAGCGCTGGTCTGGCGTCCGCGGGTGGCCGAGCTGCTGACCAACACCCTGTTGCTGATGGTCATCACCATTCCGCTGTGCGTGGCACTCGGGCTGGCCCTGGCCTGGCTGACCGAACGCACCGACCTGCCCGGCCGCCGCGCCTGGTCATTGCTGGCCACCGCGCCCCTGGCCGTACCGGCGTTCGTCCACAGCTACGCCTGGGTCAGCCTGGTGCCGCCGATCCACGGGCTGTTCGCCGGGGTGCTGGTCTCGGTGATCGCCTATTTCCCGTTTCTCTACCTGCCGATTGCCGCGACCCTGCGCCGCCTGGACCCGGCCATCGAGGATGTCGGCGAGTCCCTGGGGCTCAAACCCTGGGCGGTATTTTTCCGCATTGTCCTGCCGCAACTGCGCCTGGCGATCTGCGGCGGCGCCTTGCTGGTCGGCCTGCACCTGCTGGCCGAATACGGCCTCTACGCGATGATCCGCTTCGACACCTTCACCACGGCGATCTTCGACCAGTTCAAGTCGACCTTCAGCGGACCGGCGGCCCATACCCTGGCCGGGATCCTGGCGCTGTGCTGCCTGGGCCTGTTGACCGTCGAGTCGGCCGCCCGGGGCAAGGCCCGTTATGCCCGGGTCGGTTCCGGCAGCGCGCGGCAACAACGCACGGTACGCCTCAGCCGCAGCACCAAGCTGCTGGCGCTGAGCATCCCGATCGTCAGCAGCCTGCTGGCCCTCGGCGTGCCGCTGGTCACCCTGGGCAACTGGCTGATCGCCGGTGGCCGCGAGGTCTGGCAAATGGGCGACCTGCTGCCGGCCCTGGAACAGACGCTGCTGCTCGGTGCCGCTGGCGCCCTGCTGACCACCTGCGCGGCAGTGCCCGTGGCCTGGTTGTCGATCCGCTCGCCCGGACGCCTGCATCGCCTGCTGGAAAGCTGCAACTACATCACCAGCTCCCTGCCCGGCATAGTCGTGGCCCTGGCCCTGGTCACGGTCACCATCAACTTCGCCCGACCGATCTACCAGACCTCGATCACCGTCCTGCTGGCTTACCTGTTGATGTTCATGCCCCGCGCCCTGGTCAGCCTGCGCGCCGGTATCGCCCAGGCGCCGGTGGAACTGGAAAATATCGCCCGCAGCCTCGGGCGCTCACCGGTCCGCGCGCTCTGGTCGATCACCCTGCGTCTCGCCGCGCCGGGGGCCGCCGCCGGTGCCGCACTGGTGTTCCTGGCCATTACCAACGAACTGACCGCCACCCTGCTGCTCGCACCCAACGGCACACGGACCCTGGCCACCGGTTTCTGGGCCATGACCAGTGAAATCGACTATGCCGGCGCCGCGCCCTATGCGCTGCTCATGATCCTGCTGTCGCTGCCGCTGACCGGGCTTCTCTATCATCAATCCAAACGCACGGCTGGCCGATGAACGCTCTTGAAATCAACGCGCTGTACAAGTCCTTCGGTTCGCAAGCGGCCCTGGAAGATATCCATCTGTCGATTGCCACCGGTAGCCGCACGGCCATCGTCGGCCCATCCGGCTCGGGCAAGACCACCCTGCTGCGGATGATCGCCGGTTTCGAATTTCCCGACGCCGGGCGTATCACCCTCGACGGCCAACCGCTGGTGGATGCCCAGACCCAGGTCCCGGCCCACCAGCGGCTGATTGGTTATGTGCCGCAAGACGGCGCGCTGTTTCCCCATATGACAGTGGCCGATAACATCGCCTTCGGTATCGTCGACAAGGCTACCCGGCAACAACGGGTGGCCGAGCTGATGGACAGCGTGGCCCTGGAGCCGCAGATGGGCAAACGCTGGCCCCATGAGTTGTCCGGTGGTCAGCAACAGCGGGTGGCACTGGCCCGCGCCCTGGCGCAACGCCCTCGGTTGATGCTGCTGGACGAACCCTTTTCCGCCCTCGACACCGGGCTGCGGGCATCCATGCGCAAGATGGTCGCGCGGCTGCTGTCCGAAGCCGGGGTGACCACTATCCTGGTCACCCACGACCAATCCGAAGCCCTGTCCTTTGCCGATCAGTTGGCGGTAATGCGCAAGGGCCGGCTGGTACAGGCCGGACACCCGATGGACCTGTACCTGCGTCCGGACGATGAGGACACCGCGCTGTTCCTTGGCGATGCGGTGATCCTGCCTGCCCTGATCGAAAACGGCTGGGCGCAATGCGACCTGGGCCGGCTGGCGGTCAATGATGAAGGCCGCCACGGCCAGGCGCAGATCATGTTGCGCCCCGAGCAGTTGCAACTCGCGGCCCAGGCGCCGGGACAAGCGGACGGCAACGGCAGCCCGGCGGTGGTCACCGAATGCGACTTCGGCGGCAACACCTGCACCTTGACCGTGGAGCTGAAGGCACCGGCCGCCGACGGACAGAAACGTTCATTGCTGGTGCGTAGCTCCGGCATGCACGCACCCCGGGTCGGCAGCCAAGTGCTGGTCTCGGCCCTGGGCCATGCCCATGTGCTGGGGCGCCAGGCCGTCCGCTAGCCGTTCACCACCTCGGCGCTGTTCGCCCAGGGCGCAACCAGTCGCCGAGGTGTCCCGCAGGTCCGGTGCTTGAACACGAAGTGCCGGCACTTTTCTGCAAAGCCATTACGATCCTCGACCATATCCAGGCGCATCTGCGCCAACTCTTCGTCGCGGCAGCGCTCCATGTCTTCGACATCCCGGGCACGCCGGCGCTCGCGTACGGCTTTATAAAGAGGGTCGTGGGCGACACGCTGCGCCTGGGCCATCAACCAGTTGCCAAAGGCCTGCGGGCAACGCGGGCCGATGTCCTGGACCAGGCCGATTTCCAGCGCCTGGGCGACGCTGATCGGCAAGCAGTCTTCGCTGAGCTGCAGCGCACGCTCATAGCCCACCGCGCGAGGCAGACTGTAAGTCCAGTATTCGGAGCCATAGAGGCCCATGCTCTTGTAGTGAGGGTTGAGCACCACGCCACTGCGGGCGAACACCCCGTCGGCCGCCAGGGCCAGCATCACCCCACCGGCGCCGGCGCTACCGGTCAGGCCGCTGACCACCAGTTGCCGCGCGGTCAGCAACTCACGGCAGACATCGTTGATCGCGCGGATATTGGCCCAGGCCTCAAGCCCGGGCACCGCCGCCGCCTGGATCACGTTGAGGTGCACACCATTGGAAAAACTGCCGCGCCCGCCACGGAACAGCAGCACCTCGGTGTCCTGGGCCTTGGCCCAGCGCAGGGCACTGACCAACCGTCGACATTGCTCGGTGCTCATGGCGCCGTTGTAGAACTCGAAGGTCAGCTCGCCCACACCGTCCAGTTCACGATACCGGATCGGCTGGTAGGCCTCCTTGCAATACGGGTGGCTGGCGACAGACCAATTCAAGGTCGGCACCTTGTCGAGCCGACCGGCCAGCACATGCCGCGCCGGGCGTTTGAACGTCTCCTCCCCCGGCCGGGGTTTGCGCCGCAATGAGCCGATCCACAGGCTGCGGTCTCCGGTCGCCACCAGCACCGCATCGTCATGCACCGCCAGCAGTTGGCCCGGCGTTCCACAGCGGCTGTCGAGATGGGCGTCATAGAGGTAGTAGGATTCGCCCAGCAGTTCAGTGAGCACACCGGGCTGGCCGTCGGCGGCGTCGATGCGCCGCTGGATCAGTTCGGCGTCATCCTGCCAACTGAAGGCGCGGTCGCTCTGCTTCATATTCGCTTGCAGACGCCCGCGAACCTCCGGCAAACGGTAATCCAGGGGCTGGGGCACAAAGTCTCTGCCGAACCGGGCCACCACGTCGTGGATGCAGGTCATGGCCGCGTCGGCCACCGGGCCGTTGTAGAGCTCGGACTTGCGAACGCCCGCCGGCATCTCGAATTCACAGGTGGCCCAGATCGCCCCGCTGTCCATTTCCTCGGCGGCCTGCAAGGCGGTCACGCCCCAGGTGGGCAACTGCCGGGTGATCGCCCAATCCAGCGCACTGGCGCCGCGATCACCGACAATCCCGGGGTGGATGATCACCACCGGGCGCTGCGGGTCCTGCCACAACCGGGCCGACACCCGGTCCTTGAGAAACGGGCAGATCACCAGGGCCGCATCGGTGTTTTCGATCTGTTGGCAAACCGTATCTTCGTCGCTGAACAGCACCACACTGGGCACGTGCCCCGCTTCGCGCAGTTCCAACCAGGCGCGCTGGGTCAAGCCGTTGAATGCCGATGCCAGCAGAATGATTTTCAATGAACGCATAACGGAACTCCTCCTTGAGCAATACGCCGGGCCCCACGCTGCAACGAGCAATCCATGGCCCGACCGGAGCCGCTACAGTAAAGCGCCCCACCCGCGGCACCTTGACCGAGGTCAACAGACAACCGTACGGCGGGAGCATTCGCGCAGCATCGATTTCTCGGCTAGGATTTTCTGCTCATGGAGTCGCCCGACTATTCAGCGGGCTTTTGAACAAGGAGAGAGAAATGACTGCAGTTCGTCTTGCAGAACGTGCCTATCGCAGTTGGTCCAGCCCCATCCTGCTGGAACTCAAGGAACGGGAACATCAGTTGGACCCGTCCGCCCGCGTTGCCCTGATCAATGTATTGCAAGAGCGCCGCCTGATCGAGAGCGACAGGCCTTCAGCCGTGGTGCAGCCCATCCGGCCGGGCGTCGAGTGAAGGCAAGGCGCCCAGTCCGCGCAACCAGCCGTGTTCGGCAAACGCCAGCATCTCCTGGTCGCCGCGACTGTCGCCATAGGCAAACAATACCCGCCCGCGCGCATCGCCCAACCAGTGCTGCAACTGCCGGACCTTTTCCGGCCCCCAGCAGTTGGGCGACGCCAGGCGTCCGGTAAAACGTCCGTTGCGAAACTCCAGTTGCGTGGCCAGTACCGCATCAAAACCGGCGG
Organism: Pseudomonas sp. MWU13-2862; assembly: GCF_023242495.1. NCBI lineage: Bacteria > Pseudomonadati > Pseudomonadota > Gammaproteobacteria > Pseudomonadales > Pseudomonadaceae > Pseudomonas > Pseudomonas sp. MWU13-2862. Next base: position 341,270 of record NZ_JALMEZ010000005.1, on the reverse strand, counting down.
CCGGGGCCCAGTGCTCGAGATAGAGCGTGGGCGATGCACTGACCAGCACCAGACGGTGCCCCAGGCGCTTGTGCGCCTCGATCCGTTCGAGCATTTCCGGACGGATCAGCGTCGGCAGGCGCTCGGCGACATAACGCGCCGCGGCCTCTTCCAGTTCGACCTGGCTCCTGCCACGCAGGGTGAACGCCAGAAACCGGGCCTTGGCCTCGGCCCGCTTGCACAGCCCCGTATACATACCCGCCAGCCAGGGCAAGACCAGCAGTCCGGCGATCAGAAAACGCCGGTTACCCACCTGGTAACGGACGAAATCCCGCAGGCTGTCGGTGGTGGTAATGGTGCCGTCAAAATCGAAGGCCACGCAGGTTACGGCTTGCGGCGCGGCACTGTTTGAAATCGTCATTGCTGTTTCACGCTCATGAACCGAACGGGCACAGTGTCTCACTCCTGCACGACAATTGCCTGAACGACAGGTGTCGCCAATGCCCTTCCCTCACGAGCCCGCTCGCTCCCGCAACTGACCGCCTGGCTGCGGGAGCGGGTTTATCTCAGAGGCTTAGTGGCCCGTCTCGCAATTGATCATCCAGCTCACGCCAAAACGGTCTTCGAACATTGCGAAGTACTCGGCCCAGAAGGTCTTGGCCGGCGCCATATGGATGTTGCCGCCGTCGCTCAGGCCAGCGAACAGTCGCTTGGCCTCGTCAACGCTGTCGACATTGAGCGACACCGAAATGCCCTGCATTTTGCTGTACGGCTGATGCGGCGGACAATCGGAGGCCATCAGGCTGAAATCCCCCACCGTCAGGCGGGTATGCAGGATCTTGTCCTGGTTCGGTGCATCCTTGGGGATGCAGGCCTCTTCCGGCGCATCGGCGAACGACAGGGAAAACAGCTCGCCACCGAGCACCTTTTTGTACAGGGCAAAGGCCTCCTTGCAGTTGCCGTTGAAGGTCAGGTAAGGAATGATTTTCAGGCTCATGATGGATCTCCTGTTCTGGCAGGTTTTCAGGATTGACCGGACATCTTCGCGCGCAGGTGTTCTTCCTGTTCGCGCAACTCGGGGGTCAGGCTCTCGCCAAAGTCCTCGGCCTCGAAGATCTGGCGGATTTCGATTTCAGAGTCGCTGGCCATCGGGTTCGGGCAACGCTTGACCCAGTCGATGGCTTCTTGCAGTGACTGCACATTGAAGATCCAGAAACCGGCAATCAGTTCCTTGGTCTCCATAAAGGGCCCGTCGACCACACGCCTCTGTTTGCCGCTGAACTGCACGCGCACACCCTTGGCGCTGGGGTGCAGCCCCTCCCCGGCAAGGATTACACCGGCCTTGGCCAGTTCTTCGTTATAGGCGCCCATGGCCGCCAGCAATTCGTTACTGGGCATTTCACCGGCTTCCGATTCCGGGCTGGCTTTGACGATCACCATAAATCGCATGGTCGTATCTCCTGATGACAGTGCTAGACAAGTTTAGACAAGCCAATAAGTGGCCCCGTCGACTAATCGAATGAGCGAGCACGGAATCGACACACGGTTAATTTTTTTCCTGATCGCCATGGATCCGTTTGCAGCGATCGAGGAAATCGGCGATCGATGGCGCCGTCGCTCATTCGACCAAGCACAGAAATAGACAACGCAAAACCACGGATTGGCTCTGGAACCCTGATCATTACAAGGCAGCGCCTACACACAGTTGCCGTAAGTCCTACCTCGAAACAGACATTGAAGCGCAGCCCTATGCCGTACCTGGAGAAAGCACTACCATCGAAAAGCCATTGCCCACGACAACCCCCACCAGAGAGGAAACATGGAGTCTCCTGCAATCTCGATTGGCCCACGTTCAGATTTTGCCCTTGCGCTCTCCGGCGGCGGCGTTCGGGCCATGACGTTTCACCTTGGCGTGCTCAAATACCTCGCCGAACAACAGGCCCTGGAACAGGTCACGCAGATTTCCACGGTGTCCGGCGGTAGTCTGCTGGTGGGCCTGATGCTTCACGAAAACCACGGCCAGTGGCCCGACTCCGCGACCTTCCTGCAACATATCTACCCCGCCCTGCAAGCCAGGCTGTGCTCACGCAGCCTGCTCTGGAGCGCCTTGCGCCAATTGTGCAACCCGCTGAATTGGCGCTTCCTGCTGTCCCGGGCCAACCTGCTGGCCCTGGCCCTGCAAAAGGAATGGGGAGTGACCGCCCTGCTGCCGGAGATCGCCGCCAAACCCGACTGGTCGATCAACGGCACCACGGCGGAAAACGGCAAGCGCTTTCGCTTCAAGCGCAGCAATATGGGTGACTACTCCATCGGTTACGCCAGCACCGCCGGCTTCCCCCTGGCCCAGGCCCTGGCGGTGTCGGCGGCGTTCCCCGGTGGCATCGGCCCGCTGTCGCTCAAGACCCGCGGTTTCAAATGGATGCAGCGCGAATGGGAAGCCCCACTCAACAGCGCCGTCGAGATGCGCTTGCCGTTCAAGAAGCTGCGGCTCTACGACGGCGGCGTCTATGACAACCTCGGCCTGGAACCTTTTTTCGACGCAGCTACCGGACAGACCAAGCGCTACGAATACCCGATCATTCTCTCGGACGCGGGCGCACCGCTGAAGCCGGGGTTTGACGCCGGGGTGCTGAGCCCCTGGCGACTCAAGCGCCTGGCCGACATCATGTCCGACCAGACCCGGGCGTTGCGCAGCCGGACCTTTGTCGAATACCTGAAGAAAGCCCCGGGACGCGGCGGTTACCTGAGTATCGCCAGCTCCCTGATCGACTCGTTCAAAGGCAGCGATGCGGCCTTTGCCGCGGGTTTCCCCACCACCCTGAATCGCCTCAAGCCCGAGGTGTTCGAGCGGATCGCCCGACATGGCTATGCCGTGGCGCAAGCGACCGACCGGGAGTACCCGCTACTGCCCGTGGCCTCGAAAACAGCGGAGCTCCTCGTGCTCTCGTAAAGCCGCAACAGTCAGGGCAGCGCCAGCACGCCCAGGCTGGCACTGATCACCAGGGCGGTGCCGACAAACTGCATCGGGATCATCGGCTGGGCCAGCACCACATAACCGGCCAGGGCACCCACTGCCGGTTCGGCGCTCATCAGGATGCCGAACGAAGACGCCGGCATCCGCCGCAACGCAACCATCTCCAGGCCATAAGGCAGCAGCGGTACGAACAAGGCCAAGCCCGCGCAGCTGGCGATCTGCAACAGCGGCGGATGGCCGCCGCTTTGCCAAAGCCCCAGGGGCGTGGCAATCAGGGCAGCGGCCAGCAGCGATACCGACAACCCTTCAAAGCCCTGGAACAGCCGACCGACCTTTTTCATCATCAGGATATAAGCCGCCCAACCCGCCGCCGAACCGAACGCCAGCAACACACCCAGTGGCTCGCCGATCCAGCCCTCCTCATTACGTGCCAGCAGCAACACCCCGGTTACCGCCAGCAAAGGCCAGATCAACGCTCGCCAGCTACGTACCCCGAGGCTGGCCACCAGCAATGGACCGAGAAACTCGATGGCGATCGCCAGCCCCAGTGGAATGCGCTGGATCGCCGCGAAGAAACAGGTGGTCATCACCGCCATCGCCAGGCCAAGACTCCCGGCGGCCAGCCAGCGTGACAGCGAAAACCGATGCAGGCGCGGCCGCACCAGCAGCGCAAGAACCGCCGCCGCCCAGCACAGGCGCAGCCAGGTGGTACTGAAGGTGCCATAAGTCTCCATGGTCGGCGACGACAGCGCCGCGCCGAACTGGACAAAGAGCATCGACAGCACGCAGAGCATGGCCGCCCATAACAGCGTGCGGTGGTGTGTCCTGCCGGTATCGGAGAGCGGTAGTCCGGTGGCATTTTCCTGCATGCTGAAGTCTCCTGTGAATGTCGAGCCATCCTAGCCAGTCGCAGAGACTTCAAATAAGCTGATATTTCTTATCCAGACTTCACGAATATTGATAATGCGCGATCTCGACAGCAGTCTGTTGCGAACCTTCGTCACCGTCGCCGAAACCGGTGCGGTGGGCACGGCCGCCCGGCGCCTGGCACGCACCCAGGCCGCGGTCAGCATGCAGTTGCGGCGGCTGGAGGAAGACCTCGAACGCCGCCTGTTCGACCGCTCGCCACGGGGCCTGCGCCTGACCGAGGCCGGCCACCTGCTATTGCCTTACGCCCACAGCATTCTTGGCGCCGGGACCGATGCCCGACGGGCCTTGTCCGCCAGCCAGATCGCCGGCACCGTGCGCCTGGGTCTGCTCGAAGACATTGCGGTGGGCAGCCTGCCCCGGGCGCTACGGCGCTTCTCCTCAGCCTATCCACACATTTCCCTGGAAATCGTGATCGACAGCAGCGTGGCCATGTCCGCCAAGCTGGCGGACGGTACCCTGGATGTGATCATCGGTGACGCCTCGGCGATCACTGCCCAGCCCCAGGCCTGCTGGACCCAGTCGTTGTTCTGGGTCGGGGCTCGCGGCCTGGCCCTACCCGCCGACCTGAGCACCCAGAGCCTGCCCCTGGTGACCTTTGGCGGTGGCTGCCTGTGGCATGGCCAGGTGGTGAAAATCCTCAAGCGGGCGAACATCCCCTGGCGCGTGGTCTGCAGCAGCACCAGCCTGCCGGCGGTACAGTCGGCGGTCGAGGCCGGCCTGGGCATCACGGTGTTGCTGGAAGGCAATATCCGCAGCGAAAGCATGCGTGTACTGGGCCCGGCCGATGGCCTGCCGGCGCCGCCCATCGTCGATTTCGCCCTCTATGTCCGCCGGGTACCGGCGGTCCAGGTCGCCGCGGTCCAGGCGCTGCAAAGCTTCCTCGGAGAAGAGTTGAATATCATCATGCCCCGGTCGCTGACTTCGGAAACGGCAGGTGCTCTTGCAGAAAGTCAATAAACGCCCGCAGCTTGGGCACCACGTGCCGACCTGAGGGCCACAGTACATTGAATTGACCGGTTTCCTGGGTGAAGCTGTCCAGCACGGTAATCAGTTCACCATTTTCCAGCTCCCGCGCAATCAGGAAATCCGCCACGTAAATCAGCCCCAGGCCCTCAACCGCGAAAGCCGTTCGACCATCCTGGGCATTGCAGACCATCGAACAGGGCAACCCCGCTTCGGCGTCCTCTCCAGCCCCCGACAGCATCCAGCTCTGCAGCTTGCCGGTCAGGGGGTAACGAAAATGAATGCAGGCATGGGCCCACAGATCCGCAGGCGTGAGTGGAACCCCGCGCCGGGAGAAATAGGCCGGTGAACCGGCGACCAGCATCCGAAAGCCCCCCAGCGGTCTGGCACTGAGCCCGGAATCCTTGGGTTCCCCGGTCCGGATCACCGCATCGAACCCCTCCTCGATCACTTCCACCACCCGGTCGGTAAACTCCAGGTCGAGCTGGATATCCGGGTAGCGTCGCTGGAATTGGGTAAAGACTGGCAGAAAGGGCTTGCCGATCATCGGCAGGCTGATACGCAGCCGCCCCTGGGGCATCGACGATAGCTGCGACAGCTCGGCGTTAGCGGCGTCCAACTCCCCAAGTACCCGCTTGCAGCGCTCCAGATACAGCATCCCTTCGCCCGTTAGCGCGATGCTCCGGGTGCTGCGATGAAACAGGCGCACGCCGAGCTTTTCCTCCAGCCGCGCCATGCTCTTGCTGACCGCCGATGCCGAAATCCCCAGAAAGCGTCCGGCCGCCACGAAACTGCGGGCCTCGGCGGCCTGCACAAACACACCGATTGCACTCAGACTGTCCATACCCACCCCATTAATGACTCCAGAGTCCATTCTAAACGGATCTACAAACCATTTTTCCAGTCGATGTTCATCGCTATCGTCTACACCTACTCAACTGGAGCACCGTGATGGACAAGATATTCGTGATCAACGCCGGCACCCCTTATGCCTTTGCCAAAGGCGACTTGAACCGCAGCCTGCATGACACCGCGGTCAGCCTGCTGACCTACTCCGGGTACGAGGTCCGCTCCACCCACCTGACAGAGGGTTACCGGGAGGAGGAAGAAGTCGCCAAGTTCCTCTGGGCCGATGCGATCATCTATCAGATGCCGGCCTGGTGGATGGGCGCGCCCTGGACACTGAAGAAATACATCGACGAAGTCTTCACCGTGGGCCATGGCCAGCTCTATGCCAGCGATGGGCGCAGCGCTGAAACCCCCTCCCTTGGTTATGGCTCCGGAGGGCTGCTGCAGGGTCGCAAATACATGATCTCGGCAACCTGGAACGCCCCCAGGCACGCTTTTGAAGCCGAAGATGATTTTTTTGAAGGCAAGGATATCGATGCCGTCTACTTCCCGTTCCACAAGGCTCATCAGTTGATCGGGCTGCAAGCGCTGCCGACCTTCGCCTGCTTCGACGTCGTGAAAAACCCCGGACATGAGAACGACCAGCTGCGCTACAAGCGACATCTGGAGCAGGTGTTCAACACTCGATAAGCGTTGTACATGCCACCTGCCACTCATGACAAGGAAGTCGTCCAAGGTATGGAAAAGAACAGATAGATGTTTACAACAATCTATAATCTGAAGGATGCTAAGCCAATCACCGCATCCCTTCAGGAGCCCCCCCATGCCCCGCGTCTCGCGCAAACAGGCCGAACTCAATCGCGAAAGCATCACCGACGCCGCCGCGCGGCTGTTTCGTGAGCGCGGTCTGAAAAGTCTGAGCCTGGTAGAGGTGATGGGCGCCGCCGGCCTGACCCATGGCGGTTTCTATGGGCATTTCGAGTCCAAGGAAGCCCTTGCCGCCGAGGCCTGCAGCCGCAGCTTCCAGCAGTCGACCGAGCGCTGGCGGCAGAAGGCCGAGACCCTGGGCCACGGCGAAGCGGCGCGCCAGTCCATTGTCGAGCACTACCTCAGTACGAAACATCGCGACACGCCGGGCGAAGGCTGCCCGGTGGCGGCCTTCTGCGGCGACCTGGCCCATGAAGACCCCGGGACCGCGCTGCATCGCAACTACGTCAAGGGCCTGGAGACACTGCTCGACACCTACGCCTCACTGCTGGGTACCGACGACCCGCAGGTCCGGCAAAAAGCCCTGGTGCAGCAGGCGCTGCTGGTCGGCGCCCTGACCCTGGCCCGTTCGACCCGGGGCCAGGCACTATCGGACGAGTTCCTGACAGCAGCCAGGGATTTCCTGCTGGCCGAAGCGAGCTGAAAATCAGCCCACCGCCGTCAGTTCGAAACAGAACACCGCGCCCTTGCCCGGAATCGACAACAAGCGAATCTGACTGTCGTGCAATTGCAGGATGCGCCGCACAATCAGCAACCCCAGGCCGCCGGAACGCCGGTCGCCGTCCTGGTTGAACGGCCGGCGGAACAGGTTTTCCAGCAAGCTCGGGGCAATCCCCGGCCCGGTGTCGCTGACCGTGACCTGAAGCTTGCCGCGGCCATGGGTCAGCGCCACCTCGATGGTGCCGCCTTCGGGGGTATGGCGCAGGGCGTTATCGATCAGGTTGGTCAGGACCCGCTCGATCATCCCCAGGTCCGCGCTGACCATCGACGCCCCACGGGGCAAGACCGCCAGCAGCTTCGACTGGCGGGTCTCGGCCATCAGTTCGAACTTCTGGAACACGTCCTGGATCAGGTCGCTGAGGGAAAAATCCTCGACCTGCAGCCGCACCGCGCCATGCTCCAGGCGCGCCAGTTCAAACAGCGCCTGGGCCAGTTGCCCGACCTTGCTGCTCTGGGCCAGGGCGATCCCCAGGTAACGTCGACGCTCATCCGGTGCCAGCACCGCGTCCTTGAGGGACAGTGTTTCCAGGTAGCCGTGCAAGGACGCCAGGGGCGTGCGCAAGTCATGGGAAATATTCGCCACCAGCTCGCGACGATCCTGGTCGAGCTGGGTCAGGCTGCGCCACTGTTCGCCGATGCGCGTGGCCATCTGGGCAAAGCTGGCTTCCAGCACCTCGATTTCATCGCGACGCCCGGCTCCGGACCGGGACAACACCGGCAACTGCGCCGGCGCGGCATCGGTATCAAAGTCACGCATGGTCTCGGTCAGGCGGCGCAGCGGACGGGTGATCAGGCGGAAGGCGATCAGGCCGGCGATCAGCCCCAACAGAGCCACCAGGCTCATGGCCCACAAGGTGGTGCGCAGCACCGAACTGGCCGACACCTGGGCCGCCAGGCGATCATGCTCTTCGCCCTGGAGGACTACGTACAGATAGCCCAGTTCCTTGCCGCCACCGCGCAAGGCCGCCGCGCTGAACACCTTGCGCCCGTCATCGCTGCGCGGGTCGTCACCGAGGATCGGCAGCGGCTGGCCGTCGAGCAGGCGGCGGATCGGCGCCAGGTCGACGTGATCGCGGCGCAGGTGGCCTTGGGGCGCGGCATCGCCGGTGATCTTGCCGCTGGGTGAGAGCAGATAGACTTCCACGCTCGGGTTGACGTTCATCAACTGGCCGAACAGCGCACGCACGCCCTCCATGGTCAGGCCTTCGGTGCCCACCAGCCGATTGTCCAGGGCAATGCTCTGGGCCAGGTCCCGGGACAGTCCCTGGACCACTTCCTTTTCATGCATGTCGCTGGCCCGCACCTGCAACCACACCGAGGCCCCGCAACAGGCCAGCAGCAGGATGGAAAAAGCCAGGGACAGGCGCTGGGAAAGGGTCAGGTTCATGACGGGCGACTCACCGGCGAGAAACGATAGCCGCGACCCCAGACCGTGAGAATCCGCTCGGGTTGCGCCGGGTCGACTTCGATCTTGGCCCGCAGGCGATTGATATGGGTGTTGACCGTGTGTTCATAGCCGTCGTGCTGGTAACCCCAGACCTGGTTCAACAGGTCCATGCGCGAATACACGGTGCCGGGGTTTTTCATAAAGAAATGCAGCAGGTCGAATTCCCGTGGGGTCAGGTCCAGGGACTTGCCGTCGACCCAGGCTTCACGGCTCAGCGGATCAAGGCTGAGGCCGCCCTGCTCCAGGGTCCCGGCCTCGATTTTCAGGCTCTTGGCCAGGGCATCGACCCGCCGTAGCAAGGCCTTGACCCGCGCCGCCAGTTCCAGCATCGAGAACGGCTTGGCCAGGTAATCGTCGGCGCCCAGTTCCAGCCCGAGCACCCGGTGCATCTCGCTGGAACGGGCACTGGTGATAATGATCGGGGTGTAGCGCGCCATGGCCCGCGCCTGCCGGCAGATTTCCAGGCCATCGACGCCCGGCAGCATCAGGTCGAGGATCAGCGCATCCCAGGAGCCCTTGCTCAATTGCGCCAGGCCCAGGTTGCCGTCGGCGCAGTGGGTGACCTCATACCCCTCGTCCCGCAGGTGCAGGCTCAGCAAATCCGCCAGGTGCAGGTCATCTTCGACGATCAGAATGCGTTTGGGTGAATCCATGGGCAACCTTTGTGCTGGTAATCGGCGAAAACGACGCCTGAATCATTGTGCCGGATCGCCAAGAGGCAATGTTCACAAATAAGTTAAGTTTACGGGAGGATTTGGCGACCCCCGCCGCTCAACAATGAAAGCCTGATCAATCACCGTGGACGCGACGCCATGTCCTCCAGAAGACGCTTTCTTGTTTCCAGTGCCGCCACCCTCCTCGCCGCCGGTTTGTTCGACTGGCGCGCCGTCGGCGCCACCTTCGGCAGCGGCAGTCGTTCGGCCGACACCGGCGAGACCTTCGAAGTCAGCCATACCGACGCCGAGTGGAAATCGATGCTCAGCGATGAGCAATACGAAGTGCTGCGCCATGAAGGCACCGAGCGGCCGTACAGCAGCGCCCTCAATGAGGAGCACCGCGCCGGCGTGTTCGCCTGTGCCGGCTGCAGCCTGGCGCTGTTTTCGTCGGCCGCCAAATATGACAGCCGCACCGGCTGGCCAAGTTTCACCGCACCGCTGGAAAGCGCCGTGGCCACCCGCCGCGACACCTCCTTCGGCGTCTCCCGGACCGAAGTGCATTGCCACCGTTGCGGCGGCCACCTGGGCCATGTCTTCCCCGACGGACCGCAGCCCACCGGCCTGCGTTACTGCATGAACGGTGTCGCCATGACCTTCGCCCCCGGCGCGGCCTGATTCCCACGTTTCGACAAGGATTCCATCATGTTCCTGCTTATCCTGGCCTACCTCGGCGGTCTTCTGACCATCCTCAGCCCCTGCATCCTGCCGGTGCTGCCGTTCGTCTTCGCCCGCTCCGGCGAGCCGTTCCGGCGCAGCGGCCTGCCCTTGCTCTGTGGCATGGCCCTGACCTTCGCCCTGGTCGCGACCCTGGCGGCGGTCGGCGGTGGCTGGGTGGTGCAGGCCAACCAGTACGGCCGTTGGCTGGCCATGGCGCTGATGGCGTTTTTTGCTATTACCCTGCTGTTCCCGCACCTGGCCGAACGCCTGACCCAACCCTTGGTGGCGGCCGGTGATCGGCTGTCACGCTCGGCGCAAAGCCATGACGGCTCGCCCAGCGCGCGCTCGTCCTTTGTACTCGGCATCGCCACCGGCCTGCTGTGGGCGCCCTGCGCCGGGCCAATTCTCGGGCTGATCCTCACCGGTGCCGCCCTGCAGGGCGCGAACATCGGCACCACCCTGTTGCTGCTGGCCTACGCCGCCGGTGCCGCGACCTCCCTGGCCGGCGCGCTGCTGATCGGTGGCAAGCTGTTCAGCGCGATGAAGCGCAACCTCGGCACCGGCCAATGGCTGCGTCGCGGCCTGGGTGCGGCCATGCTGATCGGCGTGGTCGCCATTGCCCTGGGCCTGGACACCGGCATCCTGACCCGGGTGTCCACGGTCGCCACCTCGGGCCTCGAACAGAAGCTGCTCGACAACCTGACGCCGAAGAAAGCCCCGGAACAGGGTGGCGCCATGATGGCGGCGGTCAACAGTGACGCCGGCCAGCCGAGCGGCAGCATGATGGCGATGGCGGCCAAGACCGGTGGCGCGGAACGTGCGCTGCCGGTGGAGGGTACCCTGCCGGACCTGTCGGGCGCAGTGCAGTGGCTCAACTCCGCACCGCTGAGCGCCGCCGAACTCAAGGGCAAGGTGGTACTGATCGACTTCTGGACCTACTCCTGCATCAACTGCCTGCGCAGCCTGCCCTACGTCAACGCCTGGGCGCAGAAGTACCACGACCAGGGCCTGGTGGTGATCGGCGTGCATGCACCGGAGTTCGCCTTCGAACGCGATATCGACAACGTCCGCCAGGCCGTCGGCAAGCTGGGCATCCAGTACCCGGTGGCCATCGACAACAACTATGCCATCTGGCGCGGTTTCAACAACCAGTACTGGCCAGCCCACTACTTCGTCGATGCTCAGGGTCGTGTGCGTTATCACCACTTCGGCGAAGGCGACTACGAAGGCTCCGAACAGGTGATCCAGCAGTTGCTGAAAGAAGCCGGCCACCAGAACGTCTCCGGCGGCATGGTCAGTGCCCAGGCCCAGGGCGTGATGCAGCCCGCCGACGAAGCCGAAGTGAAATCGCCGGAAACCTACCTGGGTTATGACCGCGCCGAGAACTTCGCCTCGCCGGGCGACCAGGTGGCCGACCATCAGAAAAACTACGTCGCACCGAAGCAACCGACCTTGAACCAGTGGGGCCTGGACGGTCAATGGACCGCCCATGCCGAACAAGTGACGCTCAACCAGGCCCCGGGCCAGGTGGTCTATCGCTTCCACGCCCGTGACCTGCACCTGGTGCTGGGCCCGGCGTCGGATGGCAAGCCGGTGCGCTTCAAGGTGCGTATCGACGGCGCCATGCCCGGCGCCAACCACGGCACCGATACCGACGCCAACGGCGAAGGCAAGGTGACCGAGCAGCGTCTGTACCAACTGGTCCGCCAGGCCGGGGACGTCAGCGAACACACCTTCTCCATCGAATTTCTCGATCCCGGCGTACAAGCCTACGCCTTTACCTTCGGTTGATCGCCACAAGGATAAACACCATGAGCAAGCCAATCCTGCAACAAAAAACCAGGTCTCCGCTGCTGATACTCGCCGGGATCGCTACCCTGTCCCTGTCGGTGCTGATATTCCAGCGCCTGGCCTGGTCGGCGGAGGATGCGGTGCAGATCGCCCCGCCGGCGCTGGATCAAGCGGCCGGCGCCAGCGGCAAGGCCACGGCGGTGTTTGCCGGCGGCTGTTTCTGGGGCGTCCAGGGGGTGTTCCAGCATGTGCGGGGGGTCGAGAATGCGGTGTCGGGTTATACCGGCGGCGCGGCGAATACCGCCCAGTACGAATCGGTGGGAGAAGGTTCGACCGGACACGCCGAGTCGGTGCAGGTGACCTATGACCCGAGCAAGGTCACTTATGGGCAACTGCTGCAGGTGTTTTTCTCGGTGGCCCATAACCCGACGGAGCTCAACCGTCAGGGGCCGGACAGCGGTACGCAGTATCGCTCGGCGATTTTCCCGATGAATGCCGAACAGGAAACCATCGCCAAGGCCTATATCGCCCAGTTGGATGCCGCCAAGGCATTTCCGGCGGCAATCGTCACCCGGATCGAGGACGGCAAGGTCTTCTATCCGGCCGAGGGTTATCACCAGAACTACCTGACACTGCACCCAAACGCGCCGTATATCGCCGTCAACGATCTGCCGAAGGTGGAAAACCTCAAGCGTATGGAACCGCAGCTGTATCGGGCTGATCCGGTGTTGGTGCCGAACGTCAACTGACGGCGGGCAAGATCCTGGGTGGGATTCCAGGTAAGAATCCCCCCAATCCGATAGTCAGGCCGTCATGGCCCGATTCATGGCGACCATCTCTTCGTGTGTAAAATTGCCACCGGGAGCCATGAATATGGCTAGAAGTGCATCCCGGTTTTGAGGCGCCCTCATTTTGTCCGCCGCACACAAGGCCGATTTCAACTCTGGCAATTTCAGTTCGGTGCAGTAGCCAGGTGTACCTGGTTGCTGACGCCATGAATGTTCGAGGCTTCCAGCGGCAAGCGCGGTAAAGCCGGTATCCTCTACAAGATCCTGCGCGATTGCCTCCGCATTGATGTCATCGCCAGCTACAGGCAGTGCGATGCGTGAGGGAGACCCAACTGGTTGGCCGTGGTCGGCAAGAGTCGCCGCAAGAACGGCATTCCATGCCTTAACGACCGGGCGGCCAATCTGCTCGCTGACCCAAACGCTCTCTAGCTTACCGTCATCCACCTCTTTAATTGCGCCGTCTCGTCCCGGATAGTAATTGGAAGTGTCAATGACGACGACCCTCTTGGGAAGGTTACTCAACGTTTGCCGGAGATCCGGGTACTTTGCAAAGGGGATCGAGAGGATAACGACATCCACATCGGACACAGCATCTTCCTTTATCACCGCGTGGACACCGATTTCATTGGCAAGGTCCTGAAGGGTATGAGGACTCTTCGAATTTGCCAGTTTGACTTCATGGCCGCACGCAGCGAGTTTACGGGCAAGGGTAGCCCCAATGTTGCCAGCGCCGATGATTCCGATTTTCATTTCAATAACATCCTCACCTACAAGCAATAATCAAGCTATTGGCGCTGCCTATCCATCATTCTGCCGGTGGTTTGTATCCCGCAAGCATTTTCAATACCTCATCATGTGAACCGCTCGCTTCAGCAAACCGTAATGGCTTGGCGCGCTCGACGACAAGTTCTTGTGGGGTCGGAGAGATCTCGAGCAGTTCGAATATTTCATTCAGGAACTCGTCCAGGGGCATGGCGTGTTCGTCATTTTCCTGCCCAAGCAAAGTGGTGCGTACCCCCGGCGGCGCAAGCTCGATAACCTCGACTGACGAGGCCTCTAGCTGCACTCGAAGACTTTGAGTGAACGAATGAACGGCCGCTTTGGTTGCGCTGTAGGTAGGTGTCGAAGGCAGCGGGACGAATGCCAACGCCGAACTGACATTCACAATCGTTGCACTGGGCTGCTTGATCAGTTGGGGAGTAAATGCATACACCATGCGAATCGTGCCGAGTAAGTTCGTTGTCACGATGTCTTCGGCTGTGCTCAGGTATTCCGGATCAGTCAGGTCCTCCCAGTGCATGATGCCAGCGTTGTTTATGAGAACGTTCAGATTTGGGTGACTGATCGCAAGCGCCTCGCTGTTGCGCTGGATGGATTTGGGATCGGAGACGTCCAGCAATACTGAATCAATGCCTGGGTGTTCCGACACGATCTTGTCGAGCAGCGCCTTGCGACGTCCCGCGATGATTACTTTATTGCCCGCCTGGTGAAGCCGGAGCGCCAGGCCAAGGCCTATGCCTGAGGTGCCGCCAGTAACCAGAATCGTATTGCCAGTGCCGTTCATAGTAAACTCCAGGGATGGTACGTAAGCGGACAACTGTCCACTTACAAAACGTACCGGACAACTGTCCGTTTTGCAATGCAGAAAAGGAAAGATTTTGCTCATGAATGACGAATTGGTGATGCGTTCTGACGCCAAGAAAAACCGGGAACGAATACTGGAGGTCGCTGTGGTAGAGCTGACTATCGATCCTGCGGTTGCGCTGAGCACGATTGCGAAGAAAGCTGGGGTGGGACAGGGCACGTTCTATCGCCACTTCGCTACCAGGGAGCGCTTGGTATTCGAGGTCTATCAATTCGAAATGCAACAAGTGGCCTCGTTGGCGGAACAGCTGCTCGCCACGAAAACACCTAAGGAGGCCCTCCGAGAATGGATGGACTGCCTCGCTGAATATGCAATGACAAAGGCGGGACTCGCGACCGCCATACGACAAGCGGCCTCTACCTACGAGTTTCCAGGGAAGTCGGGATACGTGCCAGTCCAGGCAGCAGCTGAGTCGCTTTTGAGGGCTAATGAAAAGGCCGGAACGATTCGCAGCGGGGTGACGAACGACGACTTTTTTCTAGCCATTGGCGGAATATGGCAAATAGATTCCCAGAGCGAATGGCGCCCACGTCTCTCCAGACTGATGAACCTGGTGATGGATGGCCTATGCGCAGGCAGCCCCGAAAGCCTGAAGAAGAATAACCTGTAGCATTTAAAAACCAGACAATAGTCGGAGCATTTGCGCATTAACGAGGTCTCCAGGTCGCCACCCTTCGAGCCCCATAGGCAAATTTTCCAAAGCCCGCTGTGCCATTGTATTGCGTCCAGCCGATCAGCAAGAGGACAGGTCAAAGTCGTCAAGCCGCATGACCTCCAGCCCGCCGTAATTGTTGTACTGAATGCGTTTCATCATGCGTCTCCAGACTCCAGTAACGATCAAGGTAGTCACGGAGACGACTCTATAGAGCTATGTGGACAGTTTTTGTCACCATTCGATTGATCAGGTATAGCGCCGCTTGTCAGCAGCCGGTGGGAAATACTGGTACAGCCAGGTTTCGCTCAAGGTGCGGTCACGGGTGCGAATAAACAGCCGCAGTTCCACCGGGTCGACCCGATCGTCGCTCGGGTACCAGTCGAACGTCACCCGATAACCGTTGATTTCGTCCAGTTTGAGGACATCGATATCCTTCACCTGACCGCAGGACGTCGTCACCACCGGCTCGATCTCGGCCCCCAGGGACAGACGCTCCAACCCTCCGCCGGTAAAGTCCACGGCAAAGCGCCGGGCCCAGACCTCGGGGTTGTGCTCACCCGGCGCCCAGCCCTCGACAAAGCCGCCCATGCCCGAACGGGTCGCGTGCACCCGTGCCAACGGCGTGCCCACCGGCGGCATCGCACTCCAATACAGCTTGTAGCCGTAATTCAGCGAAGCCCCCGCCGCCACCGGTTCCTTGGGTGTCCAGAACGCCACGATATTGTCCAGGGTCTCACCCGTGGTGGGGATTTCCAGCAAGTCGACGGAGCCCTCGCCCCAGGCCGTGGTCGGCTCGACCCACAGGCTCGGACGCCGGCTGTACCAGTCCACGGTGTCCTGGTAGCTGGCGAACTCATGGTCGGTCTGCACCAGGCCGAAGCCCTTCGGGTCCTTGTCGACGAAGGCATTGAACTGCAAGGTCGCCGGGTTGTTCAGCGGCCGGCAGATCCATTCGCCATTACCGCGCCACATGGCCAGGCGGTCAGAGTCATGGATCTGCGGGTGAAGGGTGTCGCACATCCGCCGCTCATGGGTGCCGCAACTGAACATGCTGGTCATCGGCGCGATGCCCAACTGCTCAATGGCGGTACGCGCATTGATATGGGCATCGACCGCCATCACCACCTGCTCGGCCTGGCAATCGATATCGAAGCGATAGGCACCGGTGGCACTCGGCGAATCGAGCAAGGCATAGACCACAAAGCGGGTGCTGTCCTTGTCCGGGGTTTCGAACCAGAAATGGGTGAAGTCGGGAAACTCCTCGCGCTTCTTCCCATAGGTATCGATCGCCAGCCCCCGCGCCGACAAGCCGTATTGCCCGGTCTTGTCCACAGCCCGGAAGTAGCTGGCGCCGAGGAACGAGACGATGTCGTGCTGGTCGATTTCCGGGGCCTTGAACAGCTTGAAGCCGGAGAATCCCAGGTCGCCCTTGAGGCGCGACGGGTCGATGCCGCTGCGGGCATAGTTGAACAACGCCGGGCGGAAATGCACCTCGCGGGCCTGGCGCGTCTGCGGGTCGACGCTGTACATGCGCACCGGCTGCTTGAACCCCATGCCGACATGGAAGAATTGCATGTCCAACTGGCCCTTGAGCTCGTTCCACAGCGAGTGCCGGGCATCGTACTGAATGGCGTTGAACTGCTGCGGGGTCATGTCCGCCAGGGACTGCGGCAACACCTGGCGGGTGCTGACATAGTCCTTCGCGGCGAGTTTTTTCGCGTGGACCTGCAGTGTCTCGAAGTCGAAGTGTTCTATCTCGCCATCCGCGGTGGCGGCAAGCGCCCGGGCCGCGAACAGACCGCTGGCCGACAGGCCGGTATAGGCCGCCAGGGCCATGGAAGCTTTCAGAAGATTGCGGCGGTGCATAAAAAGACCTGTACAGGAGCTGCCGGACATCCGGAACCCTTGGGCGCCGGATCAAAAGAAGCGCTCGTTCAAGACTGCGAACGAATGCGGCTACAGGTAACAGATAGCAAATCCCGGTGACGGTTCGCAACATCCTACAGAAAACTTACTGACAGCCTTTATTCAGCCAAGGTGTGGCTATATGTTTCCAGCCTCTCTGGTAGACCCGAGGCACCTTGTTAATGGCTGCCCGAGGCGCATGAAGATTTGTTCAGAATGTTTTCATGCGCTTCTTGGCACACTTGCCCACTTGTTTTGAAGGTCCGTCGAGGCAACCCATGACCCGCATCCTGACCATCGAAGATGATGCTGTAACCGCCAAGGAAATAGTGGCAGAACTGAGCAGCCACGGGCTTGAAGTCGACTGGGTCGACAATGGCCGTGAAGGCCTGGTTCGCGCCGTCAGCGGTGACTATGACCTGATTACCCTGGATCGCATGCTGCCGGAGCTCGATGGCCTGGCCATTGTCACCACGCTGCGAACCATCGGGGTGGCCACGCCGATCCTGATGATCAGCGCCCTCTCCGATGTCGACGAACGCGTACGCGGCCTGCGCGCCGGCGGCGACGATTACCTGACCAAGCCCTTCGCCTCCGACGAAATGGCCGCTCGGGTCGAAGTGCTGCTGCGACGCAAGAGCCCGGCACGGGAATTCGAAACCTCGCTGCGGGTGGCCGATCTCGAGCTCAATCTGATGACCCGCGAAGCCTCCCGGGCCGATCAACTGTTAAGCTTGCTGCCCACCGAATACAAGCTGCTGGAATTCCTGATGCGCAATACCGGGCAGATCCTCTCGCGGATGATGATTTTCGAGGAAGTCTGGGGTTATCACTTCGACCCCGGCACCAACCTGATCGACGTCCATATCGGTCGCCTGCGCAAGAAAATCGACAGTCAGGGCCTGGCACCGCTGATCCGTACCGTGCGAGGCTCGGGTTATGTCATTGCCGAACCCCTCTAGAGGTTGGCGCTCCTCCACCAGCAGGCTGCTGGCGCTCTACAGCTTCCTGTTCGTGGCGTGGAGCTGCAGCCTGATGGGGGTGCTGTACTACGAAGTTTCCGGTTACCTGAGTACCCTCGCCCGCCACTCGTTGATGCAACGCCAGCACCTGTTTTCGCGCTTCCAGGGCCAACCGCTGATGGAAGCGCTGACCACCAGCATGACCTTCGACATGCGCGGGGTCGACGCCTACGGCCTGTTCAACGAGCAGAAACTGCACCTGAGCGGACCGATCCAGGAAATCCCCGCCGAGTTACCCCTGGACGGCCGGATCCATGAGCTGGCGGACTGCATCGACTCCGACGACCCCAACCTGCCCCAGGACAGTTGCGACGCGGTGGCCACCCAGACCCACGACGGACGCTGGCTGGTGCTGGTACGCGACAACGGCTCGTTGTTCGGCGTGACCCGGATTATTCTCCATGCCCTGTTCTGGGCGGTATCACTGACCATCCTGCCCGGCGTTGCCGGCTGGCACCTGCTGCGTCGCCGACCGATCCGGCGGATACGGGCGATCCAGGCCAGCGCCGAGTCGATCATCGCCGGCGACCTGGGCCATCGCCTGCCGCTGTCGAACCGCCGCGACGAGCTGGATATGCTGGCGGCGATCGTCAATGCCATGCTCGACCGGATCGAGAAGCTGATGCACGAGGTCAAGGGCGTCTGCGACAACATCGCCCATGACCTGCGCACCCCGTTGACCCGTTTGCGCGCCCAGTTGTACCGGATCCAGCAACAGACCGTCGACGGTTCGCCCGAGTCCTTGCAACTGGATGGGGTGATTGCCGAGACCGATACCTTGATGGCGCGCTTTCGCGGTTTGTTGCGTATTTCCGAGCTGGAAGACCATCAACGGCGCTCCGGTTTCCTGGTGCTGGATCCCTTGCCGTTGCTGTACGAGCTGCATGATTTCTACCTGCCGCTGGCCGAAGAAGCGGAGATCCACCTGCGCCTCGAAGTGCCCGAGACACTGCCGGCGATCACCGGCGACCGGGCCTTGTTGTTCGAAGCCCTGGCCAACCTGCTGAGTAATTCGATCAAGTTCACTCCACCGGGCGGTGAAGTGGTATTGAAGGCGAGCTTTGATGCGGGCAGTACCCGCATCGAAGTCCTCGACTCCGGCCCCGGTATCCCGGTGGCCGAGCGCGAAGCGGTGTTCCAGCGGTTCTATCGCTGCGACGAAGGCGCCCAGCACGGCGGCTTCGGCCTCGGCCTGTCGATTGTCGCCGCCATCGTCAACCTGCACGGCTTCACCCTCGACATCGACAGCAGCGAACAGGCCGGCGCGCGCTTGATCCTCAATTGCCGGGACAGCCTGATCACCGTGGACTGAAGCCAAGGGCCAAGCCTTGGGTTCAGTCCGGGAAATTGGCCTTCAAGGCCGCGAGGCCGTCGGCATAGATCCCGTGGAACAGCTCCACCGCTTCCTCTTCGCTGACGCCCGTCGGGGTGAAGATCCCCGCCCACTCGACGATCGAGGTGTGCGGATCATTGCCTTCGCGGACCTGCATCGTGGCCAGGTAGTCGGCCACCGGGAAGGGCTGCTCGATAAAGGAATAACTGTAGCGCCGGGCGCGATTGTCGAACGCTTCCAGGCGCTCGACGATCCGCACGCCGTCCGCCGTGTGCAAGCTGCGCACACGCCCGCCTTCGCTGAGGCGGCTTTGACGAATGAACGGCAGCCAGTCAGGCAGGGAGTCGAACCCACCCATCAGTTGCCAGACCTGCTCCGGTGGCGCACCGATTTCGAGGGTGACGGATGTTGCGGCCATGAATAATCTCCAGGGATAAGTGGGTAGCCGGTCCGATCCCGACGCTGGAGACTCTGACGCCAACGACGTTACCGGACCGTTTTTTTGTTTCAGACCAGCGGCAACGGCGCATTGCCCGCCACCAGCCCTTCATCACGCAACGCCTGCCAGAACGCCTGCGGAATCTGCTCGCGCAAGGCCGCCACATCTTCGGCGATCCGCCCTGGCCGGCTGGCGCCGGGAATCACCGCCGCCACGGCCGGGTTGGCCAGGGAGAACTGCAAGGCCGCCGCCTTGAGGCTCACCCCGAAGCGTTGCGCGATGGTCTTTATCCGTTCAACTTTAGCCATGATTTGTGACGATGCCGGTTGATATTCGAAATGCGTGCCGCCGGCCAGCACTCCTGAACTGTAAGGACCACCGACAACGATATCGACTTGCTGGGCCAGCGCCTCGGGCATCAAGCGTTGCAGGGCCCGCTCGTGATCCAGCAGGGTGTAACGCCCGGCCAGCAGGAAGCCGTCGGGCTGCGCTTCGTCCAGTTGCAGGGTCAGCTCGCACGGTTCGACCTTGTTCACCCCCAGGCCCCAAGCCTTGATCACACCCTCATCGCGCAGGCGGCTGAGCACCCGGAACGCGCCTTTGCGCGCCTGGTTGAAATACTCCAGCCATTCGTCGCCGTAGAAGTCCTGGGCAATATCGTGCACCCAGACGATGTCCAGACGGTCAGTCTTCAGGCGTTCGAGGCTGCCCTCGATGGAGCGCAGCGTAGCGTCGGCCGAGTAGTCGTTGACCATCTTGTTCGGACGGCCATGCTCGAAGACCCCGGCCTTTTCGCCCAGGTCACGGGCGGTGACATCTTCCACTTCATCCAGCACCAGCCGGCCGACCTTGGTGCTGAGCACGTATTGATCCCGTGGGTGCTTGGCCAGGGCCTCGCCCAGGCGGATTTCCGCAAGCCCCGAGCCATAGAACGGCGCCGTGTCGAAGTAGCGTACGCCCTGGTCCCAGACCGCATCGACGGTGGCCATGGCCTCTTCCTCGGGAATGGCGCGGAACATGTTGCCCAGCGGGGCGGTGCCGAAACCCATGGTGCCCTGCAGTTTGTCTCTGATGCTCATCGTAATGATCCCTTGAATGGAAATGATGAATCCGCCTCACCCACTGGGGTGACGCGGATCTCGCTGTCGGGATCAATGCTAGGTTGCAGACTTTTGACCGTCCAAGACATAATTTGCACAACTTGAGTCCCGGAAGGTCTGACATGATTGATCTACGCCAGCTGCGCTATTTCGTGGCGGTCGCCGAAGAAGAGCACGTCGGGCGTGCCGCCGAGCGCCTGCATATTTCCCAATCGCCCCTGAGCCGGCAGATCGCCCAGTTGGAGGAGCGCCTGGGCCTGACCCTGTTCGAACGCAGCCTGCAACGCATCCGCCTGACCGCCGACGGCCAGACCTTTCTCGCCGAGACCCGGGCCTTCCTGACCCATGCCAACCGGCTGGAGTCCCTCGGGCGGCGGCTGGGCCGGGGTGAAGAAGGTGGCCTGTGCATCGGCTATATCGAGAACGCCATGCATTCGGGCGTGCTGCCCCAGGCCCTGCGCAGCTTGCGTGTCGATCGGCCGGATGTGCATATCGCGCTCTACAGCCTGAATTCGGCGCAGCAACTGGAAGGCTTGCGCCAGCGCAGCCTCGATATCGCCCTGGTCAGCGAGCCGCCAGCGGCAGATGACCCGGACCTGAACAGCGCCCGCGTGCTCAACGACCCCATGCTCCTGGCCCTGCCCGAACGGCATCCGCTGGCACAACTGAGCGAGTTGAGTCCGGCGGACTTTCTGGAGCAGGAATGGATTGCCGTGCAGCATCCCCTGCGCACCGGCAAACAGGACGATTTCGTCCAGGCCTGTATCAAGGCCGGATTCAATCCCAATGTCCGGTTGCAAGCCAATGAACCGCTGACGGCGCTGGGACTGGTGGCGGCGGGACTGGGCTTGACCATGATCCAGCAGAGCCTGCGACACAACGCCCCCCAGGGCGTGGTGCTGCGGGAATTACCCTGGATGATCTACACCACGCCCTTGTGGGCGGCCTGGCATCGGATCAACCTGCGACCGCTGGTGGCGACTTTCAGGGAAGTGCTGGTGCGGGACGCGATCCAGGCCGACCTGCCGGCGGCGGACTAGATGTCCATGATCTTGGCGGCAAAGGCATTCCAGCCGGCCGGTTCCTGGATCAATGCCTGGTAGTTGTGCGAAAAGCCGCCCATCACGCCACGCCGGGTCATGAGTTCACGGACGATGGCGGTTGCCGGCCCGCTGCCACTGCCTTTCAACAGGCTCTGTTCCTGATAGGCGCGCCAGTGCAACTCCATCGCAATGACCTTGCACAGCGCCGACTCCTGGGCCAGCACGCCGGTATTTTTAACCAGCAGACCGAGTTTGATCGGGATGCTGACGGCCAGGGATACCCCGCCGGGAATGGCCGCCAGGCTGAACCCGACGCCGCGATTGAACAACTTGTGGCTTTTCATGAGTTTCAACAGTTCAAACCACTGGCTCAGGGTTCTACTTTGTCGACAGTTCCTGGCCATTTCAGCAAAACGATACAAGTGCACGATTGAAGCCCCGGCGGAACTACCATCGCGAATCAGCGCATAAGGGTTGACCGGCAAGACCGTGCTTCCGAGTGATGCCGCCGTCCCGGTAAAAGACTGCACGTAATTACGCACTTTACGATGGTGTAACAGGTGCTTGGTCTTGGGCGAAGGCCGCGAGACACCGTTCACCGTGAAATAGGGATTATCCACCAGGGCCGAAGACGCTTGCCCCATCTTGTAGGACCCCACCAGCGGCGCCACGGTGGCCCCCGCACCATGGGGGACCAATCCGGACAATGCGAGGGCAGTGTCCATGATCAGGCTATCCACCTTGAAACTGTATTGGGAAAGTTCTTTCAAGCTCGCGGCAAAATTATCCTGCTCCACACCCATATCGGCCTACCTCTCGTGTTTAAAGATCCGGTTTTTTTAATCAACATATCAGTCCCGAATACCATTCAACGAGGTAAAAAAAGGCCAATGTATTACCTGAATTTTCCGTTTATTTAAAAACGCAAAAGGCAATAAGAAAGGTCCTATATATCCTGCGCACCTTTGCAAAAACCAACTATTTCCCGAGCAGTCTGAACAAGGTCTCCAGGCTTTGGCGAAGAGGGCCGGAGTTATCCAGCAAGTTCAGCGAAGGATCGTCCGCCGCCAGCAGCGAGGCGGTGAATTCGGCATTGCGCGCCAGGCGCGCCTCGATCTGCGGCAAGCTCTCCCGCCCCCGCGCCAGCAGCCGTTCACGCAGGACCGCCTGGTCCACGGTAAGCAGGATCACCTGTAAGTCCGGATAACGCCCGCGGGCCTGGGGCAGATAGCCCCGCGAACCGTTGACCAGCACATCCAGGCCGGCGGCCAGCCAGTCGTCGACCAGGCGCGGGATGCCGTAACACAGGCCGTTGGCCTGCCAGCTCATGGCAAAGGCCCCCTGGGCCTGCATCGTCGCGAATTGCTCGGCGCTGACCGACTGCGCCGCCTCCCCCAGCGCCTCGGCCGAACGGGTGATGACCCGCCGGGCAATCCGGCAGCCACGCGCGGCCAGGGGTTCGCGGGCGGCATCGAGCAAACTGTCCTTGCCCGAGCCCGAAGGCCCGATGAGATAGATCAATCGGCCGGCCATCCACAGTCCCTCACACATTGTCGCGCGCACAGTACAACACTCGCGGCGATCATGGCACTGGCCGCAAGGCTGTTCGAAGACGGACAAGGTGCAGGGGGTCATGGCCGCTCGACAAGCCGCAACGCCCAGCCTGGGCCGGGCGAATGCAGCTGCCTCAAGCCGGGTTGCGCGCCGCCAGTCGGGAGAAGCTCGCCAGGCAAGCCACGGCGGCAAAGCCGGCACCGATATACAGCGCCAGGATCGGCCCCGAGTGGCTCGACAAACCAAAACTCAGGGCCACCAGCGCAGCGCCCGTGGACTGGCCGAGCAGGCGCGCAGTGGCGATCATTCCGCTGGCACCACTGCTGCGCTCACGGGGTGCGCTGGTCATCAGGGCCTTCTGGTTCGGCGACTGGAAGAAGCCGAAGCCCAGGCCGCAGATCACCATGCGCACGCCGATCTCCAGGGCGCTCGGATCCGCCGGCAACATCGCCAGGGACAACATGCCCAGCGACAGCACCCCCAGGCCGATACCGCCGAGCAAGCCCGGCGGGTAACGATCCGACAGGCGTCCGGCAAACGGCGCGATCAAGGCCACCACCACCGACCAGGGTGTCATCAGGTAGCCGGTCTGCACCGGATCACGGCCCAACACCGTCTCGAAGAAAAACGGCAGCGAGACAAAGGCCAGGCCCTGGGTGGCGAAGGAGCAAACGGCGGTCAAGGCCGACAGCGCAAACATCGGGCGCTTGAGCAGATCGATCGGAAACATCGGCGCCGGATGCCCGGCCTCGCGGCGCAGCATCAGGCCACCGGCACAGACACAGACCAGCAGCGCCAGGCAGATCGGCAGCGCGCCAGCAAACTGCGCGCCCTCCCCCAGCGCATAAATCAGCGAACCGAAGGTCACGACACTCAGGCCGGCCGTGCCCCAGGCAAAGCGCTGGCCGTTGGGCGGTGTATGGGGCAGCGACGGAATGGCCATGGCCAGGGCGATCAGGCCAATCGGAATATTCACCCCGAACAGCCAGGGCCAGGTGGCCACGGACAGGATCAACGAAGCCACGGTCGGCCCGGCGGCGAACGACATGCCCACCACCAGGGCATTGAGGCCCATGCCCTTGCCGAGTTTTTCCGGCGGGAACAGGCTGAAGATCAGCGCCGCGTTGACGCTCATGATCGCACTCGCCCCCACGCCCTGGAGGACCCGGGCCAGGGTCAACTCGGTCAAGGTGCTCGACATCGCACAGAGTGCCGACGACACCGTGAACAACACCAGGCCGAACAGGTAGATCTTGCGATGGCCGATCACGCCGCCGAACGAGGCGAAGGCCAGGATGGTCGCCACCGCCGACAGCTGGTAGGCGTTGATGATCCACACCGATGCAGCCGGTGTGGTGTGCAGGCTGGTGGCGATGGCCGGCAGCGCCGTATTGGCGATAGCGGTGTCCAGCGAGGCCAGGGCGATGGAGATCAGGATCGCCAACATGCCACTGACCTGACGCGATAAACGCGGCCTGAAAATTCCCGATAACCCGCTGATCGCACACCCCCGAAACCCGCTGTACAGAGCGGATCATAGCTTTTTGCCAAATACCGATGACGACGTTTTGCTGAACCACGGCTGTACGATATCGAGCGCGGGTTCAGGCGGCGTCTGCGCCCATGGTGATCCCCTACCCTCACTTGATAAACTAGGACTTTCTTGGATCACTCCCAATAAAAGGTTGGCAATGGACGTTCTGGCAAGCATGAAGGTCTTCGTCAAGGTGGTCGATCACGGCAGCTTCAGCGCCGCGGCGCAATCCATCGGGATTTCCTCGACCATGGTCGGCAACCATGTCCAGGGCCTGGAGAAGCACCTGGGCACGCGCCTTCTGCATCGCACCACCCGCCGCCAGAGCCTGACAGAGATCGGCCAGGGCTATTACACCCAGTGCCTGGCCATCCTTGGGCAGATCGAACAGGCCGAATTGATTGCCCGGGAACAGCGCGCCCATCCCCGCGGCCGATTGCGCGTCAGTGCGTCGCCGACCCTGGCCTCGGACCGGTTGATCCCGGCCATAGCCGCCTACCTCAAGGCCTACCCGGAAGTGGATATCGAGTTGAAGTTCAACGATCGGGTGGTGGACCTGGTGGAGGACGGTTTCGACCTGGTGTTCCGTTACGGCGAACTGCCCAGCAGCGGCCTGGTGGGACGTCTGCTGAGCAAGAACCGGCGCATTGCCTGCGCCTCGCCGGCGTATTTGAAGGCCCACGGTACACCGCGGGTGCCGGCGGATCTGGCGCAGCATAACTGCCTGGTATTCCTGCGGGCCACACCGCAACGTGACTGGTTGTTCCACGGTGCGAGCAGCGAAAGCGTCCGGGTGCAGGGACAGTTCTCGGCCAACAACGGCACGGCGTTGATGAACGCCGCGATGGAAGGCATCGGCATTGTCCTGCTACCCCATACGCTGGTGGAAGACGCCCTGAAGGACGGGCGCCTGGTACACCTGTTGCCGGATCATGAGACCCTGGATCGACCGCTGCATCTGGTCTATCTGCCGGACAAGCAGATGACGCCGAAGTTGAGCAGTTTTATCGAGTTCATGGTCAGGCGGTTTGCCTAGGACGACCTCACAAAGAAGACCTCAAGCCGAGCCCGCTCGCCACATTGTTGGCCATGCGGCACATGGAAACATCTAGTATTAATTCGCCGGACGCATCAATCCATTCTAAAAATGCACTTATCAAATCTATAGCGCTGCTCCAGTATCCCGGCCAATAAAAATCTGCACTGCGATGCAGGCCATAAAAATGCTGGAGACCTTTCACGATGCACGCCACAACACCGACCGCCAGTTCCGCCCGTGCCAAGGCGGGCGCGGTATTTCGCGTTACCTCGGGCAACTTCCTCGAACAGTTCGACTTCTTCCTGTTCGGCTTCTACGCCACCTATATCGCCGCCGCCTTCTTCCCCGCCAGCAGTGAGTTCGCCTCGCTGATGATGACCTTCGCCGTATTCGGCGCCGGCTTCCTGATGCGCCCGCTCGGCGCGGTGATCCTCGGTGCCTATATCGATGACGTCGGTCGGCGCAAAGGCCTGATCGTCACCCTGTCGATCATGGCCAGCGGCACCATCCTGATCGTGCTGGTGCCCGGCTACGAAAGCATCGGCCTGCTGGCCCCGGCCCTGGTCCTGATCGGTCGCCTGCTCCAGGGCTTCTCCGCCGGTGCCGAACTGGGCGGTGTCTCGGTCTATCTGTCGGAAATCGCCACACCGGGGCGCAAGGGTTTCTTCACCGCCTGGCAGTCCTGCAGCCAGCAGGTCGCCGTGGTGATCGCCGCTGCCCTGGGCTACGGGCTGAACCAGTGGATGTCGGCCAGCGTGGTCGCCGATTGGGGCTGGCGCATCCCGTTCCTGGTCGGTTGCATGATCGTGCCGTTTATCTTCCTGCTGCGTCGCAACCTGGCGGAAACCGAGGAATTCGCCAAGCGCAAGCACCGTCCGGGCATGCGCGAGGTGTTCAATACCCTGGCGCAGAACTGGGTCATCGTGGTTGCCGGGATGCTGATGGTCGCGCTGACCACCACCGCCTTCTACCTGATCACCGTGTATGCGCCGACCTTCGGCAAGACCGTGCTGCACCTGAGCACCGCCGACAGCCTGTTGGTGACCTTGCTGGTGGGTGTTTCAAACTTCTGCTGGCTGCCCCTGGGCGGCGCCCTCTCCGACCGTATCGGCCGCCGTCCGGTACTGCTGACCATGTCCGGCCTGACCCTGGCCACGGCCTATCCGGCGCTGTCGCTGCTGGTCCAGGCGCCGACGTTCACCAGCATGTTGCTGGTACTGCTGTGGTTCTCGTTCCTCTACGGGATGTACAACGGCGCGATGGTTGCGGCCCTGACCGAGATCATGCCGGTGGAAGTCCGGGTGGCCGGTTTCTCCCTGGCCTACAGCCTGGCAACCGCGGTGTTCGGCGGTTTCACTCCGGCGATCTCCACCGCGCTGATCCAGTACACCGGGGACAAGGCCTCGCCGGGCTACTGGATGAGCTTTGCCGCACTCTGTGCCCTGTGCGCAACGCTGTTTCTCTATCGCAAGGCCAGGGTGCAGTTCCAGCCGGCGGTGTAAGCCAGCCCTTTCGATACCAAATAAAGAGAGATCCAATGAAATCAGTGTTTCTCAAACTTGCCCTGCTCGGCAGCCTGAGCCTGGCGAGCATCGCGGCCCAGGCCGAGGAAATCCGTGTGATGACCTCCGGCGGCTTCACCGCCGCCTACAAGCTCCTCGGCCCGAAATTCGCCGCCGACAGCGGCAACACCCTCGATACCGTTCTCGGCCCGTCCATGGGCAAGGCCCCGGAAGCCATTCCCAACCGGCTGGAACGCGGTGAAAAGGCCGATGTAGTGATCATGGTCGGCTACGCCCTCGACGAGTTGATCAAGCAAGGCAAGGTCCTGCCCGGCTCGCGGGTCGAGCTGGCTGATTCGCGGATCGGCCTGGTGGTACGCGCAGGCAGTGCCAAACCGGCCATCGGCACCGAAGCCGAACTGAAAGACACGCTGCTCAAGGCCAAGTCCGTGGCCTACTCCGACAGTGCCAGCGGCGTGTATATCCAGGATCAGTTGTTCAAGCGCCTGGGCATCGAAACGCAGCTCAAGCCCAAGGCAACCATGGTGCCGAAGATCCCGGTGGCCTCGGTGGTGGCAACCGGTGACTTTCAACTGGGCTTCCAGCAGGTCAGCGAACTGCTGCCGGTGCCAGGGGTGACCTATGTCGGCAAGATCCCGGAATCAGTGCAGTCGGTGACACGTTTTGCCGCCGGGATCCCGGTGGGGGCCGAGCATCCGGCACAGGCCAAGGCCCTGCTTGAATACCTCGCCGCTCCGGCCGCCCAAGCCACCGTGAAGGCCACCGGGCTGGATTCCGTTCTTCATTGATCACACGCCGGTTTGCTCAGGATCCGCTGGTATGCGGCAGTTTCATCTCGACAATCAGCCGCTCCAGTTCCCGCGCCGCCGGGGTCAGCACCCGTCCCCGGCGCTTGAGCAACCCGACCTTGCGCATCACCTCCGGCTCGACCAACGGCACACTGGTGAGAATCGGATGCTCGTCGCCCACTGGCATCGCCATGGTCGGCACCGCCGCGATGCCCAATCCGGCCTCCACCAGACCGATCATGGTGGTGACGTGCCGGGTTTCACAGACCCCAGGTTTCTGCGCCTCGATCCCCACCAGCGCCTGGTCGAGCAGGAAGCGATTGCCCGAGGTCTTGTCGAGGCTGATGTAGTCCTGCTGGTACAACTCGGTCCAGGTCACGCTGGCCCGCCCGGCCAGCGGATGATCGCGGCGACAGGCCACGACATAACGCTCCTCGACCAATAACTCGAATTCGATTTCCGCCTGCAGGTTGCCGGTGAAACTCAAGCCGAAATCCGCTTCGCCACTGAGTACGGCGGCATGCACGTCATTGGCGCTGGAGTCGAGCACCTTGACCTTGATCTTCGGATATTGCCGGTGATAGTGAGCCACCACCTTGGGCATGAAGTAATAGGCCGCCGACGGCACACACGCCACCGTGACATGCCCGAGCCGGGTCGAGGCCACGTCGGTGATGCCCAGCAGTGCGAGGTCGAGATCGTCCAGCAAACGCTCCACGGTCGGCGCGAATGCCCGGCCTACCTGGGTCAGGCTGACCCGCCGGGTGGTGCGTTCGAACAGCCGGACACCGAGGGCTTCCTCGAGTTTGTCGACACGTCGGCTCAACGCCGGCTGGGAAATATTGATGGCCTGGGCCGCCTTGCGAAAACTGCCCTGTTCGACCACGGCGCGGAAGGCCTGCAAGTCGTTCAAATCGAAGTTGATGGCCACCGGGCTTACTCGTCGGAAACTGATTGATCAGTTTAACGCATGAGTCTGCCAGTTCGATGCATGAGTTAAGTTTGAATGCGCGTTATTCGTCGCAATCGAACAGGAGCCAGCTTGCCGGCGATGGCGTCTTTGAGGACGCCAAAAGCTTCGCGGGCAAGCCTCGCTCCTGCAGTTACGCGGTGTTTTCAACCCATTTGATCGGTCACGGCCGCCGCAACCTCTTATCAGAACTTGTAGGTCGTCGACAGACTGACCACATCGCCGGAAGCTTCC
Organism: Pseudomonas sp. MWU13-2862; assembly: GCF_023242495.1. Taxonomy (NCBI): domain Bacteria; kingdom Pseudomonadati; phylum Pseudomonadota; class Gammaproteobacteria; order Pseudomonadales; family Pseudomonadaceae; genus Pseudomonas; species Pseudomonas sp. MWU13-2862. The sequence continues at coordinate 311,904 of NZ_JALMEZ010000005.1, read as the reverse complement.
ACCTTGCCATTCAGGGTCGAGCCACCCAGGCGATCTACGTTCTGGGTATTGATCGGAGCATCTTTCACAAACTGGTGTGAATAGGCCCCATCGACGCTCAACCCTGGTATTTCCTTGACCTCATAGCCAAAGCCCAGGGAAGTGAACCAGCGGTTGTTGTCCGGGATCCGCGGATCGCGGGTCGAATTGCGGGTCGGAGTCTCGTCGAAGGCCACACCGGCGCGCAGGGTCAGGCGATCAGTGAACCGATAGTCACCGCCCACCGAGTACATCATGGTGTCCTTGTAGTTATAGGGAATCGAGACGATAAGATTGCCATTGGACTTCAGCGTCAGATCCTGGAAAGACGACCATTGGGTCCAGGTTGCACTGACACCCAGGGTGAAACGATCATTGAACACATGCACCCAGTCCAGGCCGGCCGTGGCGGGGATATCCAGCTGGGTACTGGCGTTGGCACCGTCCGGATTGAGGCTGAGTCCGGGATAGGCCAGCCCTACCAGGGTCTCTCCGTTGGGCCCTACCGGTTGGGTGGTGTACTCCCTGCCGATCGAATCAGCGTAAATATTGTATTTGCCCTCCAGCTTGTTCTTGATCTTGGCGTGATAGTTCAGCCCGAGGGTGTCCCTATCGGTCGGTTTCCAAACCACCCCGGTAAACCAGCCGACCGAGGTGTTGTCCACCTTCACACGCATCAGGTTCGAGCCGACGCCCGATGGGAAGGGAATGCCTCCCAGCCCCGGGGACAAGGCTGCCGCGCCAGTCAGGTTGAGGTTCTGGCTGACGAACCCATTGGTGTGTTGCACGATGACACCGCCGCCCACCGAAAAGGCATCGTTGACCTTGAACGACAGCGAGCCCGTAAGTCCTATGGTCTCGATCTTGGTATCCACGGCAAAGTCACGGCCTTTCCAGTCTTCATCCCAGGTACTGCGCATCCCCTGGGGAACCACCTGGCTGAGGCCAAAAGCAAAACGATCATTGATCGGTATGACCAGGAACCCGGTTGGAACCCAGGCCGTAAAACCGCCTTGGCCACCATTGCCGGTCAGCGGGATCGGATCGCCAAGAGAACCATCGGGATTGACTGGCGTTGTCGACGCGGGATTGCCTTGATAATCGGTAGCGGTACCCGTGTACTTCAATTTGATACGGGCATAGTCGACCGTGAGTTGCGCGACATTCTGATCAATGAAGGCCATGGCCGCCGGGTTGTTGTAGGCAGCGCTGGGATCATTCTTGAACAGTGAACCACCACCGAAGGCACGCCCCCAGCCAGGTGCACCGTAGGTCGGCGTCGAAAACCCACCGGCCTGGACAGACCCAGCTGTGACCAGCCCCCCCAAAACTGCCAGTGCGACAGCGACGTGCAATTGTTGTTTCTTATTATTCATTCCCCGCTCCTTATTATTATCAACCGCAACAAATCATTCCGGCTCACCAGCACTCGACAGACGCCTCCGAAGAGGCGCCGGTCTTATCAACGAGTGATCAGCACGTTGTTCTCAACCCAACCTCAAGGGTTGGTAATGACGAAGGTCGGACTCGGTGAGACGCTGAGCTGAGTGATTTTGCAGGTGCCGACGGATTGTGGGCTGCTCGAAAGAGTCAGCGCGCCGCCACCGTAGTTGGTAAGAATGTTGGCGGTGCCGCAATTGGAAAGAATCTTGAAGCTGACCCCCGAGACTGTTGCCGTGGTGGTGGAGGTCGGTGTCAGAGTCCAGGGCAGGTTTTGCATCACCGGAATACCACACAGAAAGTTGCTGCCACTGACGGAGGCATTGGTGATCGAGGCGGTTTTACTGTCAGATGCGACCGTACCGCTGAAAGTGATGTTACATTGAACCGGAATATTTCCCGAGGCCGGCGAACTCACTGTAATGGTACCTGGCGCACTAAATGAACTTCCAGCAGCAGGGCTGGTGATGGTTGCCGCGTTAACCATGGATGCCGCGCCTAAGCAGACAGCCATTGCCGTGAACGAGACGAGCGTCTTGATGCCTTTCATTGTTGTTATTCCTCACATGGTATGGCGATTCATTTCGCCGGGGGTAATGGCCTTTACGGACAACACGGAGTACCACGACAGCAACAGCGACCGAGCTTCCTTTTCCAGCCAAACTTTCAAAATCCGCTGTATAACTTTTTAACAGCCGTCCAATAACGGGTTATTCCATTCAGGGCACAACCCGAAAGTTCGGCGGCATCTGGATCGATACCGTCTTGATGGTGCAGCCGCCGTCCAATGCCACATCCGCCGCCTGGAGTTTTCCGCTGCTGTTGTTCCAGGTGCCGGTTGCCGTGGTCGGCCCGCAATCACCACCGACAAAGGGGGCGTGCACCGTGACCTGGATACCGGACATCGAGCCGCTGCCCTCGTCCCTGGCCACCAGCTTCCAGGGCAAGTGCGTGGCCTCGACCTGGCCGCACTTCAGGCCACCGTCGAAACCGACCTTCTCGACACTGGCATAACTGCCGTCGGCGCTGATCCGGCCGCTGACTTCAATGGTGCAGTCGGCATTGATGATGCTCTTGGCAAAACTGATCGGGCCCTTGGCGCTGAACTCGCTATTGGCCGGTTCCATCCGCGCGGCGGCAAACGCCGGGGCCACGGCCGAAAAACCCAGCAGTACCGCAAGTACCCGAAAAGCTAATAGAATTGAGTGCATGGCTGACGTCCTTCCTGGTCTTTATTGTTGTTTTATGGAGCAACTTCATCTTCCATCCGGGACCCCTTCGCCAATCTTGGCGTGAGTCTTCCCGCCATGCGCACTTTGAAAAATGGGCATGTTATTCAATGGTTCTATTCAATCCGTGTGACGAGTGCCGTAGCGCCTTAATAACTCCAAACGTCGGGAGGGCTGCAAGTTGGCCAGCCGCACATTGCCCTGATAGTGCGCCAACACCCGGTGATCCATCAGCCGCCGCCAGAGAAATGGTACATAGGCCCAGACAATCATACTTGCGTAACCGTATGGCAGTTGCGGCGACTCATCGAAGTGACGCAAGGCCTGATAACTGCGTGTCGGGTAAGCATGGTGATCGGAATGCCGCTGAAGTTGAAAGAGAAAGATGTTGGTGACAATCCGATTACTGTTCCAGGAGTGCCGTGGCGAACAGCGCTCATAACGGCCATTGGGTAACTTCTGGCGCAACAGGCCGTAGTGTTCGACATAGTTCACCACTTCCAGCAACGAGAATCCGTAGATCCCCTGGATCAGCAGGAAGGGAATTACCGCGCTGCCCAGCCAGAGGATCAAGCCGCCCCACATCACCACGCTGAACATCCAGGCGCCGAGCACGGTGTTTTTCCAGTGCAGGGCCGGCAGCCCGAGCTTGCCCAGCCGATCACGCTCCAGGTGCCAGGCCGAACGCAGGCTGTGGTAGACCGAGCGCGGCAGGAAGCGCCAGAAACTTTCTCCCAGTCGCGAGCTGGCCGGGTCTTCCGGGGTGGCAACCCGCACGTGATGACCACGGTTGTGCTCGACGAAGAAGTGGCCATAGAAGGTCGGCGCCAGGGACAACTTCGCCAGGAACTGCTCCAGTGGCCGGGTCTTGTGTCCCAGCTCATGGGCAATGTTGATGGCGATCCCGGTGGCGGCCCCGGTGGACATTGCCATACCCAGGTAGGTGAACGCACCGACGCTGCCGTGCACCTGGGCACGCTCGGTGATATAGCCCATCAGGCTCGCCAGACCACCGTGCAACGACCACGCCTCGCCGAGCCGCAGCAGACCACCGCCGATCAACCAATCGATGCCGCCCGCCGCCAGCCAGGCGGTGCTGATCATCGACAGGGTGACCAGGGCCACGCAGGTGTAGATGATCCAGCGGTAGTAGGTCTGTTTCTCAAGATCCGGAACCATGGTTTCCGGTGGATTGTTGCGGTCTTCGCCAAACAGGCCGTCGATCATCGGGATCAGCCCGAAGATCACCAGCACCCCGCTCCACCACAAGGACTGGATGCCGGTGGCAAGGGCGAACAGGCCGGACAAGAGTGGCGTGGCCATTGGCAAAGCACCAAGCCACCACAGATGCCGCTTGCCGTCGGTCCAGATCCCGGGTGCCGCCAGGGAAGCGCTCATGGCAGCCTCCGCAGGGTCACAACAGCACACGGCCGCGCATCCGACTGATGGGCAGGCAGGAAGAAAGCAAATGCGTCAGAAAGCGTTATTTTCATTATTTTAATCGCTCAATTGCACTTTCAAAAAAAACATTCAAAACATTTTTTTAAATATTTAGCCCGATTTCGTTAGCTCGTCAACTATTTTTTTATCGAATGTTGAATGTCGTCACGTCGCGCTGGATCAACCTGCCAGCCGCTCGCTCAGGAAGCCCCCAGCACCGGGGTTGCCTGATCCACGGCGAGCCCGGCTTGCGGTTTTGCCCGCAGGGCGATGCTGCGGACCAGCTCGACCACCGGCGCCACGGCGGTGACCGGCAACATATGTCCGGCCCCTTCGACAATCTCCAGGGACAGGCCTGGCAGCTTGCCGAGCATCGATTCGCCGTGCTTGCGGTAATTCAGTACGCGGTCCTTGGAGCCATAGATCAGGCCCACCGGCAGCTTGAGGGAGGGATAGCGCCTGACCATATCCGGGAGGTCATTGTTCACCGTGGCGATCTCACTGGAGGCGCAATAGAAGTTATCGCTGCGCATGCCCAGCAACCCGCCGCCGCGCTCGGCAAAGTCATCGGGCGGCGGCTCGGGAGCGAACACTGCCCTGATCAGGGCCTTGCGCCCGAGCATCCCGATGGGTGTGGCCAGGACCCGCGCAAACCAGCGGCGCAAGAATGCCGGCCTCACCCCCAATGACAGAAACACCGGAGGCAGGAGGGGTTGGGGATGGGTCAAGGGGGCTACCAGCACCAGGCCGCTAACCGACTGCGGATGATCCAGCGCCAGGGACAGCGCCAGGGCGCCACCGAGGGAATGTCCGAGTACCAGTGGGCGATCGAGGTCCAATTTGCCGATGAATTCGGCGATCAGCCTGGCCTGCGCCGGGATATCAACCTCGGCACCCGGGTGACGGGAAGAATAGCCGGAGCCGGGACGGTCCAGGGTAATCACCCGGAACTCTTCGCGCAGACGCGGCGACAAGGCATAGGTGAGGTTGCGTCCACAGCCGGACAGTCCATGGATCATCACCAGGGCCGGGCCGCTGCCCTCATCCACATAATGAATCCATTCGCCGCCCACCTCGATAAAACGCCCCTCGGCGGGCACCGCGGCTTCGATGCCCCGGTTGATCCGTGAGCTGATGACCCATAGCGCGGCATTTGCCGCCGCAAAAAGTGCAACCCCAACGCCCCATCCCATTGCTCGCCCCTTGCATCCCTGCCCAAGGCGCAGCGCCGGGATTGGCTGCCACCTCGAGAATCGCCTACACCTGATAAACAGGCCCATCGGTCGGATGAGTCGCCAGGGTTCGGCAGAACACTAGCGTAGGCGATATTTTCAGGTAAGTTATTTAAATTATTTTTTAAAACATTTAATTTAAATATGCAATGCTGAGGACTCATCCAACGCCACCAATCATCGGCAGGCGTTGCCACAATCGAGGTACACACCATGAATGCGTACTCGTCACCCCCGCCAGATGGCGAAGCCGTTGATATTGCGATCATCGGCGCCGGTTTTGCCGGATTGTGCATGGCCATTCGCTTGAAACAGGCCGGCATCAGCGACTTCTTCGTCGCCGAACGGGCCGACAGCCTGGGCGGCACCTGGCGCGACAACCACTACCCGGGCTGCGCCTGTGATGTGCAGTCGCATGTCTACTCCTTCTCTTTCGCGCCCAATCCGCACTGGAGCCGGCAATTTGCACCCCAGGCGGAAATCCGTGCCTATCTTGAGCGTTGCGCGAAGGATTTCGGTGTCACTCCCCACCTGCATTTCGACATGACCCTGAGCCGCGCAGTGTTCGACGAAAGCCGACAGCGCTGGGCCCTGAGCTTTGCCAACGGACGCCAGCTGTCGGCACGGGTGCTGATTTCCGGCATGGGTGGGCTCTCGCGTCCCGCGCTGCCGGATATTCCGGGGCTGGCGGACTTCCAGGGCAAAAGCTTCCATTCCCAGCACTGGGATCATGCTTATGCACTGGAAGGCAAACGGGTCGCGGTGATCGGCACCGGGGCCAGTGCCATCCAGTTCGTGCCGCGGATCGCCCCGAGGGTGGCGCACCTGAGCCTGTTCCAGCGCACGCCACCCTGGATCCTGCCCAAGCCGGATCGCGAATTGTCGACGGCCGAACGCTGGTTGTTCCGACACCTGCCCTTTACCCAACGCCTGGCCCGCTCGGCCATTTACTGGGCCCTGGAAAGCCGGGTGATTGCCTTCGCCCGCTATCCGAAGTTGATGAAGCTGGTACAGAAAATTGCCGTACGCCATCTGCACCGCCAGGTGGCCGCGCCGACATTGCGCAAGATCCTGACGCCCGACTACACCATCGGCTGCAAGCGCATCCTGATTTCCAACGACTACTATCCGGCGCTGGCGCGCAGCCACGTGAAAGTGGTCAGCCAGGCCGTCACGCGGGTCGAGGCCGATGCCGTGGTCACCGCCGACGGTGTCCGCCACCCCGTCGACTGCCTGATCTTCGGTACCGGCTTCCAGGCCACCGAACCCCTGCCCCGGGGCCTGATCATCGGACGCAACGGCCTCGACGTGCTCGATGCCTGGGCCGACGGCGCCCATGCCTACCTAGGTAGCTGCCTGCCGGGCTACCCGAACTTCTTCATGATCATCGGCCCGAACACCGGGTTGGGGCACAACTCGATGATCCTGATGATCGAGGCCCAGGTCACCTATATCCTTCAGGCCCTTGCGCAAATGCGCAGCCAGTGGATCGAGACCCTGGAGATCAGGCCCGAAGTGGAAAGTCGCTACAACGAGCGGCTTCAGCAGCAGCTCCAGCGCGCTATCTGGTCAACCGGCGGCTGTCGCAGTTGGTACCTGGACCCGCGCACCGGCAAGAACACCACCCTCTGGCCCGGCTCGACCTGGCGTTTCCGTCAGGTCACGCGTCATTTCCAGCTCGGCGATTACAAGGTTTCTGCCCGGATATCCCCAAGCCCGGAACCGGCTCCCGTTCAAGTCCGATCCCCCGGAGGCCACCCATGAAGACCTTCGACGGTAAAGTCGCCGCCATTACCGGGGCCGGTGCCGGCATGGGCCGCGCCCTGGCCATTGCCCTGGCCCGCGAAGGTTGCCACCTGGCCCTGGCGGACAAGAATCCCCAGGGCCTGGCACAGACCCTGGAACTGGCCCGGGCCGCCGCGCTACTACCGCTGCGCATCACCACCCGGGTCCTCGATGTCGCCGAACGCCAGGCTCTGTTCGACTGGGCGGCCGCCACGGCGGCCGAGCATGGCGGCGTCAACCTGGTGTTCAATAATGCCGGGGTGGCCCTGTCGAGTACCATCGAAGGCATGAGCCAGGAAGACCTCGACTGGATCATCGGGATCAATTTCTGGGGCGTGGTCCATGGCACCCAGGCCTTCCTGCCTTACCTCAGGCAGACCGGCCACGGCCATATCATCAACACCTCCAGCGTGTTCGGCTTGTTCGCCCAACCGGGGATGAGCGCCTACAACGCCAGCAAGTTCGCCGTGCGCGGCTTTACCGAGTCCTTGCGCCAGGAACTCGACCTGATGGACATCGGTGTCTCGGCCACCTGCGTGCACCCTGGCGGCATCAAGACCGATATCGCCCGTTCCAGCCGGATCAGTGACAACGTCAAGGGCCTGCTGATCGACAACGAGGAACAGGCCCGGGCGGATTTCGAGAAACTCTTTATCACCGATGCCGACCAGGCGGCCCGGAAGATCCTGCACGGCGTGCGAAGAAACCGTCGACGGGTGCTGATCGGCCGCGACGCCCATGCCCTGGATCTGCTGGTGCGCCTGCTGCCCAGCGCCTATCAGGCCCTGGTGGTGTTCGTCACCCGACGCATGTCGCCCTCGGGCAAACGCAAGACCCGGCCCGACGCCAGTGACGCCGGCGGTCTCAATTGAAAGGAGTGCCAGCCATGCTGCCTGTACGCCGTGATGTCCGTGTCGACCTGCCCGCCGAGCGTGCCAAGGACTGGCATGCCCAGGGCCCGTGGGTCACGCATTTCTTCAATGCCCTGTCCTTGCTGTTTCCCTCCGGCGAACTGTTCTTCATGGACAGCGTGCGCCATTACCGGGATCGGGTGCACGACCCCGAGCTCAAGCGCCAGATCCAGGGTTTCATCGGCCAGGAAGCCATGCACAGCCGCGAGCACTTGCGCTACAACGACATGCTGCAAGCCGCCGGCCTGCCGGCGCACAAGCTCGATCGACGGTTGCGGATAATCCTCGACTTCCAGAAAAAGCACTTCCCGCCCGCCTTCAACCTGGGCATCACCATTGCCCTGGAGCATTACACCGCAATGCTCGCTGATCTGATGTTGCGCGACCCGAGCCGCTTCGGCGACTCGGTCGAGGGTTATCGGCAGATGTGGATGTGGCATGCGCTGGAGGAGACCGAGCACAAGTCAGTGGCCTTCGATGTGTGGAATGCCGCGCTCAAGCCGGGACCAGGGCGCTACCTGATCCGTGTCGGCAGCATGCTCAGCACCACGCTGATGTTCTGGCTGGTGGTGTTCGACTTTCATGTGCGCCTGCTGATCGCCGACCGCAAGGCCGGTCATCCGCTCAAAGGTTGCTGGTCCATGCTCAAGTACCTGTTCGGCCGCCACGGCGTGTTCCCGTGTATCGCCCTGCCCTGGCTGGATTACTTCAAGCCCGGCTTCCATCCCTGGGACCATGACAACCGCGAGCATCTGCAACGCATCGATGCCCTGGTCGAGGCGATGGATAAGCAGCGCCCCTGATAGCCTGTCAGTCAGGCTCCACAGGCTGGACCTGACTGGCGGTATCGATACTCACCACCACCGACAGCCCCGGGCGCAGCCGGTCGATCTCCTCCTGCCCCGGGTCGACGATGATCCGTACCGGCACCCGCTGGGCGATCTTGACGAAGTTGCCGGTGGCGTTATCGGCCTGCAGCAGGCTGAACTCCGAGCCGGTCGCCGGGGCAATACGCTGTACCCGGCCAGAGAAACGACGATGGTTGAGGGCATAGACGGTAAAACTCGCCGCCTGCCCCACCCGCACATCCGCCATCTGGGTTTCCTTCATATTGGCGATCACCCAGTGCCGATCCGGCACCAGGGCCATCAACTGCGCGCCGGAGTTCACATACGCCCCCAGGCGCACGCCGATCTGCCCCAGTTGGCCGTCCCGGGGAGCGGTGATCCGGGTATTCGACAAATCGATCCGCGCCAGCTCCACCGCGGCCTCGGCGTTGGTCACCGCCGCCTCCAGTGAACCGCGATTGACCAACACGGTTTGCAGGTCCTGGCGGGAAATATCCAGCGCCGCCTTCGCCTGGGTCACCGCCGCGTCCGTCTGGGCATGGTCGGCACGGGTCACGTCGAGTTCACGCCGGGACACCGAGCCATCGGCGATCAGCGCTTCGTTGCGCTTGAGGTCGGCGCTGCTCTTGAGCACCTGGGCCCGGCTGTTGTCGAGGGCCGCCTGGCGCTGGGCAATGGTTGCCTCGGCGCTACGGCGCTGCTGCAGGTTGTTGGCCAGGGCGGCCTTCTGCACGTCCAGTTGGGCCAGGGCCTGGTCCAGTCGCTGCTTATAGATACGGTCGTCGAGGCGCACCAGCAGGTCGCCGGCCTTGACGAACTGGAAGTCCTGCACCGGCACTTCGTACACATAGCCGCTGAGCTGCGGACCGATCAACGTCACCTGTCCGCGCACCAGGGCATTCTCGGTGCTTTCGATGGCGCTGCCGAACGGCGGCAGCTGCCAGGCATACAACACGATCAGCACACCGGTGAGGGCAATCGCGGCAAAGCCCAGGGACGAGACGATCCGTACCCCCAGGGACCTTGGTTCGGTGGACGAAGCGCCGGCCGGGGTGACCCCTTCGGGGGTGGCGGCAATGGCATTGGTCGTGGTCGCAGGTTCGCTCATCGTGAAGGGGCACCGCTGGTGAGAGTGGGAGACGGGGCGTTGCGGGCAATCTTCCTGTTCATGCTGAGCAACCACAGGCTGCGGGCGAAGATCCACAGCATGGTCAGGACCGCGATCACCGCAATCAGCATGAACACATCGTTATAGGCCAGGATATTCGCTTCGCGGGTCGCCGACGCGGCCAGCGCCTGCATGCCCTGGGTGGTGCGCGCCGACGGGTCGAAAATCACCCCGGCATAGGCCGCGCTGCTGCTTTGCAGGCGTGCGGCGACCTGCGGATCGATCAGGGTCAGGTGTTCGACGATGCTGCTGGAGTGGAATTTCTCCCTCGCCACCTGGAAGGTCCCCAGCAACGCGGAGCCGATCAAGCCGCCGAGATTGTTGCAGATCCCGAACAACACCGAAAAGCTCACCAGGTTGCGCGGGTTGGTCACCACATTGCGGGTGCCCAGGGCCATGGTCGGGCCGAGGAAAAAGGTCCCGCCGAAGGCCAGCAGGAACTGACTGGCGTACATATTGGCCGGACGCGTCAGGTTGTTGGAAAAGCTGTCCATTGACGAGCCGACCGCCATCAGCGCCAGGGAAATGATCAGCGGCTTGAGCAGATGGTCGGGGTGAATGGTCAGGGCACTGGCCGCCAATCCGGCGATGCTGCCCAGCAGCATCACCCCATACAGGCTGCGCATCTGTTCGCTGCCCATGTTCAAGGCCTGGAGAAAGCCCACCGCGCCGGTGGACTGCTCCGAGAGCACCATGCGGATCAGGATCACCGCCAGCCCCAGGCGGATCATCGCCCCGCTGCCCAGCCAGCGGGTCATCAGCATCGGGTTGCTGCGGTTGTGTTCAATTGCCAGCCCGGCGAGGATCAGCACGATCGAGGCCGCCGAGGCGATGCCGATCCAGGGCGCTTCCAGCCACCAATCGATCCGCCCCAGGGACAGCACCGCGCAGAGCAGCGCCACGCCGGTAGCGAGGATGGCAAAGGTCAGGAAATCGAGTTTTTCAAAGGTCTTGAAGCGATCGCCCGGCGGCAGCTTGAGCAGGAACACGCAGCCCAAGGCCGCCAGGGCCAGTCCCAACTCGAACAGATACAGCCCACGCCACTCGGCGATCTGCAGCAGGTCCTCGGAAAACAGCCGGGCCAGGGGCAGCGCCAACTGCGAGGTGCCCAGCCCCAGCACCAGGGCCTTGAGCCGCCATTTAGCCGGAAAAGCCTGGATCATGTAATACAGGCCCAGGGAACTCAGGGCCGCGCCGACCATGCCGTGGGCCGCACGCACGGCAATCGCCGAACTCAGGTCATTGACGAACAGATGGCCGAAAGTCACCAGCGCATAGAGCACCAGGAACACCTCGGTGAAGGCTCGCAAGCCGAATTGCTGGCGAAACTTCACCAGCAACAGGTTCATCGAGACATTGGTCATGACATAGGCCGCCGGCAACCAGGCGATCTCCGCCGTGGTCGAGCCCAGGGCGCCTTGCAGGTACGGCAAATTGGCGATCACCAGCGAATTGCCGAGGCCGCCGGTCAAGGCCACCAGCAGTCCGACCATGGCATAGGCCCAGCGCCTGGGCGTGGAATGCAACGGCGTCGACGGCGATCCGGGCAGGCTGGGGCGCTCGTGGGGCTGCCAGTCGTGCGGCGCGTATTGGTTCATCGGGGCCTTGCTCCAAACACCGGAAGGCGACTCTTATTTGCGCGGCAACACAGATTACCTGAATCGCCGCTGTCTATTGAGCAAAAACAACAGGTCGTTCATCTCTTCTTCATAGGCTTTTCACATTTGGGCGTTTACCGTAGAATCCTGCCCGCGCTTCGGGCCAGGGAATTGATAAAAATCATGAACATAACGCTGCAATGCAGCTTTGACATTTCATTTTTTTAGGCTTAAATCGCCGCATGTCTTTTATTACCCCTGTATCATCCCACGGTCATGCCTCTATGCTTGTCCGCATAAAAGGTATCGTTCATTGTGCCCGAGCGTTGAGTCCGGCATGCTATCGGCTGGCTTGAAGCATCGCCGCACCATTGAAACCATTCTGGAAAGAAGCCTTTGAAACCTTATCCAATTCAGCGCGTGTCGATCGTTATCCCGGTCTATAACGAAGAACAGAGCCTGCCAGAACTGTTGCGCCGCACCGAGGCGGCCTGTTCGCAGTTGACCCAGGATGTCGAAATCATCCTGGTCGACGACGGCAGCCGTGATCGCTCCGCCGACATTCTCCAGGAAGCCGCCGAGCGTGAAGGCAGCCAGGTCATCGCCGTGATCCTGAACCGCAACTACGGTCAGCACGCCGCGATCATGGCCGGCTTCGAGCAATCCACCGGTGATGTGGTCATCACCCTGGACGCCGACCTGCAGAACCCGCCGGAAGAAATTCCGCGTCTGGTGGAACAGTGTGCCCTGGGCTTCGACGTGGTCGGCACCGTGCGCAACAATCGCCAGGACTCGGCCCTGCGCCGCTGGCCGTCGCGCCTGATCAACATGGCCGTGCAACGTTCCACCGGCGTCGCCATGAGCGACTACGGCTGCATGTTGCGCGCCTATCGCCGGACCATCGTCGATGCGATGCTGGCCTGCCGCGAGCGCAGCACCTTTATCCCGATCCTGGCCAACAGTTTTGCCCGGCACACCACCGAAGTACTGGTGCAGCACGCCGAGCGCGAGCACGGTGACTCGAAATACAGCCCGATGCGCCTGATCAACCTGATGTTCGACCTGGTCACCTGCATGACCACCACGCCCCTGCGGCTGTTGAGCATCATCGGTTTCACCATGGCCGGTCTCGGCGCCCTGTTCGCCATCCTGCTGGTGGTGCTGCGCCTGATCTTCGGCGCCGCCTGGGCCGGTGACGGTTCGTTCGTGCTGTTTGCTATCCTGTTCGTCTTTACCGGCGGCCAGTTCATCGGCATGGGGCTCCTGGGTGAATACCTGGGCCGCATGTACAGTGACGTGCGCGCACGTCCGCGCTTCTTCATCGAGAAAGTGCTGCGTAGCCAGCCGTCTCCTGCCAGCGCTGCTGGTGATACCCCTTCTACTACTACCTCCAATCAGGTCGCACCATGAATCCGAAAGTTGTCGTCTTCGCCTATCACGATATTGGTTGCACCGGCATCGAGTCCCTGCTCGCCGCAGGTTACGACATCGCCGCAGTGTTCACCCATGCCGACGACCCGAAGGAGAACGCCTTCTACGGTTCCGTAGCGCAACTCTGTGCTCGCAAGGGCATTACTGTGCACGCCCCGGAAGATGCCAACCATCCTCTGTGGATCGAGCGCATTGCCAAGCTGAGCCCGGACTACATCTTCTCGTTCTACTACCGCAACCTGTTGAGCGAAGAGCTGCTGGCCACCGCCAAGAACGGCGCGTTCAACCTGCACGGCTCCCTGCTGCCACGCTACCGCGGTCGCGCACCGGCCAACTGGGTGCTGGTCAACGGCGAAACCGAAACCGGCGTGACCCTGCACCGCATGGTCAAGCGTGCCGATGCCGGTGGCATCCTGGCGCAGAACCGCGTCGCCATCGACCGTGCCGACACCGCCCTGACCCTGCACACCAAGCTGCGTGACAGCGCTGCAGCCCTGCTGGGTGAAGCCCTGCCACAACTGGCTGCCGGCAAACTGAGCGAAACCGCCCAGGACGAGTCCAAGGCCACCTACTTCGGTCGCCGTACCCCGGCTGACGGCAAGCTGGTCTGGAAAAAGCCTGCCGAAGAGCTGTTCAACCTGGTCCGCGCCGTGACCCAACCTTACCCGGGTGCCTTCTGCGCCGTGGGCGAGCACAAGCTGATCGTCTGGAGCGCCGAAGTCGTCAAGGGCAACGAAGGTCAGGCCCCTGGCCGTGTAATCAGCGTCGACCCATTGCGCATCGCTTGCGGTGAAGACTCCCTGGTGATCAAGGCCGGTCAGCGCAACGACGCCGGCCTCTTCCTCAGCGGCCCGCAACTGGCCAACGAACTGGGCCTGGTGGACGGTTCCTTCCTGCGTGGCGCCGAGTCGGGCCGCAAGCCACGTCGTACCCGCGTACTGATCCTGGGCGTCAACGGCTTCATCGGTAACCACCTGTCCGAGCGCCTGCTGCGTGACGACAAGTACGACGTCTACGGTCTGGACATCGGCTCCGACGCCATCGAGCGCCTGCGCAGCCACCCGAACTTCCACTTCGTCGAAGGCGATATCAGCATCCACTCCGAGTGGATCGAGTATCACATCAAGAAGTGCGACGTGGTCCTGCCGCTGGTGGCCATCGCCACCCCGATCGAATACACCCGCAACCCGCTGCGCGTATTCGAACTGGACTTCGAAGAAAACCTGAAGCTGGTTCGCTACTGCGTCAAGTACAACAAGCGCGTGATCTTCCCGTCGACTTCCGAAGTCTACGGCATGTGCCAGGACGAGAACTTCGACGAAGACACCTCGAACCTGATCGTTGGCCCGATCAACAAGCAGCGCTGGATCTACTCGGTCTCCAAGCAACTGCTGGACCGCGTGATCTGGGCTTACGGCGCCAAGGGCCTGAACTTCACCCTGTTCCGTCCGTTCAACTGGATGGGTCCACGTCTGGACCGTCTGGATTCGGCGCGTATCGGCAGCTCCCGTGCCATCACCCAGCTGATCCTGAACCTGGTGGAAGGTACTCCGATCCGCCTGTTCGACGGCGGCGAGCAGAAGCGCTGCTTCACCGACATCGCCGACGGCATCGAGGCCCTGGCCCGTATCGTCGACAACGAGAACGACTGCTGCAACGGCCAGGTCATCAACATCGGTAGCCCGGACAACGAAGCCAGCATCCGTCAGCTGGGCGAAGAACTGCTGCGTCAGTTCGAAGCTCACCCGCTGCGCAGCAACTTCCCTCCGTTCGCCGGTTTCCGCGACGTGGAAAGCAAGGCGTTCTACGGTACTGGCTACCAGGACGTGTCGCACCGCAAACCAAGCGTCGAAAACGCCAAGCGCCTGCTGAACTGGGAGCCGACCGTCGAGATGAGCGAAACCATCGGTAACACCCTGGACTTCTTCCTGAAAGAAGCCATGCTCGAAATCGCGGACAAGCGCTGATGCAGGCTGGACTTCGCATCGATGTGGACACCTATCGCGGCACCCGTGAAGGGGTACCGCGGTTGCTGGAACTGCTCGACGAGGCCCAGGTCAAGGCGACGTTCTTCTTCAGCGTTGGACCGGACAACATGGGGCGCCACTTGTGGCGCCTCATCAAACCCCAGTTCCTCCTGAAGATGCTGCGTTCCAAGGCTGCCAGTCTTTATGGCTGGGACATCTTGCTGGCCGGCACTGCCTGGCCAGGCAAGCCGATCGGTCGGGATCTGGGGCATCTGATGCGCCAGACCCTGGCCGCCGGCCATGAGGTCGGCCTGCATGCCTGGGATCACCACGGCTGGCAGGCCAACGCCGGGCGCTGGAGCGAAGCCGAACTGATCGAACAGATCCGTCGCGGCGTCGATTGCCTGAGCGATATCACCGGGCAAGCCGTCGAATGTTCGGCCACCGCCGGTTGGCGAGCGGACGAGCGTGTCGTGCAAGCCAAGGAGCATTTCGGTTTTCGCTATAACAGCGACTGCCGCGGGCACGGTCTGTTTCTGCCACGGTTGGCGGATGGCAGCCTGGGGACCCCGCAAATTCCCGTGGACCTGCCTACCTTCGACGAAGTCGTGGGTGCGGATCTGGCCGCGAAAGATTTCAATGCGTTCATTCTCGACCGGTTCAGTCCGGCGCGCCTGAATGTCTACACGATTCACGCAGAAGTAGAAGGGATTCTGATGGCAAACGAGTTTCGCCAGCTGCTGGCCCAGGCCAAGGCGCGCGATATCGAGTTCCAACCCCTGGTCAATCTATTGCCGGCCCAACTGGACCGCCTGCCCGCAGGGCAATTGGTCCGAGGCACCCTCGGCGGCCGTGAAGGCTGGCTTGGGGTACAGCAGGGATGACCAGGCGCTGGGCTTTGCCGTTGCTGTTTCTCGCTTTTCTGCTGTTCTACCTCCTGCCACTGGTCACCCATGGCATGTGGATTCCCGACGAAACCCGCTACGCCCAGATCGGCCAGGAAATGCTCCGGCACGGCCACTGGGCGTCGCCGCATTTCATGGACCTGCGCTACTTCGAAAAACCCATCGCCGGCTACTGGATGATCGCCATCGGTCAGGCCATTTTCGGTGAGAACTTTTTCGGCGTGCGTTTCGCTTCGGCCCTGAGCACCGGGCTGAGCGTGCTGCTGGTCTATCTGATTGCCGGACGCCTGTGGAACGACGAACGCAAGCAGTTTGCCTGCGCCGCGTTGTACATGAGCTTCGGCCTGATCGCCGGGCAAGCCGGGTATGCCAACCTCGATCCGCAGTTCACCTTCTGGGTCAACCTGAGCTTCGTCGCCCTGTGGTTCGCCATCGACGGCAGTACCCCACGGGCACGCCTGTGGTCTTGGGTGGGCCTGGGCCTGGCCTGCGGCATGGGTTTCATGACCAAGGGTTTCCTCGCCCTGCTGTTGCCGGTGCTGATCGCCCTGCCCTACATGATCTGGCAGAAGCGTTTTCGCGAACTGGTGGGTTATGGCCTGGTGGCCGTGGTCGTGGCCACGCTGATCAGCCTGCCCTGGGTCCTGGCGGTTCACCTCCAGGAACCGGACTACTGGCGTTTCTTCTTCTGGCACGAGCATATCCGTCGTTTTGCCGCCGAAGACGCGCAACACACCCGGCCTTGGTGGTTCTACCTGCCGATGATCGTGGCTTCCAGCCTGCCATGGGCAGTGCTGTTCCCGGTGACCCTGAAGGACGCCTGGCGTACCAAGGGTCAGCGCATCACCGTGTTCCTGCTGCTCTGGCTGTTGCTGCCACTGGCGTTCTTCAGCCTCAGCCGCGGCAAGCTGCCGACCTACATCATGCCGTGCCTGATGCCCCTGGCGTTGCTGATGGGGCATTCGCTGATGGATCGCATCAAGCTTGCCCAAGGCCAGGTTCCTCGTCTCAACGGCCTGCTCAACCTGGTGTTGGGCCTGGCGGGACTGGCGGCACTGGTGTATTTCCAGATCAAGCAGCCGTTCTACGATAACGAGCCGTTGCACCTGACCCTGCTCTGCGTGTTCATCGGCAGCTGGATCCTGGTCAATCTCCTGCCCCTGCTCAAGCCGCTGACCTTCTGGGCCACCCCGGCGCTGGGCATGGGCATGCTGGTATTGCTGCTGCCGGCGGCGATGCCGAACGTCATCGTGCACAACAAGATGCCCGACCAGTTCATCGCCCACCATGCCGAAGAGTTGAGCCAGAGCCGCCACTTCCTGAGCAATGACCTGGGTGCCGCTTCGGCGCTGGCCTGGCGCATGAAACGCAGCGATATCACCCTCTACAACACCCAGGGTGAATTGCAGTACGGCCTGGGTTATCCCGAGACCGCCGGTCGCGCTCAGGATCTGAGCCAGATCCAGGCCTGGATGGACAACGCCCGGCGTGAAGGCCAGGTCGGTGTGGTGATGCGCGTCAAGGATGAGGACGAACTGCACGAGATCGACCTGCTGCCCAAGGATCATGTTCGCTATGAAGAAGGCAACATGGTTATCCTGATTTTTTCGAAGACCACCCCATGACCCTGATCTTGTTGCTCAGCGCTTGCTTGCTGACGTGCCTGGGCCAGGTCGCGCAGAAGTTCGCCGTCGAAAGCTGGCGCGGCCCGGACCTGGGCATCCTGCATAAACTGCGTTCGCCCTGGCTGTGGCTGGCCCTGGCCAGCCTCGGTTTCGGCCTGCTGGTCTGGCTGCTGGTCCTGCAACGGCTGGAGGTCGGGATTGCCTATCCGATGCTCAGCCTGAACTTTGTCCTGATCACCCTGGTGGCGCACTACCTGTTCAAGGAGTCGATCGACACCCGCCATTGGTTGGGCGTGGCGTTGATCATCGCCGGTGTGGTCCTGTTGGGGCGTCACGTATGAGCCAGGCTCGCGGTTTTACCCTGGCCACCGGCAGCGTCCTGCTGGTCAGCGGTGCCCAGTTGGGCATGCGTTGGAGCATGACCCGCCTGCCGGAACCGACACAGTGGCTGGACGCCCTGATGACTCAGGACGTATCGTTACTCGCCTTGGGTGTAGTGGCGGCATCGATCCTCGCCTACGCCCTGTCCATGCTTTGCTGGCTGGCCGCCTTGCGCGACCTGCCATTAGGCCGTGCCTACTCGTTGCTCAGCGTCAGTTACGCGCTGGTCTACCTGCTGGCCGCCGGCCTGCCGTTTTTCAATGAAAGCTTCAGTCTTTCGAAATCGCTGGGAGTGGCCCTGGTCATTCTCGGCGTGCTAACGATCAACTCTCCACGTATACCCCGTCCTAGGGACTCCGTATGAAAATCAGCGTAATTGGTAGCGGTTATGTCGGTCTGGTGCAGGCGACTGTGCTGGCCGAAGTCGGTCATGATGTCGTCTGCATGGACGTCGACCAGAACAAGATCGACTTGCTGCGTAAAGGCCACATCCCCATCTTCGAACCAGGGCTGGAGACCATGGTCAAGAGCAACCTGGAAAGCGGCCGCCTGCACTTCACCAGCGACGAAAAGCTGGCGATCGAGCATGGCCAGGTGCTGTTTATCGCCGTCGGCACGCCGTCGGACGAAGACGGTTCGGCTGACCTCAAGTACGTCCTCTCGGTGGGCGATGCCGTGGTCCGTCACCGCGTCGATCCGCTGATCCTGGTGGAAAAATCCACCGTTCCGGTAGGCACCGGCGACACCCTGCGCGCGCACATTCAAGCCGCCCTGGACAAAGTCGGCCGGACCCTGGAATTCGATATCGTCTCCAACCCGGAATTCCTCAAGGAAGGTTCGGCGGTGGAAGACTGCCGTCGTCCGGACCGGATCGTCATCGGCTGCGAGCGTGAAGAAGTCCGCGAAGTGATGCGCGACCTCTACGCCCCGTTCAACCGCAACCATGACCGCATCATGTTCATGGACCTGCGCAGCGCCGAGCTGACCAAGTACGCCGCCAACTGCATGCTGGCGACCAAGATCAGCTTTATCAACCAGATCGCCGAACTGGCCGAACACCTGGGCGCGGACATCGAAGCCGTGCGCATGGGCATCGGCGCCGACCAGCGCATCGGTTACCACTTCATCTACCCGGGCTGCGGCTACGGCGGTTCGTGCTTCCCGAAAGACATGCGCGCCCTGATCCACAGCGCCCAGGCAGCCAACTGCTCGAGCGACCTGCTGCAAGCGGTCGAAGCGATCAACGAGCGTCAGAAGCACAAGCTGTTCGACCGCCTGAACGCGTTCTACAAGGGTGACCTGAAAGGCAAGACCTTCGCCCTCTGGGGCCTGGCGTTCAAGCCGAACACCGACGATATGCGCGACGCACCGAGCCGCGTGCTGATGGAAGCCCTGTGGGCGGCCGGCGCCCAGGTTCGCGCGTTCGACCCGGAAGCCATGCAGGAAACCCAGCGCATCTATCCGGATGAGCCGGGCCTGTCGCTGATGGGCACGCCGGAATCGGCACTGGTCGGCGCCGATGCGCTGATCATCTGCACCGAATGGCAACAGTTCAAGGCGCCGGACTTCGAACTGATCAAGCAGCGCCTGAAAGCGCCGGTGATCTTCGACGGCCGTAACCTGTTCGACGCCAACCGCATGCAGCGCAAAGGTTTCACCTACTTTGCGATCGGTCGCGGTGCGTCGCTGGATCTGCCGGTGACCCGTCACGGTCTGGAATGATGCCCTGACCCTTGCATAGGGTTACTGAGCAAACAAACGACGCGGTCATTTCGAAAAAATGACCGCGTTTTCGTTCCTAACGGGCTTGCCCGTTGTTTTAGGTCCACGGCCGTGACATTGACGTCCTCATCCCGTAACACCCTGAATCGCCAATCCCTCGGCCTGGGCCTGATCGCCCTGCTGCTGTTTATCGCCGGCGTCTATCAGCAAGCCGCCATCGGTTTCGACTCGCGCTTCGTGCTGTTCGCCGAGGAAATGCTGCGCCATGGTCCGAGTTTCTTCCCGACCACCTATGGCGAGCCGTATCCGGACTATTCGGCATTTTCCACCCTGTTGATCTGGTTGCTGTCGCTGCCGTTCGGCTCGGTCAACGCCCTCGCCGCCTGGCTGCCGAGCGCCCTGGCCTCGGCCTGGATCGTGGTGCTGATGTACCGGCTGGTGGCCCCGCATTCGCCCCGTTGGGCGCTGCTGAGCATTGCCTTGCTGTTGCTGACCAATAATTTCCTGATCGAAACCCGCGCGGTGTCCCTCGACCAGATGCTCGCCGCCGTGTCCCTGGCGGTGTTCTACCTGGGTTATGCCGCCAAATACTACGGCGCGCCGAAACGCAGCGTGCTGCTCCTGGCACTGCTGGTGCTCGGCTTTGCCATTCGCGGCCCCATGGGCCTGGTGATCCCCACCGGCATGCTGTGCAGCTTCTACCTGCTCAGCGGTCAATGGCGCCGGTTGTTCGTGTTTGGCTTCCAGGCCCTGTTCCTGCTGGCAGCCTGCATCGGCCTGCTGTTGTGGCTGGCTTCGCTCGATGGCGGCCCGGCCTTCCTCCAGGAAGTGATCCGTATGCAGTTCACCGGCCGCATGGACGGCTCGGCGGGCTCCAGCGGTACGCTGTATTACTTCAGCAGCGCTTTTGGCAACTACGCCCTGGCTTATCCATTGGCCGTGCTGGTTCTGGTTGCCATTCTGGCAACCGGTCGCCAGCATCGTGGGCCGGCCTTGCAACTGACCCTCTACGCGGTCGCGGCCGGCTTGATCGTGATGCTCGGCCTGTCGGTGCCCCAGGCGAAAAAAGCCCGCTATATCCTGCCGATGGTACCGATGGCGGCGATCATTGCCGCCTATCCGTTCCAGGTCGGGAAAGGCCGTCTGTTTGCCTGGCTGCGTGGGCTGATCCAGGGTCTCTGGTTGATCCTGCCGGGCCTGCTGATTGTCGGGATGTTCATGTTGCACCGGCGCTTCCCTGAAGAACTGCCAACCCTGGGCGTCGCGCCCTATCTGGTCGGGGCCTTGCAACTGATCGCCGTGGTGGCGTTGTTCAACGCCCGCTGGCGCGCGCTCGGGCTGGCCGGTTGTGCGGTGCTGGCGCTGTGGAGCAGCTATATCCTGATTGTCGAGCCGACCGAACGCGTCGCCTACGATACCCGCGCCTTTACCCAGGCGACCCAGCAGTTGATGCAAAAGGATCCTGCGCCGCTGGTCATGCACGCGGTGGGCAAGGATGGACGGGCGATCAAGTTCATGGTCAATGCCGAGGGCGATCTGCAGCCGATCTTCACCGAAACGCCTGAGCAGCTTCAGGGCGTGGCGCGACCGGCGTGGGTGATGATGGGCAAGGATCAGTATGACGCACTGAAAGGCACGGCTATCGGCGATCTGACGCCAGTACTCAGCCAGCGGTTCGACAAGAACGATTATGTGTTGTTGAAATTGCCGTAAACCAGCGGGAGCGTGGCTTGCCAGCGAGGCTTTGAGCGATCTTAAGGGCCTCTTCGCGGGCAAGCCCTGCTCCTACAGTTCTGCGTCGTACACAAGATCAGCAAACGACGACTCACTGTTGGAGCAGGGCTTGCCCGCGAAGCTTTTGGCGGCCTGGAGGCTGCTATCGTTTCCTGTATTACAGCATCAGGCGATAACTACACTCGCCCCCTTCAGCACATCCAGCCCTACCCCCACCAACGTCACCGAATCCGACCCGAAGGTCAGCACAGTGTCGTGTCCCACCACCTTGGCGTGGTCCTGGATAGTGTGTCCCTGGGAATCGGCATACCCCATGAACACCAGTTTGTCGGAAGCCTGGAAGCCGGTGATCTTGTCCTGGCCGAACGATCCGTTGAAGCCGTTGAACAGGAAGGTATTGCCCCCGCCCTTCGCATCCATCAGGTCATTGCCGGCACCACCGATAAACACGTTCCCCCCCTTGATCGCGCCAATCAGATGATCGTCGCCGCCATTACCCAACAGCCACTCCCCCGAAGACTTCGCCGTCAGGGTATCGGCCCCATCGCTGCCGACCTGCGAGTTGACATAACTTCCCTCGGACAAGCTCTGGTTGCCCACCACATGGGCCACGTCCTTGTTGAAGAACACCAGGCTCGACTCCTTGCTGACCAGGGTGCCGATATTCTGGGCAATGGTGATCCCGCCGCTGGCATCACGGATATACAAGGTGCCGTGGCCGTCATTGGCGATATCGAAGCTGGCCAGGGATTTCTGCAGATCGAAGGTGTTGTTGCCCTTGCCGCCGAGAATGATGTTGTAGCCACCGTCATCGCGGAAGGTATCGTTACCGCCGCGTCCCTCGATGTAATCGTTGCCACGCCCTCCCTTGAGCAGATCGTTGGCGTCGCTACCGATGATAAAGGTGCTGCCACTATGGGTTTCGGCATTGCGATTGAGATCCTGCACCCAGGTCTTGTCCCGCGCCGGATCCGACAGGTTGGCGACGATGATGGTCGAGTCCTTGCTGGTCAGGTTGTAGAACTGCGACCCCAGCACCCGATTCAAGCCATCGCCATAGGCCGTCGGCAGATGGGAAATCCAGGTGGCGACGTTACCGATGGAAAACGGCAGCACATTCCAGGCATCGGACGCGTAATGGTCGTTGAAGCTGACGATATTATTGGTCGCAGAGGCCTTGTTGGCATCGTGCACACCCAGGGTTGCCAGGGTCAGGTTGGAGCCGTCGAGGGCGCGGAACACCGGGTCGTTTTCATAACCGATATTCAGCACCTGGGTGCCCGGGCCGCTCTGGGTCGGTGAAGCAAAGGCGATGTAGTTGGCATCCTTGTAGAAACCACCCCAGTGGTCCTTGCTCAGGTCGGCCACGCTGTTGACCGCCAGCCCGCCGAGGCTGTGGCCGCTGACCAGCACATCCTTGCCGGAAAGACCGTTGGCCGCGGCAAAGGTCGCCACGCTCTTGAGCAGGCCTTCGAAGGCATTGGCGCTGTAGTTCTTCGCGTAATCCTTGGGTCCGATGGCCGCCAGCAAGTCGTTGATCGCATCGCCGATGGTGTCGCTGATCTGGCTTTCCCGCGGCCCGCTGGTGCCACGGAAGGACACACCGATCTCGGTCAGGTGCCCGCTGGCGTCGTACTTGCCGAGGATTTCCGCCTGCGCCGTGGTGTAGCCGGCCTTCTCGCCATAGAAGGTGCCGCGGGCATCGGTCTTGCCGCCGTAGCCCAGTTGCGCGGCACTGATGGGTGTCCAGCCGGCGGCCTTCACCGCCGCCAGCGCGGCTTTCTCCGAGTCCGGGTTCCAGGGGATCCCGGGGATGACCCCCTGGGCATCCGTGCCGCCGATCAGGGCCTTGACCAGGGTCGCCGGCAGGCCGAGACCGAAGCCGTTCTGCTGGTAGCCCACGGCAAAGCCGTTATCGAGGTTGTGGTAGGAGTACAAGGTGATCGCCATTGCATCGGAATACAGTGTTTTCGAAGCCTCGGCCCCTAGGTTTTTATAGTCAAACACACCCATGGTATTGCCTCCTTGCTGGTTGGAATCATTGTCGTATGAAGGCCTCATCGACCCTGGCCAGGTCGGTTTCGCGCAAAGTGCCCGCGTAGTAATGCAATTTGGTCCAGGCCATCAGGTAGTCGTAGCGCGCCTGGGCCAGGTCGCGCCGGGTGCTGTAGAGCTGCTGCTCGGCGTTCAGCGCATCGAGGTTGACCCGCTCGCCACCGAGGATGCTCTGCTTGGTCGAGACCACCAGGGCTTCGGCCGAACTCAAGGCCTTCTGATAGGCGCGCAACTTGCTCACCCCCGACAGGCAGGCACTGAACTGACGACGCAGCTCGATCAGGGTTTCGCGGGTCTTGCCGTCCAGTTCGTATTCGGCCTGTTCCAGGTTGGCGCTGGCCTGGCGCACCGACGCCGAGACGCCGCCACCGGCGAACAACGGCACGTTCACCTCGAAACCGATGGTGTTGGTGTCGTAGCGCTGGTTGTAGGTGTTGCCGCTGTCGGACTCGCTCTTGCGCACGCTGGCGTAGGCATTGAGCTTGGGCAAGTGCCCGGCGCGGTTGCGCTCCACTTCATAATGGGCCACTTCCAGGGCCTGGCGCTGGGACGCCAGGGTCGGGTTGTTCTCCAGGGCCATGGCGTGCCAGGTATCGAAGTTGGCCGGCTCCAGGGGAAACGACTGAAAGGTCCGGGCCAGTGGCGCCAGTTCGGAAACATCCACCGACGCTACGCCGATCAGCGCCCCCAGTTCGCGCAGGGCGGCATCCTGTTCGTTGCGGGCTTCGATTTCCTCGGCGGTGGCCAGCTCGAAACGCGACTCGGCTTCGAGAATATCGGTGCGTGTGCCCTCGCCCTGGCGGAACAGATGCTCGTTCTGCTGGAACTGCTCCCCATAGGCTTTCTTGCGGGCCTGGGCGATCTCGATCTGGTCCTGGGCAAACAACGCCTTGGTGTAATAGGTCAGGACCCGCACCAGCAGCTCCTGGCTCTTGCCGCGAAAGGTTTCATCGGCGAACAACGCCTGGGCCACGCCCTTGCGGTAATTGGCATAGGCCTCGTAGTCGATCAGCGGTTGTTGCAGCATCAGCGTCGAGCCGGAGCTGGTGTAGTGACGGTCCTCGTGGGAGTTGCCCCGTTCGCTGAGGTAGGTGGCCCGCGAATCGTTACGGCCCTGGTTGTAGTTATAGGAAATCTTCGGCAGCAGGCCGGCCCGGCCAATGGCGCGGTTTTCCTGGCCGGCATCGCGCTCCTTGAGCGCGCCGAGGAATACCGGGTCATTGCGCAGCGCCTGCTCATACACCTGGAACGGCCCCATGGCCTGGCTGCCGGTGCTGACCAACAGGGACAGCGTTGCCACGATCATCGACAGTGTCTTCATTCGGTGAAACATCCTATTGCTCGGTCAGCGCGGAACCCGCGCGGTCCAGCAGGGGTTTGAACAGATAGTTGAGCAGCGAGCGCTCGCCGGTCCGCACGAACATCTCGGCGGGCATGCCCGGCTTGATCACCAGCCCGTGGAGTTTTTCCAGGGCCATGTCGCTCACCGACGTGCGCAGCACGTAATACGGCGCGCCGGTCTTCTCATCGAGCAACTGGTCGGCGGAGATCAGGCTGACTTCGCCGGGCACCCGTGGCGTGCGGCTCTGGTTGAAGGCGGTGAACAGGATGTCCACCGGCAGATGGCTGCCGACCTTGTCCACCAGGTTGACCGGCAGGTGCCCCTCGACTTCCAGGCGTTCGCCCTGGGGCACGATCTCCAGCAGGGTTTCCCCGGCACGGATCACCGCGCCTTCGGTGTGCACGCTGAGGTTGACCGCGATGCCCTCCGCCGGCGCGACGATCTCGCTGTGCTGCAAATTGAAATCCGCCGAGCGCAGCTGCTGCTCCAGGGTCAGGCTCTTGAGCTGGGCCTCTGCCAGTTGGCCGCGCACTTCCTTCTGGTACTCCTCGCTGTGCTGGGAGAGCTTGAGACGCGACTCGACAATGCCCTGCTCGACCCGCCCGCTTTCGCCGCTGTTCTGCGCCAGGTCCTGTTGCACCTGGGACAGCTGGCGCTGGTAGTCCAGCAGGCGGTTGCGCGGGATATAGCCGTTGTCCGCCAGGGGCTTGAGGTTGTCCAACTGGCTGCGCAGGGAGTCGGCGCGGGCCAGCATGTCGTTGCGCGCGCGACGCATACCGGCCAGTTGCGAGCCGGCGCCGTCGATACTGGCGCGAATACCGGCCTGCTCCCGGGAAAAGGCTTCGCGACGGCTGCTGAACAGTTGCCGCTGGCCTTCGAGCACCAGCGCCAGGGGCGGGTCGGCCTCCGCGCTCAACTCGGGCGGAAACACCACCCGGGGCAGGTTGTCGCGCTCGCTCTGCCAACGCGCCTGGCTGGCCCAGGCCATGCGGTACTGGGCCCGCAACGATTGCACATCGGCCGACAATTGCGTCTGGTCGAGGCGAAACAGCGGCTGGCCCTGATGCACCACTTGCCCTTCGCGCACCAGGATCCGGCTGACCACGCCGCCGCCGAGGGATTGCACGGCCTTGCGCTTGCCGGATACCACCACGGTGCCCTGCACGGCAATGCCCTGGTCCAGCGGCGCCAGGGCCGCCCAGAGAAAGAAGCCGCCGGCACCCAGGAGGGCCAACAACCAGCCCATACGGGCAAAGAACCGGGCATCACGTTCCCGGTATTCAACAGGGGTACTGATCTGCATTGTGCTGTCCTTGCTCATGCGCCGCTACTGCGCGTCGGCGCGGGATACTGTCGGCTCAGGCTGACGCCCGCCGGGGTGGCTGCCTCGCGGGCCGGTTGCGGCGCGGGTTGGGCGCCGGCCGACAGTGCCTTGAGCACATCGGCACTGCTGCCGAAGGCTTGCAGGCGGCCTTCGTTGAGCACCAGCAACTTGTCCGCCTGGGTCAGGGAGGTGGAACGGTGGGTCACCAGGACCACTGTGCTGCCCCCCGCCTTGAGCAGGGCAATCGCCTGGGTCAGGGCGGTTTCCCCGACCACATCGAGGTTGGAATTGGGCTCATCCAGCACCACCAGGCGCGGGCCGCCATACAACGCGCGGGCCAGCGCCACCCGCTGCTTCTGCCCGCCGGACAGGCCGCTGCCGTCTTCTCCCAGCAGTGTGTCGTAGCCCTGGGGCAGGCGCAGGATCAGCTCGTGCACACCGGCCTGACGTGCCGCCTCGACCACTTTCGCCGAGTCGACCTCGGCAAACCGCGCGATATTTTCGGCAATGGTGCCGCTGAACAACTCGATGTCCTGGGGCAAATAACCAATATGCGGACCGAGGTCGTCGCGGTCCCAGCGGTGCAGGTCGGCACCGTCCAGGCGCACGGTGCCGCCCAGGGTCGGCCAGACGCCCACCAGCACCCGGGCCAGGGTAGACTTGCCCGAGCCCGAGGCACCGAGCACCCCCAGCACCTCGCCGGGAGCCAGGCTGAAACTCACCTGGTGCAGGGTCGCGACACGCTTGCCCGGCGGTCCGGCGCTGACCTGTTCAAAGGCCACCTGGCCCTGGGGAGCAGGCAGGCTCATCTGGCCTTCTGTCTCGGGGAACTCACGCAACAGGCCGTCCAGGCGCTGATAGGCGAGCTTGGCCGTGCTCCACTGTTTCCACACCGCAATCAACTGGTCGATGGGGCTGAGCACCCGGCCCATAAGGATCGAGCCGGCGATCATCATCCCGGCGGTCATCTCACCCTTGATCACCAGCAGCGCCCCCAGGCCCAGCACCAGCGATTGCAGGCACAGGCGCAACATCTTGCTCAGGGAAGTAATCACCGCCCCGGTATCGCTGGCGCGGTTCTGCCGTGCCAGAAATCGCGAGTGCACCTGGAACCAGCGCCTGCGCAAGGCCCCGAGCATGCCCATGGCCTGGATCGTCTCGGCGTTGTGCAGATGACTGGTGGCCAACTGAGTCGAGCGTTGCGAATAACCGCTGGCTTCGCTCAAGGGCTTTTTGGTCATGGACTCGTTGAGGCAGGCCAGGGCGATCAGCAACAAGGCCCCGACACTGGCGAACACCCCCAGCCAGGGATTGAACAGGAAGATCACCAGCAGGTAGATGGGAAACCACGGTGCGTCGAAAAAGGCGAACAGGGCCGGGCCGGTGAGAAACTGGCGAATCTGCGTCAGGTCGCCGAGGGACTGGCCGGCATGCCCTTCGCCGCGCAACAGGTTGCGCTCGAAGGCCGCCTGGTAGACCCGCAGGTTCAAGCGCCGCTCCAGGGCGCTGCCGATGCGGATCACGATAAAACTGCGGACCACTTCCAGCAGCCCGATAAAGGCAAAGAACCCCACCACCATCAGGGTCAGCATGACCAGGGTGGTTTCGTTCTGGGAGGTCAATACCCGGTCATAGACCTGGAGCATGTAAATCGAAGGCACCAGCATCAGCAGATTGATCAACGCGGTGAAACAACCGACGCTGAGCAACACACTTTTATAATCGCCGAGCACACGGATCAAAGGTGTCCCGGACATCATTTTCGGCGGGTTCATCTCTCTTCCTTGAAGTTTACGCACAGCCGGATACGCACCTTTATTCGATGGCCGGCGAGCCGCTCGGGAATATAGGTACTTTCAATAGGAGTCGTTCTTTAGCGACGCATAAAGACTGAACGAGAAAACAACTAACAGGCACAAGGCATCAAGTTGCCGTTTAATCGATTTGCACCTGGATGCTCAGGGCTTATCGCGCACCAGTACCAGAACGCTTCCATTCTTCAAACGCACTTCATAACGATCCGCCTTCTGCCGATTGAGATGGACGATGCCAGTCCCTTCGGCGCCATACAGCCACAGGCCATCGGGGGTCGGTTCCCAGTTGGCCGGGCGTTCGCCCAACCAGCCGGCGATGCACTCCAGGTCGCCACTCAGGCGCGGTGACTGCAACGCCAGGTCAAGCTTGCAGGCCTGGGGGTTCTCACCTTCAGGGTACATCCGCCACTGGCCGACAAGGGCCTCGGGGCTGGTCATGAGCAGGCTGCTCGCCATGGTGACTTCTCCAGAAAACGCCAGAAACGCAGCCATCAGCCACGTCGAATAGGTACTGCGAACAAAGCTCTTGATCATGGGCATGGACTACCTGGCCAGAGGGCAGCGCTGCAGCGCTGCCCCTACCGCATCAACTCAAGCCACGATATCCGTGACCGCTGCCTGACCCACGGTGGTCACCAGGAAATCGGCGACGCCGTGCCCGGAGAAGTCCACCGCCAGGGTACCCAGGTTGGTGCCCGAGGCATACGTCAGTACCGCATCGCCGGCATGGCCGGTGAACGCGTTGACGAAGGTCAGGCCCGAACCATGGGTGATCCCGGACAGATCGATCTTGTCCTGGCCACTGGTGAAGTCCATGATCCGGTCGGCCGCTTTCGGCGCCGAGTCGGAAACGGCGGCGAACACGAAGGTATCGTTGCCCGAACCACCCCAGAGCTTGTCGGCACCGCCAGCCCCGTAGAGGATATCGTTGCCGGCACCGCCACGCAGTTCGTTGGCCGCATCGTTGCCGATCAGCAGGTCGTTGCCCGAACCGCCGACGGCGTTCTCGATCGTGACACCCTGGGCAATGGAGATATTACCCACCATGCCGCCAACGTCGGAGAACGAGCCGTCATGCAGGTTGATCTTCTGGTTCTGGGTGAACCCGGAGAAGTCCAGGGTATCGTTGCCGCCGCCGTCCCAGACCGAGAACACCAGCTTGTCCGAAGACGAAGTGGCGCTCAGGTAGTCGCGACCGGCATTGGAGTTGAACCCATAGGTGGTGTCGCCGGAACGGGTGCTGTAGTTGGCGCCGTAGAGTTTCTGGATCGCCGCGATATCATCCATCAGCGGGCCCGAGGAATAAGCCTCGACCCCGCCTTTGCTGAAGTTCTGGCTGGTGTTGCTTTCGCTCCAGTAGCTCATGACGCTGTAGCCGCGGGTGTCCTGTCCATAGGACGCGTCATTGTAGGTCGGGTTGCCTTCGCCGGCGTTGTAGTCGCCGGGATGAGCCAGGCCGAGGGTATGGCCGATCTCATGGGTCAGGGTCTGGCGACCGTAGTTGTTCAGGCCAGGCGTCTTGTTGACGTTGTAGCCGCTACCGGTCAGGTACCAGGACTGGCCGTCGTAGCCAGGCTCGGTTCCCGGCAGGAAGGCGAATGCCGCCGCGCCTTCCTGCCCGCCGCTGTAGTTACCGAAGGTCATATGACCATCGCCACCCTTCGCCGCCTCCGTGAAGGTCACATTGGCCACGTCCGCCCAGGATTGCATGGAGAGCACGGCCTGCGACTTCTGCAGCGCGCTGAACTGGCTGAACCCGGTGACGCCCAGACCGCTGAAATTCGAGGTCTGGGAAGTCAGGAAGGTATAGGTCAGTTCGATCTTGCCGCTGCCGTCCAGATCGTGCCAGGCGGCACCGTCACGCAGCAGTTGCGTGGCGGCCTGATCGACGGAGTAGGAGGGTTTGCCATTGACCGTGAGATTACCGCCACGGTCGTATTGATGGCTGAAGCTATCGATCTGGTTAAAGGCGGAACTTGTCCCGTTGGCCGCCAGTGCCGCATCAGAAGAAACAATAGCTTTGGTTTTGACTTTCGACATAAACACACTTCCTTGTTTGCAAGTGAAACAGTTTTTGTCAGATAGCGACAATCCCTTGGCGAGATCATCCTATCACTCGCCCTTTTTGAAGGCAGCGAGAAACTGACACAATTTGAAATCAAACGTCCAGCGCTTTTTTGATAACAAATCCCATAAACACCGAAAACACCTACAAACGCTGGACAACGCCATGAAAGTTTTTTCTGACAGTAACGGCCGACTCCCGCAAGCAGACTTTCGGAAAACTTCAAGTCGCAAGAATGCATATGGGAAGTGCATCAATAAATGACCAGCCAGTCACTTTTATACTTATAAATTTCCCGGTCGACCACTCGTTCTCAATGCATTCAGGACAACTTCGCCGCTTAACGCCGATACCGCTGTTCCATCGGCCGTGTTCATGTCCTCGCCGGCCAGCAGGGCATTGATGATCGCCTCCTCCACCGCTTCGGCGGCCGCCAGGAACAAGGGGGAAATATGATCGTTGTTGAGCATCGCCAGCGGGCTGCTGAACGGCAGGTCCTTGCGCCCGTAGTCGGCGGGTGGCAACTGGTCGTTGCCGGTGGCGAAGGCCAGGAAGATATCGCCGCTGGAGTCCTCGGTGCCGCCGCCGGTGCGGGCGATACCGATGGAAGCCCGTTGCGCCAGGCGCTGGCATTGATGGGGCAGCAAGGGTGCGTCGGTGGCGAGAATCACCACGATCGAGCCCATGCCCGGGGTGCCACGACGGGCGAAAGGCGACGGGATATCCAGCAATTGGCGACCAACCGGATAGCCATCCACCCGCAGCTCCTGGCGCTTGCCATGATTGGCCTGGACCAGCGCGCCGACGGTCCAGCCGCCCTGCGCTGCCGACAGGCGCCGGGATGAGGTGCCGATACCGCCCTTGAATTCATGGCAGATCATCCCGGTACCGCCACCCACCGAGCCTTCGGTCACCGGACCGGGCCTGGCATCGGCCAGCGCTTCACGGACCTGCGCGGGGCCGACATGCTGGCCCCAGATATCATTGAGCACCCCGTCATAGGTTTCCATCACCACCGGCATGCACCAGTACACCGCCGGGTCCGCCAGGCTGTCGCGCTCGTCGGCGATCAGCGCATCGCGCACCACACCGACGCTATGGGTATTGGTGATCGCCACGGGCGTGGTCAGCAGCCCGGCTTCGCGAATCCACTCCAGGCCCGTGGCATCGCCATTGCCGTTGAGCACATGGCAACCGGCGAAACAGGGCTGCTGCCGCGCCGCGCCGGGCCGTGGCTGGATCAGCGTCACGCCGGTGCGCACCTGCTTGCCGTCGATCTCGGTCTTCAATGTACTGTGGCCGACCCGTACACCGGGCACATCGGTGATGGCATTGAACGGCCCCGGTGTTCCCAGGCCCAGGGTGATTCCCCATTCACGTGCGCGCATAATCCCTCTCTGTCCGCGGGTTTGAAATGTGCGGCCACTCTAGGCGCTCACTTCCCGCTCGCCAATTCCCCTATCGGGGTACTGTCGAGCCCGTGCACGGATCTTCTAGACTGCTACCCGGCCGCCAGCCTCTACTGAAGCACTGCAGATTGACCACGACTCCAGGAACCCCATGTCCAGCACCGTCAACCACTGGGTCGACCTGAACCAGGACCGCGACACCGGCATCGAAACCCTGCGCGCGCGTTTCCAGGGGCATACCCATGCCTACGATGCCCACTGGCACGACAGCTACCTGGTGGGTGTCACCGAACAAGGCGTGCAGCAGTTCAATTGCCGGGGCACCCGCTACCAAAGCCTGGCAGGTAACGTCTTCCTGCTCGAACCCGGCGAGATCCATGACGGCGACGCACCCACCGACGGCGGCTTCACCTACCGCACCATCTATCTCGACCCACACTGGCTGGAACGGGAACTGAGCGCGCTGTTCGAGGAAGCCCCGGCGGGCAGCCAACTGAGCTTTGCCGCGACCCTGGCCACCGACACCCGCCTGGCCCAGGCCACCAGTGCCGCGTTCCAGGCCATTCACACCCAGGAATTGCGCATCGTCCGGCAAAGCGCCCTCGACCGTTTGTTCGACAGCCTCACCGACCATCTGCACTGGCGCGCCCGCTACCGCGAGGACCCGCGCCTGCCACGGGTTGCGCAGGTTGCCCGCGAGTACTTGCACGCCCATCTGCAACATGACCTGAGCCTGGATGAGGTCGCGGCCGTCTGTGGTGTCGACCGCTTCCGCCTGACCCGAGCCTTCAAGGCCGCCTACGGTCTGCCGCCCCACGCCTACCTGGTGCAATTGCGGGTGGCCAAGGCGCGGCAACTGCTGTCCCGGGGCGAAACCCCGGCGAACGTCGCCATGACCCTGGGCTTTGCCGACCAGAGCCACCTGGGCCGCTGGTTTGTCCGCGCCTACGGGCTGACGCCCGCCGCCTACCGCAAGCGCTGCTCAAATCTTCCAGACGCCTGAGGCGGCGCGCGGGAAGATCGGTTGATCGATCTTTCAGTGGAGCCCCTCCCCATGTTGTCCAGCCTTTCCAGCTTCCTGCCCTTTGTGCTCTTCGCCATCGTCGCCTCCGTCACCCCCGGGCCGAACAATATCCTGGTGCTGAGCAACAGTGCCCGCCATGGCCTGGCGGCAGCCCTGCCGATCATCCTCGGCGCCGGTGCCGGCGCGGCACTGATCGTCCTGCTGGTGGGCAGCGGTGTCGGTGAATCGCTGGCACAACGGCCCCAGGTCCGCACCGGCATGCAATGGCTCGGCATCGCCTGGCTGAGCTACCTGGCCTGGCAGATCTTCAGCGCACCGGCCAGTGCCATCGACCCTGATGCAGCTCCGGCCAAACGTCTCGGCCTGTTGGGCGCGGCCAGCCTGCAACTGATCAATCCGAAGGTCTGGATGATGGCCCTGGCGGTGGTCGGCGTGTTCGCCGGCAGCGGTGCCGAACGCCAGGCCCACGTGCTGTCACTGTCCCTGGTGTTCTTCCTGGTGTCGCTGCCATGCATGAGCCTGTGGGCGGTACTCGGTGTCGGCTCCGCGCGGCTGTTTCGCTCGCCCCTGGCGATGCGGCGGTTCAATCGCTGCATGGCGCTGCTGTTGCTGGTTTCAGCCTGGCTGAGCGTGTTGGTATAACGTCGGGGTCGCTGCAGTGCAAAAGCCGGTCGCACTGGTGCGCTTTTGCCAGCAGCCGGCTGCGTAACGTGGCCGGACGGTGCATGAAGACACCGAACTCCACAATAAACGACCTGCCGCGAGACCTGCGTATCATGAAAAGACTGTTCAACAGCTGTCTGTTCCTCTGCGGTACCGCCCTCCTGAGCACCAGCGTGCTCGCCTCCGAAGACGCTTCCTGCAAGACCGTGCGCATGGGCGTGGTCAACTGGACCGATGTGATCGCCACCAGTGGCATGGCCGACGTGCTGCTCAACGGCCTGGGTTATGAAAGCAAGCAGACCAGCGCCGTGCAGCAGATCATCTTTGCCGGGATCCGGGACAAGCGCCTGGATATCTTCCTCGGCTACTGGAAGCCGGCGATGGACAAGAACATCGCGCCTTTTGTCGCCGCCAACCAGGTCAAGGTCCTGGCCCAGCCCAGCCTCTCCGACGCCCAGGCCACCCTCGCCGTGCCGCAATATGTGGCTGACGCGGGCCTGAAGACCTTCGCCGATATTGCCAAGTTCAAGGACAAGCTCGGTGGCAAGATCTATGGCATCGAGCCCGGCAGCGGCGCCAACACCACCATCAAGACCATGATCGATACCGACCACTTCGGCCTCAAGGGTTTCAATCTGGTGGAGTCCGGGGAAGCCGGGATGCTCGCGGCCGTGCAGCGGGCGGTCAATCGCAAGGAGTTCGTGGTGTTCGTCGGCTGGACCCCGCACCCGATGAACATCAATATGAAGATCACCTACCTGACCGGCAGCGAAGATGTCTACGGGCCTAACGAAGGCGCGGCCACCGTGTCCACCGTCACCGCCCCGGACTACGCCCAGCGTTGCCCGAACGTGAACAAGCTGCTGGAGAACCTGACCTTCAGCGCCGCCCAGGAAAGCCAGTTGATGGTGCCGATCATGGAGCGCCAGACGCCCCAGGACGTGGCCAAGAAATGGCTGCGCGATCACCCGGAAGATCTGCAGAAGTGGCTGGCCGGCGTGACCAGTGTTGATGGCAAGGACGGTGTGGCGACCGTGCAGGCCAGTTTGAAATAACACCCATTGTAGGAGCGGAGCTTGCCCGCGAAGCTTTTAGCGTCCTCACGGGCCTCTTCGCTGGCAAGCCAAGCTCCTACAGGTCCATGGAGTGCGCAAAATCTGTATCCGACGCCGAACTGTAGGAGCAGGGCTTGTCGGATCGCCGCACCGCCGCGAAGAGGCCCTAAAGATCGCCGCCACAGGTTCTCCTGACACCTCGTACAGAACTGAGACTGCGCATGACCGATTACCCGCTCTCCCCCGAACTCAGCGCCTTTGTCGCCAAGACCCTCGATCTCAACGCCCCGGACAGCACGATCAATGGCCTACGCCTTGGCTACAGCGCTATGTGCCGAGCCTTCACCCCAGCACGCCCGGCGAACATCAGCGTCAGCGAACAGTTGATCGGCCAGGTGCCCGTACGCCAATACCGTCCGACTTCAGCAACACCCGCCAATGGCTGGCCCGGCGTGGTCTACCTGCACGGTGGCGGCTGGGTGGTCGGCGACCTCGACTCCCACGATTTCATCACCGCTGAACTGGCCTCCCGGCTCAACGCCGTGGTCATCGCGGTCGACTACCGACTGGCACCGGAACATCCCTTCCCGGCGGCCTTCGATGATTGCCTGGCGGTGTGGCGCGGTTTGCAGGACAGCGCCGCAACCTGGCAACTGGACCCGCAACGCATGGCGATTGCCGGCGACAGCGCCGGGGGCAATCTCGCCGCCGCCGTATGCCTGGCCCTGCGCGATACCGGCCAAGCGCAGCCGCGGCTACAAGCCCTGATCTATCCAGGACTGGGTGGCGACGACCGACTGCCCTCGCGCATCGAATGCGCAGACGCGCCGCTGCTCGGCGCCAGCGATGTGCACTGCTACCACGCCTTGTACCTGCCGGGTTCGGCCACCCCTTCGGCCTATGCGATGCCGTTGCAGGCCACGGACCTGCGGGGCCTGGCCCCGGCGTTTATCGCCGTGGCGCAATTCGACCCCTTGCGCGACGACGGCGTGGAGTACAGCGAACGCCTGCAAGCGGCCGGTGTAAGTGTGGATTTCCATCCCGGCCACGGCCTGGTGCACGGCTGCCTGCGCGCCCGGGGCAGTGCACCGGAGGTCGATCTGCTCTACGAAAAACTCCTCGCCGCCCTGCACCACTCCCTGGACCTGTAGCAAAAGTTACTTGACGACTGACCTTGCCTTGAGTTCTTCTGAAACCGGTTTCAGTGCCAATGCACCAACCGCCTGCCGACAACTCCAAGAAAAGGTTTCAGGCCGTGAACAGTTTTTCCGCCGCCCAACGCAGCCGCGTGACCATGCTCGATGTCGCTGAACGCGCCGGGGTCTCCAAGGCCAGCGTGTCGCGTTTTATCGGCGATGACCGCGCCCTGCTTTCCGAAGCCATCGCCCTGCGCATCGAACAGGCGATCAGCGAATTGGGCTACCGCCCGAACCAGATGGCCCGTGGCCTGAAACGCGGCCGTACGCGCCTGATCGGCATGCTGGTGGCCGATATCCGCAACCCTTATTCGATTGCCGTGATGCATGGCGTGGAAACCGCCTGCCGCGCCCACGGCTACAGCCTGGTGGTGTGCAACACCGACCGCGACGACCAGCAGGAGCGCCTGCACCTGGCGGCGCTGCGCTCGTACAACATCGAAGGCCTGATCCTCAATACCCTCGGTCACCATCTCGAAGAATTGCAGGCACTGCAACGGGAAATGCCGATGGTGCTGGTGGACCGCAGGGTCGAGCACCTGGGCAGCGATCTGGTCGGCCTTGATAATGGTGCCGCCGTACGCAGCGCCGTCGAGCACCTGGAGCAACAGGGTTACCGCGACCTGATGCTGGTCAGTGAACCCCTTGACGGCACCAGCTCGCGGCTGGAACGGATTGAACACTTCAATCTCGAAATCACCAGGCGTGATGCCCTGAGCGGCAGCATCGGCCATACCGGCGAATCATTGCGACATCAGTTGCAGGATTTCCTGGCGGCCCCCAGTGCCGGACCCAAGGCGCTGTTCTGTGCCAACGGCATTGCCGCCCTGGCCTGTGTCCAGGCCCTGCGCGAGCTGGGCTGCAATCTGTTCGACGATATCGGCCTGATCGCCCTCGACGACCTGGAATGGTTCCCCCTGGTAGGTAGCGGTATCACCGCCCTCGCCCAGCCCACACAGCAGATCGGCGCCAGTGCCTTCGACTGCCTGTTCAAGCGCCTGCGGGGTGACAAGGGCGCCGCCAAAGCCCTCGATTTTCCCGCGCAGTTGATCGTCCGTGGGTCCACCCAACGTACAAGATTTGCCTGAGACGCAGCGGAGCCTGGCCTCCGCTGTAAAGCCTGCCAAAAAATGAAACCGGTTTCAGAGGTACAACAACAATGAAAGAACAGCTGTTTCCCGTCTCCATCAGCCTCTCCAGTTACGGCGCGACGCTGGTTCGCGAACGTGGCCAGGAAAGTTTTATCGAACTGCTGGCCGAGGCCGGCGCCAGTCGCATCGAAGTACGCGAAGAACTGCTGACCAACGAAGATCCGCAGCGCTTTGCAACCCGCGCGACGGCCATGGGCCTGGAGTGTGCCTACTCGTCACCCCTGGAATTGTGGCCCGCGGGTCAGTCGCGTCCCGACCCGCAGTTGGCGGCTACCCTGCAACGCGCCGAAGCCTTTGGCGCCCGCTGGCTGAAAGTCTCCCTGGGCTACTTCAGTGAAAACTGCGACCTGTCGGCACTGGCAGGATTGTTGTCGGCATCATCAGTCCGCTTGCTGGTGGAGAACGACCAGACCACCCAGGGCGGCCGAATCGAACCCCTGCTGCGCTTTTTCGATCAGGTCGAGCAACAGCAACTGCCGGTGAAAATGACCTTCGACATCGGTAATTGGCGCTGGCAGGACCAATCCGCCAGCAGCGCCGCGCGCCTGCTCGGCCGGCATGTCGACTACCTGCACTGCAAGGCCGTGGCCCTGCGTGCGGACGGCAAGCTCGTCGCCCTGCCACCGAACGCCGTTGACCTGGAACAGTGGGAACGTTTGCTGGGCCAGATGAGTCAAGGTTTGACCCGAGCCGTTGAATACCCGCTGCAAGGCGACGACCTGCTGGCCGTCACCCGCGAACAGGTACGCACCCTCGCCCGCCTGGGCCACTCCATGGAGGAAACAGCCCATGCCTGAAATCGAAATCCTCTCGTTCGGTGAGACCATGGCGATGTTCGTCGCCGAACAGACCGGCGACCTGGCCCGGGTCGGGCACTTCCACAAGCGCATCGCCGGCGCCGACAGCAATGTCGCCATCGGCCTGGCGCGCCTGGGCTTCAAGGTCAACTGGCTGAGCCGGGTCGGCGCCGACTCCCTCGGCCGTTTTGTGATCGACACCCTGCAAGGCGAAGGCCTGCACTGCGATTACGTCGATATCGACCCGGGCTATCCCACCGGTTTTCAACTCAAGTCCCGGGAAGACCAGGGCCAGGACCCGCAGGTGGAGTATTTCCGTCGGGGTTCGGCCGCCAGTCACCTGTCAGTGGCCGATATCCGCCCGGAGCTGCTCAAGGCCCGGCATCTGCATGCCACCGGGATTCCTCCTGCCCTCTCGGCCAGTGCCCGCGAGCTGTCGTTCGAGCTGATGACACGCATGGCGGCGACCGGGCGCAGCGTGTCCTTCGACCCCAACCTGCGACCGAGCCTGTGGCCCAGCGAAAGACAGATGATCGAAGACATCAACGCCCTGGCCGCCCTCGCCCATTGGGTCCTGCCGGGCTTGGGCGAAGGCCGCTTGCTCACCGGTTACCAGGCGCCGCGGGATATCGCCGCCTTCTACCTCGACCAGGGCGCCGCCGTCGTGGCCATCAAGCTCGGGGCTGACGGCGCCTACTACCGGACCCATCGCGACGAGGGGTTTGTCGCCGCGGTGCCGGTGCAGGTCGTGGTGGACACGGTCGGTGCCGGTGATGCTTTCGCCGTTGGCGTGGTCAGTGCGCTGCTGGAGAACCACAGCGCGGCCCAGGCCGTGGCGCGCGGCAACTGGATCGGCGCCCAGGCGGTGCAGAGCCGCGGCGACATGGAGGGTTTGCCGACCCGGGAACAGCTGACAGCGGCACGCCGACCCGCGCCCGTCGGCTAAGCAAGACCGCGTTTTCCGAATGCCACCTGCTGCGACAAAAACAACAAGCTCAGGAGCCACACCATGCACACGCTGAAACTCGCCACCCGCCGCTGGTGGTACATCATGCCCATCGTTTTCATCACCTACAGCCTGGCCTACCTGGACCGCGCCAACTATGGCTTCGCCGCGGCCTCGGGCATGGCCGCCGATCTGCAGATCACCCCCGGGCTGTCGTCGCTGCTCGGCGCACTGTTCTTTCTCGGCTACTTCTTTTTCCAGGTGCCCGGCGCCCTCTACGCGCAGAAGCACAGCGTGAAGAAGCTGATCTTCGTCAGCCTGATCCTCTGGGGCGGCCTGGCCACCCTCACCGGCATCGTTTCCAACGCCTATATGCTGATCGGCATCCGCTTCATGCTTGGCGTGGTCGAAGCCGCCGTGATGCCGGCGATGCTGGTGTACCTGTGTTATTGGTTCACCCGTGCGGAACGCTCGCGGGCCAATACCTTCCTGATCCTCGGCAACCCGGTGACCATGCTCTGGATGTCGGTGGTCTCGGGTTATCTGGTGCAGCACTTCAGCTGGCGCTGGATGTTTATCGTCGAAGGCCTGCCGGCGGTGATCTGGGCCTTTATCTGGTGGCGCCTGGCCGATGAGCGTCCAGCCCGGGCGAGCTGGCTCAGCGCGCAGGAAAAGCGCGACCTGGACAGCGCCCTGGCCGCCGAGCAGGTCGGCATCAAGGCGGTGAAAAACTATGCCCAGGCCTTCCGCGAACCCAAGGTGATCATCCTTGCCCTGCAGTTCTTCTGCTGGAGCATCGGCGTCTACGGCTTTGTGCTGTGGCTGCCGTCGATTCTGAAAAGCGGCTTGAAGATGGACATGGTCGAAGCCGGCTGGTTGTCGGCCTTGCCCTACCTGGCCGCGGTGATCGCCATGCTCGCGGTGTCCTGGGGCTCGGACAAGCTGCAACGGCGCAAACGTTTTGTCTGGCCACCGCTGCTGGTGGCGTCGGTGGCCTTCTATGCCTCCTACGCCCTGGGCGCGGAACATTTCTGGTGGTCCTACAGCCTGCTGGTGATCGCCGGTGCCTGCATGTACGCGCCCTATGGACCGTTTTTTGCGATTGTCCCGGAGATCCTTCCAGCCAACGTTGCCGGCGGTGCCATGGCTCTGATCAACAGCATGGGTGCCCTCGGTTCCTTCGGTGGTTCCTACCTGGTGGGCTACCTGAACAGCGAAACCGGTTCGCCGGGGGCTTCCTACCTGCTGATGAGCGGCGCCCTGCTGCTGTCAGTGATCCTGACCGTATTCCTCAATCCCGGCGCCAGCGATCGCGCAGCCCCCAAGGGCTTGCCGACGCCCCGTGCGCTGTCCCATCCCTGAACCCTGTCGAGCGAACCCGATGAAAAAACCGGTTGTGTTGTACAAGAAGCTCTCGCCCTCGCTGATGGCCCGCCTGCATGAGCACACCCAGGTCACCCTGATCGACGATCTGGGTGACAACGGCCTGGCGCAACTGCGTGCCGCCTTGCCCGAGGCCCGGGGCCTGCTCGGTGCCAGCCTGAAGCTGGACGCCGCACTGCTTGACCTGGCGCCACACCTGGAGGCCATCGCCAGCGTCTCGGTGGGGGTCGACAATTACGACATCGATTACCTGACCCGCCGACGGATCCTGCTCAGCAACACGCCGGACGTGCTCACCGAAACCACCGCCGACACCGGCTTCGCCCTGATCCTGGCCAGCGCCCGACGGGTGGTGGAACTGGCGAACCTGGTGCGCAACGGACAGTGGACGCGCAATATCGGTCCGCTGCATTTCGGCACGGATGTACATGGCAAGAAGCTCGGCATCATCGGCATGGGCCGTATTGGTGAAGCCCTGGCCCAGCGCGGGCATTTCGGCTTCGGCATGCCGGTGCTCTACCACAGTCACTCGCCCAAGCCTGAAGTGGAACAACGCTTCAATGCGCGCTACCTGGGACTGCACGAACTGTTGCAGGAAGCCGACTTTGTCTGCCTGACATTGCCCCTGACCCCTCAGACCGAGGGGCTGATCGGTGCCGGGGAATTGGCCCTGATGCGCCCGGAAAGCATCCTTATCAATATTTCCCGGGGCAAGGTGGTGAACGAGCAGGCGCTGATCCAGGCCTTGCAGAACCGGCAGATCCGTGGCGCCGGCCTCGATGTGTTCGAGCGCGAACCCCTGGCGCCGGACTCGCCGTTGCTGAACCTGGCCAACGTGGTGGCCACGCCGCATATCGGCTCGGCCACCTTTGAAACCCGTGAAGCCATGGCACGCTGTGCGGTGGACAATCTGCTGGCAGCCCTGGCCGGAGAACGACCGGCAAATCTGGTCAATCCCCAGGCCTACCCGCACTGACAGCCGTGCCGGTAGCGAGCGTCGCCGAGCCCTGGCAACGCTCGCAGCGTCAGATCACGAAGCGCGCGACCATGGCATTGAGGTCCACCGCCAGGCGCGACAGCTCATGGCTGGCGGCACTGGTCTGGTTGGCACCAGCGGCCGACTGGGAAGCCAGGTCGCGGATGTTCACCAGGTTGCGGTCCACTTCGCGGGAGACCTGCGCCTGCTCTTCCGAGGCACTGGCAATCACCAGGTTGCGCTCGTTGATCAGGTTGATCGATTGGGTGATCTGCTCCAGGGCCACACCGGCGGCACGGGCCGTTTCCAGGGTACTCTGGGTCCGCTGGTTGCTCTGTTGCATCGATTGCACGGCCTGACCGGTGCCATTCTGGATACCGGCAACCATCTGCTCGATCTCCTTGGTCGACTGCTGGGTACGATGGGCCAGCGCCCGCACTTCATCGGCCACCACCGCAAAACCACGCCCGGCCTCGCCCGCCCGTGCGGCTTCGATAGCGGCATTGAGGGCCAGCAGGTTGGTCTGTTCGGCAATCGCGCGGATCACATCCAGCACCTGGCCGATATCGCGACCCTGGGTGGCCAGGCCTTCGATCAGCACCGAGGTGCTTTGCACGTCCTGGGTCATGGCCTGGATCGCCTCCACCGTCTGCACGACACGGTCGCGTCCGTCACGAGCCGCCTGATTGGATTGCTGCGAGGCTTCGGAGGTGGACACCGCATTGCGTGCCACTTCTTCCACCGCACTGGTCATTTCGTTGACCGCGGTGGCCGCCTGCTCGATCTCGTTGTTCTGCTGCTGCAGCCCGCGGGACGACTCTTCGGTCACCGCGCTAAGCTCTTCAGCGGCCGACGCCAGCTGCGTGGCGGAACCAGAGATTTGCTCGATGGTCTTGCGCAAGTTGCCTTGCATCTTTGACAACGCGCCCAGTAGGCGGGCCGGTTCATCCTTGCCTTCAATGGCAATGGCCTTGGTCAGGTTGCCACCAGCAATGGCTTCAGCGGCTTCGACCGCCTGGTTCAGCGGCGCCACGATGCTGCGGGTCAACAACCAGGCCAGCAGCACGGTCGCCAGCGCCGCCACCACCGAAACCAGGATAATGCCGAAACTGGCATTGCTGTATTGCTCACCGGCCTGGGCCGACGCAGCCTTGGCCCCGGCCTTGTTGATCGCCACCAACTGGTTGAGCTGCACGCCCATCAGGTCAGTACCGGCCTTGATCTGGTTATTGATCAGATTACGCATCTCATCGACCTTATCCTGTCGCGACAGCTCCAACATCTGGCTCTGGTCCCGGATATAAGTGTCGAGCGTGCCCGAGAACTCCTTGTACTTGGCCAGCTCATCCCCATCAGCAGGCAAATCGGCGTAGCTCTTCACGTCCTTGCGAACTTTGTCCACCAGGGCGGCAACCCGCGTATCGGTGTCCTGCAGGGATGCGGAGTCACGGTTGAGCAGCAGGCGAAAAGACAGGATGCGCATACGCAGCACGTCTTCGAGCACATTGCCGAGAAACCCGACGCTAGGCAGTTGATTCGTTTCCATATCAATGGATGCCTGGCGAATCACCGTCATACGGGTCTGGGAAAAGACCCCCAGCACAATCACCAGCAATGCAATAAATGCAAAACCGAGAAACGCGCGGGGAGCGATATTCATATTTCGTAGGGACATGGGCTGCTCTCTATAAGGCTTGAGGACTACTAGCTTCCATGCCGTAAACCTGTCAGATAGCAACTGGCCATACCGACAGTGTTGCACCACTCTTTTCAGTGACGGTGGGCTTACAACTGATTATCGGCAGAAGTTGTGAATTTATTCAGGGGGAATGAAAAAATATTTCACTTTATGACTTGGCATGGCGAAATATTTCATCACCGATACAATTGGCGCCCTACGCGCTTAAAATTATGGCTATAAGCCACTAACTGTACAGGCATGTTCAATGATCTGAAGCGGTAACTTGTGGGAGCACTGAACTCCCACAAGCGGAGCAACAGTTATAGCGAATCATTCTCCGGTCTTGATCTTGCTCCACAGCCGCGTGCGAATGCGATCGATATTCAATGGCATCGCTTCCAGGGCAAACAGCTTGCCCATCATTTCCGAGCTCGGATACACCTTGGTATCGGCCTTGAGCGCCGGGTCCACCAGGCTATCAGCCGCCGCATTGCCATTGGCGTACTTCACATAGTTGCTGATACCGGCCATCACTTTCGGGCGCAGCAGGTAGTTCATAAAGGCGTAACCGGCTTTTTCATCCCGGGCATCGGCCGGCATGGCGACCATATCGAACCAGATGGCGGCACCTTCCCTGGGAATCGAGTAGCCGATATCAATACCGTTCTTCGCTTCCTTGGCCCGGCTTTCAGCTTGCAGGATATCGCCGGAGAAACCCACCGCGACGCAGATATCACCATTGGCCAAGTCACTGACATATTTCGAGGAATGGAAGTAAGCCACATAGGGACGCACTTTCATCAGTAAGGCTTCGGCTTTTTTATAGTCCGCCGGGTTCTTGCTGTGGTGCGGCAGGTGCAAGTAGTTCAAAGCGGCCGGGAGCAATTCGGGGCCGTTGTCGAGTATCGCCACCCCGCACTTCTGCAGTTTCTGCATGTTCTCGGGCTTGAAGATCAAGTCCCAGGAGTCCACCGGCGCGTTATCACCGAGCACCGCCTTGACCTTGTCGATGTTGTAACCGATGCCTGTGCTGCCCCACAGGTACGGGAAACCATGTTCATTGCCGGGGTCGTTGACCTGCAGCGCCTTGAGCAACGCCGGGTTGAGGTTCTTCCAGTTCGGCAACTGGCGCTTGTCGAGCTTTTTCAGCGCCCCGCCCTCAATCTGCCGGGCCATGAAATGGTTGGACGGGAACACCACATCGTAGCCGGACTTGCCGGTCATCAACTTGCCATCCAGGGTCTCGTTGCTGTCATAGACGTCATAGGTGAACGCGATCCCGGTCTCCTTCTGGAAGTTCTGGGTGACGTCCGGGGCGATGTAATCCGACCAGTTGTAGATCTTGACGGTCTCGGCCGCCTGGCCGAGGGAGGCGACCAGCATCAAGGGAGCAAGGGACATGCGGATCATGAGTCGATTCCTGTGTGAGTTTTTGTTGGCAGGTTCGGGCGATCAGAGGATCAGAAAATCAGTGCATCGGTCTTGTGATGGATGAGCCGGCGCCCAGGCGCCGGTTACTGCATGAAACCCTCCATAAAGCCGGCAACGCTGCTCGCCAGCTTGCGGCGCCAGGGCGGCGTATCGGGGTCGGCCAGGGTCTGGTCCTCATGGACAAAGCTGCGGATGATCGCGTTGTAGCCCAGCCAGCGGCAGGGTTCCGGCTCCCAGGCTTTCAGTGCCTGGAGGCCCCCCTCGCGGATCACCCAGGGTTGCCGGACCCGTTCGCTGTCCTGCTCCAGGATCAGGTCGGCCAGGGTCCGCCCGCCGAGATGGCTGGCACCCACGCCCTCGCCGCCATAGCCTCCGGCCAGGGCCAGGCCATTGGCAGGGTCGCAGAGCATGTGCGGCTGGAACCGTCGCGACATGCCCAGGTTGCCGCCCCAGGAATGGCTGATGCGGACCTTCTTCAATTGCGGGAACAACTCGCCGAACAGGTAG
Source organism: Pseudomonas sp. MWU13-2862 (assembly GCF_023242495.1). NCBI lineage: Bacteria > Pseudomonadati > Pseudomonadota > Gammaproteobacteria > Pseudomonadales > Pseudomonadaceae > Pseudomonas > Pseudomonas sp. MWU13-2862. The sequence continues at coordinate 267,651 of NZ_JALMEZ010000005.1, read as the reverse complement.
CGACGCAGCTCGATTTCGCTGTCGGTGAGGTCGAAGTCATGCCGTAGCCGGCCGGCAAAGCGATAGCCGCCGCGAGCACCGAAGATCAGCCGGTTGTCCGCCGAGCGTTGGCCGTAGGTGACCTGGCGACTGCTCTCGCTGAAGGCCTGGCCCTGGCTGAGGCCGATTTCGTCCCAGGTCGCGGCGGACAAGGGTTCGGTGGCCACCAGCAGGCTTTGCACCGGCAGTTGATAGCGGCCCAGGGGCGGCAGCGTCACCGAGTAACCCTCCACGGCCGGGACTACCCAGCGACTGCGAATCTGCGACCGGGCCGTGCGCAAGCCGCCAGAGCGCCAGTCGGTCACCGGGGTGTTTTCGAAGATCCGCACACCCAGGCGCTCGACGGCCCGGGCCAGGCCGCGCACCAGCTTGGCCGGCTGGACCGTGGCGATATGGGCGGCATGGATGCCGCCGTAGGGCCGGGCGACCCGAATCTGCCCGGCCAGTTGCTCGGGCCCCAGCCAGCGGTAATCGCTCTCGTTGAGCCCCTGCTTGTAGAGTTTGTCCAGGTAGGTCCGCAGGCTGTGTTCCTGCTCGGGGTAACGCGCGGCGCAGTACAACGCCCCGGCCTTGCGGTAGTCGCAGTCGATGCCTTCGCGATCGATCACCCGCTTCACTTCGTCGGGGATGTCATGCAGCAAGTCGAAGGACGCCCGCCGCTGTTCCGGCGACAGCCCGGCCAAAAGACGGTCTTCGCCCAGCAGATTGCCCATCACCCAACCGCCGTTGCGCCCCGACGCGCCGAAACCGGCGGTCTGCGCCTCGACAATCACCACATTCAATTGCGGGGCCTGGCGCTTGAGGTAATAGGCGGTCCACAGCCCGGTGTAACCGGCGCCGACAATGGCCACATCGACATCCAGGTCCTGCTCCAGGGACGCCCGTGGCGTCAGCGGCTCATCGAGCTGATCCATCCATAAACTGATAGTGCGCCATGCTGGCATTCCAGACTCCACAACCGGTAACAGATGGTTGCGATCCTAGTGCCAGTGCTCAGAGGCTGTCTTGCGCGCGTGCACGCAGAGAAATTTCCTTGACGTAGGCCTTGGGCGACAGGCCGGTGTGCTCGCGAAAGCACTTGTAGAAGGCCGACAAGGAATTGAATCCGGCGGCAAAGGCCAACTCATCGATACGTAACGGCGGCACGGCCTTGTCCAGTGCAGCCAGCAGATGCTGCAGGCGCGCCTGGTTGACGTAGCGGTAGAAACTCTGGCCGAGCACCTGGTTGAGCAGATAGGAAATCTGATTACGGCTATAGCCGCACTCCCCGGCTACCCGTTGCAGGTCCAGGTCGGGGTCCAGGTAGGCTTGCTGGCGCTGGAAATACTGTTGCAGGTCATCCGCCATAAAGCTCAGTTGCCGCGGCGACAGGCCCAGGCGACTGGTCGCCGCGCGTCTACCGCCAGTGGTCGTGCTGGCGACCTGTTCGCGCACCAGGGACGCGTATTCATTCACGCGCCAGATCAGGCCGTCACGCACGGTGATCGCCTCGCTGGAATGAAACGATACCAGGCCCTCGCCGCCACGCAGGGTCATCTGGTACTGGATAAAAGCGGTATTGCCATCCAGACGGATGCGATCGCTATGTTCGAGGGCTTCATCTGATTCGCGCGGCATGCTCGATCGTACGTATTCGCGCAGCTCTGAAAGGCCCAGGACACGGTTCTGAAAGAAGTCGTGGTACTGGATCTGGGGATGGTACAGCGCCATCACCCCGTCAAGGTCGCGGTGTTTCCAGCACAGGTGGTAACGCAAAACGGTTTCGCCGGTCGCCCGGGTCTGCTGCGGGCCGTCATTGTCGTCGGACATGGCGCACTCGAACCAAGATTAAGAGACATAGATCAAATTACACGAAAACAATCGCCGAACGGCTTGAAAAAACTCTCTTGCGCTCGTTGAACGGATGCTATTTTTAAGCCTTGTGCTGGTGGGACCATGAGGTCCCGCCGTTCCTACCCGCGAGCAAAAGGAAGCGCTCAATGATCCAGGTGGGCAACATGAGTAGAGTCTTCAGCAAGGTGACTTTCCCCAACGCATGCCAACTGATGCGCTGGCATTTTCATCCCATGGGCTTCGAAGCCAGCATGGATGCGCCGGGCAGCATGGTCGCCCGGCTATTCGACCGGGCCAGCGGCGAAACGCTGATCGCCATCGCCGGCATTCCTTGCGCCACGGTGATGAACGCCGCCGATGTGGAGCGGATCATCGAGGCGGTCGAGGATGAGCTTGAGGCCTTTGTGCCGCCCATGGGGCTGCGGGCCGTCAACTGACTCAAAGGCGACACCTGACCTTGTGGGAGCGGAGCTTGCCCGCGAAGAGGCCCGCGAGAACGCTAAAAGCTTCGCGGGCAAGCTCCGCTCCCACAAGTTTATAGGGCGTGTTCAATCCCCTTTTACAGTTCCATAGATAAGCGCAACCTTCAGCGCTTGACGCGTAAATCGGCGAAAAACGCTTTGTCCCCCGCCACCCGATCCGAGGCCTTGGGCCCGTTCGCGGCCTGGCCGTCCTGCCCGTCCAGATACCAATAGCAATGCTTTACCGCCCGGGTGATGCCGACATAGGCCAGCCGCAGGATCTCGTCCTTCTGCGCCTTGTCGTAGGCCTCGGCATCGCCATCCTCCCCGAGCCCGGCCATGCGATAGACCTGGTTCTTGTAGGGTGAACGGGTCAGATGCAGGCAGTCGCCCAACAGGAACACCACATCGGCCTGCAGCCCCTTGGCGCTGTGATAGGTCAGTTGCTTGAGCCGTCGCTGCTCGAAAGGCAAGCTAGAATCAACATTAACTACAGAAGAAATATGCTCATTAATCAGTAACTTATCGCTACTTTTTCGAAACAGCATCAAGATGCTTTCGCCACGCCGGTAGTGCTCTTCCAAACGTTTGGCCAAACCGGCATCGTCCCGATCCAGCACATTGACCGGCCACAGTTCCTTTGGTTCGCCGCTGGCCTTGGCCTTTTTCCCGGCAATCGCCGGTGCCGCGCGGACAATATGCTCGGCCGCATCGATGATGTGCTGATGACTGCGATAGTTGTCACTGAGCATGACCCGGGTGGTCGCCGGTGACGGGAATTGCTTGCCGAATTCCATGAAGTACTTGGGCGAACTCCCCCGCCAGCCATAAATCGACTGCCAGTCATCGCCGACGCACAACAGCGATGAATGCCGGGCCGCGCGACCGACCTGCATCGCCGGGCCACGGCGGCGGATCTCCCGCAGGCTGGCCCGCAACCAGGAGACGATCTGCGGTGAAACGTCCTGGAACTCGTCGATCATCAGGTGCGACAACGGACGCAATAGCTCGTCACTGAGCAGCGCCTGGTTTTCCGGGGTGTTTTCGCCGAACAGCGAGAACATGCGGTTATAGGTCATGATCGGTGGCGACTGGGCCAGCAGATGGGTTTCGAGGGCCTTCCAGAACAGGCTCAGGGCTTCGAAGAAGAAGCGGTCCGGATCGTCCTGGGCGAAACTCATCCGCGCGACGGCGGCCGGCACATCCAGACCCAGGTTTTCGATAAAACCGGCGGCCATCACAAAACAGTCGAGCAGCGGTGCGGACGCCAGTTCACCCTTGACCTTGTAATCGAAGCCGGGACCGGCGGTGGCATTACCCGCCAGGGACGACAAAACGCATTTAGCTGACTCGTAACTATCCAACCATATCAATGGCTTACGGCAGAAAGCTTGAAACAAGGTGCGTTTTACCGCCCATTCGGCGCGCACCGTGAGCTTGGATCCGGGACGGCTGATCTGCGGACTTTCCCGCGGATCGAAGCCAAGTACCACCCAAGCCTCCAGCTCGGCAATGTAACCATGGCAATGGAACGGCGAACCGTTGATCTCGATGACCTCACGGTCCGGTTCAATCCCGGGAATCGGCCAGGCATCCGCGCGAAACCACAGGTCCTCCAGGGTGTCGCACAGCTCCTCGTCGCGTTTGGACGCCAGCTCGGTGACTGCCATGCGCTTGCGCACATCCGGGTGGTCCTGGTCCAGCTCACGCAGTTGCAGAGCCTGCTTGTAGAGCGGCACCAGCACTTCGCGAAAACGCGGATTATCGGTGTGCAAACGTTGATAGCAGGCATTCAACTGCTGGCGCTGGGCGTCGTTGATCCGCAGGTCGAACGGGTTGCTGTCGGCGCCTTCCTCGGCGAACAGGCTACGCTCACTGAGGTTCTCGAACGCCTGCAACTGACCGAAGCCCGGCAGGCTGCGGACCATGGGCAGGATCCGCGAGTGAAAGGTGCGTACCACCTCACGGGCATCCCGAGGGCTGAGCACATGCCCCCAGAGACCCATGACCTCCACCAGCTTGGCCATGAAGTCCTTGCGCGACTCACGGGTAAAGGTCACCACGGTCATCGCGTCCAGTTCAAAGCCCAGGTAGTGGGTCAGCAGCAGGATGCGCAGCACCAGCGAAGTCGACTTGCCGGCACCGGCACCAGCGATCACCGACGTCGAGGGTGTGTCACTGAAGATCATTTTCCATTGCGCCGCACTGGGCTGCGACTGGGCAGGCAGGAGCCGAGCCACATCGGCCTTGATCCGCTTCTTCAATTCCGCCGTCAGCGGCAGGCGCCAATCGTCGAACAGATGGTCGTCGACCCCGGGTGCGCGATGTTCTACCGGACGCGTATCGCGGATCAGCAGGACCTGGCGTCCCTCCTCCAGGCCGTCGCGTCGCCCCTCCTCATAACCGTACTCGAGGCCGGCGCCATGGCCGCTACGAAAGCCGTCAGCCTGGCCCTGCAACCAGGACGCCACGTGCTGGGCGCGCAAACGACTCAGGCCGCCGCCCAGCAACTTGGCCAGCAAGCGCTTGAACAGGGGCAATTGAGCCAGGGAGGAAAGTTCGGCAGGCGGTTCGGGTGTCGGTGATGGCACGCTGACTCCAGGTAGGCGACGGTCTGGGCGAAAGGCCTATGGTCGCTCCATTACGTCCCGAGTTCTAGTCAATTGCTTTTCGATCAGCCATTTAGGCGACGAATTGAAAGTCCAGAGAGAACTCAAACAATCGAATAAACAGATTGATTTAAGGCATTTTTTACGCTTTTTATCGATATCTATTTAATAGATGATCGCTGCCATCAACCACCGGTTACCGTCCTGCCCCGGCTCCTGCCGGCCCATGACGAACCTGAACAGGAGAAGACTCATGCTGCAACTTCGACCCTTCAAGACCCTGGGCGGCGCTCATCATGGCTGGCTGGATGCGCACCACCATTTTTCGTTCGCCGAATACCATGATCCGCAACGCATGAACTGGGGCAACCTGCGGGTCTGGAACGACGACGTGATCGCACCCGGCACCGGTTTTCCGAAGCACCCGCACCGGGACATGGAAATCATCACCTATGTCCGTGAAGGCGCCATCAGCCACGAAGACAACCTGGGCAACAAGGGCCGTACCGAAGCCGGTGATGTGCAGGTCATGAGTGCCGGGACCGGGATCGCCCACAGCGAGTACAACCTGGAATCGACGCCGACCAAGATCTTCCAGATCTGGGTGATTCCCAACGAGGCCGGCTCGCCCCCGTCCTGGGGCGCCAAGCCGTTTCCCAAGGGTGAACGTGGCGAAGGTTTCGTTACCCTGGCCAGCGGCAAGAGCGGCGACGACCAGAGCCTGCGGATTCGCGCCGATGCCCGCCTGGTGGCGGCCAATCTGAAGGCTGGGGAAAGTGCCGAGTATCGCCTGGACAGCGGTCGTCGGGCCTATCTGGTGCCGGCCACGGGGGTGATCGAGGTCAATGGCCTGCGTGCCGAAGCCCGCGACGGGGTGGCGGTGGCCGACGAGCAGGTGCTGCGGGTGACCGCCGTGCAGGACAGCGAAATCATCCTGGTGGACCTGGCCTGATTCGCTGATCGGCAAAACCAAAAAGGGGTGAACGACAATCGTCGTTCACCCCTTTTTTACGCTGCAAACGCAATCAACTGTGAGCTGGCTTGCCAGCGATAGCGATGTAGCATTCACCACCGCTATCGCCAGCAAGCCGGCTCCTACAGAAACCGTGTTCAGCTCGGTGAAATCGCCCCATCCACCAGCACCTGGGCTTCTTCCACCAGGCGCTTGAGGTGATCGTCACCGATAAAGCTCTCGGCGTAGATCTTGTAGATATCCTCGGTGCCCGAAGGACGCGCGGCGAACCAGCCGTTCTCGGTCATCACCTTCAACCCGCCAATGGCCTGGTCGTTACCCGGCGCATGGCTGAGGATGCGCTGGATCGCCTCGCCCGCCAGTTGCGTGGAGGTCACCTGCTCAGGTGCCAGCTTGCTCAGCAGGGCCTTCTGCGCCGGGGTCGCCTTGGCATCGACCCGCACGGAGAACGGCTCGCCCAGTTCATCGGTCAGGCCGCGATAGATCTGGCTCGGATCACGCCCGGTGCGCGCGGTCATTTCCGCCGCCAGCAAGGCCGGGATCAGGCCGTCCTTGTCAGTGGTCCAGACACTGCCGTCCTTGCGCAGGAACGACGCCCCCGCACTCTCCTCGCCACCAAAGCCGAGGGAACCGTCGAACAGGCCGTCGGCGAACCACTTGAAGCCCACCGGCACTTCGTACAGGCGCCGGCCCAGGCGTGCCGCAACCCGATCGATCAGGCCACTGCTGACCACGGTCTTGCCAACCGCAGCATCCGCGCGCCACTGCGGACGGTTCTGGAACAGGTAGTCGATGGACACCGCCAGGTAGTTGTTCGGCGCCAACAGGCCGCCGGACGGGGTGACGATGCCGTGACGGTCATGGTCAGGGTCGCAGGCAAAGGCCACGTCGAAGCGTTCTTTCAAACCGATCAGGCCCTGCATCGCATGGCTGGAGGATGGGTCCATGCGGATCTTGCCGTCCCAGTCCACGCACATGAAGCGGAAGGTCGGGTCGACTTCGGTGTTGACCACTTCCAGGTTCAGTCGATAGTGCTCGGCAATCGCCGACCAGTAGCGCACGCCGGCCCCGCCCAGGGGGTCCACGCCCAGGCGCAGGCCGGAGGAACGGATGGCATCCAGGTCGATGACATTGATCAGATCGGCCACGTAGGTGTTGAGGTAGTCGTGGCGATGGGTGGTGCTGGCCTTGAGCGCCTGCTCGTAGCTCACACGCTTCACACCGGCCAGGCGGTTGGCGAGCAGTTCGTTGGCCTTGGCCTCGATCCACTTGGTGACATGGGTATCGGCCGGGCCGCCATTGGGCGGGTTGTATTTGAAGCCGCCGCTTTCCGGTGGGTTATGGGACGGGGTGATGACCACGCCGTCCGCCAGGCCCGAGGTGCGACCGCGGTTGTAGCAGATGATCGCGTGAGAGACCGCGGGCGTCGGCGTGTACTCGTCGGCGGCGGCGATCATGGTGTCCACGCCATTGGCGGCGAACACTTCCAGGGCGCTGGCGCCGGCCGGCGTGGACAACGCATGGGTGTCGATGCCGACAAACAGCGGACCGTCGATCCCCTGGGCCTGGCGGTACAGGCAGATGGCCTGGCTGATGGCCAGGACATGCCACTCGTTGAAACTCAGCTCGAACGAAGTGCCACGATGCCCGGAGGTGCCGAAGGCCACACGCTGGGTGGAGATCGCCGCATCGGGCTGGCCGGTGTAATAGGCCGATACCAGTCGCGGGATATCAACCAGCAACTGTGCCGGTGCCGGCTTGCCCGCAAAAGGACTGAGTGTCATGCAAAACCTCTGGAGATGGATGGTACGGGGGAAGACGCGCAGTTTACTGGCAGTTCGACACTGACGTTAAGGGTTCTATCCGTTGGCGCGAAGATTTTCCATGGGAAACGCGCTCCCCCGTGAGAGGAAGCGCGTCTCTTGATCAGCGCAAATGATGCGGCGCGTTAGCGCGCCCGTGCTTTCATTTCGCCAAGGGCGGCGACCTGATGATTTTTCAGGTCATAGCGCAGTCCTGCAATCAAGTCGGAGATGGCCCGACTGCTGTCAAGCTTCGATGCCTGGATTCCGGTGACCATAAGGTCGATCCGTTCGGATTTTCGGTCGAAGACTCTGACCGTCAACGACTCGTCCGCCCCCAGGCTGCATTGGCAGCGCGTGGGCAGGAAACTGCTCTCGATGATGTTGCGTAACTCCAACGTGGACAATACTTGCATGGCGACTCTCTCCTTTATGTGAGACGGCCAGGTCTTTGGCAGAACAGCCAGGGTTAGCCATTCACATCTGCGTTTCAAGCGGGCGCCCGGTCCAGCCATGGAGGACGACACCGATATTCAGATTAGGCCTTTTCACACAGCTCGTTAAGGTTATTCGTCCGACAATCCGACACAATGACCCTGCACTCAGCGTGCCGAAACAAGATGAATTATTGTTTGTTGGAAAAATCAATGCGTTAAGGCGCTAATAGACCCGCGCGTCCATGCAAAATGCATCAAATGCCTTCTAGGATCGTGCCGTTTGCCGGTATCGTGGCAAACGCCCCTGGCCTGGACCGGCATCCAGCGCCAGTGTCATTAGGCACCGTGCCGCCACCGCATCCATCAAACGAGGGAGTACCCCCTCATGACAGGGCAACGAGAGCTCATGAATTCGACGACTATCGCCGCAACCTTCCTGCTGGCGCTAACCACCACCGGCGTGTTCGCCGCCGACAAAGCCGACCTGGCCCCCTTCCCCAAGGCCGAAGACGGATTCACCCGCTCGGTCATTCGCGTGCCGAAGATGACCAAGGACTCCGACCATCGGGTCGAGATCATCGCCGGCAAGGTCATGCCCGTCGATTGCAACACCAAGCGCCTGGGCGGCAACCTGGACGAGAAAAACCTCGAGGGCTGGAGCTACTCCTATTACCGCCTGGAGAAAGTCACCGGGCCGATGTCCACCCTGATGGCCTGCCCGCCCGGCAGCAAGACGAAAAAAGACTTCGTCCCGGTGATCGGCGAAGGCTACATGCTACGTTACAACAGCAAGCTGCCCCTGGTGATCTACGCGCCCGATGACCTCGAGATCCGTTATCGGATCTGGACACCGTCCAAGCTGATCAAGCCCGCCAGCCCCGAATAAACCGTTCTGGCTCACGCAGCCCCGCCCAGGGCTGCGCGTTCGGCAACGTGGCGCAAACTGTCGAAGTTGATATTGGCCCCCGAGTTGACCGCCACCAGGGTCTGGCCGCGCAGCCCATGGGCCGCCACGTACTGCTTGATGCCCGCCACCGCCAGCGCACCGGAAGGTTCGGTGATGGAGCGGGTATCGTCATAGATGTCCTTGATCGCGCTGCACAGCTGGTCGTCGCTGACGGTGATGACCTCATCGACATACTCACGACAGATTTCAAAACCATACGCCCCGATCTGCGCCACGGCCACGCCGTCGGCAAAAGTCCCGACCTTGGGCAACACCACCCGCTCCCCCGCCCTTAGCGCCGCCTGCAGGCAATTGGAGTGCTCCGACTCCACGCCGATGATGCGCACCTCCGGCCGCAGGTATTTGACGTAGGCGGCGATGCCGGCGATCAACCCGCCGCCGCCGACCGGAACGAAGATCGCATCCAGCGACCCGGGATGCTGGTTGAGCAACTCCATGGCCACGGTACCCTGCCCGGCGATCACATCCGGGTCATCGAATGGCGAGACAAAGGTGTAGCCACGCTCCCCGGCCAGTTGCAGGGCATGGGCCAGGGCAAACGGAAAGCTCTCCCCGTGCAGCACGGCCGTGGCTTCACGACTGCGCACGCCCTGCACTTTCAGTTCCGGTGTGCGGGTGGGCATGACGATGGTCGCCTGGATCCCCAGGGTTCGCGCCGCCAGGGCCACGCCCTGGGCGTGGTTGCCCGCCGAGGCCGTGATCACGCCGCAGCGTCGCTGGGCCTCGCTGAGCTGGACCAGCTTGTTATAGGCCCCACGGATCTTGAAGGAGAACGTCGGCTGCAGGTCCTCGCGCTTGAGCAGGATCTGATTGCCCAGGGCCAGGGATAACGCCGGGGCCACTTGCAACGGGGTACGAATCGCCAGGTCGTAGACCGGCGCGGCAAGGATCTTGCGCACATAGTCGCCAAGCAAATGGCTATGGGTGGCAGGTTCCTGACTGAGGGTAGCGGTGCTGGGCATGGCGGTCTCCGGGTGATCGTTTGGCCTCGGAGACAGAAACAAAAAACCCGCCTCGGAGGCGGGTTTGGGTAACAGATACAGGTCAGCCCGCCAGATAAGGAATGGCGGTAATAATGCTTGGCTGAGAAAAGCGCTGTACGGAAGTCATGTGTCGACGTTATCCGGGCACCACGGCCAAGTCAATGCCCGGATGCATCGATTACCAGGCCTGGCCACGGCGCTTGAGCTCCAGACGCCGGACGAACTCCTCGAGCACCAGGCCGTACAGGTCATCCTGCAGATAGGCGTCCTCGGTACCGGCGTCCATGTTCGGGTTGTCGTTGACCTCGATCACCACCACCTTGTCGCCGGACTGCTTGAGGTCGACACCGTAGAGCCCGTCGCCGATCAGGTTGGCGGTCTTGACCGCCAGCTCCACCACCGCCCGTGGTGCTTCGTGAACCGCCAGGGTGCGGCATTCGCCGTTGATGTCCTGGCCCTTGGCCTTGTGGTTGTAGATCTGCCAATGGCCCTTGGACATGAAGTACTGGCAGGCGAAGATCGGCTTGCGATTGAGGACACCGATGCGCCAGTCGTATTCGGTGTAGAAGAACTCCTGGGCCAGCAGCAGGACCGAGTGTTCGAACAACTCGGCGGTGGCCTCCAGCAACGCCTGCTGGCTTTCGACCTTGATCACGCCACGGGAGAAACAACCGTCGGGGATTTTCAGCACCAGGGGGAAACCCAGCCGATCGCCGACCCGTTCGAAATCTTCCGGTCGTTCCTTGTAGAGAATCTCGGTGGCGGGCATGCCCAGCTTGTGGCTCTTGAGCAGGTCGGTCAGGTAGACCTTGTTGGTACAACGCAGGATCGAGGTCGGATCATCCATCACCACCAGGCCTTCGCTTTCGGCTTTCTTGGCGAAGCGGTAGGTGTGGTTGTCGACGCTGGTGGTCTCGCGGATCAGCAAGGCGTCGTACTCGGCGATACGCGAATAATCCTTTTTCTCGATCAGTTCGACATCGATGCCCAGGCCCTTGCCGACCCGGATAAAGTTCTCCAGTGCCTTGGCATTGGACGGCGGCAGCGCCTCCTGGGGATCATGCAACACCGCCAGGTCATAACGGGCCAGGCGCCGCGAACGGGGCACGCGCCAGATCTTGCGACTGAAACTGTCCAGGGACTGGGCAAAGTGATCTTCCTGATCTTCGCGCAACTTGTGCAAGGTGCCCGACTTGACCCCTTCGATATGCCAGGCGTTGGTCTTTTTAAACTCGACCAACAATATCGGACAGGGAAAAACTTCAAATAACTGACGCGCCAGATCCTGTAATGGTTCAATCACCGTACTGCCAAAATACAAGGTCAGGGTAAAGCCTTCGGTGCCTTGGTAAAGTTGATGGCCCAGGGCTTTATCGAGGGTTTTGTCGAGATCGTCCAGGGCCAGGCCGTACAGCGCCTTGCGGGTCAATTCGCTGATGGTGCGCACCGACGGAATGACCTTGTGCCCTCTCGCCTCGGCCAGCAACGAGCAGTAATAGCCGTGGCCCAGATACTTGTAGCTGCGGCACAGGTTGATCACCTGGACACGCTTGCCAGGCTCATTGCCCCGGGTCTGCTCAAGGTACTCCTGGGCCGTGACGATGTCTTCGCTGGGAAAATAAGAAGCCCAGTCTTCCTTGCGCTCCACGATAATAACCAACTGACTGCCGGGACTTGTTGAACTTGACAAAATACTTGTCGTGGTTATTGCTGTCAGTGCAGTTTGCTCGGATACTTCGCGCCAATGACCTTGTACCGCTGACATAAAAACCGACCCCATGGAAAACAAGACACTTCCTATTAAGCACGAAGTTTTTTGAAAGTCCCGTTTCGTTACACAACTTTTACGGTGGTTATATGGATCTTGTCTTTCGCATTGCCACGACCGATGATTTGCCCGCCTTGCTGGAACTGGAAGAGCACTGTTTCACCACCGACCGGCTGACCGCCCGCAGCTTCCAGTGGATGGTCAGCCGTGCCCATGCGCAACTGATGGTCGCCCAGCAAGCGGACGGTCGACTGGCCGGCTATGCCCTGGTGCTGTTTCATCGCGGTACCTCCCTGGCGCGCCTGTACTCCATCGCCATCGCTCCCCACGCTCGCGGCACCGGACTGGGCAAGGCACTGCTGCAACGTAGCGAAGCCTGCGCCCTGGAGCATGACTGCGCCTACCTGCGCCTGGAAGTACGCAGCGACAACGCCGCCGCCATCGCCCTTTACGAACGCAACGGCTATCGCCGCTTCGGGCGGATCAGCGATTACTACGAGGACCACGCAGACGCCCTGCGCCTGGAAAAACGTATTCTCGAACACCGCGACAGCCGCGACCTGCAGGTTCCCTACTACGCCCAGACCACCGAGTTCACCTGTGGACCGGCCTGCCTGCTGATGGCCATGGGCGCGTTGCAGCCCGGGCGCAGTACCTCGCGTCGGGAAGAGGTGCAGATCTGGCGCGAGGCGACCACGGTGTTCATGACCTCCGGCCACGGCGGTTGCAGCCCCCAGGGCCTGGCATTGGCCGCCTGGCGCCGAGGTTTCGCGGTGCGCCTGCAAGTGAGCATCAGGGGGCCGCTACTGCTCAACGGTGTGCGCAACGAACATAAAAAAGACGTCATGCGCCTGGTCCACGAGGGCTTTGAAAGCGAGTTGGCGTCAACCGATGTCGAGCAGGTGTTCGGCGGCCCGCTGGACCTGCCACGCCTGCTGGCCGCAGCGGGACAACCGCTGGTGCTGATCAGCAGCTACCGTCTGACCCGCTCCAAGGCCCCGCATTGGGTGATCGTCACCGACTGTGATGAAGAATTCGTCTATCTGCACGACCCGGATGTCGATCACAGCCAGCATCGCCAGCCATTGGACTGCCAGCATCTGCCGGTCAGTCATGCCGAGTTCGACAAGATGAGCGCCTTCGGCAGCAGCAAGCTGCGGGCGGCGGTGATTGTCTATCGAAGAGAGCAGCAATAAGCTGGGAGCGATACTCAGCGTTGCATATTCGGATCGCTGCGGGTACCGGGACTGATTGGCACCGCCATCGGTGCCGACTGATCGCGCGGATAGCCATTCTGGATCGCGCCGTTTTCAATGGTCGCAGGCCGTGGCGTCGGCAACGTACTCGGACCGCGCAAGGGCGGTGCGCTGGACACCGAACCCTGGCGACTGTTTGGATTGGCGCGGCGAATCGGGCTGTTGTAGGGGTTGTCGCTGTTGGGCAGGTTTTGCGCCAGCAACCGCGGCGCGCCCTGGGGAGTACCTTCGGCAGGAAGGGCAACGACCAGAAGCCCGACGACCAGCAAGGCTATCGGAGCGAAGACCAGTCTGTTCATGACGCCTCTCTTCAAGGGTGAGTTCGTTATGGGGGTTGGACAACGCCTCGCCCCATAATATACCCGCAACCGCCTCGAATTCAGTGCCGCCGTGGCACAGCCGGCCGCCTTACTGTCGGCCCAGCCCTGCCAGCAGGCCACTCAGCGCCTGGGGCGCCAGTTGCAATTTGGTCCCGCGTTGCGCCGCCTGCTCGATATCCGGGATCAGCAGGCTGGTATGGACGTCACTGTCATAGAGCATCAGATCCTCGCCGCTGTGTTGCAACACCAGCCGCTCGGAATCGGCACTGATAACCGCATCACGGCTCTGCGCGTCAATGACGATCTGTCGATAATGGCTAAGCAACCCACGACCCAGTGGGTAGTGATGCACGCCATGGCTGTGGCCGGAAACCATCAGGCACTCGGCCTCCTCCAGGACCGGCAACGGCTCGCCGTACGCCGGACTGCTGTGATCGAGCTGCAGGATCAGGTTGCCTTTGGACAAATGGACAAAACTGTAGCGCCCTACCGGCGTCGCCTGCAGATTGTCCAGGCACCACAATTGCCCACTGTCTTCATCATGGATATAACCGCCCGCCTGGCCTGCGGCCTTGCCCAGGTAAGTCAACTGATGGTCTGCCTGCGGACCTTGGGCACAGAGCAGCTCCGCGCTGTCCGGCAGATACCAGCCGGGGGCCTGGCCCGGCTCGGTCAGCAATCGCACGGCCGGCGGCAGATCGTAATGCTGGCGCAACGCCGCGATTCGCTCGCTGACTTGCGCGAGCTCTTGATGTGCCTTGATCCGCAGCGCAATCAGAACCGCCCGCTCCGTCAGGGTGGCGGCAACCGGCAGCAGGACCATGACCCCGTCGCTGCTTTCCAGGTGCAACCGGGTCCCTTGCCGCTGCCCCCTGATCCACCGCTGCGGCGCCTGCCAGGCCATCGCATCGGGGGCCGCTGGTGACGGGAGCAACTGCTCGTCGAATGCCAACCCGGTCTTGGCCGGGAGCAGGGCCTGGCGATAGAGCTGTTGGCTCTCGCCATCCAGAATCCAGGCATGGTGGTCATCGGCGGTCAGTCCCAGATAGGTCAGGGCCTGCCGTCCATCAAGATTGCTGCCGCCCTGCACCAGCCGTTGCGCGGCACAGTCATACCAGGCGCCGGTGGTTTTTCCCGCGAGCCCTCCCAGCCCCCATAACGCCAGGTTGTCGAGTCGTGCTGGCGCCGTACTGGCCAGCCGTCCGAGCGCCGTCGCCAGATCTTCCCGGTGGCCGACGACCCAACTGGCAACCACGCCCGCCAGCCGCGCAGCGCCACGGTCCAACAGCCATAGGCATCCCTCCGTCGTCAGGGCCAGCCACGGTGACTGATCGCCGCCCCGGACAGCACTGACCTCGCTGAGGTCCACCGCCGTAGCCAGCATCCCGCTCATGCCTTCATCGGCCTGGAAGTAAGCCCGTCGCGCATGTGGGTCGTAGAAGTAGAAACCCGGCTTGTCACCCCCCGTCGACCCCACCAGCGAAAGGTCCCGCGGCAGGGCCGCGCCCAGATTTGCCCGCACCACACGCGGCGGCTGGTACTCGCTGTTGAAAACCAGCCACTCGCGCTCTGTCGTCTGCCCCAGGCTGGCGGCGCAGGTCACTACTGGCGCGCAGATGGCGCTGACTTGCCGCTCGGTCATCCGTTTTAGCGGATCACGCCAGTGTGCAGCGGCGGATAGCAGGGCCAGACTGTTTTCGCCGGGGTTGAACAGTTGTCCGACCCGATGGATCGCCAGCAGTTTCAGCGAGGCCTCTTCGACCTGATAAATGTGCTCGACGGAGCAGTCCGGCAACAGCTCTTCAATCGCCAGCAGGAGTTGACCATCGCGCTGCACCAGGCTGCTGTGGGTGATGGTTCCGGCAAAGGTCCGCGGCCGGTACTGGACCAGTACCTGTCCCGTGGCGATTGCCACCTGCCAGACATCCGCGTCCCGGTAGAACCAGGCCTTGTCTTCGACGATACCGCCCAACTGCGCCTGGCCGAGAAACTCGCTGGCCTGCGGATAATCGGTGTAGATAAAACGGTCCTGGCTCACCTGATAGAACGCCCTGCCGGTGTCCTGCCTGGCCGGGCGATAATGATCAACCGTCACGAAGGGTTGGCTGTGGGGTGAATGGCTGGTCAACTGCTTGAGATGCGCATGCAGGGCCTGCCAATCCGCGAGTACACTGCCATCGGCCTCCAACAGGCTCAGTTGCTGGTTCTCCCGGTCGACGGTAAACAGTTCGCCACTGGCGTCGATCAACGAAATCTCGCCACAGTTCTCCGCCAGGGTTATCACCAGGCTCCCCACCTGCAACTGACTGCCGTCGAGGCGTATCGTGGCCTCCTTCAATTGCCGGGCATCCAATGTCCAACGGCTGTTCGCCGTGCCACTCAGGGAAATCGACACACCGTCCAGCAGACTGAGACGGTAATGACCGCCCTCACCCTCCAATTGATAGGAAAGCTTGCCCTGCAGGATATCCGGCAGCGCGGGCACCAGGATGTCACGGTCCTGGGCGTCCAATAACACCCTGACCGGTGTCTCCACGTACTCCGGTATAATCCGCCGGACAATCCGCTCGCCGGGGAAGGCGTAGAAGTCAAAGTCGAATCGATAGTCTTCCTCGAGCCTGCGCAACACATCAAAACCGTAGTCGTGCCGAGTGGTGGCAAACGGCAGGATCATGTATTCGTAATTGAGGTACGACTTCGGGGTCATGGGTAGCACCAGGATCGCATCGCCGGGGGCGAAGCTGACCTCGGCCTGGCGATAACCGATACCTTCGCGAATATTGATCGCCTGGCTCTTGTCCAGGTTCGCTCCGCGGCCTGGCCACCAGAGGAAGTAGTTGCTCCTGCCGGAGCCGGTCGAGCCCCTGGGGTCGTTGCGGTAAAGGTATTGGCTGCCCAGGGTCAGTTGCTGGCGACGCAGATCCAGTGCGCTGATCACCGCGCCCGGAATGGACTCCATCAGGGGATGCCCGGGGGCCTGGACATCCGCCCCATGACCGGTGCTGTTTTTGCGCTCCACGCGCCGATAGCCGCCCTGGCGATAGGCGCTATCGAGACCGGCAAAATAGCTACCCACCTGGGCGGCCTCCTCGGCCACGGCACTGAAGGCCTGGGCCAGGGCGGTGAAGCCGATACCCAGGCCAGCCACGGGTGCCGCCAGCGCGCCGGCAAAACCCGAAGCGGAGGCGGCACCGACGATACCGGCATTCGCCGCCATCGAAGCGCCAAGACTGAACACGCCGAGGGCCAGTCCGGCGCTATCAAAGGCCAGTTGGGTGGCGAAGACCGCACGCTGGGCTTCATTCTGCGCCTGGGACAACTCGATGACGTCCAGTACCACGCTGCCCAGGTTCAAGAACAGGCCAACGCCGGCATTGAGCCTGGAGAGCGACGACATCACATTGAGGGACTGCGCCTCACTGAAAAACGCCTGGCCCTTGCTGATCGCCAGTGCCGAACGAAACAGGTGCACGACTTTCGCCACATCCATGACCGTGCCATGGACAATCTGCGCCGTATTGAGCCAAGCGTGCACTTGTAGCGAGCAGCCCAATACCCCCGTCAACTCGCCGCCGGCCGCCTCGGTGCGACTCTTGTGGCCAAACCAGGCGAACAGGGTCTGGACCATAAACAGGGCATTGAGCCCATCGGCGGCCTCCCCTTCGGTCGCGTCGACCTGGCCCGCCAAGGGCTCGCCCGCCCCCTCGTGAGCCTGCGCGACCCGGGTCAGTTGCCGGTTGTAGTCCTGCATGAATTCAACCACGCGGCGGTCCGTCAAACGCAGTACCCGGGTCGGTTCTTCAGGATGCGCAACCTGTACGAATTCCAATCGGTACTCGCCGCCCTTGGCAGCTTCCTCCTGCTTCAGGCTGTGCCAGAGCGGCAGCCATTCGCCCGCGGACAGATTATTGTCACGGTACAATTGCTCCATGCCTTGCTGAAAGCCTTGCGCCCGTGTCACCACGCCGAGCCGCTGTTTCTTCAGCTCCAACTGAGCCAGTTTTTCATCCAGCGTCTCCGTCAGCAGCAGGCTCTCGTCATACCCGGTTTTTCCTGGCGCGACCAGCGCCATCCAGGCATCGCCGCTGCGACGCAGAACCATCTTGGTGTCCGTGAGGGTGACGCCCCGTTTGCCGCCCTGCGGGTTGACGATAATCTTCGCCGAATGGGCCGCGACGGAACGTACGGAGAGTTTTTCCCGATCCAGGCCGTGTACGAACGCCTGTATATAGCTGCTGGTTTCTGTCAGCTCGTTATCCACCAGCGCACACCCCACCAGGCTGATATGTTCCGGCGCGACAGCTCGCGCCCGCACCTGCCCGGACAGCAAAGGATGGTCCAGTAACTGCCTGAGGCCTTGCGCCAGTTCGGACGGCAAGTAACCCGCCAGGGTCCGCTGCCCGGCGGCATCGTCACGGCCATGACCCACCGCCTGCAAACGCCAGTGGTTTTTCCCCTGCCGGTTCAATTGGCCGATCCGCGCCAGCAGCGCATCCTGGCCTGGCGCGAAGCGCAACTGGCCCGCGACATCGAGCTGGAGCAACAATGAATCCGAAGGGTGTTTACCGGCCAGATCAATCGCCGCCTGCCTGACCGTCCGATTATCTTCAAGCTGAACGACCAGTTGGTAGTCGAACCGGCTGGTACCCTCGCCTTCGTTGGATACCGCCAGCGCCGGCAGATCCCACTCGCCGACTTCGTCCCGGTTCAGTACGCTGTCATCTTGCGAAAGAGGCTCTCTGTTCTCGTCGTCAGAGGCTGACGCCGACCACTGCTCGACATTCGCCCTCTGCACCGCCTCGGGGTCGTAATAATCCTCGTCACTCCAGCCGACCAATACTTCACCGGGAATAAAACCGACCCGTTTCTCGATATCATGCATCGCAACCACGAAATCGCGAAGACGATTGTTTAATGCTTCGGGTGTACTGGAGGTCGCCACAACATTGCGCAACGCCAACAGATAGGATCGTTTATTGTTACTCAATCGCGCATGCCGGGAAACCTGGTAACCACGCTGTTTGAATCCCTGCTCCTTCGCCTCACTGAAGTCATTGATAATCAGGACCTGCGCACCCTTTTCAACCGCTCGCGTCACATAACGATCGACTTTCTCATAAAACTCTTCAACGCTTAGATAGCTATTACTGAAATGCCCGCTGAGCAGGATCAGATCACCTGGCCCCAGATCGGATCGCGCAAACAACTCCCAACCGTCACCGTTCAGGAACTCGGTGCTGTCGAGATTCCCGCCGTGGAGCCGACTGATAAAAAACAACTTTCTTTCATTGGTGATCAAAGGAAGAAAATTGACCCGGTAATGTTCCTCCGCCGTCAGCAAGGACAGAGGCAAGTGCAACCTGTACTCTGCCGAGGAGACTTGGTTGATGGTGACCGCACTAGTATGCTTGGCCGCATTCTGCATGACATAAAACAACGCGGCGACCCGTGTCCTGGCGGTTAATTGACCAATTTTCGGCACCGCCGGCTCATCAACAATCACCTTGCCATCTTTCAGCGAGATCAATTCAGCCAGACTGTCTTCAAAATAATCCTTTACCGCCTGACGAAGATTGTCCGCCCGATCCTGCCTGACAAACGCCTTGAGCTTTTCCCGCCGTCTTGCTTGTTCCGCCTCTTTTTTGGGTAAAGGGACGTCATCCGGAAAAAGGCGCTCAAAACTCATTGAGAGGTTGTCGTCGAAATCAAAGCCATGCTGGCGGCTGATCGCCAGGAGATCGGACTTGATCTCCTGGACACCCCTGACGACGCCCTGCGGATGGCTGACCACCTCGCTCTGGGTCACCGCGATCAAGGGATTGATATCGTTGACGATGATTTTGCCCTTGAACCCCAGCGCCCTGGCCCAGTTCGAATAAACCCCCGAGCCGGCCATGGGTTCTATCACGCGGGTGACCACAGGTGCAGGGGTACCCTCTGACTGGCGGTGAAGGATATCGGCAATCAGTGCGCCATCCACCTGCTCCAGTTCGGTGGCCACACTGCCCGGCATGCTGAAAAAAGGCAGGCCACGCAGATCAATCCTGAGGTCCATCTGGCTGAGCGCCCGGACCTTTTCCGCGCGTGTTCCACTGCTATCGCGCAGGCGCTCTTTCACCTTGCGCCAGAAATCGGGATCACGTTTGCCGCCGCGGCCCATGCCGGTCACCGGATAAGCGGGATGCCGGGTGTTCCAGTTCGAGGCAGTGGTCAGATAGTCCTCGTAAATAGAACCTTTCAAGCCATAACTACCGTAGTGGTAGCGATCACGCAGCCAGCCACGGAACTCGCTGATCCGGCTTTCCACCTGGGCCGGCGTATAGCCGCTCAAGACCCCTTCCGCACCCGCTACGCCGAGGACCAGGATACGGGCATGACCGTTCATGAGCGCGGGATCGCCAAGCACCGGCGCATAGCCCTGTCCATTCAGTCGAAACCACACCGTGGGCTTGTCGGGATGCTGCAGTCCGAGTGAGCGTATGGCGTCGGCAATCCCTGGGACCTCGCCGAGTTCCAGGATGATCTGGCTATCAAAGGTTTCATTGGCTTCGTTGTAGCGCTTCGATTGCCCCCAGAGGGCGAGGCGGGTCCCGAATGGGCTCGGCTCATTACTTTGTGTCGAGGTACCGGCTTCATTCCCCTGGATCCTGGGGCGTCCGCCCTCGTTCCCGAGGGCCGAACCGGGTCTTTTCCTCGATCCGCTGCTCCCGTTCCCATCCACACCGTCCCTGGTTGTAGCCGCTCCAACACCCATGTACCGCCTCCAGAATCATGATTTCAATTACGGGGACGTATTGTGCTGAGAAGCGTTATGTCTCAAGTCGTACATATGTATAGACATGGCTCTGTGCTGGGCCTCACAGACAGACACTCGCCGACAGCCATGTAACTGTCGTCATCCGTATGCGACAATAGGCCCAATGTCTGGAATGAATCCCGCCTTTAAATTGCACAGCAGCTCGGACACAGCGTCGGATGCTGCTCTTTACGTACGCGCGCTGGCTGAACTCTAGCGGTGACCGGAGCGAGATGGAAAAGCTCCTGAAATGCCCAGGGAATGGCCCAAGCACCCCATCAGCAGCGCGTAACCCCTTGATAGGTAAAGTAATTGATCTCCACCGCAAATATCACCATGCAGTTCGGCGCCAAGCCGCTCTTCGAGAACGTCTCGGTCAAATTCGGCGCCGGTAACCGCTACGGCCTGATCGGCGCCAACGGCTGCGGCAAATCGACCTTCATGAAAATCCTCGGCGGCGACCTCGACCCGTCCGGCGGCCAGGTCATGCTGGAACCGAACGTACGCCTGGGTAAACTGCGCCAGGACCAGTTCGCCTACGAAGAATTCAGCGTACTCGACACCGTGATCATGGGTCACGAAGAGCTGTGGAAGGTCAAGGCCGAGCGCGACCGCATCTACTCGCTGCCGGAAATGACCGAAGAAGACGGCATGACCGTGGCCGAGCTGGAAACCGATTTCGCCGAGATGGACGGCTACACCGCCGAATCCCGCGCCGGTGAATTGCTGCTGGGCCTGGGTATCGGCATCGAGCAGCACAACGGCCCGATGAGCGAAGTCTCCCCGGGCTGGAAACTGCGGGTGCTGCTGGCCCAGGCGTTGTTCTCCGATCCGGAAGTGTTGCTGCTCGACGAGCCGACCAACCACCTGGACATCAACACCATCCGCTGGCTGGAAAACATCCTGACCCAGCGCTCCAGCCTGATGATCATCATCTCCCACGACCGTCACTTCCTGAACAGCGTCTGCACCCACATGGCGGACCTGGACTACGGCGAGCTGCGCCTGTTCCCGGGCAACTACGACGAATACATGACCGTGGCGACCCAGTCCCGCGAGCAGTTGCTGTCGGACAACGCCAAGAAGAAAGCACAGATCTCCGAGCTGCAATCCTTCGTCAGCCGCTTCTCGGCCAACGCCTCGAAAGCCAAGCAGGCCACTTCCCGCGCCAAGGCGATCGACAAGATCCAGCTGGCCGAAGTCAAGCCATCGAGCCGCGTCAGCCCGTTCATTCGCTTTGAACAGACCAAGAAGCTGCACCGCCAGGCGGTCATCGTCGAGCGCATGGCCAAAGGTTTTGATGGCAAGACCCTGTTCAAGGACTTCAGCTTCCAGGTTGAAGCCGGCGAGCGCGTGGCGATCATCGGCCCGAACGGGATCGGCAAGACCACCCTGCTGCGCACCCTGGTCAACGAACTGACCCCGGACGCCGGTACCGTCAAGTGGACCGAAGCGGCCGAACTGGGCTACTACGCCCAGGATCACGCTTCGGACTTCGAAGACGAATCCAATCTGTTCGACTGGATGGGCCGCTGGACCAAGGAAGGCGAACAAGTGGTTCGCGGTACCCTCGGCCGCATGCTGTTCTCCAACGACGAGATCCTCAAGTCGGTCAAGGTCATCTCCGGTGGTGAGCAAGGCCGCATGTTGTTCGGCAAGCTGATCCTGCAAAAGCCGAACGTGCTGATCATGGACGAACCGACCAACCACCTGGACATGGAATCCATCGAGTCCCTCAACCTGGCGCTGGAGAACTACCCGGGCACGCTGATCTTCGTCAGCCACGACCGTGAGTTCGTTTCATCCCTGGCCACCCGCATCATCGAACTGAGCCCAAGCGGCGTGATCGACTTCAGCGGCACCTATGACGACTACCTGCGCAGCCAGGGCGTGGTGTTCTAAAAAACTATGGGAGCCGGCACGCCGGCTCCCATAGAGCACACAAGAAATTAGTTAGCCTGCTTTCTTTTATCCTCCCATCCCGCCATCATGTTCGCCTCTAACCGCCCGCCCGCGAACGAGCCTTCATGTCCGCCCAGCAACCTCCCAGACCGACCAGCAACCTGACGATCACCCTGCAGATCGTTTCCATCGTCTTCTACACCTTCATCGCCTTCCTTTGCATCGGCCTGCCGATTGCGGTGTTGCCCGGTTATGTACACGGACAACTGGGGTTCAGCGCGGTGATCGCTGGCCTGACCATCGGTTCGCAATACCTGGCGACCCTGCTCAGCCGCCCCATGGCAGGGCGCATGGCCGACGGTATCGGCACCAAACGTTCGATCATCTATGGCCTGTCGGGCATTGTGCTCAGCGGCGCGCTGACGTGGGTCTCGACACAAGTGCAGCACCTGCCACTGCTGAGCCTGGGGATTCTGATCGGTGCGCGCCTGCTGCTGGGGATCGCCCAGGGCCTGATCGGCGTCGGCACCATCAGCTGGGGCATTGGCCAGGTCGGCGCGGATCAGACCGCCCGGGTCATTTCCTGGAACGGCATCGCCTCCTACGGCGCCATCGCCATTGGCGCGCCATTGGGGGTGCTGATGGTCGAGGATTACGGCTTCGCCAGCCTCGGCATCGCCTTGTCGACCCTGGCCCTCGGAGCGCTGCTGCTGATTCGCAACAAACCTTCGGTGCCGGTGATTCGCGGTGAGCGCCTGCCGTTCTGGGCGGTGTTCGGGCGTATCGCGCCCTATGGCGCCAGCCTGACCCTGGCCTCCATCGGCTATGGCACCCTGACTACCTTTGTCACCCTCTTCTATCTCAGCCGCGGCTGGACCGGTGCCGCCTATTGCCTGACGGTGTTCGGCACCTGCTTCATCCTCGCCCGGCTGTTCTTTATCGGCTGCATCAACCGCTTCGGCGGTTTCAAGGCAGCCATCGCCTGCATGAGTATCGAGACCCTGGGCCTGGTGCTGCTCTGGCTGGCGCCTTCCACCGGCGTCGCCCTGGCCGGCGCGGGCCTGGCGGGGTTTGGCCTGTCGCTGGTGTATCCGGCGCTGGGTGTGGAGGCGATCAAACAGGTGCCGAGTAGCAGTCGCGGCGCGGGCCTGAGCGCCTATGCGGTATTTTTCGACCTGGCACTGGCCATCGCCGGTCCGGTGATGGGCGCGGTGGCCTCGAACCTGGGCTATTCGTGGATTTTCTTCACGGCCGCACTCCTCTCGGTCGGCGGCCTGTCGGTCACGGTGCTGCTGGCACGTCGCGCGGCCGCCCACTGACTCACTGATCGGCGGTCTGCATCCCGCCATGGCTCGGCGTACTGAGGGTCTTGCTGAAGAAGCGCCCGGCTTCGTGGATCAGGTCGCGATGAATATCCTCGCGGTTGACCCCTTCGGCATCGGTACAGAGTCCCGGCGTGGCCTGCAGTTGCTCGGGGCCGCACGGCGCCATGAAGACGAAATGCCCGGCCCCGGCGATCAGCTTGAACTGCGGCGCCACCGGCAGCTTGCGCGCCAGGGCGGCGGCATTCTTGTCCGGAAACACCAGCTTGTCGTCACCGCCGCTGTACATCAGTACCGGCACATGGACACCGGCCAGGGTATGGCGGCCGAACATCAGGCTCAGCGGCGCCATCAGCAACAGCGCATGCACCCGTGGATCGGCCACCGGCTGCAGGTCATCGCGGTCGACAATCAATTCGCCCTTGGTGTTGCAGGCATCCTTGTCATCCGGACGCTGCTGGCAATAACGACGCAGACGCTCCAGGTTCGGCTGGGCGCCGGCCAGGATCAGCGCGGTTTCGCCGCCCGCCGAATAACCGATCACGCCGACATTCTCGGCTTCGATAAACGGTGACAGGGTCGAGTCGCCGAGGGCGGCGGTGATGGCTTCGGAAATCTGCATAGGCCGGCCATAGAGGTTGCTCAGCGTCCCCAGGCGGCTTTGATCCTTGTAGTTGTCGCCCGGGTGCAACACCGCGACCACGATAAAGCCCTTGCGCGCCAGGGAAGTGGCCAGGTCGTGCAGGGCCAGGGGCGTGCCGGTGTTGCCATGGGACAACATCAGCAGTGGATAGCGACCAATGGCAACCTTGACGTCTTCGCCGGCCTGGATCGTGTAGTTGCCGATCCGGCTCGTGTGCTCACGATCACTGGAAGGATAGAAGGCAATCGCCGACATCGGCTTGAGATCCAGCGGATCGAGGAATATCAGACGATGATAACCGACGCTCCAATGAGCGGGCGGCGCAGCCTGCACCGTCAGGAGGCTGCTGGACAAGCAGATCAGTAACACTGCACAAAGACGCATCATGGGGATGTCCACCTTTGCTGCGTAATTAGCACGCCAATTCTCTTCAATTCCCTGAAGCTAAAGCTCTGGAGAGGGCTTTGACTGATTTTCGAGGTTTTTCAGAGCACCTATGGTTGATCGATGCTTGCATAAACCGAGCCAAACCTGAACAGCCAGACGCAAAAAACTCCGTACTCTGACCATTCATAATGATCAGAGTACGGAGTTTAATGGGTGTTCCCGAAAGAAGCTCGCGCGTTTACCAAAGCTTTACGCGGTGGCGAACAGCTCTTCGCTGATCCGCGCCTGCGCGGTGCTGATGGCCTTGGCGCGGACTTCTTCGCCGTAACCCAAGCCATGGGCGCGGACGAATTCGATATCGGTGATGCCGAGGAAACCGAACAGCACGTTCAGGTAGTCTTCATGGGCTACGCCGGTAGGCATGCCGACATGCAGGCCGCCGGAAGTGGAGACGATCACCAGTTTCTTGCCACCCGCCAGGCCTTCAGGACCGGCTTCGGTGTAACGGAAAGTCTTGCCGGCGACGGTGATGCGGTCGATCCAGGCCTTGAGTTGGGTCGGGATGCTGAAGTTGTACATCGGTGCCGCGATGACGATGGCATCGGCGGCGAGGAACTCTTCGATGGTCGAAGCACTGAGTTCGGCTTCGTGGCGCTGGGCGGCGTCACGCAGTTCGGCAGCGGTACCGCCGGCGACCAGGGTCAGGCTGGAGAAGTGGCTGATGGCGTCGCTGGCCAGGTCGCGGTAGGTCACCACGGCAGAAGGCTCGGCGAGTTTCCAGGCGTCGACCACCTGACGGCTCAACTGACGGGAGGCGGAGTTGTCGCCCAGGATGCTGGAATCAATGTGCAAGAGTTTCATGCGGGATCTCCAAGTGAGGATCGCCACTGGGCGATCAAGTTGAGATAATCCTACAGGCGAAACCAATAGCCGATTAGACAGCTTGAATGTGATAGTTTGTCCCAACCATAGAACAATCGAGTCACGCCCATGCAGGACCTCAACGATCTCTACTACTTCGCCAAGGTGGTCGAAGCCGGCGGCTTCGCGGCGGCCGGGCGTCTGCTGGGCATTCCCAAGTCGCGCCTGTCGCGACGCATCGCCGAGCTGGAAGAACGCCTCGGCGCGCGCTTGCTGCAACGCACCACCCGCCAGCTGAAACTCACGGCGGTCGGCGAGCGCTACCTGCGCCATTGCCAGGCGATGCTGCTGGAGGCCGAGATGGCCGACGAGGCGGTGGCCAGCATGTCCAGCGAACCCCGTGGACGCTTGCGCGTCTCCTCTCCGGTGGGCCTGGCCCAGGAGTTCATGCCCTGGGTGATCTCCAGCTTCCTGACCGCGCACCCGCTGGTTCAGTTGGAAGTGCTGATGGTCAATCGGCGGGTCGACCTGGTGACCGAGGGCGTCGATGTCGCCCTGCGGGTCCGCGAACAAGGCGACGAAGACCCGTTGCTGGTGACCCGCCGCCTGCGTCAGGCGCAAACCTTTATCCTGGCGACACCGGCCTTTCTCGAACAACACCCCATCAACCAGTTGGACGATCTCAGGAATGCACCCGTATTGGGCGCCCTGGAGGCTGATCGGCTGGTGCACCTGAGCCTGATCAACGCCGAGGGTGAAAAACGCGAACTGACCCTCGAGGCCCGACTCGGAGTCGACGACTTTGTCGTGCGCAAGGCCTGTGCCCTTGCCGGCCTGGGCTTTACCGTCCTGCCGATGCTGTATTGTGAGCAGGAGTTGGCCAACGGCACTTTCGTGCAGATACTCCCGGAATGGTCCTTGCCCGGCGGCTGGTTGCAGGCCGTCTACCCCCATCGGCGCGGCGTACTGCCGGCGGTGCGGGCCTGGATCGATCATCTGGCTGAAGTTTTCAAAGGTTGCGGAGATAGAACACTGTGAAAGGATCAAGCCTGAGCCGGGAAGACGTCGCGCAGTTCTGCCTGACACTGCCCGGGGCGCGGGAAGACTACAAATGGGGCGGCGTGCGGGTATTTTCCATTGCCGGCAACAAGATGTTCGCCGTGCAAGGGCTGCGCGGCGACTCCCTGGCCTTCAAGGTCGACAAGGAGCTGTTCCTCGGTCATGTCGACCGTCCGGGGATCGGGCCCGCGCCGTATCTGGCCAGGGCCCACTGGATCATCATGGACACACCCTACCCGCTTGGCCGTGACGAACTGCAAGGGTTGATCCAGCGTTCCCACCAACTGGTGGTGGCAAAACTGCCCAAGCGCGTCCAGGTCGGCCTGCTGTTATAGAAACGACAGGTGCACCAGGCTGGTGCCGAGGAACAGGTAGTCGATCCAGAACACCTGGTGCAACAGCACGATCAACCAGAACACCAACTGAAACGAGACTTTGCGGGTCTTGTGCCGAAACACCTGCTGGGCGATCAGCGCCCCCGGCCAGCCGCCCAGCAGCTCGATGGCGTGGAGGACCTTCTCCGGTGTACGCCAGCTTTCGTCGCGAGCCTTGCGCTTGTCGCTCCAGTAGAGAAAAAACGCCAGCAGGCTGACCAGTCCGTAAGCCCACAACGGTGCCGGGGAGCCACCGCCGAGCCACATCTTCAGCGCGCCAAATCCAGGCAACACGCAGAGCACCAGCAGCACCGCCAGCTTGAGCTTGAGATGCCGGACCCGGCCGCCAGCCTGGCGGGTACGTTCCTCGTTACGTGGCGCCCTCATCCGTGGCTCGACCAGTCGACCCAGCCGAACTGCCAGGTGGCCAGGATCACCAGGCCGAAAGCAATCCGATACCAAGCGAACGCCACATAGGTGTGGCTGGCGATGAACTTCAGCAAGCCGCGCACGGCGATCATCGCGAAAACAAAGGACGTCACGAAACCCAGGGCAATCACCGGCAAGTCCGCCATCTGGAACTGATGGCGGAAACCGTAACCGGAATACACCGCGGCGGCGACCATGGTCGGCATCGCCAGGAAGAACGAAAACTCGGTGGCGGTCTTGCGCGACAGCCCGAACAGCAAGCCGCCGATAATGGTCGCACCGGAACGCGAGGTGCCGGGGATCATCGCCAGGCATTGGGCGAAGCCGACCTTCAGGGCATCTTTCCAGGTGATCTCATCCACCGTCTCGGCATGCACCACGTGCTGGCGGCGCTCGGCCCAGAGGATGATCAAGCCGCCCACCACCAGCGCGGCGGCGACGGTGATCGGGTTGAACAGATAGGTGGCGATAACCTCCTTGAACAACACCCCCAGCACCACCGCCGGCAGGAACGCCACCAGCAGGTTGAAAGTAAAGCGCTGGGCATTGCGCTGCGTCGGCAGGTCCCGGACCACCGAGAACACCTTGTGACGAAACTCCCAGACAACCGCCAGGATCGCCCCGAGCTGGATAATGATATTGAAGGCAATCGCCCGTTCCCCACCGAAATTCAGCAGGTCCGCGACGATAATCTGGTGCCCAGTGCTGGAGATCGGCAAGAACTCCGTCAAACCCTCGACAATACCCAGAATCACTGCCTGTACGGCGGTCCACAGATCCATTATTCCCCCATGCTGCCGCACACCCCGCGCGGCACTTGAAAAATTCGACGCTCGATCAGTTGCCCATGACAACAGGTACACAGCGTGCCGCACCACTTGTCGTCAAAGCGTAAAAAATGCCTGAAAAATCAAACATCAACTCAGGTTTGTCAGTTTCGGGCCGAGATCCTATCAGACACGTCTGTTTGTGGCTGCCAGGAAAGTAGCCAAAAGCCTGCTGGGCAGGAGCGATAAAACCTGTTTGGATGCAGATTGGCGATGATCACAACAAGAAGAAACAAGGAGCGGTGTCCTCATGAATAGTTTGCGAAATGTGTCGATCAGTCGGCGGTTGTGGCTCATCCTCATCGTCGCCATGGCGATGCTGCTGACCCTGGGCCTGTTGATGCTCCAGCAGATCCATGACGACCTGTACCAGGGCAAGGCGCAGAAGACCCAGCACGTGGTCCAGGTCGCCAGTGGCATCCTCAACTACTACCATGACCTGGAAACCGCCGGCACCCTCAGCCGCGACGCCGCGCAGAAGCAGGCCATGAACGTGATCCGCGGCCTGCGCTACAACCAGACCGACTATTTCTGGATCAACGACCTGCGCCCGGTGATGATCATGCACCCGGCCAACCCCAAGCTTGAAGGCCAGGACCTGTCAGGGATCAAGGACCCGGACGGCTACGCCCTGTTCAACGAGATGGTCACCCTGACCAAGGCCAAGGGCGCGGGGATGATCAACTATCGCTGGCCAAAACCGGGGGCCAGCGCCCCGGTACAGAAAACCTCCTATGTCCAGCTCTTCGAACCCTGGGGCTGGATCCTCGGCTCGGGCGTGTACGTCGACGACCTGCAGGACGAGTTCTACGGCCAGGTCTGGCGAGCGTCGCTGATCGGCCTGGGGATTGCGCTGATCATGGCGTTGCTGGTGACGATGATTGCCCGCAGCATCGTGCGCCCCCTGCAGGAAACCGTGAACGCCATGGCCAATATCGCCAGCGGTGAAAGCGACCTGACCCACAGCCTCGATACCCACGGGCAGGATGAAGTAACGCAACTGGCCCGCCATTTCAACGGGTTTACCAGCAAGCTGCGCAGCGTGGTTGGTCAGCTCCAGGAC
The DNA here is from genome assembly GCF_023242495.1 of Pseudomonas sp. MWU13-2862. Classification (NCBI taxonomy): domain Bacteria; kingdom Pseudomonadati; phylum Pseudomonadota; class Gammaproteobacteria; order Pseudomonadales; family Pseudomonadaceae; genus Pseudomonas; species Pseudomonas sp. MWU13-2862. The sequence goes on along the minus strand of NZ_JALMEZ010000005.1, from coordinate 238,540 downwards.
TCGGCCACCGCACTCGGCCAGTCCTCCAGCGACCTGGGCAGCAACGCCACCCAGGCCCAGGCCCGCAGCCAGCAGCAATCGCAACAGATGGAAATGGTGGCGACGGCGATCAACGAAGTCACCTATGGCGTGCAGGACGTGGCCAAGAATGCCGAGCAGGCCGCCAGCGAGATGCGTGATGCCGAAGCCCAGGCGCGCCAGGGCCAACTGAATATCGACAACAGCCTGCAACAGATCGATTCACTCTCCGCCACCATCAACCAGGCGGTGGAGGTGATCCGCACCCTGGCGGCCGAAAGCACGCAGATCGGCAGCGTCCTGGAAGTGATTCGCTCGATTGCCGAACAGACCAACCTGCTGGCCCTGAACGCCGCCATCGAAGCCGCCCGGGCCGGTGAACAGGGTCGCGGCTTTGCCGTGGTCGCCGATGAAGTGCGCCTGCTGGCCCAGCGCACCCAGAAGTCCACGGCGGAGATCCAGTCGATGATCGAACGCCTGCAAGGTCATTCCGAAGCCGCGGTGAAAGTCATCGGCGACAGCAGCCGTGCCTCGCAACTGACCATCGAGCAGGCCGGCCTGGCCGGTGAGAGCCTGAACGCCATCGGCCAGGCCCTGCGTAACCTCAATGGGCTCAATGCCTCGATTGCCAGCGCCACCCTTGAGCAGTCCCATGTGGTGGAGGAAATCAACCAGAACGTCACCGACGCGGCGGGCCTGTCCCACAGCACGGCCCTGGCGGCCGAGCAATCGAGTGTCGACAGTGAAAAGCTCAAGAACCTGAGCCAGCAACTCAATACCTTGCTCAAGCAGTTCAAGGTCTGAGAGCGGGAGGGTACAATCGCCCTCCTTTTTTCGAGCCCAAGGAATTCCCATGCCCGCGCCCATGAAGGTCATTGTCCTGGCGGGGCCTGAATCCAGTGGTAAAAGCTGGCTGTCCGCCGAACTGCAAGCCCATTTCGGTGGCCTGGTGGTGGGCGAATACGTGCGTTATTTCATCGAGTGCAACCCGCGTGATACTTGCCTGGAGGATATCCCGGCCATCGCCCGCGGGCAGCTTGATTGGGAGGATGCGGCTCGCGCGCAGGCCCCCAGGCTGCTGATTCTCGACACCCACTTGCTGAGCAATCTGCTCTGGAGCCGGATCCTGTTCGGCGAATGCCCGGCGTGGATCGAACAGGCCCTGCTGGCGCGCCACTATGACCTGCACCTGTTACTGCGTCCCGAAGGCGTGGGCTGGATCGACGATGGCCAGCGCTGCCAACCGGAGCTGGGTGAACGCCAGACCTTTTTCGCCGCCAGCCTGGATTGGCTGTTACAGCATGGACAACCGGTAACGGTGATCGAAGGCGATTGGCAGGCGCGTCGCGAGCAGGCCTTCGCGGCCGTCGCCCGGCTGCTTGAAAGTGCCTGAAAACGCCGAAAACCCCAGGAAAATCGGGATCAGTGTCCATTTCTGAAACACCCGCTACACAGGCGAAGCCTCAAAATCAACGGTTCAGGCACGGCACTGCCCCAAGTGTTAAGCCCCTGATACACCTCCCCTGAAAGGCCCGTATTACCGCGTTGCGCCGAAATCTCCCCGTCTGCCCCCCTCGATACTGTCTCATCCGTGAAACAGTTTTCACGCGATTCATTTGCCTTCCAAAACAACCCATTGTTTTAAAAGGAAAAACAAAAAGCGGCACAGCTTCTGCTCTTTCCCTCTCAAACGCCAGGCTAGGGCCAGCGTACTGAAGAAGGAATGCCGTCATGGGGACTTTCACTACCGGCTTTACCCGCACCGTGCTGATCAGTTGCGCGATCAGTTCGATGCTCTGCCTCACGGCCCAGGCCGGTGGCAACGGAGTGATTGTCCTTGATCGTACCGTGCAACCACAGAGTTATGGCCGCCCGGCCCTACAACCTGATCCCAACCCCACCACGGTCAACGCCAACCCTTCCGCCGTAATCACCTCGACCACCGGCCAGGAACTGAGTGATGGCGATATCGCTGGCATCAGTACCGGCGGCTCCATTAGCCAACTGATCACCACCAATACCACCAGCATGCCCGGCCTGAACAACCCCAATGGCCTGCCAGGGATGACCGCCGGACACGGCGGCGGCAATGGCGCCAGCATCGCCAACACGATCAACCATGGGCTGTCGGCGGGTATGAACGCCCTCGGCGCCATCGGCAAGGGGCAATGACATGCGCCATTCACTGTTTCTTCTCGCCCTGTTCAGTAGCGCCGGCGTACTGGCCGACTCCGGTAGCCCGGTTATCGACAGCGCCACGATCAACAACAGTAGCCAGCAATACAACGGCAACGTGATGGTCAACCAGGCCGCCGGCGACCAGCAGCAACAGCTCAACAGCCGCGCCATCGCGGTCGGCACCAACGCCAGTGCCACGACCTCGCTGAACCAGAAAATCACCACCGGGGCCAGTACGGCAATCGACGCCAAGGCGGCCATCCAGGGCAACTCTTTCAGTAACGGCAACGGCATGGTTGGGGTCAACCAATCCGCCGGTGCCAACAACCAGATGATCAATGCCGTGCGGATCAGCATCAGTGCCGCGCCGCAAAGCATCGACGACAGCGTCCTGTCCCAACAGAACGTGGCGCTGTCACCGAACTCGGACTCATCCACACCCTCCGGCAGTCGCCAGGTCGTTACCAGCGACCAGGCCTTCACCGGCAGCCGGGGCGTGATTCAGGTGAGCCAGAGCGCGGGGGTGGGCAACCGTATGGCCAACACCCTCAGTATCCGGGTCGCTGATTGACCCGTGCAGTGCCCATTAGAAAGTACCAACACTTAACTCAACTAATAAGCACGGAGATACACACCATGAAACCTACAATGGCTCTCAAACCACTGGTCTTCGCTCTGGCCGCCATCATGGCAATGGCCGCTCAGGCAGGCGGTGATGAAGGACACGGTCGTCGTCATCATGACCATGACAAAGGCCCGGACCTGGCGACCCTGCTGCAAATCACCGCAGGCGCCACCGCCTCGGTGAATGACACCCAGGACAGCCACGGCAACTCCGTCGTCAACGAAGGCACCCAGAACAACGGCAGCATCAACAGCTCGTTGAACAGTGCCAGCGGCAACATGGGCGCCAACGCCGCGGCCGGCGATGGCAACCAGCAGCTCAACGAAGCCGCGCTGGCCACCGCCGACGAAAGCTTCATCTTCGGCAGCGCCGTTTCCAGCACCACTTTGACCCAAACCAACCACAACAACACGGTCCTGAACCAATCCACCCAGAACAATGGGTCATTGAACAACTCTGGTAACAACGGCTCCGGCAACATGGGTGTCAACGTTGCTGCCGGCAACTTCAACCAACAGAAAAACGACCTGGCCATCGCCGTATCCGGCGGTCGTGTCGCGTCGGCAACCGGCGCGGCTACCCAGAACTCCAACGGCCTGCAAGTGGCCAACGCCGCGGTACAAGCCTACAAAGTCACCACCCTCAAAGCCACTATCGATATTGATGGCAGCTACAAAGGGACCTTCTCAGGCACCGAAAGCAGCGGCAAAGGCGGTTATGGCAATGACGGCTGGGGTGGCGGAGACAACGGCAAAGGGAAAGAAACCATCAAAGGTACCGAGATGGGGACTATCGACCTGAATGGCGTCGCCACCTATCAAGTGATGACACCTAACGGCTGGACCATGCCTGTGGTCAACAACGCCAGCATCAACAACTCGCTCAACAATGCCTCGGGCAATGTGGGTGCCAACGTGGCGGCCGGTGTCGGCAACCAACAAGGCAACACCCTGTCCATCGCAGCAGGCTGCCGCGCCTGCATGTAGTGGCAACAGTACTGAGAGCCCCGGAAACGGGGCTCTTTTTTCAGCTCTGAGAGGCGTATGACCATGCGTACTATCGCCCTTGCCCTCGCGCTTTTTCTCTCCATCCCTATTCAGGCCGCGACCATGGCCGTGCCCGGCCTGCCGGGTGCAGTGGTTTTCTACAAGCACGTACAAAGCATTCGCGAACGGCGTTTTTCCGACCTGGTCGAGCAGAAGACCGACTTCAGTTGTGGTGCCGCCGCACTCGCCACCTTGTTGCGCCAGGCCTACTGGCTGGACGTCAACGAAGAACAGATCATCAAAGGCATGCTGACCACCTCCGACCAGGAGCTGGTCAAGAAGCAAGGCTTCTCCATGCTGGACATGAAGCGCTACATCGAAAGCATCGGCATGCGCGCCAGGGGCTACAAGATTCCCGCCGACAGCCTGCCCAGCGTGACCATTCCGGTCGTGGTGATGATGGAGATCCGCGGCTACAAGCATTTCGTGGTGATGCAGCGCGCCGACAAGGACTGGGTCTATATCGGCGACCCGGTACTGGGCCACAAGCGCTACAGCAAGGCCGACTTCCAGAAAGGCTGGAACGGCATCATCTTCGCCATCATCGGTCCCGGCTACGACAAGAGCAACGCCTTGCTCGACCCACCGGCCCCGCTGACGGCCAAGAACAAGCTGGACACCTTCCACCCGGTCAAGGACGCGGAACTGATGGATTTCGGCTTTATCCAGAGCGACTTCTTCTAAGGTGAACTAAAAATAAAGGGGCAGGATGCTCCGGGAGCAGCACATGAAAAACTCACACTGGTTGATGGTCAGTTGCCTGGCACTCACCTGCCTGCCGGCACACGCAACCCTGCCCTTCAAGCCTATCGAACTGAAAGATTCAGAGATGTCCGAACTGCGTGGTCGCTACGTCATGCCAGGACGCATCATCAGTTTCGGCATTGTCATGCAAAGCAGTTGGACCAACGCCCGGGGCGACATCATCGGCGCGGCCACTTCCCTGCAAATCCAGCAATCGACTGTCAAACCGCAGTTCTACGTCACCACCTTCAGCACCCAGGGCAACGGGGCGGCCCCCACCCAGGGCACCGGCACGGTGATCGGCGGTGCCGGCCTGAACGCCTCGGCGGGAGTGACCCAGGTAGTGCGTGCCGCTGGCGACGGCAACGGTGCCAGCAACAACGTGGCGATCAATGTCAGTGAAGCGAACCAGGTCCCGACCAGCCCTCAGCAAATGGGCCAGGCGCTCACCAGCGGCGGCAGCATTACCGGCTCCGGTGCCGCCGGCAGCGTCACCGTCTCTGCCGCGGCCAGCGGCGTGAAAATGCAGATACTGGCCAACAACAATCAGGGCAACGCGCTGCAACAGATCGCCCAGGGCGGTGTGTTGCAGTCCACTACCCTGCTGGGTGGCAACAACCTGGTCAACAGCATGACCCAACTCAATGTGGTGTTGCAGAACAACATGCCTACCGTGGGAGCACTGGATTGCAGCCTGACTCAACTCAAGGGACTACGCAGTATGGGATTCTGAACTACGCTCATTTTCGACCATTGGATGTCAGAAAAGGACGACTTATCTCATGTCTCTATCGCTCTCTCTACGCATGGCGGTATGTGTGGGTGCGCTCTTCCCGGCGACGATGCTGCAAGCAGCAACTGACCCCGAGGTAGAGGCCCTGAAACAGGAACTCCAGGAGCTGAAACAACGCTACGTACAACAGCAACAAGCGTTGTCGGTACTGGAACAACGGGTTCGTCAGGTCGAGGATCAACCGGCACCGCCACCGCCCAAACGCCTGGTCAAATCCCCGGCGGACCTGAAAAAGGGGCAAACGGTGGCGGCGGCCGGCGCGAGCGCTCCAGGCTCAGCGGCCAGCACATCTGGCGCCTCTTATGGCCAGTCCCTCAAGGATGATTCAGCACCGGCCCAGAGTGTGTCCGACCTGTACAACGAGGCCAGCGGCTTCTTTGGCAATGGCAAGTTCAGTGTCGAGACGGGTGTCACGTATTCGCACTACGATACCCGGCAGCTGTTTCTCAACGGCTTTCTGGCCCTGGACTCGATCTTCCTCGGCAATATCAACCTGGATCGGATCAAGTCCGATACCTGGACGCTCGACCTGACCGGCCGTTATAACCTCGACAACCGTTGGCAGTTCGACATAAACGCCCCGATCGTCTACCGGGACTCGGTCTATCAAGCCGGAGGCGGCAACGGTGGCGCAGCCGGCACCACCGTCGAGCAAACGGTGAGACAGGACCCGGCCTTGGGCGACGTCAACTTCGGCGTGGCCTACAAGTTCCTCGACGAGTCGGAGAACTGGCCGGATGCCGTCTTCAGTTTCCGGATCAAGGCGCCTACCGGCAAGGATCCGTATGGCATCAAGTTCCTCACCTCGTCTCAAAGCACCAGCCTGACTTATCCGCAAAGCTTGCCGACCGGCAACGGTGTCTGGTCCGTCACACCCGGCATCTCGCTGGTCAAAACCTTTGACCCGGCCGTGCTGTTCGGCACCTTGGCCTACACTCACAACTTCGAGCAATCGTTCAACGATATCAGTGCACAACAGGGTGTGGTCGTTCCCGGCAAGGTCCAGCTCGGCGACAGCTTCCAGATCGGCGCGGGCGTGGCCTTCGCCCTGAACGAGAAGATGAGCATGTCCTTCTCGTTCTCGGACCTGGTGCAAAGCAGGAGCAAGCTCCAGCAGAGCGGTCAGAGCTGGCAGAACGTGATCGGCAGCGATGCCAACTCGGGGTTCTTCAACATCGGCATGACCATTGCCGCTTCGCCGAACCTCACCATCGTACCCATGCTGTCCCTGGGCATGACCCCCGACGCGCCGGACTTCTCCTTCAGCGTGAAATTCCCCTACTACTTCTGACGCAGCCCCATGGAAAAGGCCCGCAACGTGCAAACGCTGCGGGCCTTTTCGTTTCGCTCACCGCGCCCTAGCGGATCTGGTGCTTGTGCAGCAATCGATAGAAAGTCGGACGTGACACCCCCAGCACCCGGGCGGCCACGCTCATATTGTCGCTGTGCCGGTTCAACACATCGCACAGTGCCTGGTGCTCGGCACGGTGCACATAGTCTTCGAGGGTGCCCATGGGTGCGCTGTCGCACGGCAGGCTGTTCAAACCCAGGTCCCGGGCCTCGATCTGCCGCCCCTCGGCCAGCACCAGCCCGCGCCTGACCCGATTGGCCAGCTCGCGGACATTGCCCGGCCAGGCATGATTGCCCAGGGCGACCAAGGCCTCTTCACTGAAACTACGCGGCCGGCGCCCGGTTTCCTGGCTGTAGAAATGGGAAAAATGGTTGGCCAGCATCGCCACATCGCCATGCCGTTCGCGCAGTGGCGCCGTTATCACTTGCAAGACGTTGAGCCGATAATAGAGGTCCTCGCGGAAACGCCCGCTGCCGATGGCGGCTTCCAGATCGACATGGGTCGCCGCCAGCACCCGTACATCCACCGCGATGGGCTGGCTGCCGCCGACTCGCTCGATGTGCTTTTCCTGGAGGAAACGCAACAGATTGGCCTGCAACTCCAGGGGCAAGTCGCCGATTTCATCGAGAAACAAGGTGCCGCCGTTGGCCGCTTCGATGCGCCCGACCTTGCGCTGGTGCGCTCCGGTAAAGGCGCCTTTCTCATGGCCGAACAGCTCGGACTGGATCAGGTGTTCCGGAATCGCCCCGCAATTGATCGCCACGAATGGCTTGGCGTGTCGTTGGGACTGACGATGCAGGGTGCGCGCCACCAACTCCTTGCCGGTCCCGCTTTCCCCACGGATCAACACCGGCGACTCGGTGGGCGCCAGTTTGCCCAGCAGCTTGCGCAGCTCGCGGATCGGCCGGCTGTCGCCGAGCAACTCGTGCTCCGGCTGGTCGACATGGATCGAACCCTGGCCGCGCAAGCGCGCCATGCCGAAGGCGCGACCTAATGTCACCTGTACGCGGGAAACATCGAAGGGCAAAGTATGGAAATCGAAGAACCACTCGCACACGAAGTCACCGACGTTCTGCAAACGCAGCACTTCCTGGCTGAGGACCGCGATCCACTCGGTGCCGCTGCGGCTGATCAGGTCCTTGACCGCTTCAGGGCGTTCGAGATGAAACGGTTGCAGACGCAACAGACCGACATCGCAGGAACGGTCGAGGGCGGCGTCCAGATTGCAACTGTCGACATCCCAGCCGACGGTGCGCAAGCCAGGTAACAGGCGATGACAATCATCGCAGGGATCAACCACCAGCAGGCGTCTGAGCGGAACCGCTTCTTGCATGACTGATCCTTGGCGCCAGAGTTTTAAATATTTATTAGAAACAAGCAGTTGGCAAACCTGCCTGTAACACTAGCAAGAACTTGACGCAGGCTTGTACCGTTTGGTTATAACTTTGCCGATGCATAAGCCATAGATCCGGAAAGCTGCAAGCCAGAGCCTTCGGGCCACCGCTACTGGTTTGGCGGAGCGGACGTGGCCATACCGGGGCTTGAACTGAGTATATGAAAGAAAGTGAAAAAAACTTTATGACTTGTGTGACCTGATGCCCGCGATCGGACATCAGTACAAGTAACCGACCGAAACGGTGAGCCCAAACCGACGGTCCAGCGAAATTGTTTGGGCATACTTGAGAGAAAACCCATGAACGCCCCGCTCCGTATGAACGAAGCACTTCTGATGGCCGGCCAGGCCCTCAAGCCATTCCAATGTGTTGCCTGGGTGGCACAAGACAAAGGCGAACTGAGCCTGACCGTGATCGACCGGACCAACAACAGCATCGGTCGCCAGCAGATTCCTTGCAGCGCCTACTCCGACTCCGAGCAGTTGGTCAGCCTGCTGCAACAGGCCCGTGCGGAGTTGAGCCAGAAAGGCTACGACCTGCAGCCGTGGACATTGTCGGCCTGATAGCGCTCCAGAGAACACGCAAAACCTTGTAGGAGCAGAGCTTGCTCGCGAAGGCGGATTCATAGGCGCCGTAGCTCCAAGGTGTATGGCCGCTTGCAGCGGTTCGCGAGCAAGCTCTGCTCCTACAGTTGACCGCGTTCTCCCGCACGATCGCAGTGTCTTTCAGGGTGTCGAAAGCTCTTCGATATGCCGATACTGCGCGCCCAGTTCCGCCGCCAACCGCACGGCACGTCCCAGGCGGATCGGACCTTTTTCCAGGTCCACCAGCAACGCCTGGCAGTTAAAGACCGGCAAGCCCGACCAGGCTTTCAAACGCCCATCCGTCAGCAACAGCACCCGCTGCTGTTCAGCCGCAAAGCGTTTCTGCCGCTTGGCCAACCAATCCGCCGCTTGCGCCAGCGCTGCCTGCAAAGGCGTTCCGCCCCCTGCTCCCAAGTCCTCCAGCCAACCGCGTAAATCACTCGAAGCTTTCAAACCCTGAAGCTGCCACTTGGGCCGATCACCGCTGGCAGTCATCAACGCCAGGCGCGCCCGCTGCCGATAAGCATCGTCAAACACCTGCGCCAGCAAGCCCTTGGCCTCACTCAACGCATGGTGCCGGCGGGTCGAGGCCGAAGCATCGACAATCACCAGCCACAGTTCATGGGGCGAGCGGCTGCGCGGACGAAAGCGCAGGTCCTTGCGCAGACGCGGGCGCCCGCCCAGCAAGGTCTCCACCCAACTGATCGCACCGCTATCACCAGCCCTGCTGACGCCTTGACGCCCAGCGGACAAACGACCTGACCGAGGCCTGGCATCCGCCCCCGGTTTCAGTCGAGGGCGGATGCCTGGGGCTTTTTTGGCCAGCTCGGAATTTCCCGGCGCGCCCCCACCGGCAAGGCCTGGGCCGGCAGCTCACCCCATTGCCCCTGGCCCTCGCCGGGCTCGCTTGCCGACTGGGGCGCTGCCCCCGGATTCGAGGCCGGTGCCGAGGTTGGCGGCACACCTTCGCGACGACGATGGCGCAAGGCAAACTCGGCCACCGCCTCGATATCCTCCGGGGAGATCTGCCCGGCACCGCGCCAGGCCGCATGAGCCCGGGCGGCACGCAACCACACCAGGTCGGCGCGCATGCCGTCGACACCCGCCGCAAAGCAGCGTTCGGTAATCGCCTCCAGGGCCTGGTCATCCAGGGCGATCTCCGGCAGGCGTGCCCGGGCCTGGCGGCAGCGCTCGCGCAAGGCCTCCTGCGCCGGCGCCCACTGCTCGCAGAAACCTTGCGGGTCACTATCAAAATCCAGGCGCCGACGGATAATCTGCCCCCGCTCGCTCGGCTGCGGCTGGCCGCTGAGGGCTACGTTGAGGCCGAAACGGTCCAGCAGTTGCGGACGCAACTCGCCCTCCTCCGGGTTCATGGTGCCGATCAATACGAACCGCGCCGAGTGCCGATGGGAAATACCATCGCGCTCCACCCGATTGACGCCACTGGCGGCGACGTCCAGCAACAGGTCCACCAGATGATCGGGCAGCAGGTTGACCTCATCGACATAGAGCACCCCGCCGTCGGCCTTCGCCAGCACGCCGGGGGAAAACTGCGCCCGGCCTTCGCCCAAGGCCGCGTCCAGATCAAGGGTGCCCACCAGCCGCTCTTCCGTCGCCCCCAGGGGCAAGGTGACGAACAACCCGCTGGCCAACAGATCCGCCAGCCCACGGGCCAGGGTCGACTTGGCCATGCCCCGTGGGCCCTCGATCAGCACGCCGCCGATCTTCGGGTCAATCGCCGTCAGGCACAGCGCCAGTTTCAGGTCGTCGGCGCCGACCACGGCCGACAGCGGGAAATGCGGGGTATCGCTCATGGCTTGCACACCTCAGGAATCTTCTTCTATATCCAGCAGCAGGTTTTCCAGCGCCTCGCGGTACTCGCCGGGCTCGCTCCACAACCCGCGTTGCTGGGCTTCCAGCAAGCGCTCGGTCATATCCCGCAGCGCTGCCGGATTATGTTCGCGGACAAAGTCACGGGTGTCCGGGTCCAGCAGATAGGCATCCGCCAGCAACGCGTATTGGTGATCGTCGATCAGGCCAGTGGTGGCGTCGAAGGCAAACAGGTTGTCGACGGTCGCCGCCAGCTCGAAAGCGCCTTTGTAACCATGGCGCTTGACCCCGTCGATCCATTTCGGATTCGCCGCCCGCGAGCGGATCACCCGGTTCAACTCATCCTTGAGGGTGCGGATCTTCGGCAGGTCCGGCTGGCTGTGGTCGCCATGATAGCTGGCGGCCTGTTCGCCGCGCAGGGTTTCCACCGCCGCCAGCATGCCGCCCTGGAACTGGTAGTAATCATTGGAATCGAGCAGGTCGTGCTCACGATTGTCCTGGTTTTGCAGCACCGCCTGGACCTGGCTCAAGCGTTGCGCGAACTGTCCACGTGCCGCCGTGCCTTCATCCTGGCCGCCATAGGCATAACCGCCCCAGTTCAGGTAGACCTCAGCCAGGTCCTCGCGGCTCTGCCACAAGCGCCCGTCGATGGCGTTCTGCACCCCGGCGCCATAGGCCCCGGGCTTGGCACCGAAAATTCGCCAGCCGGCCTGACGGGCCGCCTGTTCCTTATCCAGACCTTCGGCTTGCAACTGCTCGCGCTCGGCGCGGACCCGGGCAGCCAACGGGTTCATATCCGCCGGTTCGTCCAGCGCCGCCACGGCCTGCACGGCCGCGTCGAACAGGCGGATCAGGTTGGCAAAGGCATCGCGGAAAAACCCGGACACGCGCAGGGTCACATCGACCCGTGGACGGTCCAGCAGGCTCAGGGGCAAGATCTCGAAATCGTCGACCCGCTGGCTACCCGTGGCCCACACCGGCCGCACGCCCATCAGCGCCATGGCCTGGGCGATATCGTCGCCGCCGGTGCGCATGGTCGCCGTGCCCCAGACCGACAGGCCGAGCTGGCGCAGATGATCGCCATGGTCCTGCAAATGCCGTTCGAGAATCAGGTTGGCCGACTGAAAACCGATGCGCCAGGCGGTGGTGGTCGGCAGGTTGCGCACATCCACGGAAAAGAAATTGCGCCCGGTGGGCAATACGTCCAGGCGTCCGCGACTCGGCGCGCCGCTGGGACCCGCCGGCACGAAGCGACCCGCCAGGGCATCGAGCAGGCCATTCATCTCCGCCGGACCACAAGCATCCAGGCGCGGGGCGACCACCGTCAGCAAGCCATCGATGATCAGCCGCACATCGGTCCACAACGCCGTGTCCGGCCAATCGATCCCGGCTTGCAACGCCCGCTCGATCAGTTGCCCTGCGTACAGTTCCAGGCGCTCGCGGCTGTCACCGGCGGTACGCCAGGTTTCCTCGCTGACGCCTTGCAACGACTCAGGCCGGGGCCCATTCCAGGGTTCGGCCAGGGCACAGTCCAACGGATCGAAGCCCATTTCAAAGGCCTTGGCCAAGGCCCGCAACAGGCTGGACTGGGCACCGCGCCCGTCGCCACGGGGAATCCGCAGCAAGGCCAGCAGCGTGTCGATGCGCAGGCGCCCGCTCGGCGATTCGCCGAACACATGCAAGCCGTCGCGGATCTGCGACTCTTTCAAGTCGCACAGGTAGGTGTCCAACCGGGGCAGCCAGATCGCCGCGTCGGCATCGCTGTCCAGGCCCGCGTCGAGTTGCAGTTCACGGTCGATCTGCGTCTCGCGCACCAGCTTGAGAATGTCACGCTGCAATTCGCGGGCACGCCGTGGGTCGAGCAATTGAGCTTCGTAGTATTCGTCAGCCAGCAACTCCAGATCCCGCAGCGGTCCGTAGGTTTCGGCTCGGGTCAACGGCGGCATCAGGTGATCGATGATCACGGCCTGAGTGCGGCGCTTGGCCTGGGCACCCTCGCCCGGGTCGTTGACGATAAACGGATAGATATTCGGCAATGGCCCCAGCAATGCATCCGGCCAGCACTGCTGCGACAGCCCGACGCCCTTGCCCGGCAGCCACTCCAGGTTGCCGTGCTTGCCGACATGGATCAGCGCATGGCTGCCGTAGGTGTGTCGCAGCCAGAAATAGAACGCCAGGTAGCCATGGGGCGGCACCAGGTCCGGGTCATGGTAGACCGCGCTGGCATCGACCTGATAACCCCGGGCCGGCTGGATGCCGACGAAGGTCAGGCCAAAACGCAGCCCGGCGACCATCATCCGCCCGCCACGGAACATCGGGTCCTGTTCCGGCCGGCCCCAGCGCGCGATGACCGCCTGGCGATTGGCCTCGGGCAGGCGCTCGAACATCGTCTGGTAATCGGCCAGCGCCATGCTTTGGTGACACGGCCGCAGGTCAAGGCTGTCGAGATCGTTGCTGACACCACCGAGCAAGGCCTGGATCAGCGCCGTGCCGCTTTCAGGCAAATCCTCGCTCAACGGATAACCCTGCTCCTTGAGCGCCCGCAGGATATTCAGCGCCGCCGCCGGGGTATCCAGGCCCACGCCGTTGCCGATCCGCCCATCGCGGGTCGGGTAGTTGGCGAGGATCAGGGCAACGCGCTTGTCCGCATTGGGCAGCCGTGCCAGATCGATCCAGCGACGGGCCAGTTCGGCAACGAAATCCATGCGTTCGGGCTGGGCGCGGTAGCAGACCACATCGCTCTGGCTGCGCTCGCTGCGCCAGGCCAGGTCCTTGAAGCTGATGGGCCGGCTGATGATGCGCCCGTCCAGTTCCGGCAAGGCGATATGCATCGCCAGGTCGCGGGGCCCGAGGCCCTGCTCGCTGGCCTGCCAGCCGGGCTCGTTGTCCTGGGCGCAGATGGCCTGGATCACCGGGATATCCCGGCGAAACGGCCGCAGATGGGGAGCCTCGGGGCTGGACTGGGCAAATCCGGTGGTATTGAGGATGATCGCGGCCGCCACCTCGTCCAGCAGATCCTCCACCACACTCAGGCAAGCGGGCTCCTTGAGACTGGCCACGGCAATCGGCAAGGGATTGAGCCCTGCCGCCTGCAAGCGCTGACAGAACACATCGACGAAGGCGGTATTGGCCGCCTGCAAGTGCGAGCGGTAGAACAGCACCGCCGCGACCGGTTGCCCGGCCTGCCAGTCGGCACGCCAGGCAGGCAGTCCGACGCTGCCATGGCGAGGATGATAGATCGCCGTGCGCGGCAAGGGTTGCGGCTCGGCCCAGGAGTAGTCGCGCCCCAACCAAAGGTTGGCGAGACAGCGATACAGGTCCAGGGCATTGCCCATGCCGCCCTGGCGCAGAAAATGCCAAAGCCGCCGGCCTTCCTCGGCGGGCACCGTGCTCAGGTCGCTCAGTTCCGGGTCCGGACGGTCGTCCCCCGGTACCAGGATCAGGGTCACCCCGCGCTCGGCCAGTTGCACCAACCGCTCGATACCGTAGCGCCAGTAACCGATCCCACCGTGCAGAGACAACAGAATGACCCGGGCGTGTTGCAGCACCTGGTCGAAATAGAGGTCGACCGAGGCGTGGTTCTGCACCTGCATGGGGTTGGCCAGGCGCAGACTGGGGTAATTTTCAGGCAGTTGCCGCGCCGCTTCGGCGAGCAATGCCAGGCTTGAGTCGCCGCTGCAGAGGATCACCAGCTCGGCGGGGGTTTGCCCCAGGTCGGCGATATTGTCATCCGATACAAAACCGCCGGGCTGGGTCCTGAGCAGATGCATGGGTCAGACAGTCAGCGCGGCGCGCAGGGTCGATTCGAGCAGCGCGGCATCCAGTTCCTGGCCGATCAGCACCAGGCGGGTGACACGTGGCTCGTCCGCCGTCCAGGCGCGGTCGAAATGCTTGTCGAAACGGCTGCCCACACCCTGGATCAGCAGGCGCATCGGCTTGTTCGGGATCGCGGCGAAACCCTTGACCCGCAGGATACCGTGCTTGACCACCAGTTGCGTCAGGGCGTCCAGCAGCAGACTTTCATCGGCTTGCGGCAGTTCGAGGGAGATCGAGTCGAAGGCATCATGATCGTGGTCGTCATGATCGTCATCGTGGTGGTGGTGATCATGGTGGCTGTGGCGACCGTCGATATGCTCCTCGGAACCGGCGCCCAGGCCCAGCAGCACGTCCAGGGGCAGGCGACCGCTGCTGGCTTCGATGACTTTCACCGCCGGCGGCAGCTCCTCGGCCACTTCCAGGCGCACCCGGGCCAGGTCTTCAGGGCTGATCAGGTCGGCCTTGTTGAGAATCACCAGGTCGGCGCTGGACAGTTGGTCGGCGAACAGCTCGTGCAGCGGCGATTCGTGGTCCAGGTTCGGGTCGAGCTTGCGCTGGGCATCCACCTGGTCCGGGAACGCGGCGAAGGTGCCGGCGGCCACGGCCGGGCTGTCGACCACGGTGATCACCGCATCGACGGTGCAGGCACTGCGGATTTCCGGCCACTGGAAGGCTTGTACCAGGGGTTTGGGCAGCGCCAGGCCGGAGGTTTCGATAAGGATATGATCGAGGTCGCCACGGCGCGCCACCAGTTCGCGCATCACCGGGAAGAATTCTTCCTGGACCGTGCAGCAGAGGCAGCCGTTGGCCAGTTCATAGACACGGCCATTGGCTTCTTCTTCGCTGCAGCCGATGGAGCACTGCTTGAGGATCTCGCCGTCGATGCCCAATTCGCCGAACTCGTTGACGATCACCGCGATGCGGCGGCCCTGGGCGTTGTCGAGCATATGGCGCAACAGGGTGGTCTTGCCCGAGCCGAGAAAGCCGGTGACGATGGTGACGGGAAGCTTGGCCAGTGTTTTCATCGGATGCCCTTTGGCAAAGTGGCGGGCATACGGGACGAGAACCGCGGCCCTTGGGCGCGGATGCGTTCGCCACCGGATCACCCCGCCCGGTTGTAGTGAGAAACGGTGACGAGGCAGGTCTCCTGGCTTACGGTCTGGCGGTCGCGCTTGCTCTCGAAAGCAGGCGAACCGGCCGGGCCTTGCGCCTTCCCGCCCGTAGGCAGTGGCATTGCAGGGCTATCGAACCGTTTACAGTTGCGGGGGCAGCCGCGGCATACCGCGTTCCCTTCTTAGCTTCGGCCGAGCGCCGAAGAACCTCGAAGCTGCAAGGCTACGCAGTGCGCCGGGGCAGGTCAATCGCGAGCGCCGCTGTGGTTTAATTGCGCCCCTTTTCCCGCCCTGCCCGTTTCAAGGAATCCTGTTATGAACGCCACCGACATCACCCAGGTCCTGGTTATCGGTTATGTCTGGCCGGAACCGCGCTCGTCGGCCGCCGGCGGGCACATGATGCAGATCCTCGAAAGCTTTCTCGAGGCCGGCTGGCGCATCACCTTCGCCAGCCCGGCCGTTATCGGCGAGCACAAGGCCGACCTGGCGAGCCTGGGCATCGAGGAATGTCGCATCGAGCTCAATAACAGCAGCTTCGACAGTTTTGTCGCCGACCTGCAACCCGACGTGGTGCTGTTCGACCGTTTCATGATGGAAGAGCAGTTCGGCTGGCGCGTGGAAAAACACTGTCCCGGGGCCCTGCGGGTGCTGGAGACCTCGGACCTGCAAAGCCTGCGCGATGCCCGCCAGCAACAGCTCAAGGCACGCCTGAAAGACGATCAGGACCTGAATGACTTCAGCACCCTGTTCGCCCCCGACCAGCGGCAGATGTTCGAACAGATGAGCGCGACCGATCAGGCCCAGCGGGAAATCGCCGCCATCTACCGCTCGGACCTGAACCTGATGATTTCCGATGTCGAGTCGCAGTTGCTGATCGAGCAGTTCAAGGTCCCGGCGGCGCTATTGCACTGGTGCCCACTGATGATCGACATGCCCACGGCGGCGTACCGCGATTTCGATGAGCGCGCGCACTTTCTCAGCATCGGCAACTTCCGCCACGCGCCGAACTGGGATGCCGTGCTCTGGATGAAGACCACGATCTGGCCGCTGATCCGCCAGCAGCTGCCCACGGCCCAGTTGCATATCTATGGCGCCTACACCCCGCCCAAGGCCACTGCGCTGCATAACCCCGCCCAGGGCTTTCATGTGATGAACTGGGCCGAGGACGCCTTGCAGGTCATGGCCGCGGCACGGGTGTGCCTGGCGCCGCTGCGTTTCGGCGCCGGGATCAAGGGCAAGATCCTTGACGCCATGCTCTGCGGCACACCGAATGTCACCACCCCCATCGGCGCCGAAGCCATGCACGGTGAGCTGCCCTGGGCCGGCGCCATCGAAACCAGCGCCGTCGCCCTGGCGCAATCGGCCGTGCGTCTCTACCAGGACCGTGCGCTGTGGCAGCAGGCCCAGGCCAACGGCCAGGTGCTGCTCGCCGCCCGTTATGAGCGTCGGGTCCACGGCCCGGCGTTGATTGCCCGGATCCAGGCCTGCCGCGAGGATCTGGCGGCCCACCGTCGGAACAATTTCACTGGGGCGATGCTGCGCCACCATCACCACAAGAGCACCCAGTACATGTCCCAGTGGATCGAGGCGAAGAACCGCGTCGACTGAGCCTCAGGAGGCACCGAGGAGCTGGCGGATCTCGATCAGTTGCGCCGGCTCGCCGGCCACCACCACATGGGCCGACAACGGAGGCAGTTGCCGGCCCTCCGGCGTGCGGCTGGGCCTGACGGAGAAGTTGACGGTAATCAGCGTGCCATCGGCAAAGGTCGAGCGTTGCAGCAGGCGATCCCCGGACAACACCTGGAAATCGTCCAAGGCCTGGCTGAACAGGCGCTCGTGCAAGGGCCGGAACACCTTGTCGTAGGCACTGATCAGCGGCAGGTCACGGGAAATCACCTGATCGTTCAGGTGATACAGCGGCGGCACCATGTACAGCAACTGCAGCAAGGCCGTGACATCACGTTCGCTGGAGAACTTCAGCGAGCCGTACTCCCAGTGATGGGTACTGACCAGGCTGTCATGCAGCGCTATCTGGTACAGCGGCAGGCGAAACTCGGCCGACGTCACGAAGCGCGCCACCTCCGGCTTGAGCGGGACCGCCTTGAAATACAGGTTGGGGGTTTCCGGCGGCCAATAACCGCCCAGGTAATAACGCGAGCGCTTGTTCTTGCGCATATCCGCGTCCATCCAGGCAAAGGGCTGGGTGGCAATGCCATGGCTGAAGGCGATGATCGGCGCATAGAAGGCCTGCCCGCCCTCGCTGCCCGTGACCAGGTCCAGCGCCTGGACCGGATACGCCAGGCGCCGGCGGCGCGCCTCGGCATCCTGCGCCTGGCTGGTTTCCCGACCCGGTGTGTAATCACTGAACTCGGGACCGGCGGCGTCGACATCGAGAAAATAGCTGTTCAGGCGCCCCGCCCGCGCCACGGCGCTGATCCGCCGCCGGGCATAGGCCTCGACGCTGCGCGGATTGACGAACACACCACGGCCATTGAAGCCCTGGACTTTCTTGCCCTGCTCGTCGGTATAACCGGCGGCGACCAGTTCATCGCCCATCTTCGCGGTCGCCCAACTGGCTTGCAGATTCGACGGATGCGCGCTGCCGTAACTGTCGTAGGCCGACACCAGGTAGCCGGCGGCCTTGGCCGCGTCCACCGCCTCGGGGTGCCAGAAGGCATCGCGCCAGTCATCGGCGCCCAGCCAGGCCCGGGCCAGACCCGCCCCCTGCAAGGCGGCAACGGTGTCCAGGGACAAACCACCACCCCAGCGCTCGGCCGGTGCCAGCAGATCACCAAAGGCCTCGCGCAACTGCTGACGCACCGTTTGCGCCCAGGCCACCTCGGCCAGGGGATCATGATTGCCGGGCAAGGGTGCCCGGGCCTCACGCCCGATCACCGCGAGCAACCCGGCATTGATCGCCCGGATCACCTGGATCCGGGCAAAAGGTGGGACCTGCCCAAAGGCACTATCGGCTTCACCCAACGCCAGCAGGAAGGCCTCTCGAGCCTTGAGCTCGAAGGCCCCCCAGAGCCTGGAGGCCAGGTGATCGCTGTCATCGCGGTGCTGGGCAAAAAAGCGCAGGAACTCCGGCCAGTGCAGGATATCGCCCGCCTTCAGCGGTCCGGCATCCCACAGATAGATATGCGGCGCGCCGCCCAGGCGGGCAACGTGGGGTTGAGTGTGGATTTTCTCGCGCAACGAGACGAACTGATCGTGATCGCGCAGCCACTGGCGGTACAGCCGTGCGCCGATCAGCGGTTCCCGCGGGCCGACGACGATGCGTACCCGGTAAGGCGCGCCGGGGGCCAGGCGATTGAAGGCATGGCTGAGGGTCGGCAAGGGCCGGGCGTTTTGCGCCTTGATGCCAAAGCTGGTGTTGAACGGCGTCTCGACGATCCAGGTGATGGAACAGTCCTTGCGCAGTTCGGTCCAGAACGGCATCGACAACACCCCATTGAGCCGGGCCGGCTGATAACGCCGCAGCAGCCAGTCGAGCCATTTCGGATCGTCGCTGGGGATATAGGCGCCTTCGCCAAAGGGAATCGCATGGGCTTCGATCGCCCCGTCCTCGACGGGCCTGGGCCACTCCAGCCGCCCCGGTTGTTCGGCCTGCACCGTGACCACCAGGGCATTCCCATCGACCCCGACCTCGATCCTGAAATCCTGGTCCGCCTGTCGGACCCGCCAGCGGTTACCGTCTCGCTCGATGACCTGCGCGTCCTCGTCGAAGGCCGCGGCGCTGAGCAAGGCCGGGAACCGATGTTCGTCGCTGTGGTGCAGGGACACGGCCAGGGTCGCCGGGTCGACGACAAAGGTCCCTGAACGATGAGGCAGGTAGACCTGGGAAGCCCCTTCGACGCTCAGGGCCAAGGTCCATCCGAGCAGGGTCAGCCAGATCTGCAGGCAGTGACGATCATTCATCCACCGCGGCGGCATGACCTTCATGTTGTCCTCATCGATTCAGGTGTGTAAACCGATGAACCTTAACTGACCGAGGAGAAAAGACCCTGTAGTCCGCTTCTCCTCAAGTCGAGTGAAAGCACTAAAAATCTGTGGATGTGGGAGCGGAGCTTGTCGGATCGCCGCACCGCCGCGAAGCTTTCAGCGGCCTCACGGGCCCCTTCGCGGCGGTGCGGCGATCCGACAGGCTCCGCTCCTACAGCGGCCGGCGCAACAGGTAACAGTCCATGATCCAGCCTTTGCGCTTGCGCGCGGCTTCGCGCACACGGCGAATCCGCTCGCCCACCTCGTGGAGCTTGCCGGCCACCAGCAGCTCGTCTTCGGTCCCCAGGTAGGCGCCCCAATAGATTTCCAGGTCCTGGTCGGCGAACTGGCTAAACGCGCAGCGGGCATCGAGCATGACCACCACATTGTCCAGATCAGCCGCTTCCAGCCGTCGCCCGGTGGTGATCAGCAGCGGCTCGCCGATACGATTCAGGGCAATCCGATGCTGCGCGGCCAGCACCTGGATACTGCTGATGCCCGGAATCACCTCGACGGCAAACGCCGGACCGCCCAGCGCACGGACCCGCTCAAGGATTCTCAGGGTACTGTCATAGAGCCCCGGATCGCCCCAGACCAGGAACGCGCCGCACTCATCCTCGCCCAGCTCCTCGTCGATCAGCCGCGCGAACAGGGCCGCCCGTTGTCGATGCCAGTGCTCGACACCCGCCTCGTAGGACGCCGCCGAGTCCTCGCGCACCGGATCGCTGACCTGGACCTGTCGGCAACCGGGCTGCTGGATGTAGCGTTCGCAGATGTCCTTGCGCAAATTCAACAGATCGTCCTTGGTCTCGCCCTTGTCCAGCAGGAACAGCACCGAGGCGCGATTGAGCGCATTGATCGCCTGGACGGTGATCTGCTCCGGGTGGCCGGGGCCCATGCCGATCAGCAGAAGGGTTTTCATGACTGGCGCTCCGGTTGTCTGACGCCTGGCACGTCCCCCTCTTGGGTACGGCGCAACTGGCGCGATGGCAAGGATGAGGGCATTATCGGAAAGCGCCCACAACAAAAAACGACAAGTAGCCAGGCATGACCCGAGCAGCCCGCGTCACCGACCCCTCCTACGAGCTGATGGACGACCACAACGGCCTGTCGATCATCTATCGCCAGCATGGTTTTCCCTGCCCCCTGGTCCGTTGGCATTTCCACAAGGAATACGAACTGCACCTGATCGTCGCCAGCTCCGGCAAGGTGTTCATTGGCGATTATATCGGCAACTTCTACCCACAGACCCTGTTCCTGACCGGCCCCAACCTGCCCCACAACTGGATCAGCCAGGTGGCCGAGGACGAAGTGGTGCCCAAGCGCGACATGCTGGTGAACTTCACCGACGAGCTGTTCGAAAGTGGCCATCTGGTGTTCGCCGAGCTGAAAACCCTGACGCCACTGCTGGAACGGGCCCAGTACGGCATCGAGTTCCGTTGCCAGCACACCGTGCGCCAGGCCACGACCTTGATGCAACGTATCGCCGACTCCCAGGGAGTCACCCGGCTCGGTCACTTCCTGATCCTGCTGGAGCTGCTCGGCAACTGTGACGATTACCAGTTGCTGTCGGGTGTTACCACACCACAACTGGCCGACGAGCACAATATCGACCGCACCAACCGGGCGGTCGACTATATTTTTGCCCACTATGCCCGGGAGCTGCCGCTGGAAGAAGTGGCCGAGTACCTGGGCATGAAGCCCACCTACTTTTCCCGGGTGTTCAAGCAGGCCACCGGCCGTTGTTTCGTCGAATTCGTCAATCGCCTGCGCATCAGCAAGTCCTGCGAATTGCTCGCGGACGGCGACAAGCCGGTGACCGATGTCTGCTTCGAGTCAGGCTTCAACAATATCTCCAACTTCAACCGCCGCTTCCAGCAACTCAAGGGCATGACGCCCTCGCATTACCGGCGTCTGGCGGTACAGCGCCTGACGGAGCAGAACCACGGCTGAAGCCGTGGTCGGCAGGTTACGCCAGGGCGGCAAAACCACGCTGCAAGTCTTCAATCAGCGAAGAAACCGCCTCCAGGCCGATATGCAAGCGGATCACCGGGTGCAGTGTCGGCTCGGCAAATTGCCGCTCGCTCACATCCACCACGGTCACCAGGCTTTCATAGCCGCCCCATGAAGCCCCCAGCCCGAACAACTGCAACGCCCCGATAAAGCGCTCCAACTGTCCGGGATCGGCGTCAGCGAACTCGAACGACAGCAGCCCGTTGCTGCCACCGAAATCCCGCACCCAAAGCTCATGATCCGGGTGCGTGGACAAGGCCGGATGGAACACCTGGCGCACCTGTGGCTGCGCCTGCAACCAGCGAGCAACTTCCAGCGCCTGGCGTTGATGCACCTCCAGGCGCGCCGCCAGGGTCCGCGCACCGCGCAGCACCAGGTAGGCATCATCCGGGCTCACCGTGTTGCCAAAGCTGTCGCTCATCCGCGCCAACGCCGGCCAGGCCGCCTCGGTGGTACAGACACTGCCCATCACCACGTCGCTGTGACCGCACAGGTACTTGGTCAAGGCCATGATCGAGATATCCGCCCCCAGGACCAACGGCCGGTACTGGTAGCCCGAACCCCAGGTGTTGTCGACCGCCAGCAGGATACCCCGTGGCTTGCACAAGGCCGCGATGGCCGGCAGATCGTTCAGTTCGTAGAGCAGGGAACTCGGCGACTCGCAATAGACCATGCGGGTATTGGCCTGCAGACGCGACTCGATATCCCGGCCGTCCGCCGGGAAATAACCGACCTCGATGCCAAAGGGCGCCAGGAACTCCTTCGCCAGGCGCCGCACCGGGAAGTAGACGCCATCGGTAATCAGCACATGGTCGCCCGGACGCAGATAGGCCAGGAAGGTCTGCGCCACCGCCGCCAGCCCGGTTCCGAACAGACGCGTGCGATGGCCGCCTTCCAGCTCCGTCACCAGGTCTTCCAGGGCAAAGGCCGTGGGATTGCCCCGAGCGCCGTAGCTCAGGACCCGTTCGCTGTCGCGGCGACGGCGGGCGTCACGCATATCCGCCAGGTTGTCGAACAGCACGGTGCTCAAGCGAGTGACCGGCACGTTCACCGAACGCGGGCCGCTGCCCTTGAGGGTACGGGCCGCGTGAACCAGCCGGGTCCGCACATCCACGGGGGCCTTGGCCGGTGCCAGCGGTTTCAGGCTGGCGATTTCCGCCGGGGTCATCTGCGCCAGCAGGCCGGTTTCCCAGGCCAGGTACTGGCGTGCCGCGTCCTTGTTGCCGGAATGGCGGTCGTGGGTGAAAAACAGGAAGTCGATGCAACGCTCGTCAGGCAACACCGACGCATCGTTGACCAGCGTCAGCCCGGCCGCTTGCCAGGCCGACAGGTCCGCGCTGGAAAACCGCACCTGTTGGCGCTGGGCCTCGGGCAGTTCCAGGGCCGCCAACTGCGCCACGGCGATATCGTCCGCCAGCAGCACCAGGGGCCGCTCTTCGCCCGCGACTTCAGCGGCGAGCAACGAGCGGATCGACCAGCGCGAACCGGCCAGATGGGCCTTGCGAAAGACCATGCTCGGACGCAGGTCGATCAGCACCAGCGCGTCTTCGGCCAGTTCACGGGACAGCTCCTGCGCCTCAAGCGCGGGCAACTCGGGCAATGGCAAGGTGCCCGCCAGCGGCAAGCGCAAACCGCTATACAACCCGTCTTCCAGGACCCGGGCATCGTGCCCCAACTGGCGCAACCAACTGGCAACGATGGGTGCGCGCACGCCATCGTCGTCGAACACCACCACCCGCGCCTGGCGCACACCGATATACAAATCGGTGGCCTGGATCAACTGGCCTCCCGGCGTGTGTTGCGCGCCCGGCAGGCTGCCGAGACCGAACTCCTCGGCACTGCGCACATCGCAGAGGAACAAACTGCCGTCACCCGCTTGTGCCCAGGCCGTGACCTGGGCCGCCGTGACCGTCGGCACCTCGGCACGCCGGGCCAGCGTGCGGGCCGCCTCGCGCTGCTGCTCGATACCCACCGGCGGCGCCACATCGCTGTAGCGTCGGGTACTGCCATGCTCCAACTGAAGATCGGCCAGGAACCAACCTTGCGTGCCGTTTTCCAGGGCATAAACCGGGTTTTTCACCCCGAGATTGATCAGCGTCTGGGCCCCGATAATGCTGCGGGTGCGCCCGGCGCAGTTGATCACGATCGGCGTCGACTCGTCCGCCACCAGGTCGTGCAGGCGATAGCCCAACTCACCATTCGGGCAGCAGACCGAGCCCGGAATGGTCATCTTGCGGTATTCGTCGAAGGGTCGGCCGTCCAGCAGTACCAAGGGTTCGCCCCGGGCCTGCCAGTCAGCCAGTTCGGTCGCGCTGATATGCGGCGTATGACAGGCTTCTTCCACCCATTCGCCAAAGGCCTTGGACGGCACATGCACGCCGGCGAACAACTGCAGGCCCGCCGCCTGCCAACCGTCGGCACCGCCCTGCAGCACATGCACCTGCTCATAACCCAATGCCTGCAGGCGTTGCGCGGCACGGGCAGCCAGTTCGCCGCCATCCTGGTCGTAGATCACCAACCGCACTCGCGGCTCGGGTGCCAGACGACGGACCTCCAGCTCCAGGCGGCTATAGGGCAAATGCACCCCGTGAAACAGATGGGCCTCACCGTACTGACCGTGCTCACGCACATCGAACAGGGCGATTTCCCGTCCGTCGAACAGCCATTGCTGCAACTGTGCCGGTGTAATGGTTTTACTCACATAAACCCCGCTTTCCAGTGAAGAGCTCATTCCAGCACCAACGAGCGCTCGCCCGCGGCCAGTTCACGGCCCCTGGCGTAGGCACGCTGCACCGCCGGACGGGCCTTGATGCGTTCGCGCCAGGCGTTGATCGCCGGGTAGTCGCCCAGGTCGAAACCCTGCCGGGCGGGCTGGATCCAGGGGAAGATCGCCATATCGGCAATGCTGTATTCACCCGCGACAAAGTCCTGCAGGGCCAGGCGTCGCTCCAGTACTTCATACAGCCGGGTGGCTTCGCCCTGCAGCAGGTCGAGGGCAAAGGGAATCGGCTCCGGGGCCTTTTCCCGGAACAGCTGCCACTGGCTCAGGTACGGCGTGATATGCCCCACCTGCCAGAATAGCCACTCCTGCACCCGTCGCCGCTCGCGACTGCCGGCCGGCGGGAGGAACTGCCCGGTCTTGTCGGCCAGGTAGTTGAGAATCGCCCCGGATTCGAACAGGCTCAACGGCTCGCCGTTGTCGGCCGGCCGGTGATCGACAATGGCCGGAATCCGGCCATTGGCACTGATCTGCTGGAACGCCGCTTCACGCTGCTGACCCTGGCGGATGTTCACCGGCAGCAGGCGATATTCCAACCCCAGCTCTTCGATCAGAATCCCGACTTTCAAGCCATTGGCCGTCGGCCAGTAATGGAGGTCGATCATGCCGCGTAGGCCTTGATCGAAGGCGCCATCTGCGAAGCGTTGTAGTTGAGGATACTGCCGTCGTCCTGCACGCCATAGCGACCATTGAGGGATTCCAGCGGACGCCCGTAGAGATGGAAATGCAGGGTCGCCTGCTCGCCATCGACACGGATGCTGTGCAGGTCTTCACCGAGGAAAGCGATGGAGGTGCCCGGCTGGACCACCACTTCGCGCTCAAGCTTGAGCTCGGCACGCCGAGGGTCGCTGCCGTCGTCACCGCGGGCATAGACGCGGTTGAGTTCCTGGCCCTCGACGGCACTGATCACCGCCCAGGTTTCGTGGTTGTGGGCGATGGTGTTCTTGCCCGGCAGCAGCGAGTTGAGGTACAGGGTCGGGGTCTCGCCATCGTCGTTCAGGCGATAGCGGAAGGCGGTACTCCCCTCACCCGCCACCGGTGCCGGAAAGGCTTCGAAGTTGAACAGGTCGCGGCGCTCGGCAAGGTCTTCCAACAGGGCGACGATCTCTTGCAAAGCGGCACGGTCAACACCGCGCTGATGGATGGCACGGATTTTCACCAGGAAAGATTCGATCACGTTGGCGCGTTCGGTGGTGCTCATGGGCAGGCTCCTTATCGGGTGGATCACGGTCAGACGGACAGGCTGTAGCGGCTGATATTGCTCAGCAAATACGGGTCGGGTTGCAGGTGGCGACGGCCGGCGTCGCCCAGGGCATGCCGGAGGAATTCGCGGGTGCGTTCGCTTTGCGGCTGCTGGAACACCTGGTAGGCGCTGCCGGATTCGACGATCAGACCGTTTTCGGTGAAATACACCTGATCGCTGATCTCCTCGGCAAAGCGCATTTCATGGGTCACCAGCACGCAGGTCATGCCCTCTTCGGTCAGCTCGCGAATCACCGTCAGTACTTCGCCGACGGTTTCCGGGTCGAGGGCCGAGGTCACTTCATCGAACAGGATCAGTTCCGGGCGCATGGCCAGGGCCCGGGCAATCGCCACCCGCTGTTGCTGGCCGCCGGACAGTTGTCCGGGAAAGGCGTCGACCTTGTGCTCCATGCGCACTTTGGCGAGCAACTGCCGGGCCTCCTTTTCGGCGTCGGCACGGCTGCGGCCCAGCACCTTGCACGGGGCGATCAGCAGGTTGTCCAGCACCGACAGGTGCGGGAACAGGTTGTATTGCTGGAAAACGAAGCCGACCCGCTTGCGCAACTCGATCAGCTCGGCCTCGCGGTGCAGTTGGCGCACCTCGGTGGCGCCGACGCGAATGGTCCCGCGCTGGGGTTTGAGCAGCCCGGTGATGCAACGCAGGATCGTCGACTTGCCCGAGCCCGAAGGCCCGATGATGGACACTGCCTGGCCACGCTGCACATCAAGGTCGATGCCCTTGAGCACCGCGTTGGCGCCGAACGACAGGTGCAGGTCGCGCAGGCTGACGAGGGGTTCAGTAGAAGGCATAGCGTCGCTCCAGGCGTTGGGTCAGACGGGAAATCGGGTAGCAATAGACAAAGAACAACGCCAGCACGCTGAAGTAGATCAGCACGGTGAAGCCGGTGCGGTTGACGGTGTTGCTGGCGATCTGCGCGGTGTCGATCAGGTCATGCACGCCCACCAGCGACGCCAGCGCCGTGCCCATGGTGATCACCGCGTAGAGGTTCATCCATGGCGGCAGCATGCGTTTGAAGCACTGAGGCAGGATGATCGAGCGAAACAACTGGCCGCGACTGAAGGCCAGGGAGCGCGCGGCTTCCCACTGGGTGCCGGGAATCGAGCCGATGGCCCCGCGAAAGATCTCGGCGACGTTGGCACTGGCCGGCAGCGCCAGGCCGACGGTGACTTTCAGCCAGTCGGGAAACGGCAGGTAGGTGCCGCCGATATGGATCTCGAAGGGAAACACGTAGGTGGTGAAGTAGATCAGCACCAGCCAGGGCGCGTTGCGAAACAGCTGCACCCATAGCCGTGCCGGCAGGCGCAGGATCCGCAGCGGCGACAGCCCCAGCGCACCGATCAGCAAACCCAGCAGCGAGCCGATGACAATCGCCAGCAGGCTGATCAGGATATTCTGCGCAAAGCCCACGGCCAGCGCCGGCGACCATTGCCACAAGGATTCAATGACCATAACCGGGCATCCTCAACCGCGCTTCCAACGCCCGGCCCACACAGTTGACGATAAAACTCAGTATCCCGAAAAAACTCAGCATCAGAATCATCAGTTCCAGCACGTTGTCGCTCTGGGTCCAGATCATGATCGAGGCGTAGGTGATATCACCGACGGCAATGGCCGAGGCCACGGCGGTCATCTTCACCAGGTCGATCAGGTTGTTCACCAGTGACGGCAGGGCAAAGCGCAGGGCCAGCGGCAACTGCACATTCCACAGCAACTGGCGACGACTGAAGGCCAGGGAACTGGCGGCCTCCATTGTCACCGCCGGCACCGCCTCGATCCCGGCGCGCAGGGCTTCGGCATGGAAGGCGCCCTTGTGCATGGAAATCACGATCACCACCCAGGCAAACGGCGTCAGCGGGTTGGCCGCGCCCACCGCCTGGGTCAGCAGCATGTTCAGCACCAGGAAGGCGCAGTAGAGCTGGACCAGGGTCGGCGTATTGCGCGTGACCTCGATAAATAGCCGCGCCGGACGCGACAGCGCCTTGTTCCCGCTGGTCAGCATCGCCGCCAGGGTGAGCCCCGCCAGCAGGCTGCCGATAATGGTCAGCACGCACAGCAGCAGCGTGGTCCAGGCCCCGTCGATCAGGCTGCCGCGTTGGTAGCCGTCCAGCAGGAAGCGGTAGTTGAGCCCCAGGTGGGCGGCCCACTGCACAAAGGTTTCCATCACGCCGGGCCCTCGCCCAGCCGGGCACAGGCGGCGGCAATCCGGCGGCCGGCCTCACGCACGCTGTCGGTGGCCGTGGCGATCGACAGACGGAACCACGGCGACAGGCCATAGGCGCTCCCCGCGACCCCGGCGACGCCCTCCTCCAGCAGATAATCCACCAGTTCGTTGTCGCTGCCGATGACCTGGCCGTCCGGGCGCAGGCGGCCGATCAGGCCGGCACAACGGACAAAGACGAAAAAACCGCCCTCGGGTTGCAGCACTTCGAGCCCGTCGACTTCGCTCAAGGCGGCCACCAGTAGATCGCGGCGCTCCTGATAGGCCGCCACTTGCGGCTTGAGGAAATCCAGCCCGCCTTCATAAGCCGCCAGGGCCGCCGCCTGACTGACCGACGAAGCACCGGACGCCGATTGCGACTGGACCACGCTCATGGCCGTGGTCAGTGCCTGGGGACCGGCGCCAAAGCCGATGCGCCAGCCGGTCATGGCATAGGTCTTGGACACCCCGCCCACCAGCAGGCAGCGCTCCTGCAGATCCGGCGCGACATTGAGCAGGTTCAGCGGCGCCTGGCCGTCGAAACGAATGTGCTCGTACAACTCATCGAGCAGCACCAGCATCTGGGGATGGCGGCGCAGCACCTCGGCCAACGCACTCAGCTCATCGGCACTGTAGACCGCACCGCTGGGGTTGCCCGGGCTGTTGAGGATCAGCCAGCGGGTGCGCTCGCCAATCAAGCCGTTGAGCTGCGCCGGAGTCAGCTTGCAGCCCTGCTCCAGGGTCGAGTGGATAAACACCGGTTCGCCGCCATTGATCCGCACGCTGTCCGGGAAAGACGGCCAGTACGGCACCGGCACCAGCACTTCGTCACCCTCGTCGAGGGTCGCGGCGAAGGCATTGAAGATGATCTGTTTCGCACCGTTGGCGATCACGATCTGGGGCACGTCATAGTCGAGGCGATTTTCGCGCTGGAGTTTGCGCCGCACCGCCTCGCGCAGCGCCGGTACGCCCGGGGTCGCGGTGTATTTGGTCGCGCCGGCGGCGATGGCCGCACAGGCCGCTTCCTTGATATGCAAGGGGGTATCGAAATCCGGCTCGCCGGTGGTCAGGTCAAGCACGTCGCGACCGCCGTCGCGCAAGGCCGTGGCCCGGGACTTGGCTGCCGCATTGGCCGACAGCGACACCTTCTGCACCCGTTTGGACAGTCGAACAGTCATGGCAGCACCTTGCCTGGATTGAGCAACCCACGGGGATCGAGGGCCTGTTTGATTCGGCGCATCAGGTCCAGCTCCACCGGGCTCTTGACCTCGGCCAGCAACGCGCGCTTGCGTTGGCCGATACCGTGCTCGGCGCTGATGGAACCGCCGTGGGCGTGGGTATTGCGATGCACCAGGGCGCTGAGCGCCGCGTAGTGGGCCATATGCGCTTCGACCGGCTGGCCGAGGCGCGCGGCGACGTTGTAGTGCAGGTTGCCGTCGCCGAGGTGGCCGAAAGTCAGGTTGCGCACGCCGGGGAAATGTTCCTGCAACAAGGCATCGGTCTCGCGGACGAAGTCGGCAATGCGCGAGATCGGCAGCGAGATATCGTGCTTCATATTGCGCCCCTCGCGGGCCTGGGCTTCGCTCATGTTTTCCCGCAACTGCCACAGCGCGGCGCTCTGGGCCAGGCTTTCGGCAATCAGCGCATCGGCCAGCAGATTCAGCTCGAAGGCCTCGCCCAGCACCCGTTCGAAAGCATCACGGGCATGTTCGGCGCTGTGGTTGTCGGACAGCTCCAGCAACGCGAACCAGGCTTGCGGTGCCTGGGCGAAGGGTTGCGGGTCATCGGGAAATTGCTGGCGCAACAACGCCAGGCAGGCGGCGGACATCAGTTCGAAAGCCGTCAGGTCGGCGCCAAAACCGGCGCGGGCATGGGACAGGAAGGTCACCGCCTGCTCCAGGGAGTCGAATGCCAGCAACGCAGTGCTCTGGGCCTTGGGCAGCGGAAAGAGTTTCAAGGTGGCGGCGGTGATAATGCCCAGGGTGCCTTCGCTGCCGATAAACAGGTCGCGCAGGTCGTAGCCGGTATTGTCCTTGCGCAGACCGCGCAAGCCGTTCCAGATATCACCGTCGGCGGTCACCACTTCCAGGCCCAGGGTCAGCTCGCGGGTATTGCCATAACGCAACACACCGGTGCCGCCGGCATTGGTGCCGAGATTGCCGCCCAGGGTGCAACTGCCTTGCGCACCCAGGCTCAGGGGAAACAGGCGCCCGGCGTTACGGGCCGCGTCCTGCAGGTTCTGCAGGATACAGCCGGCCTCGACGGTGACGGTGTCGTTGTCGGTATCGATCTGGCGGATGCGGTTCATGCGGTCGAGCAGCACCAACACGCTGCTGCCCGTGGCGTCCGGAGTGGCCGCGCCCATCAGGCCGGTATTGCCACCCTGCACCACCAGCGGCGCACCATGGTGGGCGCAGACCCGCACCACGGCGGCGACTTCCTCGGTACTGGCCGGGTGCACCACGGCGACGACCCGGCCATGGTAGACACGGTGCTTGTCGCTGAGGAACGCGCTCCCGGCGATGGAGTCCTGGACATGGGCCGCGCCCAGCAGTTGTTGCAACTGCGCGAACAACCCACTCATGGGAGCTGCGCCAGTGGAGCCGCATCCTTGAACTGCTCATGCAACTGCAGCAGCGCTTGAGAGGGCGGCATGCCGGTGCGCTTGCCCAGCTCGATCAGCCAGCCACTGCGGTGCCAGTCACGGACAATCGCGTCGAGACGGGCCTGGATATCCTTTTCGCCCTTGCGCACCCAGATCACCGAATTCGACGGGATCAGGTCGGTGGGCAGCGGGATCTCGTAGCCGGACCATTCGGCCTCGTCGAGCAGGCTGTGCATGGTCGGGCTGACGTGGACCGCGGCCACGCAGCCATTGCCGCGCAGGGACAGCAGCGATTCGGACTGGCTGCGGAAGGCCTTGATCTGCGCGCCATAGACTTCCTGCAATGGCTTGGTGAAGTTGCTGCCCTGGGAAACACAGACCGGCTTGCCCTTGAGGTCTTCCCAACGGGTGATGCCGGCGCCCTTGCGAATCAGCGCCGCGCCGCCGACTTCTTCGTAAGGCGTGGGCACATAGTCGAGGATCTCGGCGCGTTCTTCGGTGAACTGCATATTGGCGATCAGCGCATCGACCTTGCCCTGTTGCAGGAACTGCACGCGGTTGGGTGCCAGTACCGAGACGCTTTCCAGCTCCACGCCGAGGCGCTGGGCCAGGCCCTTGGCGAGCTCGACGTTATAGCCTTGATGGGCACCGGTGGCCGGGTCGATGGTGCCGAACGGTGGACCGCTGAGGATCACGCCGATACTGATCTTGTGCCGCGACTGGATCTTGTCGAGGGTGGCATCGGCCTGGGCCAGGGAGGCGAAGAGCGCTAGGGCGAAGGGTAACAATCTGAGCATGTAGAGTATTCCTTGAATGCAACATCGGTCTGTAGGAGCAGGGCTTGCCCGCGAAGCTTTTAGCGGTCTTACGGACCCCTTCGCCGCAGTGCGGCGTCCCGACAAGCCATGCTCCTACAATGAACGGGGCTGCCTGCGAATCGGCGTGAGAATCAACCCTTGAACTGGTTATGCAACTCCACCAGCGCCGGCGACTTCGGCGAGATCTGATTACGGCTCTCGGCCTCGATCAGCCAGCCGCTGCGGTGCAGGCCCTGGACCACCGTGTCCAAGCGCTTCTGGGTATCGACCTCGCCCTGACGGGTCCAGATCACTGACGGGGCCGGGTTCAACTCCGGAGTGATGGCGCGATAGTCCTGCCACTCCGGGTTGCCCGCCAGCAGCGGATTGATCAGCGTCGCATCGTGGACCGCCGCCACGCAGTTGTTGCCGCGCAGTGCCAGCAGGGACTCCGAAGAACTCTTGAAGGCTTTCAACTGCGCGCCCAGCTCGCTCAACGGCTTGACATAGCTGCTGCCCTGGGAAGTGCACACCGGCTGCCCCTTGAGGTCTTCCCAGCGGGTGATCTTGCTGCTCTTCAACACCGCCGCGGTACCGCCGACCTTGTAGAACGGCGTCGGCACATGCCCCAACTGGCCGTCGCGCTCCGGCGTCCACTCCATATTGGCGATCAGCAGGTCAACCTTGCCCTGCTGCAGAAACTGCACGCGGTTGGCCGGCAGCACCGGCACCAGTTCGACATCAACCTTCAGGTCCTGGCCCAGGGCATTGGCCAAATCGACATTGAGGCCCTTGGGCGCCTGGGTCGACGGATCGATGGAACCGAACGGCCCGCCGGACAACAGCACGCCGACCACCAGTTTGTGGCGCTGCTCGATCTTGTCCAGGGTGGTATCGGCCTGGGCCGCAGCCACCGCCCCCAACGCCAGCACGGCGCCGATAAAAGCAGGAAGCAGGCGTTGGCCCGGTGTGCGCTTGAACGACATGACTATCCCCTCGATGGCAATCGGCGTATCCCGACCTTGTTGACCTGCATGCTAGGGAGCGCCAGGGACGAACGGAAATTCAAATATCTAATATTGTTATAACTTTCTGGTTATTAGCTTTTGAGAAAAACGGCATATCCCCTGTTTACTGGGACTTTCAGCGTTAAGAATAATTTAGGCTCGCCAAATACATCAGCATCTGTAATCTATTGGCGATCGCCCTTGATATGAATTCGAGCCGCCATGCCCTCTCCGACCCTGGATCTGGAACTGCTTCGCACCTTCGTCGCGGTGGTGGACCATCACAGTTTTGCCGAAGCCGGCCAGCACCTGGCGCGCACGCAATCGTCCGTGACCCAGCAGATGCAACGCCTGGAACAGCAGGTGGGCGTCAGCCTGTTCCAGAAACAGGGCCGGCAGAAACAGCTGACCGAGCCGGGGCGGCAGTTACTGCGTCATGCCCGGCAACTGTTGTCGCTGAATGACGAGGCGCTCAATGCCCTGAAGGAAAGCCACTTGAGTGGCGTACTGCGCATCGGTTCGCCCCACGATATCGCCGACACCATCCTGCCGCCGATCCTCAGCCATATCGCCCGCTCGGCACCGCGCCTGCGCCTGGAAATCGATGTCGGCCGCAGCCCCTACCTGATGGAAGACCTGCACCGGGGCAAGATCGACATGGTCATTTCCACCCGCGAAGACTCGCGCCTGCAAGGTTTTGCCCTGCGCACCTCGCCGGTGTGGTGGATCTGTTCGGCGCAGTACATCCATGTCCCCAGCGAACCGTTGCCACTGATCCTGGTGGAAGAACCGAGTATCTACCGGCGCTATGCCATGGAAGCACTGGAGCGTGAGGGGATTGCCTGGCGCCAGGCCTACCTGGCCTCGAACCTGATCGGCATCAAGGCGGCGATTCGTGCCGGACTCGGCGTGACGCCGCGCAGCATGGAGCTGCTGGGGCCGGATATGCGGGTACTGGGGGAAAACGATGGCTTGCCGCGCTTGCCGGATGTGACCTATCACCTGTGGATCCGCCCCAACACGGTCAATCCACTGGTGCGCCGGGCCTATGATCTGATTCGTAGCAGCCAGGGGTTGTAGGCGCTCAAGCGCTCATTCTCCACCTCCACCGCGCGATGACCGTCAGCCCGTAACCCAGGCTCACTGGTGTACGCCGGGGGGGCTGTCGATTGAGGACGCCTTGGCCACCATCGGCACGGACGGCACGCGCCTCGCCGAAGAGCTGGCACGCATCGGCTATGCCGGCGACCTGCAACCGGGAGCCATCGTCCCCCACGAATACCTGGAACTGCATATCGAGCAGGGGCCGATCCTCGAGGCGGAAAACACCTTGATCGGCGTGGTGGAAAACCTCCAGGGAATCTCCTGGCAACAGGTGATCGTGCAAGGCAATGCCAACCACGCGGGCACCACCCCTACCCGCTTGCGTCATGACGCCGGCTACGTCGCCAGCGCGGTGGTGGCCGAACTGCGCAAGATCGCCATGGACTCGGACGACACCACCCTGGCCACCGTCGGCTGCATGAATTTCGAGCCGAATGTGATCAACGTCATACCGCGCAAGGCCAGCTTCACCGTGGACCTGCGTGATCCCGATGAAGCACGGCTGGCAGCCGCCGAACAACGACTTTCCCGGTTCCTTGCCAAAATTTCGGAGGCCGAGGGCGTGCATATCAGCACCACACAACTGGTGCGCTTCCAACCGGTGATATTCGACGCCGGCCTGGCCGACGAGATCGAAGCCAGCGCCCAAAGTTTCGGCTTCAGCCACAAGCGCATGACCTCGGGCGCGGGCCATGACGCACAGATGATTGCGAGAATTGCCCCGTCGGCGATGATCTTCGTACCCAGCCGTGGCGGCATCAGCCACAACCCGCGCGAGCACACCGATGACGATCAGTTGATCAAAGGTGCCGAGGTGCTCCTGGATGTGGTCAGCCATCGCCTGAACGTCCAGCTGTAGCACTCCCCGAAAACCACAGGCCACCGGCGTCTACGCGAAGCTGGTGGGTGAGTCCGCGGATTCGCTTCGGGCCCGCCAACAGGCGTGGTTGGCAAGCGCTTGAATGCCGTCGGCACTTGGCCGTTTCAGCTCAAACCGTCGCATCCGAAAGATGATTGGAAATAACGGTCCGATTTCTACCACTGGTCTTGGCGACATACAGTGCCTTGTCAGCGATATCGATCAAGTTCTCAGGCGTGTCCATTCTTGAGCCTGACAACGCACTGATGCCCACACTGATGGTGACGACTTTGGCCGGCGATTCATCATGTTGAATGGAACAACTCTCCACTTCAGTTCGAATTCTTTCGGCAATAATAAAGGCACCCACGTAGTCTGTATTCGAGAGGATGATAGCAAACTCCTCTCCTCCATAGCGGGCGGCCAGATCGCCTTCTCGAGTGATGTTTTTCTTGATAATGGTGCTCACCATCTTCAAACACTCATCGCCTTGAACATGACCGTAATGATCGTTGTATTTTTTAAACAGATCCACGTCGATCATGATCAGGGCAATGTCATCAGGCCTGCGTCTTGCCTTGTTGATCTCCGCACTGATAAACAAGTCAAACTTACGGCGATTCGGCAGGCCCGTCAGGCTATCCTCGAGCGCCAGTTGCCCGAGCGCCTTGTTGGCCTCGATATAATTTTTTTCAGAACGCTGCAAGTCCTTTTGCGCCTGAATCTGCTGGCTCATGAGTTTGATCAGCCGATAGCCAAGAACGCTGAGCACAATCAGCAATACCGATGAAATAAGAAAGCTGGCAAAGGATTCGTTACGCCAATCCGCCAGAACTTCACTTCTGTCAAAGGCCGCAATCACCACCAGGGGGTAGCCATTGACCCGCTGAAAGCTGATGACCCGCTCAACATGGTCAATAAATGACCTTATGGTAGCAGTGCCCGAGCTGATCTCAGGCCTCAGCAACGCAAAGACTTCCCCCGTTGAAATATCGGTGCCGATATCAGCGTCGTGAAAAGGTTTGCGTACGACGATATGCCCTGTGGAGGAAGTCAGATTGATCAGGCCATTGGCCCCCATGTCGATGCCGTCATAGAGACCGAGAAAGTATTTAAGATAGATCGTGGCTACTGTTACTCCGGCGAAACTGCCGTCCGGGTGATTGAGCCTCCGCGAGATGGTCATGACCCATTCATTTGTTGAGCGACTGCGTATGGAGGGGCCAATATAGGGCGCCGAGCTGGCATGATCGCGATGGTAGATAAAATAGTCGCGATCCGAATTGTTGACGCCCGGCGGAGTTGCGCCGTTTGAGTTGAATAACCAGCGCCCCTGCTCGTCATAAATAAAAAAACCATGGACTTGCGGCAGGCTTTTTTGTTGGTTTTTCAGTATCGCCCCCAGCCTTTCCAGGGTCTGCGCCCCGGTGCCCTCAACTTCCACTTGTCCCTGAATACCCAATATCACGGTGTCAACTTGAGTGAGCGTCGCCGCGATACTGGATGACAAGGCCTTGGAAAGGTTTGACATCTGGATTTCTTTGTCATGCAAGTGGTACTCCAAAGAATTGAACATCCCCCAGATGCTGATCGCGATCAATGAGATACAGACCGCTGCCACAAAAAGCACCACATGGCCGAGCTTGAGCTTGGCATTCGCCCATTCGGTCCTTAGAAACGAGGTCGCTTTTGTGATCATGAAACCCTTCCGTGTGGTTGAAATGATGTGATGTAGCTTATGCGATTTTCACCGACACCTCACATTTCTGGCCATGAGAGGCACTCACGATGCCAGCCCCCCTTCAGAATAGGCCCAAACCGTTGCGCCCGAAGGCGTTCAACTGCTCAACCGTGAAACGGCCCTTCCATGACGCTTCGTAGTGTTCAGGCGGAAAATCATCCGGCGACTCGCCGGCCTCGAACGCTCGGCAAACGTCCTTGGCATATTGGCGGTTTTTCGGGCACATCGGGGCTGCGGGCACATACATGACGTTACCCCAGCCCTCTTGATCCTCCACGGGCGCAACACTATGGATAACATCGCAGTGCCACCAAACTGAGTCCCCCGCCTGCACATCGGGGATGGGCGTCAGCCCCTGGACCAGCAGCGGATGCCACTGTTGCGAAACCGGCAGTACCTTGCCCGGCGCGACGCCACACAGCTCATCCTCCGGCACATCATCGAGCAAGGGACGTAGGAGCATGTAGGCCATGGCCTTGGGGATCGGCAAGGTATGCAATACACCTTGATCGGCGCGCATATCGGATAATGCGGTCCAGCCTTGAAAGGTCCTGAATGCGGAGCATTTCACCGTGTCTTTGTAGGCATACTCGTCTACCTCGGTACGATACGCTGCATCCCAAGGGTCGTAAGACTTGAAGTCATTGCGGTAGATTTTGTCGAAGACCTTCAAGTAGGCAGGATGCAGCCAGCGCTCCAACGCCCCCGAGTCGGTATGCGGCCCCAGCCCCCGGGAAGTGGTGCCGGGTGGACGACGGCGTACGCGATCCGGGTAAAGCGCGTTGATATCCGGGTTGAACCACTGCTGACCTTGGGAATGAATTTTCCACAGCCGGTTCAGAAATGACTGCGCGGTGCCCATGCGCGCATCCTGGCGCAGTTGCATCTGTGAAACCGACCAATAGATCGGAAAAATCTCCGGCCGCGAGGCCTCGAGGTTGCCAAAGAATTGATCGACCGGCCCGCGATAAATCCGGTCGAAGTCATTCTTGTCCAAGTACTCCAGAAGCCCCTTGTCCCATGCCAGGACCTGCTCTCTGGGGAAGTGATTTTTGATCACCAGACAGCCCCGGCGCCTGATTCCTGCAAGTTGCTCTTCGCTCACCTCACCCGCGGCGATGGCGTCAAATTCTAGGACTGGCCATCCGGAACCGGTCAGCGCCTCCTGCGCCTTGATCGAGGCGATCTCGGCCGTAATGAACCCACAGACTTCGGCAAACAAGGACTCCACATCGCCTATCTGCGCGCGCAAGGTCTTTTTCATTTTGACGATGCTGTCCTTGTAGTTGTCCGGGAGCGTCGCGCTTTCGAATGCTTGATACTGATTCATGAGACACCTGCGTCTTATTGTTCGTACAGGCATCAAAACATTGGGCGGTGCTTGGCGGCAGCCACATTTCAAGCGTTGAGCAATACGATTCTGGCTTCCTTCCTTGCGCCCATGGCGCCATTCGATTAACGGCCTGACAGGTCGCCATGGGCAGGCTTATTGGAAATGGTGCCCGTGCCGCTGCCGGAACTCCGAAGGGGTCATGCCCTTTTGCGCCTTGAACTGCCGGTTGAAAAGCGCTTGGGACGAGTACCCCACCCGCCCGGCAATGATCGAAACGGCCACGTTGCCTTGCATCAACAACGCACAGGCGTGTCCGACGCGCAACCGGACGATGTACTCCAACACCGTACACCGCGTGTGCCTCCTGAACATTCGATGAAAGGCTGAAACGCTGACGCAGGCCATCTCCGCCAACGCTGAAAGACTCAGCGCACTCGCATAGTGGTCGTGAATGTAATCAAGGGCCCGATGGATACGAGCATCTTCGGTGATTGCAGTGAAGGCCTGAGTGCTGCAGGCGGGGGCAATTTTCTCGGCATGCACATCCCGGGCGAGCCTGTTCAGCACCGTCAGCAGTGAGATCAGCCGTTGCGTAGCGTCCTGATCCACCATCGCTTCGATGATAGGGCGCAGTTCGCCAGAAGCGGCGTCACTGAAACGCAGGGCATTCCGAGCGGCTACCAACAAGGCGCGGACAGCCCCCATCTCCGGGCACAGTTTGACCAGAGCCTGCACCCAAGCCTCGGAGAACCAGATGACCAAGGCAATGTGCGGTCCGGTCGGATCAATAAGTTCGGCGGAGGACCAACTGTGTGGGACGTTAGGGCCGATCAGGACCAGATCGCCATCGTCGTACAGCGCCACATCATTACTGATATAGCGATGCCCTCGACTGTTCAACGTGAGGGTCAGCTCGTACTCAGGATGATGGTGCCACTCAAAGGGTATCGCCTGCGCAAGGCGCCTGTTCAGCAAGGTCCAGGAAGTATCCGCTGCGCTGGGTACCTTCTCGAAACTGGGCTTCATGAACCATTACTGCCTTAGAGGGAAGTGAGCACGCCACAATCGTATCATTGGGCGTCACCAGTCACACTTCCCGCAGGCGCTGCCTGCTTACGATGACCTGATAGGCGCCTGAACAATGGCGGGATAGTCGTCGACGCTGTCAGGCCAAGGCGTCAACACCTTGAAGCCGTCGTCGGTGACCGCCACCATATGTTCCCACTGGGCCGAGAGGGTCTGATCCTTGGTGACCACCGTCCAGCCATCGCTCAGGGTTTTCACATGGCGCTTGCCGGCATTGAGCATGGGTTCAATGGTGAAAATCATCCCGGCTTTCAGTGTCAGGCCCTGACCCGGATAGCCGTAATGCAGGACCTGTGGCTCATCGTGGTAGATCTTGCCGATACCATGGCCGCAGTACTCGCGCACCACACTGAAGCCGTCGCGCTCGGCAACGCTCTGAATCGCATGACCGATATCGCCCAGGGTCGCGCCGGGGCGGACCATGCGAATACCCGCGCACATGGCTTCATACGTGGTCTTGACCAGACGCCGAGCCTGCGGGCTGGGCTCACCGACGAAGTACATGCGGCTGGTGTCGCCGTACCAGCCATCCTTGACCACGGCGATATCGATATTGACGATATCGCCGTCCTTCAGCACCTTGGCCGAAGGAATGCCGTGGCAGACCACCTCGTTGACAGAGGCACACACGGTTTTCGGGAAGCCGTGGTAGCCGACATTACCGGGAATGGCCTTCTGCACATTGACGATGTAATCGTGGCAAAGCTGATCCAGCTCGTCGGTGGTAACACCCGCCTTGACGTGGGGCGTGATCATGGCCAGCACCTCGGCGGCCAGTTTGCCCGCCGCGCCGGACAGGGCTATTTCCGCCTGGGTATTGATCTTGACGTTGGTTTTCATTGCTGGGCTCCTGGTGCCGCATGGACCTGGGAGCCTTGGGAAAGATCGGCAAGCGCACACAGCTGCTTCAAATCGAGGCCGCCAGCCAGTTCGGCACGAATCAGCAAACGACTGATGTCGCGGTGATCCAGGTCGGGATACAGCTCCGCCAGCATGCCGATGCGCATCCAGTGCTCGGCCTGGGCATTGATCGAACGACTCAAGGCATCGCTGGCGACGCGCAGATGCTCATGCATACCCTCTGAAATTTTTACGATGCCCATCGACTTATCCAATATGAAATATATATGAATCGTATATTAGTCGATAACGGTGTGGGATCGCAATTTCATCGTGCGAGGTGACTATCGCGCAGCCCATGTGTCAGTACGATCGCCCGCTCCAGGGCGCTTCCACAGGTTCCGCGACAGATCGCAAGGGGGGTAGAAAACTGCCCCCCTGAATGGCTCTTAGAAACGTGCTTCGTCAAGATCGGCGATCAGCAGCGGCCCTGTCGGATGCCAACCCAGGCGTGCTTGTGTCTGGGCACTGGAAGCCGGCATATCCAGACTGACGAACATCTCCAGCCAGCCAAAGTGCGCCACGGCTTCCTGAGCCGTGATCGACACCACCGGTACATTCAGACCCCGGCCAATCGCCTCGGCTATTTCGCGACTGCTGACGCCTTCTTCGCCGACGGCGTGATAACGCGCCCCCGGCTCGCCTTTCTCCAGGGCCAGGCGGTATAGACGCGCGGCATCGAAGAGATGGCCCGCCGGCCAACGGTTACGGCCTTCACCCATGTACGCCGAGATGCCCTTTTCGCGCGCAACGGCAACAAGCGGTGTGATAAGGCCCTGCTTGAGTGTGTTGTGGACTTGGGGTAATCGCACCACCGACAGGTTGACGCCTGCTTCCAACAAAACATTTCCCGCCAGCTCGGACGCGACGCGTGGATTGGGATGGCTGGTATTGCAGACATCTTCGGTCGCCAGTACCCCATGTGCGGAGCTGCCCAACCCGGTCCCGGAGGTAATGACCAGGGGACGATTGGAACCCGCGAGTGCGGACCCCAGTGCCTCAATGGCACGCTTGTCCTTCTCGCAATTGGCGACAAACCTCGAGAAATCATGGTCGAAAGCCGTATGGATAACACCGTCGGCCTTCGCCGCACCGGCGCGTAGGCTCTCGGGGTCCTCCAAATCGCCGCGATGCACTTCAGCCCCTGCGTCGAGCAGTGCCTGTGCGCCCATCTCCGAACGGGCCATGCCAATGACCTCGTGCCCGGCCTTGAGCAGTTCACGAACAATCGCCGAACCGATAAAACCGGTCGCGCCCGTCAGAAATATTCGCATAGCAGAGTCTCCTGGGTGGTTTCCCATTCACTATCGGAGCATTCTTTATCCCGTTAAAGTAGTGACGTTATCCTATTAAGATGACTAACAGGACTTCTCATGCCAGCCAATACGGGCAGCTCTCTCGGGGATTTTCTAAGAAGCCGCCGGGCACGTCTCGACCCTGCCAGCCTGGGCTATACCGGACGCAGGCGAACACCTGGTCTGCGCCGTGAAGAGGTGGCCCAGCGGGCCAATATCAGCCCGACCTGGTACACCTGGTTGGAACAAGGGCGTGGCGGCGCGCCGTCTGCCGCCGTATTGAAGCGGATCTCCAGCGCCTTGATGCTCACGCAATCGGAGCACGAGCACCTTTACATGCTGGCGCTGGGTCGGCCACCGGAAGTCCACTACACGCCTGTGGAAGGCATCAACCCCAGGCTGCAGCGCGTGCTTGATTCCCTGCCGGCCAGCCCGGCCATCATCAAGAGTGCCACTTGGGACATCATTGCCTGGAACCGGGCCGCCGCTGTCGTGCTGACGGACTACAGCACGCTGCCGGTTGGACAACGCAATATCCTGCGGTTCCTGTTCTGCGATCCGGCGGTCCGCGCCAAACAGCATGATTGGGAGAGTGTGTCGCGTTTTGTGGTCGGTGCGTTCAGAGCGGATGTGGCACGCGCCGGGTTGGTATCCGAGGTCAGCGAACTGGTGGACGAGCTTTGCACCGTCAGCCCGGAATTCGCAGCGTTATGGCGCCATCATGAAGTGCACGGTTATGCAGAGGGAGAAAGCGTAAAGCGCTTGCTGCACCCTGAACTGGGGCGCATCGAGTTGGAGCACTCGGCGTTTTCCATCGACGGTCGGCCGGATCTGGGCATGATCGTCTATACCCCAATCGACGACACCACAGCGGAAAAAATCAAGGTCCTGGTCGACCGTGCCTGAGGAGGCAGCAGTCGATCCAGGC
The DNA here is from genome assembly GCF_023242495.1 of Pseudomonas sp. MWU13-2862. NCBI lineage: Bacteria > Pseudomonadati > Pseudomonadota > Gammaproteobacteria > Pseudomonadales > Pseudomonadaceae > Pseudomonas > Pseudomonas sp. MWU13-2862. Next base: position 197,157 of record NZ_JALMEZ010000005.1, on the reverse strand, counting down.
AGCCCGGTCAGCGGCTTACCCAATCACCTTCGCATACACCGGCCGGTCGACATTCCCACCGGTCAGAATGATCCCCACCTTCTTCCCCTCCATGGCCCCACGCTCCTGCATCAACGCCGCCAGCGCCGCCGCCCCTGCCCCTTCGGCCAGGTTGTGGGTGTCGCTGTAATACACGCGCATGGCCTCGCTGACCTCCTCGTCCGTCACCGATACGATCCTCGCCGTACCCGCCGCATAAACCGCAAAGGCTTCGGGGATCGGCTTGCGCACGGCCATACCGTCGGCCAGGGTATTGGCCGACGCGGTTTCCAGTATTTTTCCGGCTTCGAAGGATAACTTCGCGGCGTCCGCTTCAGTCGATACCACGCCCACCACCTGGGTCTTGAGGCCCAGCACATCGCGGGCGGCGATCACCCCACAAACTCCCGATCCGCAACCGATGGGCACATAAACGGTGTCCAGGTCCGGTACCGCCTTGAACAACTCCAGCGCGTAAGTGGAAACCCCCTTGATCAACTCGGGATGGTACGGCGGCACCAGGTAGAGGCCTTGCGCCTCAGCCAGGCGCGCGGCCTCCTCACGGGCCTCGTCGAAATCCCAGCCAAACTCGACGACCTCGCCACCAAAGCCGCGCATGGCGTTGTTTTTCTCCACGGAATTGCCCCGCGGCACCACGATCAACGCCCTCAAGCCCAGCGCCCGGGCCGCCAGGGCGATGCTCTGGCCGTGGTTGCCGCGGGTGGCGGTGACAACGCCTCGGGTGTCCGGGTGGGTACGTTTGAGCCAGTGCATGAAGGTAATGCCGCCGCGCACCTTGAAAGCCCCGGTGGGGGTGTGGTTTTCGTGCTTGACCCAAACCGTGCACCCCAAGCGTTCGGCCAGCAATGGCCAGGCATATTGGGCGGTGGCGGGCATCACCTGGTACACCTGGCGGGCAGCGTTTTCGATGTCGTCGCGAGTCAGTCCGTGCATGGCTATTCTCTCTGAGGTTTTGCCCAGTCTAGGCAGACGCACAAGCTGCTGGCTTTCAGAAAATTGACCTGACCTTCAGGCGTGCCCTTCAGTAAGATGGAGCCTATGAATCGCCGAAACAGCTTGCCGTCACCGCCCCTGCGCGAACCGGTCCGTCGGGCCGAGGCCGGGCCGTGGGCGATCGAATTGCTACCGGCGGCCAGCTACGAAACCCGCTATATCGCAACCCAGGCCGCCGTTGGTTTTGCCTTCGACAGCCAGCGAGGCCAGCACGCAATTGGCAGCGACCGGATCCGCCCATTTGTCGCCACGCCCAACGGCCTGGCGTTCATACCACCGGGGTGTGATGTGTTTTCCGAATCGCCCAAGGGCGGTGAGTACCTGCGACTGATTCGCACCGACGGCACGCCGCTGGCGGGGGACCATGCGTTCAACAATCGCATCGATCGGCAAGCCATTGCCCTCGCCCAGCGAATGCGCAGTGCGCTGTTACGGGCCTCGGTGGAGGACGACTGGGAGACCTGGGCACTGGCCCTGGTTCAACGAGCGGCGGGAGACGATCGGTTGCCGGAACCTCTGCGGGGTTCGATGACTACCCAGCGGTTGCGCCTGCTCGATGAGTTCATTGACGCCGGGCTCGACGGGGCGTTGAGTGTGCAGGCAATGTCGGCGGTGCTGGGGTTATCCGAAGGCTACTTCATACGGGCGTTCAAGGACGCCACGGGCAAGAGCCCCCACAGCTACCTGATCGATCGACGCCTGGTCCGCGCCCGGGACCTGTTGCGCAACCCGGCAGAGCGCCTGGCGGACATCGCCCAGGCCTGCGGTTTTGCCTCCCAGGCCCATATGGCCACGGCGTTCAGGCAGCGTTTGGGCGTCAGTCCGCGAGACATGCGTGGGTGATCGGCTATCCGCGCGCTGGAAGGGACTGGTACAACTGTTGGACCGCCTCTTGTCCGTAGCGCCGCTCCAGCTTTCTGATAATGAAATGCCCGTGCGCCATGTCCTGGAAGTGGTTGATAAAGGCCAGGTTGATCAGCGCGCCGCCCACCGCGCCGATCGCCGGTATGGCCTGTGCGGCGGCCTTCTCCCCCACGTGGATGCTGAAGCGTTCGGCGATGGTGGCGATCAGCTTGAGTATCGAGCCATCCGACAGGGACTTCGCCAACGCGGCCCGCACGGTGTAATAACCGGTTTCCGAATCATCGTCCTTGGTTGATCGACCGCCGAGTGCAAAGACCGCCAGGCAAGCCTGTTTCGCTTCGTCGGTATCAATGCGCTCGTCATGGCTCCTGGCGATATCGGCAATGGAGCGCAGCATGATTGAAGTTGAGAGCGGCAACTCGACACTGAGCCCGGCAAAACCGAAAAAGCCGCCGACGCCCCCGCTGACAGCGATGCCGGTCTTGTGCCAGAGATTGGAAGGTCCCTCGCCCGGCCTATCCTTCATGGTAAACACCGCGGCATCGAGGGCCTTCACCAGTGCTGATTGAGTGATGCCGGCAATTCTTTTGGTGATGCTTTTGGGTAACTGCGCCAGTGCGACCTCGATGGGCATGCCGATAATATTCGTCAGCTTGGCGACGAAGCCGGGGTTCTCCAGCAGGTTCTTTGCACATTGCAGCTCATTTCGATCGTCTTCCGAGAAGCTCATCAATCCGTACTCGATACTGGGTTGGCAGGACAGCTACAGGACAAAAAGCTCCAGTGCATCCTTGTGGCAACGTGAGTATCAAAGTGCGGCCACCGTATGGAAAAGGCAAGTCATGATGCCATTTGCTGTTCTTCCTCTCGAATCTCGGCACTCATGTCATCACAGCAGTTGGACCAATCCGTCAGCCATCCAGGCATATCGGCCGGCTGCTCGGTCAGCCCCATCTCGCGGACGAACTCACCTGGAGCCACCGTGCCCCGGGCGGAGCGAAACAGACCGCGCATCACCACGGTACCGACCACCCGGCCCTTGCTCACGAAGCGGTGCTCCATAAAGCTCCACTTGTGGTCCCAGCCGAGAATCCTGCTGTGAATTTCAAAGGCTTCGAACAGCCGTAACTCGCGACGGAATTTGCCCCAGGTATCCCCCACGATCGGCACTGCCCGGTGACGCAAGGCGGCGCGATAGGCGCCACTGCGCAACACGAAGTCCATGCGCCCCACATCGGCCAGGTTGAAATACCGACCATTGGTGACATGCCGGTTGAGATCGAGATCAGACGGCCAGACACGCAGGCGGATGACGGTGGTGGCCAAGCCGTCAACGGGCTTGCGCCAAGGGCGACGGAACAACATGAGCAGAAGTCTGAACCACAGATTCATGAATACACCGATGTGAGGGAAAGAGCGGCGTACTTTACGGGGAGCCCGCTGGGTTACAGTAGGTGCATAAATGACTTATTTCATGCGAAAAGCGCAACTGGACCTTCATGCACATCACCCTGCTCCTGGTTGATCAATGCTCCGCCGCAAGCGCCACCCTGGCCCTTGAAGTGCTGAGTGCCGCCAACTTGTTCGCCGACAGCGCCAGCCCACCGTTCGAGGTGGTCTGTGCTTCGCTGACAGGTGCTGATGTCGCGGCATGGGGCGGGCAGAAGCTGCGGGTGGACCGGTCGATCGAGGCGATAGCCCATACCGATCTGGTACTGATCCCCGGTTTTCTTTTCACTCTGAAAGACGCCCTGCCGACCTTCGCCGATCATGGCCCATGGCTACGGCAGCAGCATGCGCAAGGGGCGGTGCTGGCGTCCATGTGCACGGCCGCCTTCATGCTGGCCGAGGCAGGGCTGCTGGACGGCATCCGGGGCACGACCCATTGGGCCTTTGCCGACCTCTTCCGTCGCCGTTACGCCAAGGTGCGCCTGGATGAAGCGCAGATGCTTTACGAGGACAATCGCTTGATCACCAGCGGCGGTGCGAGCGCCGCCATGGACCTTCTGCTGTTTCTGGTCCGGCGTTTCGCGTCGCTCGATCTGGCCCGCAAGTGCAGCAAGTATTTGCTGGTCGACAAGATACGAACCCAGCAGTCGACCTATGCCACGTGGACACCGCCAAAACTTCACGGGGATGCTGAGATACTGCGGGTTCAGAATTGGCTGGACGCGCATTTCCAGCAGCCGGTGCTGATTGACGACATCGCTCAACAATTCGCGTTTGGTGTCAGGAATTTCAAAAGGCGCTTCAAGGACGCCACGGGCTACCCGCCACTGCTCTATCTACAGACACTACGGTTGGAACGGGCAAAGCAGTTGCTCGAGTCGACTCGAATGAGCGTGGGCAGCATTACCAACGCCGTGGGTTACGAAGACAGCAACTCCTTTCGCCGGCTCTTCCAGCAGCGAGTCGGTTTGTTACCGGCCGCCTACCGGAAGCAATTTCAACCCGTTACGAACCACGCCTTCATGGAATGAGGGATCCAGGGGCCTGCTAGAAGACCGCTGAAGCGCGGCACAAACTGAGCATTGGTGTACAAAAAAGCATTGATTACTCAAGTGAGGCTGATAATACTCGGCAAGCGAAGACCCACGCCCAAGAGCATTCAAGCAAGGAGGCGCGAACCAATGCAGAGATTCAGTGTTCGCACGCTAGAAGAAACGGATATTGAAGCCTTGCTGAGATTCGAAACCCATAACCGTGAATGGTTCGAATCTCAAATTGACGCCCGTGCCCCTTCCTTCTACTCACGGCAAGGGGTTACCGATCATATTGAGCGCTATTTGTCCGACTTTGCTCTCGGTGCCTGGCATCCCTTTGTTATCGAAGAAGCCAGTGAGGGAATAGTCGGTCGAGCCAACTTGAAAAACATCAACTCACCAGAGGGTTGTGCAGAAGTCGGGTATCGGATTGATCAACGCTTTTGCGGGCAGGGACTCGCCACCCTGGCACTGCAGCATCTTATCCAGGAGGCACGGACGCACTGGAACCTTACGCAACTGCTGGCCATTGTCTACAAGAACAATATTGGCTCACAAAAAGTACTGAGCCGGTGCGGGTTTCTGCTTGAACATGAACTCGGTATGGACAAGACGAAGGATGAATATCTATTCATCCTTTCGCTCTAGAGACTGGCCGCAAAAAACAAAAAAGCACCTGAGGTGCTTTTTTGTCAGCACTATTTCAGCTGGATAACGCCGTCACCCTGGCCCGCGCCGCGTGCAGCTTTTTGTAGCTGTCGATCAGGCGCAGGTGCCGATCAAGCCCCTCCAGCTTCATGCTGGTAGGCGTCAAGCCGAAGAAGCGTACGCTACCCTCGACCGAACCGATCACGGCGTCCATCCGCGGGTTGCCAAACATCCGGCGGAAATTGACCTCGTAATCGCTCAATTCCAGCTCGTTGTCCATCTGCACCTCCAGCACCACATTCAAGGCCTGGTAGAACAACCCGCGCTCGACCGTGTTGTCGTTGAACTGCAGGAAGGTTTCCACCAGCTCTTTCGCCTCGTCAAATTGCTTCAAAGCGAGATAGATCAGCAGCTTCAACTCCAGGATCGTCAACTGACCCCAAGCCGTATTGTCGTCAAACTCGATGCCGATCAAGGTGGTGATATCGGTGTAGTCGTCCAGCTCGCTTTCTTCCAGACGCTTGACCAGGGCTTTGAGGTCGGCATCGTCGAGGCTGTGCAGATTCAGGATATCGGCGCGGAAGAACAGCGCCTTGTTGGTGTTATCCCAGATCAGATCGTCCACCGGATAAATTTCCGAGTAATTCGGTACCAGAATGCGGCAGGCCGTTGCACCGATATGCTCATACACGGCCATGTAGACCTCTTTGCCCAGGTCTTCAAGAATACCGAACAAGGTCGCGGCTTCCTCGGCATTGGAGTTTTCACCCTGGCCGGAGAAATCCCATTCAACAAATTCGAAATCCGACTTGGCACTGAAGAAACGCCACGACACCACACCGCTGGAGTCGATAAAGTGTTCCACAAAGTTGTTCGGCTCCATCACCGCGTGACTTTCAAAGGTCGGCTGGGGCAGATCGTTCAGACCTTCAAAACTGCGACCCTGCAACAGTTCCGTAAGACTGCGCTCCAGCGCCACCTCAAAGCTTGGGTGCGCCCCGAACGAAGCAAACACACCGCCAGTACGCGGGTTCATCAGGGTGACGCACATCACCGGGAATTCCCCGCCCAGCGACGCATCCTTCACCAGCACCGGAAAGCCCTGCTCTTCCAGACCCTGGATACCGGCCAGGATACCGGGGTATTTCGCCAGGACTTCCTGTGGCACATCCGGCAGTGCGATTTCACCTTCGAGGATTTCGCGTTTTACCGCGCGCTCGAAGATTTCCGACAGGCACTGAACCTGCGCTTCGGCCAGCGTATTACCGGCGCTCATGCCATTGCTGAGGAACAGGTTCTCGATCAGGTTCGACGGGAAATACACCACCTCGCCATCCGACTGACGCACATACGGCAACGAGCAGATACCACGCTCTTCATTGCCGGAGTTGGTATCGATCAGGTGCGAGCCACGCAACTCGCCATCGGGGTTGTAGATCGCCAGGCAATGCTCGTCGAGAATTTCAGCCGGCAGCTCATCCTTGCGGCCAGGCTTGAACCAGCGTTCGTTCGGGTAATGCACAAACGCCGCATTGGCGATGTCTTCGCCCCAGAACTGATCGTTGTAGAAGAAATTGCAATTCAGTCGCTCGATAAACTCGCCCAACGCCGAGGCCAATGCGCCTTCCTTGGTCGAGCCCTTGCCATTGGTAAAACACATCGGCGAATGCGCATCGCGGATGTGCAGCGACCACACATTGGGAACAATATTGCGCCACGAAGCGATTTCAATCTTCATGCCCAGGCCGGCCAGAATGCCCGACATATTGGCGATGGTTTGTTCCAGCGGCAGATCCTTGCCGGCAATATAGGTCGCGGCGTCCGAAACCGGGCCGAGCATCAGCAATGCCTGGGCATCGGCATCCAGGTTCTCCACTTCCTCGATCACAAACTCAGGCCCGGTTTGCACGACCTTCTTTACCGTGCAACGGTCGATGGAACGCAAAATGCCCTGGCGGTCCTTGGCGGAGATATCCGCCGGCAACTCGACCTGAATCTTGAAAATCTGGTTGTAGCGGTTTTCCGGATCAACAATATTGTTCTGCGAAAGACGGATATTGTCGGTGGGAATATTGCGGGTTTCGCAGTACAACTTCACAAAGTAAGCCGCACACAACGCCGACGAAGCCAGAAAATAATCGAACGGGCCGGGGGCCGACCCATCGCCCTTATAGCGAATAGGTTGATCGGCCACCACCGTGAAGTCATCGAATTTGGCTTCAAGCCGAAGGTTGTCGAGAAAATTGACCTTGATTTCCATGCGGGATTACCAAAATAACGAGACAAATAATTGGCCGCCATTATCCGGTTTTTCAGTTGGAAGTCTTGTGCTTTCAATCGCCACACTCAATGACTCGACGCACCTCCCAAGGCCTTCAACAGTACCGGATCATGCCCATAGATATCCGGGGCATAGAGCAAGGTTCCGTCACCAGCGACTTGCACCGTCCAATAACCGAGCAGGATCGGCACCGGCGCGACCAGCCTGAATTCATGGGTGGTGCCGCTGGCCAGCAACTCCTCGGTCCGTGCACGTTCCGCCGGGGTCAGCAGCAGGTCCCGCAGGTGCATCGGCTGCTCGACCCGCACACAACCCGAGCTGAAAGCCCGCGGCCCCTTGGCAAATAGCGGCTGGCTGGGGGTGTCGTGCAGGTATACCGAAAAGGGATTGGGGAACCGCAGGACGATCTTGCCCAGCGGGTTCCGTGGACCGGCCTCTTGGCGCAGCATGATATTGCCGGGCCGTTCCCAGTCGATGGCGTCCGCCGCCAGGGGATTGCCTGCACTGTCCAGGATCTGCAGGTTCTGCTGGCTCAGGTAGGTCGGATCCTGACGGATAGCCGGCAGCTTGTCCTCACGCATGATGGTCGGCGGCACGGTCCAGGTCGGGTTCAGGGTCAGCCGGGTGACCCGGGATTTCAATAGCGGTGTCTGCCGATCGGCACGTCCTACCTGAAGGCGTGTCTGCCACACCGGCGCGCCGTCGTGATAGACACTCAACCGGGCCGCCGCGACGTTGACCAGCACCCCCTCTGGCTCCAGGTCCGGTGCCAGCCAACGAAAGCGTTCAAGGTTGATCCGCAGCTGCTCGCGCCGTAGCGCCGGGCTGATATTCAGCTCGGTCAGGGTGCCTGGCCCGATCACCCCATCGCCCTGTAGCGAATGGCTCAGTTGGAAGTGCTTGACCGCGCTGCTCAGTTCCTCGCCGTAGGTTTTTTCAGGACCGCCGGGCAGGCTCTCCAGATAGCCCTCGGCGAGCATTCGCTGCGCCAGTGCGGGTACCCGAGCGTCCTCCATCCCGGGACGCAGCAAGGTTCCACCGGCGATCGCTTGCCAATGGGCCAATGGCTGCAGGCGCTGCGCCGCGTAGACCCGCCGCAGGCTGCGGTAAAACTCGATATTCGGCCGCGCCTGATCAAAGGCCAGGGCCATATCCTGCAGCCCCGTCGCCGCCAGCGTCAGGACCTCGGCGTCGACGTCGCGGGTCGACGGCTGTGCATGCCAGAGCGGCTCGAAGCGCGCCTGCTGCAAACGACCGTAACGCAGGTCCTGCAAGGCTTGCAGATACTGCCGGCTGATTTCGACATCGGTACACAGCGCGTTGCCGGCTCCCGTGTCCTGGGGCAACGGGTAACGCGCCGGGTCCAGGCCGTCATCGGCCAACAACGGCAACTGCGCCTGCAAGGCCGACAGACGCCCGCTGACGGACCAGACAGGCGCATCATTCTGAGACTGGTAAAACGCCTGCAAACGCTGCTGTGCCGACGTGTCCAACTGTGCGACCAGGCCCGGGCACTCGGTCGACAACTGCGTCAGGAACGACGGCAAAGGCATGGGCAGATCGGTGAGCAGGTCTTCTGCTGTCGCGACCAGTGGTGCCACGAGCAGGTAAATGCTCAAGTAATATGCGTGTTTTTTGAACAACGGCTTGACTCCAATCCACGGTCGTCGCATTGATAGTTCACAGCTGCAACAGAAGCGAAAAACCTTCAGGCAGCCTGTGACCACGCTGCCCGAAGACCGTTGGGAGGCGCGAGCCTGGATTGACGGCTGAGGCACTCTTCAACATGCTGACTTCTTGCTCCCGACTCTGCCTGATTATTCTGACCCTGGCTGCACCCTGCAGTTCTGCCCTGGCCGCCAAGGGCCATGAACCGACGCTGTACCGCAGACTCGCCCACGCGGCGCCGGAACTCAACCCCCTGGTTCTGAAAAACGCCCTGAGCGCCATGCAATGCGCCATCAACAGCGGCCTCGAACAATCCGAGCGCCTGGCGGTGATCGACTACTCGCAACCCTCGACCAAGCGGCGCCTGTGGATCTTCGACCTGCGCAAGAAGACCCTGGTGCTGCGCGACCTGGTCGCCCATGGACAAAAATCCGGAGAGAACTTCGCCACCCAATTTTCCAATCAGGTGGGCAGTTATCAATCCAGCCTGGGCCTGTTCCGCACCCAGGAAAGTTACGAGGGCACCCATGGTTATTCCCTGCGCATGGACGGCCTGGAGCCCGGTTTCAATGACCGCGCCCGCGACCGTGACATCGTGATTCATGCAGCCGACTACGTGAGCCCCCAGTGGAGCAAGCGCGAAGGCCGTCTCGGCCGCAGCCAGGGCTGCCCCGCCGTCCGCCCGCAAGTGGCGCGGCAGGTGGTCGACAAACTCAAGGACGGCCAGTTCATGTTTGTCTGGTACCCCGACAAGCACTGGCTGAAATCCTCGGCCTATCTCAACTGCAAACCCCAGCAGATGGCCAGTGCCACAGTCCCCGGCGGTTGATCCCCAGGGGAAACAGCACCTCTACCTCGGATGGCCTTGGCGCAGCCTGTACTGCGCCACCAGCTTGTCCAGAAACCCAAAGAGCTTCTGGTTCATTTGCCCATAGTCATTGGCCCGAAGGGCTGCCGGTTGCTGGACGAAACGGCCGCCAGTGGCCTCCACGAGTTCGCTCTCGGACGCGGCGATAAGCCGCTCCACAACATCGAGGGTGAACTCCATATGGCATTGAAAGCCATACACGAGCGGACCGTATTCAACGATCTGCCGTGGGCAGCCTTCGCTATAGGCCAGGATCCTGGCGTTCTCGGTCAGGCCGGGCATATCGTTGTGCCAATGCCCGACCTCAACGACGTCGCCGAAATGAGCGATCTTGTCGTTGTCCTTCCCCGCCTCGGTGAGGGTAATCGGGTACTTGCCGATCTCTTTCTCGGGGCTGTGACCGAACCTGGCCCCCAGTGCCTCGCCGAGCAGTTGGGCACCGAGGCAGACACCCACCACGGCCTTTTGCGCCGTAACGGCTTTGGCGATCAGCGCACATTCGGCCGCGGCGTCGAAGTGCGGACACTCTTCCCGGGTGGTGGCCGGTGACTGAGGACCGCCCAGCACCACCAGCAGATCGATGTTATCCACGTCCGGGAAAGCATGACGCTCATAAACCCGCGAGTAGCTTGCCTCGTAGCCGCGTTCTTCAACCCAGGCCTCGTAGGCACCCGGCGACTCGAAGGCTTCGTGAACGACGAAATGGACTTTCATTGGAATTCCTCTGGTGACAGTCCCTGTTTGTTACCCATCCTCGAGGATGAAGTCCAGTCATCTTTCATCATGTGGGAGGAACCTTACTGATAGCATTTTGCCACATACCAATAAGTCGACAGGAAGCGCAGAACATGGAGCGGATTGAACCCACGATGGTCTTCACCCTCCCCCCGGAACTCCCGGATATTCCGGGCAGCAAGCTCATAGGAACGTCCAGGGCCCGGTTCGCCGTCAGGCCCAAGCGAGGGCAACGCGGTGCTGTTCTGCGCTCCATGCTCAGGAAAGGAGAGCTTTGCATCACCGATGAGGAAGTCGTGCTCATCAAGTCGAGTCGCAGGCTGTTCCGACGTTCCACCGAAACGAAACGGGTCATCCCGCGCAGCCAGATCTTTGATGCCAAAACCATCAGAAAGTATGTCTATTTCGACATTCATGGGCCCGAGGGCATCCAACACGTCTTCCTGATCGCATCCAGCCGCAACGCAGCACAACAAATCCTCGAATGGCTCCCCGGACACGCAACGCCTGCCCATGAGGCCGAGCAAATAGCCCTGTCCAGCTACTCCGAACGGATCCGGACACTGGCACCGATCACATGGGCCACCTACGGGCTGATCGCGATCAACGTGCTGGTTTACCTCGCGATGTGCGCGGGTGGTGTTGGTGTCATGGCGCAGAACTTGGCAATGACCGTCAAATGGGGCACGAACTTCGGCCCTGACACACTGACGGGGCAATGGTGGCGCCTGCTCACATCGGTGTTCGTCCATTTCGGCCTGATCCACCTGATGCTCAACATGTTCACGCTGTACCAGATCGGCCGACTGGCCGAGCGCCTGTACGGAAGCGGGCGATTCCTGATGTTGTATCTATTTGCCGGTGTCACCGGCAGCATTGCCAGTTTGCTATGGCATCCGATGATCAACAGTGCGGGGGCGTCAGGGGCGATTTTCGGGGTGTTCGGTGGACTGTTGGTGTTCGTACTGAAGTACCGCCACGAGTTACCGAAGTCGATTGCCGTACAGCAACGCGTCTCGATACTGGTACTCATCGGGTACAACCTGCTCTACGGTTTTACCCACCCGGGCATCGACAATGGCGCCCATCTCGGCGGCTTGCTGGGCGGCGTGTTACTTGGCTTGACCCTGGCCAGGTCGCTCAACCCGACAGCTCGCACAAAAGTGGCGCTTGAAAGCACCTTGTTTTCCTGTGCACTGGTACTCGCCGTCCTGATCGCATCGGTTTACCCGTTGGCGCGTTCCAGCGAGACTGCCCGTGAAGAGATTCAATTCAGGGCATTGATTCCCAGTCTTGGCCCGAGCGAGCAAAAGGCAATGAAAGAGATCGCCGCGCTCCTGCACCAGCCTAGCGATACGCCGGGTAAAAGAGCGGCGATAGCCAACGCCATCTCGCAAGAGGTCGTCCCGCAATGGGACAAGCTGTATGCCGCCGTTGACAGCGCCCATCTACCCGCCAATTCGCCGCAAATCGTGATCAGGTCAGCCATGCTGCGCTACTTCGACGACATGCGAAAAATGTGTAGTCTGAGCGCCATCATGGTCAGGCTCGGCCCCACGCCGGATCCCGCGCTGCTGGCCCAGGTCAAGACACTAAAGAGTGACTCGATGGAACAGATCGCCGTGCTTCAGCAACTGGCCGCGGCCAACAAGCAAGGTGGACGTCATTGAAAGCGGCCATCCCCGAGCCTGCTGATCACCAGCGGCACGCTCAACGCCGCAGGGAGGCCAATGAGCGTATCACTGGCCCGATAGAACCTTGAACAACCCGATCGGGTGAACACATTCACCGTCACCAGTCTGTCCATGATTGGCCGCCTCCAGGTTGCGGCCGGGGCAATCCCGGCCTATGTTCCAAGCGATACATTTATCTGCAACCAGCCGCCCCAGCCTGCTGTCCATCCAATACGAACGCCCCCGTAACGAGGTGACACATGCCGAACAACTCCCGCCCCGCCGTGCTCGAACTGATCGGCAATACGCCGCTGGTGCGCGTCAGCCGCTTCGATACCGGCCCGTGCACGTTGTTCCTCAAACTTGAATCGCAGAACCCTGGCGGCTCGATCAAGGATCGTATCGGCCTGGCAATGATCGATGCGGCCGAGCGTGATGGGCGCCTGCGTCCCGGCGGCACCATCGTCGAAGCGACTGCCGGCAACACCGGTCTCGGCCTGGCCCTGGTGGGCCGGGCCAAGGGCTATCGGGTCGTGCTGGTGGTCCCCGACAAGATGTCCACCGAAAAAGTCCTGCACCTCAAGGCCATGGGCGCCGAGGTGCATATCACCCGCTCCGATGTCGGCAAGGGCCATCCCGAGTACTACCAGGACGTCGCCGCGCGGCTGGCGCGGGATATTCCCGACGCGTTCTTCGCCGATCAATTCAACAACCCGGCCAACCCGCTGGCCCATGAAACCAGTACAGCGCCAGAGATCTGGGCACAAACCCAACACGACTTGGACGCCATCGTCGTCGGCGTCGGCTCGGCCGGCACCCTGACCGGGCTGACCCGTTTTTTCCAACGCGTACAACCGGACCTGGCCATGGTCCTGGCCGATCCCGTCGGCTCGGTAATGGCCGAATACAGCCGCAGCGGCACCATCGGCACCGCGGGTTCCTGGGCCGTGGAAGGCATCGGCGAAGACTTCGTCCCGTCGATTGCCGACCTGTCCAGCGTGCGCAAGGCCTATTCGATCAGCGACGAAGAAAGCTTCGACCATGCCCGCCAACTGCTGCGCGCCGAAGGCATTCTCGGCGGCTCCTCAACCGGCACCTTGCTGGCCGCGGCGCTGCGTTATTGCCGCGAGCAAACCGAACCCAAGCGCGTCGTCACCTTTGTCTGCGACACCGGCACCCGTTACCTGTCCAAGGTCTACAACGACCAGTGGATGAACGACCAGGGCTTGCTGAAGTACAAGCACTACGGCGATCTGCGCGACCTGATCGCGCGGCGCTTCGAGGATGGCCGGGTGATCAGCGTCGGGCCGGACGACACCCTGCTCACCGCCTTCCAGCGCATGCGCCTGGCGGACGTGTCGCAGCTACCGGTGCTGGTGGACGGCCAACAACTGGTGGGCGTGATCGACGAATCGGATATCCTGCTGGGTATGCATGACGACGCGACACACTTCCGTCTGAGCGTGTCCAGCGTCATGACCAACAAACTGCAAACCCTGGCCCCCACCGCCAGCCTGGCTGAACTGCAGGCCGAGCTGGCTCGCGGGCTGGTGGCGATTATCGCCGACGCCTCGGGCTTCCATGGCCTGATTACCCGCGTCGACCTGCTCAATCACTTACGGAGATCCCTTGCATGAGTCAGCACGACAAGTCCGCCGCTCCCCGCGCCTTTGCTACCCGTGTCATTCATGCCGGGCAGTCGCCGGACCCGACCACCGGCGCGCTGATGCCGCCGATCTACGCCAACTCCACCTATCTGCAAGAGAGCCCCGGGGTGCACAAGGGCTTCGACTACGGTCGCTCGCACAACCCGACACGCTTTGCCCTGGAGCGCTGCGTGGCCGACCTTGAGGGCGGTACCCAGGCTTTCGCCTTTGCCTCCGGACTGGCGGCGATTTCCACCGTGCTCGAACTGCTCGACGCCGGCGCCCATGTGGTCTCCGGCAATGACCTGTACGGCGGCACTTTTCGCCTGTTCGACAAGGTTCGCCAACGCAGCGCCGGGCATCGTTTCAGCTACGTCGACCTGACCGACCTCAACGCCTTCGAAGCGGCGCTGCAGGACACTACGCGGATGGTCTGGGTCGAGACGCCGAGCAATCCCCTGCTGAGCCTCACCGACCTTGCCGCCATCGCCCGCATCTGTCGCGATCGCGGCATCATCTGCGTCGCCGACAACACCTTTGCCAGTCCGTGGATCCAGCGTCCGTTGGAGCTGGGCTTCGACATCGTGGTGCACTCCACGACCAAATACCTCAACGGCCACTCCGACGTGATCGGCGGCATCGCGGTGGTCGGGAAAAACCCCGAACTCGCCGAACGCCTGGGCTTCCTGCAAAACTCGGTGGGTGCCATTGCCGGGCCCTTTGACGCCTTCCTCACCCTGCGCGGCGTGAAGACCCTGTCGCTGCGCATGGAGCGCCATTGCAGCAACGCCCTGGACCTGGCGACCTGGCTGGAGCGTCAGCCACAGGTGGCGCGCGTCTACTACCCGGGCCTGCCGTCACACCCACAGCACGAACTGGCGCGTCGGCAGATGCGTGGCTTCGGCGGGATGATTTCGGTTGACCTGAAAAGCGACCTGGCCGGGGCCAAGCGCTTCCTCGAAAGCGTGGAGATCTTCGCCCTGGCCGAGAGCCTGGGCGGCGTGGAAAGCCTGATCGAACACCCGGCGATCATGACCCACGCCAGCATCCCTGCTGAAACCCGCGCGCAACTTGGCATCGGCGATGGGCTGGTGCGCTTGTCGGTGGGTGTCGAGGATGTCGAAGACCTGCGGGCGGATCTGGCGCAGGCATTGGCACGGATCTAAACCCCGCCGCGCAGGCCACCTTCAATGAAAGTTGGTGGCCTGCCGTCTTTATTTTAAACTGCGTTTTCCATCGGGCTGATTGAGTGGCCCAGCATCCCCTGTAATGCCAATCCCCATCACGCCCCCTCCGCAGTCGGCGCTAACAACATGATCGAAGTAACCGAAGTTTCCATTGCCCAGCTGCGTGCTGCGCTCGAATCCGGCCAGACCACGGCGGTTGAGCTGGTCCAGGCCTACCTCGCCAGGATCGACGCCTACGACGGCCCCGACACGCCTACCGCCCTCAACGCGGTAGTGGTTCGCAACCCCGATGCCCTCAAGGAAGCACAGGCCTCCGATGCTCGCCGGGCCAAGGGCGAAACACTGGGGCCACTCGATGGCATTCCCTATACAGCCAAGGACAGCTATCTGGTCAAGGGGCTTACCGCCGCTTCCGGCAGTCCGGCCTTCGCCAAGCTGATCGCCCATCGCGACGCGTTCACCATCGAACGGCTACGCGCCGGCGGTGCCATCTGCCTGGGCAAGACCAATATGCCGCCCATGGCCAACGGCGGCATGCAGCGCGGAGTCTACGGCCGGGCGGAAAGCCCGTACAACGCCGGCTACCTCACCGCGCCGTTCGCCTCGGGCTCATCCAATGGCGCCGGGACCGCAACCGCGGCCAGCTTCGCGGCCTTCGGCCTTGCGGAAGAAACCTGGTCGAGCGGACGTGGACCGGCTTCGAACAATGGCTTGTGTGCCTACACCCCTTCCCGGGGCGTGATCTCGGTGCGCGGCAACTGGCCGCTGACCCCGACCATGGATGTGGTCGTGCCCTATGCCAGGACCATGGCCGACCTGCTCGAAGTGCTCGACGTGGTGGTGGCGGAAGATCCCGACACCCGTGGCGATCTGTGGCGGATGCAACCCTGGGTACCGATTCCGAGCGTGGCCTCGGTGCGTCCCGCGTCCTATGGCGCACTGGCCGCCGGTACCGATGCACTCGCCGGCAAACGCTTCGGTGTGCCGCGTATGTTCATCAATGCCGATCCCGAAGCGGGCACCAGCGAGGCCCCGGGGATCGGTGGTCCGACGGGGCAACGCATCAACACCCGGGCTTCCGTGATCGATCTCTGGGAAGCCGCGCGCAAGGCCCTCGAAGCGGCCGGTGCCGAGGTGGTGGAAGTCGACTTCCCGCTGGTCTCCAATTGCGAAGGTGATCGTCCCGGCACGCCGACGGTGTTCACCCGGGGCCTGGTGTCCAAGGAGTTCCTGCACCATGAGTTGTGGGATCTGTCGGCCTGGGCCTTCGATGACTTCCTGCGGGCCAACGGCGATCCGGCGTTGAACCGTCTGGTAGACGTGGACGGGCCGAAGATTTTCCCCCACGACCCCGGCACCCTGCCCAACCGCGAAGGCGACCTGGCCGCCGGCATGGACGAGTATGTGCGGATGGCCGAGCGTGGCATTACCCCTTGGAACGAGATCAGCACCCTGGCTGACGGACTGCGTGGGCTTGAACAGACCCGTCGTATCGATCTCGAGGAGTGGATGGATCGCCTGGGGCTCGATGCGGTGCTCTTCCCGACGGTGGCCGACGTCGGTCCGGCGGATGCCGATATCAATCCGCAGTCGGCGGATATCGCCTGGAGCAACGGCATCTGGGTCGCCAACGGCAACCTCGCCATCCGCCATCTGGGTGTGCCCACGGTCACTGTGCCGATGGGCGTCATGGCGGATATCGGCATGCCGGTCGGCCTGACCTTCGCTGGCCGGGCGTATGACGACTCAGCGCTGCTTCATCTCGCTTCGGCGTTTGAATCGACCGGGACCAAGCGCTTGATCCCGCCTCGTACGCCGGCATTGGCAACGAGTAACCAGTAATCAGAAGGGGTATCGGTCATAAACGCTCCAGTGGGGGGACTCGATGAGATCAATACGCTAACGGAGATGCGTTGCAAAAAAATCCCGCGCGCTTTCGTTAAGCTGCTTGTGAAAGGCAACCCGGTCGAATCCCTTGGCATCGACACAGAGTTGCGGCGCATCCTGTTTCAACGCCACAGGACACGGGGCAAGAAAGGCAAAATGCGCGGCGCCGGAAACACGGTGGAACTCCGGTTTCCGGGGCAGTGCCTTGGCGAGTGCAGGCGTGGCTTCAGGCAGCACGCCATCGCCGCCAAACTCTGAAGCCCAAAGCTGCATCGGGGCTTTCACATTCGTCAGGTTGCCAGGGTTTGGAAATTCGTTGAGCGGATCCGCCAACACAAAGGCTTTGATCCGTGGGTCATGGGTCAACGGCTGCGTGGGGACATCCTTGTTACGCAGTTGTTGGCAAATGGGCCATGCCGGATCTGGACACGGCACGTTGGCGTTGAGGAAATCCGGATTGCCGCCGGCCAGTACAAGGCCTGTGTAGCCACCGCGTGAAAACCCAAAGAAGCCTATCCGCTGCGGGTCAATCCTGGCGGCGTCCGGCGCGGCGCCCAGCATGTAATCGATCAGGCGTTTTATATCGGTCGGCCGTTCGACGAACGGAGAAAAATCGACGCCGTGGCTCATATCGGAAAAGGTGTCACCCGGATGATTGATGGCAGCCACGATAAAGCCGGCATCAGCCAGTGTCTCGGCAAGGTCATGGTGGCCAAGGAAAGAGCCACCGTGACCGTGGGAAATCACCACCAAGGGTAGCCTCTCTCCCACTACCGGACAGTCGCGTCGGCCCGTCAAAACAAAAGGTCCCATCGGTACTTCCTGTGCGGCATCCGCGCAGGGCGTCCAGATAATCGCCTTCAAGGCCGGGCCGCTGGCATCGGAGGGAATCTGAACGATTTTTATGCCCGCGGCCTGAGCCATCGCCGCGGACAAGCAGAGCAATACAGCCAAGGTTAATTGGCTCAAGTAGTTTCCAGAAACGAACATTTTGTTTTCCAGTCCATAGATGCCAGCTGACCCAAGACTATGCATGCCTTCCCCACATCTGAACAAGCCCTGCCTGCAGGAGCGCCCTCTATTGCTACTGACACAAAGGGTGCAGCACTATTGGCTAATAGCATCGCGATACCTCAAAAGAATCAGGGAGGAAAGATGATAGTTTTGATTACCGGTGCCACGGGTGGATACGGTCGTGCACTGTGCCAGCAGGCCAGGGCTGAAGGGCATTTTGTTATAGCGCTTGGCAGATCCGCCGATAAACTTCGAACGCTTGAGGCACAGGGTCTCGCGGACCGACACTATGAAATAGATTTTCTGGATGAAAACATCGAAGAAAAAATAAGCGACCTGGAGCACACCCTGAAAAGAAACAACATCAACAACATCGACCTGCTGATCAACAATGCCGGCATGGGCAGCAAGGGAGCGTCATTGCTCAGTGAAACCGCACAAAATATTCAAAACTCATTAAGTGTCAACTGCATAGCCCCTTTTGCATTATCAGCACGCCTGCTGAATACCTTTTCACTCAAAACCATTGTAAACATTTCGTCGCGCAGAGGCTCCGTGGAGCACAACGCAGCCCGCGACATTTCCAAAAAAGGCTGCTCTTATGCTTATAGAATCTCGAAATCCGCGTTGAATATGCTGTCTCTTTGCATAGCGGACGAATTTGGCGATCGCGTTGCCTGCTATGCCGTTCATCCTGGCAGATTGAAAACAGGCATCGGGGTCGCGGAAGCGACACTGGAACCCAGCCGCTCGGCAAAGCGATTATTTGATCTTGTTAAAAGCGCACCGCCGTCCAACCAATTCTACTCTCTCGAAAATGAGAACGTAGCCGTACTGCCTTGGTAAAACTCATGGCTAAAGTCATTGCTGTTACAACAGCGCACAGAAAGAGAAGACCTAAACGGCCTGATGTCTCGCCATGTCCTCCAAGCATCACAATATCGGCGAGCCAAATCGGCGAAATCGCGGCATCCAGTGATCCAAGATCTCAGCCGACGCCAGGATGTGGTGCGCATGCCCGATCAACAGCCGGCGTGGCACAAAGCCGATATACCTTGAGTCCGCGCTGTCATCACGGTTATCCCCCAACATGAAGTAATGGTCGGCAGGTACCACAACAGGACCGAAATTCCGTAAGGCGCGTACCGTCGGCATAAACTGAACGGAGCGCTGACTCTTGTCCGCGCGTTCGGTCAGCTTGATACCCGGGACAGATTGACCAGAAGCGATCGGCTCGATGATGTCCTGCGCATTCAGGTAGGTTGCAGGGGTACCGTTGACCCACAGCACCTCATTCCTCATTTCCAGCGTGTCGCCAGGAATACCCACGATCCGCTTGATCAAGCGGATGCCATCCTTGGGTGAGGTGAAGGTCACGACATCGCCCCGGCGAGGATTATCAACCTTGACCAGGGAGATATCAGTGAGAGGCAACTTGAGGTCGTAAGCCACCCGATTCACCAGCACCACATCCCCCTCAACCAAGGTCGGGCGCATGGATCCGGAGGGGATGGGATTCCAATCGGCCAAGGATGTGCGGAAAACGCCAAAGCACAGCCAGAAAATAATGGCGTAACGGTACCGGCTCAACCAACGTCGCATACATCCTCGCAATACAGAAAGGGCTGCAGAGAACGCTCCTGGCATCCGCCAAGCAACCCAGGGTCATTTTTTGCCAACGTTTACTACAGCGCAAACAGCTTACATGAACAGCGCAGCGACTGGCGATGCCGGGCGAGGTCAACGGGGTCGTCCTCCACACGGAGATCCACCGACAATTGCGGGTAGAACTCCACAAGCTTGAGCGCCAACCAACATTCCGCCAGGGAAAACGGCACGCTGACAATCAGCCGGGCGCGAATGAAGCCACCTTCAATCAGCGCGCTAGAAAAGGCTCGATCAGCGTCGCGAACCACTCGATAAACATGCCGAGCCGGCGCGAGCGCTGTCGCCGATCAGGATACAACACCGAAACCGTCATGGGTGCCGCTCGGTACGCGGGCATGACTTCAACCAGAACCCCGGCCTCCAGCAGATGCCGGACATCGAACAACGGCACCTGGATCAGTCCCAGCCCGGCACAGCAGCTGGCGATATAGTTTTCAGCGTTGTTCACCACGACCTGGCTGGGCAGTGCCCGGGACTGTTCGACACCCTCGAGGACGTATTCCCAAGGTAACTCCTGGCCACCAATGGTGGGCGCGTAGCCGATGCACAGATGACCGTCCTCCAGATCATTGGGATGCTCCGGCACACCCCATTCGGCCAGATATCCCGGGCTCGCGCAGTTGACCAGTAGCACCTGCCCCAAGGGTTTTACCACCAGGCTGCTGCTCTCTGGCGTGCCGAAACGAATCACGCAATCGACCCCCTCCTCTATCGGATTGATGGCCCGATCAGTGGAGCCCAAACAGAGTTGAAGTCCTGGGTAGCGACGCAGCAAGTCGGGCAATGCCGGGATGATCAGGCGCCGGGCGATGCGACTGGGCGCATCGACACTCAGCCGCCCCAAGACGTGCTGCTGATGGGTCTGGAACAGTTGGTCGATATCATCGATATCCAGCAGCACCCGCCGTGCACGCTCCAGCAACTGGCTGCCGTCGGCGGTCAGGCTGACCTTGCGCGTGGTGCGATGCAGCAGGCGCGTGCCGACATCCGCCTCCAGCTTCTGCACAGCCGCGGACACCGTCGCCCGTGGCAGTTTCAACACCCGCGCGGCCTGGATGAAACTGCCCAGCTCGGCCACCTGAAGAAAGACCCGGTATTGCTCAATTCTGTCCATAGGCCGTCAATGCTTGAGGGTTGCGTGGGCGTGCCGGGCTCGATAGCGCCTGACCACGCGTCCTTCAATAACACACACCACCAGCATCACCGCCGTGGTCAGCCAGCTCATCATCAGCAGGTCCGTGGTATAGGCGACGGGCACCAGCGCCAGCAGCAACAGCAGCCCGGCGAGATGGGATTTGGGCACCACCCGATACACCACACGCTTGTACAGAATGCTGCCGAACAGGTAGATCATCGGACCGGCCACAAGGGTAATGGCATCGACCGTCGACAGCTGCCCGTCGGGATGCAGCATCACCAGATCGTTACCCACGGCCGTGGTGATGATCCCCGCCACCAGAATGGCGTGGATATAGTGAAAGTAGGCACCGATACGGCCCGGATCGTCGGCGCTGGTGATGCGCTGCGTGGCGTCCTTGCCGGCGGTCCCGAAGTACAACCACCACATCGCCAGGGTGCCGAGGAACGTCGCTCCCAGGCCCAGCAGGATGGGCATCTCCCAATGCCCGGTTTCGCCCAGGACCGCGCCGCTGGCCAGCAGGGTTTCGCCCAGGGCGACAATCACGAACAACTGGCAGCGCTCGGCCAGATGGCCGCCTTCGATGGTCCAGTCACTCGTACGCGAACGTCCCAGGCCGGGGAAGGCGAAACCGAACATGGGCGAGATGTACTCGCACAACACCGCGATCAACCAGAGGCCAATGCGCAGCGGCCCGTCCACACAGGCACCGGCCACCCAGAACACTGCGGCCACCACCACCCAGCCGAGCATGCGTCTGAAATTGGGCGCCAGGGGATGCTCACGGGGCAGTTGCAACACGATAAAGCCCGTGCGCCCGACCTGTATCGAGACATAGGCCAGGGCAAAAACCAGTCCGCGCCCGGCAAAAGCCTCGGGGATGCTGGCGGCCATCAGCAGGGCCGGGATCATCAGGGCAAAGATCAGCCCCCGTATCAACGGCGTCTCGGGATCGAACCAGTTGGTGACCCAGCCGGTGTACTGCCAGCCCAGCCACACGGCGAACCACAGGACCAGGGTCTCCATCACCCCGACCCCGGTCAGATGATTGAGCAGGCCGTGACTGAGTTGCGTCACGGCGAACACATACACCAGATCGAACATGAGTTCTTCGAAGGTCACCCGCGCATGATGGCCGTCGCGATGGCGAAGCAAAGGATGAGGCGCGTGCTGGTTTACGCTCATGTCCAACCCCGTGGCCTGGTAGTGTCGGGAAAAAGTGTCAACGCGCCTTGCCGGGGTTGCAATGTTTTTTATCGGCTCACTTGGTGGTGTAGCCGCCGTTGATCAGGATCGTCTGGCCGGTGACCCACCAGCCGTCGCTGACCAGATGGCGAATGAACGGCACCACATCCGCGATATCCGTCAGCCCGGTATGGGAGAACGGCGACAGAGCCGCTGCGGTTTTATGGTAGTTGACCGCGTCCTGGCCTTCAGCCGGGTAAAAGAACGGGGTGTCCATGGGCCCCGGGCCTACCGCCGTCACCGAGATACCGCGTGCGCCCAACTCCTTCGCCGCGGCCCGGGTGAAGTGCTCGACGGGGGCCTTGCCACCGGCATAAGCCGCATAGAAAGGCGTGAACGCCCCCAGCAACGAGGTGACGATGGAGCAGATCTTGCCGTTGTCGTTGAGCTGTTTACCCGCCTCCTTGATAAAGAAGAACGCGGACTTGGCATTGACCGCCATCATCTCGTCGTACTCGGCCTCACTGATATCGGACATCGGTTTTTTCAAGACTTTGCCGACAGTGTTGATCGCAATGTCCGGCCGCCCCACCGCCGCCACCGCATCCTTGAAGAGTTTTTCCACCGCACCGGCCGTGGTCAGATCGGCCTGCAACGCCACGGCGTCGGCGCCCAAGGCCTTGATCGCCGCCACAGTGGCCTCGGCATCCGGCTGGCTGGCGGCGCTGTTGTAATGCACCACCACTGCCTTCGCACCTTGTTGCGCCAGGTCCCGAGCGATAAGCCCCCCCAGATTCTTGGCGCCACCGGCGACAAGCACCACTTTACCTTTGATGGAATGGTCTGGCATGGCGTAGCTCCTGGCTGATGAAAGTACGCCACAGTCTAGAGATGCATTGCGCAAAGATAAGCCAGTGAAGGCTGGATGATCTGTCCAGGTATTACGACCAATCCTCAGTGGCGAGCGGAGAAAGTCTCAGAGAGATCCCCGCACCTGAAAAAGCCATGACTCATCAGCCACTTCTATCGACCGTTATCACAAACACCTATTTTCCATAAAACCTGGCAATTTCTCGTCGGATTGCCCTACAAGCCGCTCTATCTCAAGCCATTCAGCCTATAGCATCAAAACTGAAACATTGGTAATTTGCGCCGCACGTGATTACCCCCAGAGTTCTAATAATGAAAAAAGTCATACTCAAGACCACACTTAGCCTTGCCGTTACCCTCGCTTCCAGCCCACTTTTCGCCAGTGGTATTGCCATCAACGAACAAAGCATCAGCGGAATGGGCACCGGTTATGCCGGTCGTTCTTCTTCCGCCGAAGATGCCAGCACCCTTTACGGTAACCCGGCCGGCATGTCGCTGCTCAAGCGCGACCAAGTCACTGCCGGCGTCGCGGTGCTGGATGCCAAGACCGATATCAAGAACACCAGCGGCGGTCGCCCGGGCGGCACCAACGACGGTGATATGGTCCCGTTCACGTCCGTACCCAATGCCTTCTTCGTCAAACAGCTGGGTAACGGCTGGGCAGTGGGTCTGGGGGCCTACGCACCTTTCGGCCTGATCACCGATTATGAAAGCGGCTTTGCCGGCAGCAACTACGGCCAGAAGAGCCAGGTCAAGGTTGTGACCCTGCAACCGACGGTCAGCTACGCCATCAACGACGTGGTTTCCATCGGTTTCGGTCCGACCTTCAACCGTATCAACGGCGAGCTGAGCTCCACGCTGCCGATCGGCAACGGCTTTGTCGACGTCAAGGGCGACGACACCGCGGTGGGCTACAACGTCGGTGTGATTGTCCAACCGACCGACACCACCCGCCTGGGCCTGACCTACCATTCCAAGGTCAGCTATTCGCTGGACGGCCACACCAGCGTCACCGGCCTCACCGGTTTCAGGATTCCCGACGCCCGCTACAAGACCTCCCTGGATATCACCACGCCAGAGAACGTGGACTTCTCGATCACCCAGAAACTGGATGATCAGTGGACCGTCTATGGCGGTGCCACCTGGACCCGCTGGAGCCGCCTGCAAGACATCACCATCAACAACCAGGGTGTGACCGGCCCGCTCGCCGGCCAGCTCACCACCAGCACCGAACCGCAGAACTGGCATGACACCTGGGCCTCGGCCATTGGCGTGTCCTACCGGGTCAACAAGGAATGGGTCCTGCGCAGCGGCCTGTCGGTCGACCAGGCACCGACCAACAACACCGACCGTTCCGTGCGCATCCCAACGGGTGATCGCCGTGTTGTCAGCGTCGGTGCCGGCTACAGCCCAACCGACGACCTGACCATCGACCTCGCCGTCTCCTACCTCAAGGAAGAAGACGTCAACATCAACCTGAACAACCCGCAGAAAGGCTCCTACAGCGCCCAGTACCAAAACAGCGCATGGGGCTACGGCCTGGGCTTTACCTACAAGTTCTGATTCACGGCGAGCTTGAAGCGCTCGATTGTTGGCTAGAAGAACCTGCAAGGTCTGATGCAGGTTGATGAGAGCCCCCCACACCCTGCGAAGGTCAGCTTTCGCGGGGTGTTTTGTTTTCTCAAGCCGATCAAGGAGCTGATACCATTCATGCATTGACAAGCCGAGTAGGAAAATATGAATCGTCAAAAAAAGCTGAAGCAGTTATTCAAGGCCAACGCCAAAAAGGCCAGTGCCAAATTGGCCCCCAAGAGCAAAAACACATACATCAGTAAAGCTGACCGATTGAAACTGGCGGCTGAAGCCGGTCAAGCCCCCATCATCTCCCCTGAAAGCTGATCGATAACGGGCATCACGGCATGCTCGGCAATCGCTCCAATCTGTCATCGACTAAAATCCACGGACCATTCCCCAATCGTGGAGACTCAAGATGACCGGCAAAAACACGATTTGTCTCTGGTACGACGGCACCGCCCTGGAGGCCGCGACGTTTTATGCCGAGACTTTCCCGGACAGCGCGGTGAGCGCCGTCCACCGTGCACCTGGCGACTACCCTTCGGGCAAACAGGGCGATGTCCTGACGGTCGAATTCAGCGTGATGGGCATCCCTTGTCTCGGGCTGAACGGCGGCCCGGTGTTCAAACATAGCGAGGCGTTTTCGTTCCAGGTGGCGACCGACGATCAAGCCGAAACGGATCGCCTGTGGAACGCGATTATCGGCAACGGCGGCGAGGAAAGTGCCTGCGGCTGGTGCAAGGACAAGTGGGGGCTGTCGTGGCAGATCACCCCACGTGTATTGACGACAGCGATCGCCAGCCCTGATCGAGCCGCGGCCAAGCGGGCGTTCGAGGCCATGATGGGCATGAGAAAGATTGATATCGCGGTGATCGAAGCGGCGCTGAAGGGTTAAGCCGTACGACTCGGGGCCGGGTGTTTGGATAGATTGGCAATCCGACTATGCTGAACGCTCCTGTCCCATCTGGAGCCCGTCATGACCATCCGCCGTATCGTCGCCAACCTGACCAGCCAGCACCCCGCCGAAGTCGCAACCTTTTATAGCGAGCTGTTTGATATCGCCCCGGTGATGGACCACGGCTGGATCGTCACCCTGGCCTCCGACAGCCAGGCCCTCGCACAGCTGAGCATTGCCAGCGAAGGCGGTTCCGGCGCGCCGGTTCCGCAGCTGTCCATCGAAGTGGACAACCTCGACGAGGTCTTCGAGCGGGCGCAACGTGCGGGTTACGAGATCCCCTACCCGCTGACCGTCGAACCTTGGGGCGTTCGGCGCTTCTTCGTGCGTGATCCACTGGGTACGTTGATCAATGTGTTGCAACACAGTGGCTGAACTTCATAGCATCCGGCGCAGCACCGGGTTGCCTCGGAACTGATGCCGCACCACTGCGGCCAAGTGCAATGCCAGCAGCGCGACCAGCATCGTGCAGAGCAGATGATGCAGTTGTTGAACCTCTGCCAGGGCTGGCACCGAGTGAAGCAACTGCGGCAATGGCATGATCCCAAGCAACAGCACGGGATGGTTCATCATCACCACACCGGTCAGCAGTACGCCACTTACGCAGAAATAGATCAGGGTGTGGGTCAGCTTGGCGATGCTTTTCTGCAGGTCTCGGGGGCCTGTCGGCTGTTCGGACGAGGCGCTCAGGTATAACCACAGGCGCCAGGCAAAGAGCGGAATAAACACCGTGGTTATTTGGGGATTGATGCTTTCCACCCACTGGCGAACGGGGTGATGCACGGGAAGCAAGGTCACACCAAAGCCGCTCAACGTAGCCCAGAGGATGACCAGCGCGGAGATCCAATGCAGGTAGATACGGGTGGTCGTATAGGGCTTGGGGGGTGATTGCAAGACGGGTTGGTCCATAAAATCGTGCGGCGCCCATTAGTAAGAAGGATTTGCATTTCTATTTGCAGTGCCACGGTACTATCCCGCTATCCGCACTGCAAGGGTTTGGGCGCCCTACCCCCTGTGTTTGCGGGGTTTGGATGCTCTGCGTCAATGAAATCCCTTCGCCACAATCGGTAATACTCCCGGGCTTGTCGCTGTGAAGGCTGGGCACTAGTCTTCGAATGTCGCCGCCTATTCGGCGACCGGGCTTGGAAACCCGAAGACATAGCGCACAGGCGCCCATCGGTTACAATTGCGGGCGTTTTTTCGTCCGCTTTTTTCAATGGCGGCTGTGCGCGGGAGGATTTCGGTCCTGCCGGGTCCTATGTCCCCGGTTTCCAACCTGCGTACAGCTGCCACCCCCTCGCTTGGAACGAACGTGGCGGCTCTCACTTAGACGTAGGAGCTTTAGACATGCACGTACTCGCTTCGGACCTTCACACCTCGGACACCTGCGTAATTGCTGGAGGTGTTCAATGAGTGACCATCCCCCTATAAAGACTCTCGGTGTCATTACTTTTGCCTCCTGCGGTGCGGGTGATCAGGAGTTGTTCCGAGTTAACCCGGATATCCCGATCAAGGACGCCATGGAGCACGCCTCCAATCTGTTTTACTGCGCAAAACACTTGGCCTTGGATGCGGCCATGGAGAAAGATGGGGAACGTTATGCGTGGGCGTCCCACTACCTTTGTGAAATGGGCAAGGCGGTGGTCGACGATCTGAACCAGAGGATGTTGTCTGGCCAAAAGGCCTAGGTTGGGACTGGACAACTACTGGCCGGTCGAAATTACCGGCCAGACAAAGCTACTATTGAAGTAAGCTTGCTCGCGATTGGCGTCAAAAAAACGCTGCCCCCCCTGATGCACTATGGCGTTTTCATGTTAATAGTGGGCAAGATTGATTTAACACAGCAATAACGGGAAAACCAATCTATCCCCCCTAACCTCTGACTACAGTTCTGGCTGTGTGCGACTCTGCGCAGTCGTATTGCTATCCATTCACCAGTCAACGCAGTACGACGTCACCTACACCTGGAAATTCATAGCAGGCTCCCGACTCTCTACTAACCCTATCAACGACTGCAACTGACCAGAAGTGGCCATTAAATTTCGTATAAAAAACACAAGCAATCTATCCTTTAAAACAAAAAATTGCTAGTCTGGATGCTAACCCAGAACTGGGCACAGAAAAATATTTATGTATTTTTTTCAACCGTAGCTTCAAGCGTGACCTAGTCAGCTCGGGAGATTTTTAACTAGAAACGGAATTCGAGAGCAAGAAATAACCTCACCATTCCCCACCTACTATTTTTTATAGGAGAAAATATGATCACCAGCGACTTACAGGCTATCAGCTCAATTATAGGAGCGGTTGGCGGAATACTTGGCTTCTTCACATTTATCGACAACTACATCTTAAAATTCAATCCAAAATTTCAAATATCAAATACATTATTTTTCAAATTCTCCACAAACGAAAAAACCTTTACTGGAAAAGCAAAAAAAACTTGAGTCGGTTTTTTTAAAAATAGAAATTTTTAACAAAAGAAACAAAATAGGACGGATCGACGATTTTGCTATAAGAATCTACGATGCAAGAGGGACAGCACCATCACCACACATGTTATTTGCTAAAAATTTATTACTAAAGCTACCACGCCTAAAACAGTCATTAAAAGAAGCCGAGACCAATTCATTTTCGCCAATATCAATTCTCAGCAAATCAAGCGCCCAGCTTACTATCGAATTTAAAAGCGATCGCCACACTGGAACCTATTTAAATCCCGAAGGAGACATCAGGGTAGATTTACTATATAACTGTTCGTCGCGAGGGTGGCAGACAATCGGATCTTACAACCCATACTACTATGGGGTAGAAGACGACAACCAAGATCCTGATGGCATCATAGAATACTCTCTTCTTGACTCTGAAGTTTCAAGAGTAAAAGCCCATAAAGCCTTGAGCGAGCCTAAGATCGGGATCTACAAGGGTGTAAGTGGAAAATATTTAGGCTTTTATTTTATGAAACCAATTTATTTTTTTAGAAGAACAATCACCTACCCTATTAAAATTCTAAACCTTAGTAGAATTTTAGTTGGTATTTTTTTCTCACAAACTTTTCATGGCTGCATAACCTTCCCATTGATACTCAGTAAATCGAAGAGTTTGCCTAAGGTTTCTTTCCGCCCAGCAAAAACCCACCTAATCGACAATACAAAGCAAGCACTGGATAAAATCAAAATCCACATTGAAAACCTCTCAGAAAAGATAAATCTTGGTGCAGCAGATAGAGCAAAAATACTCATACGTAGTGAGGGAGAGGGCTTCATGTTAAGCAGAGGAAATTTAACAATAAAATTTTACAAAAGCGGAGATGGATATATTCGAGCTAATGACACAGGCGGATACCCCCAGATGTTCGCTTTTTCAATGGAGCTAACTGAGCACCCATTTGGCGTTAAATTATGGAAAGTTAATAAAAAAACAATGAGCCTGAAAACCGCATGCATTCACATCATGGACTCATTCATACTACTAGCTCACTGAAAGCAGAAAGCAGGATCCAAAAAGCCTGACCAATTTACGACACCCCAAACAAAAAAAGCCCCACAACCGAACCCGGTGCGGGGCAAAAAAATGGGTCGGTTGCGGCCAACCAAAGGAGCGCGATAAAGAACGTTTACACGCCGACGTCAGATGCAATCCTGAGCCGCACGTTCAAAACTCGAAGGCAGAAAGTTCGACGCCAGCAAATGCCGCTCGTAGACGAACACCTTGCCACCCGTCCCAGCCTTGTGGGCCTCCAGCACGTTGTCCGCCGAGACCTTGCTCGTCACCACGATCCGGTAGCTGCGCTGGGTCTGCGAGACGGTCGGGTTCAACGCGCTGTGCTGCAATTTCGGTACGACGCAGTCGGCGTATTGGGCTGGGGTCTTGCTGGTCTGCAAGGTCAGGGTCGGGTCGTTCGGCGCGGAGGCACAACCGGCCAGCAACAAAGAGCCCAAGGCCACGGCAAGCACAAATGAAGGGCGCATCAATCTCTTCCTGAAAATAAGCAATGTGTTCGATGGCGGCGATTTTCCGGTTATTGTCGACAAAGTAGAACTTGCGTTTCGTGATGGTGAGTATTACGTCTAGCAATAGTTGTCCGCCGTGCAGGCAGCGACACACCCCATCACCACAATAAAAGACTCATAAGGAGGTCTCCTTGAGAACATTCGACCTGATCCGCGACGCCGTTTTGCCCGATTTCCGTGAGCGGGTGGCCGATTACCTGGTCCAGTACGAATCCGTACTGCTGGCCGAAAGCCCGGCCGACCCCGAGCTTCTCCAGGCCACCGCCAATCAGTTGCGCGGTTATTTGCGCGGCTTGAACACCACCCGGGTGCTGGGCATGGCGGAGTGGGAGGAGCTGGATCGGCGGGTGGTGAATACCTGGCTTTAGCGGCCGAGTATGAGCGGTGCCTCACCCGCACAAGGCCTACGGCCTCCTCCCGTCGAAACAGCACCGCATTGAGCAACAACAGACGATCAGCCCTTCCCGACCGCCTGTATACGCTCAACCACGCGACTGGCCAGGTCATCGGGGCGAAACTTGGCCAAAAAGTCGTCCGCCCCGACTTTCTTGATCATCGCCTGGTTGAAAATGCCGGATAAGGACGTGTGCAAAACAATATGCAGCTTCTGCAGCCGAGGATCATTTCTCACCTCCGCCGTCAGGGTGTAACCGTCCATCTCCGGCATTTCTATATCGGAGATCATCATCAGCAGATCGTCCGCCGGCGACTTTCCCTCGTCGAGCATGCCATGCAGGTAGTCCAGGGCCTGGCGACCATCGTTGAGCGCTATCACCTTCACCCCCACCGACTCCAGGCAGCGACTGACCTGCTTGCGGGCCACGACCGAGTCGTCCACCGTCAGTACCAGGAATTCGGGGGCCTTGGCATTGGTCTGGGCATCGATCACCCCCAGGGAGATGACTTCGCTGGTGGGCGCCACCTCGGACAACACCTTCTCGACATCAATGATTTCCACCAACCGGTTATCGATCCGCGTCACGGCGGTCAGGTAATGATCGGAGCCACTGCCCTTGGGTGGCGGATGAATGTCCTCCCAGTTCAGGTTCACAATATGCTCGACCGCCGAGACCAGAAAACCCTGGGTCTTGGTGTTGTACTCGGTAATGATCACAAACGCCGAGGCCATGTCCTGGACCCCAGGCAAACCGGTAGCCCGCGCCAGGTCCAGGATCGGAATGGAGGTGCCGCGAATATTGGCCACACCGCAGACCACGGGGTGGGACTTGGGCATGATATGCAACGCCGGACAGGGCATGACCTCTCGCACCTTGAACACGTTGATGCCATAGAGTTGGTGTTCATCGAAGCGGAACAACAGCAATTCGAGGCGATTCTGCCCCACCAGCTGGGTTCGACTGTTCACGGAATCCATCAGACCTGCCATCACCACCCCCTTGAGCATTCAATTGCCAATCCCCGCCAACACTGGTCGGGAGTGGTTGGATATCGTTGGTCCGTCACCTGCGCAGTGCTTCCGAAATGCGTAAACGCAATCAGGCGGATCGCGCAATAGAGGCCGTGAGCACTGACTGGCGTTAAAAAATCATCGCTGCATGCGTGCCCCTCCACCATCGGTGCATCCCTATTTTTGGGTAGGGATAACAGGACATAGGGTAGGAAATTCCCTAGAGCGTAGCTCGTCTGATCGTTCTCCGTCTGCAAGGGGCAATGCCATCACCGTTCGAACATGAAATTCCCGTCATCCACAAAAGCGTCATAAAGCCATCATGCAATATTGTTACAACCGCTGGCGTAGTTCCTCATTAAGAGCCCGACGCCGTGAACCTTCGTTTCGCCTTTCTCCGCAAGCCCTCCCAACGACCTGCCCTGCTGCGCCGCCTGAGTATCGGCAAGCGCCTGCTGGCCAGCTTCGGGCTCTGTGCCCTGTTGCTGGTCGCCCTGGGCGGGTTGTGCCTGACGGCCATGCAGCACATTCGCCATGACGGCGAGTTGATCGAGCAAGGACCGCTGTCGAGTATCGCCCAGGCCGACGCCATCGCCATCGACCTGGCCAAGATGCGCACCGAAGCCGCGCTGTTGCTGGTGTATGCCAACGACCCGGCCGAACTGACCAACCGCAAGATCAACCTGCAACAGCTCAGTGCCGAGGTGAACCAGGGGTTTACCGAGTACCTGGCCAAGGTCCCGGAAGGCACCGAGCGGGACTCGATCAAGTTGCTGCAGGACGCTTCGCAGCAATTTGTCACCCTGTTCAAGCAGGCCATCGATCTGGTCGAGCAGAAGAAAATGAGCGAGGCCACCAACCTGTCCAACAACGACCTGGCCAACCAGGGTTCGATGATGGACATGCAGGTGCAACTGCTCCGCGAGCTGAACAAGCAGACCACCGCGCAGGCCCTGGAAAACACCGCCAGCACCTTCAAGAAGGTCCAGCTGTTGCTGCCGATTGTCATCGGCGTGGCGCTGGTGCTGATGCTGTTGCAGGCCTGGCGCCTGAGCGTGAGCATCACCCGGCCGCTGCGCCAGGCCTTGCAGGTGGCCAAGACCGTGGCCGCCGGCGATCTCAGTCAACTGGTGGTCGCCCATGGCCAGGATGAAGTGGCGCAACTGCTGCAGATGCTCGGCCATATGCGCGATCAACTTCACGCGGTGATCAATCAGATCGGCGGCGCCGTCGGCCGCCTGAACGCGGCCACCCAGGAGATGGGCGCGATCATGCATGACAGCGCCCAGGACCTGCATCAGCAATACGGCGAGATCGAACACGCCGCCACCGCCGTCACCCAGATGAGCCAGGTGGTCGAGGAAGTGGCGCGCAATGCGGTGGAGACCTCCAGCGAGTCCCGCAGCTCCAGCACTGCCGTGCGCGAAGGCCAGCAGCAACTGGACGAGACCATGGCCGATATCAGCGTCCTCGCCGATCAGGTCGAACAGGCCAGCCTTCGTGCCCAGGCCCTGGCGGTGGAGACCCAGGGCATCAGCAAGGTGCTGGAGGTGATCCGCAGCGTGGCCGCCCAGACCAACCTGCTGGCGCTCAATGCGGCCATCGAGGCGGCGCGGGCCGGTGACGCGGGGCGCGGGTTTGCCGTGGTGGCCGATGAAGTGCGTGGCTTGGCGCAACGCACCGATGCGTCAACCCGGGAAATCGAAAAGATGATGGACGGTATTCATCAGGGCACCGGCGACACGGTCCTGGCCCTGGCCGAAAGCGCCGCCCAGGCCGGCCGTACACGCCAACGGGCGCAGGTGGCCAAGGATGTGCTGGGGAGCATCTCCAGGTCGGTGGCCGGCATTGACGAACGCAACCTGGTGATCGCCACCGCCGCCGAGCAGCAGGCCCAGGTAGCCCGTGAAGTGGACCATAACCTGGTACGCATCCGCGATCTGTCCATGCAGACCGCCAGCGGTGCGGCGCAAACCAGCAATGCCAGCCAGGAGCTGGGGCGTCTGGCAGTGGAGCTGGATGGGATGCTGGCGCGCTTTTCGCTGTAACAGGTGGCGCCGCAGGTCAGGCAGGGTTCGGCGCAGGAGCATTTCGATACACGCGAAACCCGTTGGAGGGGATCGCTTATCGGGCTAATCTTGCTCCTTGCGCCGTCCTGAACCTCAACTGGAATCCTGCCGGGTGATCAAACCGTTATTGCTGCTACGTCGTCGTTTTGCCTCCCTGCGCTGGCGCACTCGCGTAACCCTCTGGGCTGCCGCGACCCTCGCCGGATTACTGGTGGTGATGTTCGCCCGGCTGGCGGACCTTGCGCTGACACAATTTGCCCTGCACACCGCCGAACGTCCCTGGCTGCCGTTTATCTACACACCACTGGTCGGCATGCTAGTGGTGTGGATGACCACGCGTTTTTTTGTCGGTGCCCAAGGCAGTGGCATTCCCCAGGTGATCGCCGCCACCCGCCTGGCCCACAAGGGCGCGCCGGTCAACCACTTGGTGTCGCTGCGTATCGCCTTCGCCAAGATAGGCCTTGGCACATTGGCGCTGACCGGCGGCTTTTCCGCGGGACGCGAAGGCCCCTCGGTCCAGGTCGCCGCCTCGATCATGCATTTCTTTCATCGCTACCTGCCCAATGCACGCATCATCCGTAGCGAAGACCTGATCCTCGCCGGCGGCGCGGCGGGCATCGCCGCCGCGTTCAATACGCCCCTCGCCGGTGTCGCGTTTGCCGTGGAGGAACTGGGACGCAAGCTGGAAACCAGAACCAGCGGCGTGCTGCTCAGCACCATCATCCTGTCGGGCATGGTCGCCATCGCCTTGCAGGGCAACTACAACTATTTCGGTCACTTCAACGTTCAGGAGATCACACTCGACATCGCCCTCGCGGCGCTGGCAACGGGTGTCGGCTGCGGGCTGCTGGGTGGTTTGTTCAGCCGCATGCTGCTGTGGCCCCAGCGCCATCGTCATTTCATCATCTGGGAGTGGCGCCGCACCCACCCGGTCTGGTTCGCAGGCGTCTGCGGGCTGCTGGTGGCGATCCTCGGTTGGTTGAGTGGCGGGATGTCATTTGGCAGCGGTTACGGCATCACCACCCATATCATTGCCTCCGATACCGGCCTGCCTTGGCACGCGCCTGTCACGCGCTTTCTCGCCACCCTCGTGACTTATTTTTCCGGTATTCCCGGCGGTATTTTTGCCCCGTCCCTGGCGGTCGGCGCCGCCGTGGGGGCCAATGCCGCCGACTTTTTCGGCCTGGCCGCGCAGCCGATGATTGCCCTGTGCATGGTGGGTTTCCTGGCCGCCGTGACCCAGTCCCCCATCACTTCCGCGATCATTGTGATGGAGATGATCGACAGTCATGGGATGGTGATCAGCCTCATGGCCGTCGCGCTGATTGCCAAGGCGGTCAGTTCACGGATGAGCCCCGAGCTGTACCAGCAGATGGCCCGGGGGTTTCTTCAGTCTTCGGACGATGGTAGCGCCTCTAAAAAAGAAACCCCATAACCCAGGGCTGGGTCGCGACGAGCCAGCAGGCCTCCATCGAGTCGTGTGGCACAGGGGATTTGCATCTCGCCCATCAGGTTCTTATCATCGCGCTGGGTGCGCTGCTGCATACGGCACAGCGCAGGTTAAAGCATAAACGTTGGTCGGGCCGCCAACGGAGAATTGCTGTGCCTGAAAGACACCCAGCCTCGCCTTCCATCCCTCGCCCGCAGGCTCTGACCGAACGCGCCTTGTCGGCCCTGGAGCGCTTCTCGCATATCGAAGCCGTCAGCGGCATCGTGCTTCTGCTGGCCGCGATTGTGGCCCTTATCTGGGCCAACAGCCCCGTCGCGGACTCCTACGAACATTTCTGGAACACCCCGCTCACGCTGGGCCTGGGTGATTTCACGGTCTCGCGTTCACTGCACTTTCTGGTCAACGATGGACTGATGACCATCTTCTTCCTGGTGGTAGGGGCTGAAATCCGCCAGGAGATCAAGGACGGGGCACTGGCCAACCTGAAGCTGGCCACCCTGCCCCTGGGTGCCGCCTTGGGCGGCGTGCTGATGCCGGCGATCATCTACACCCTGCTCAACCACGGTACCCCGGCAGCCAACGGCTGGGCCGTACCCACCGCCACGGACATTGCCTTTGCCGTGGGTGTCCTTGCCCTGTTGGGCAAATCGATTCCAAGCGGGGTGCGCGTCCTGTTGCTGGCCCTGGCAATTATCGATGACATCGTCGCCATCCTGATCATTGCCCTCTTCTATGCCGCCAGCCTGGATTACCTGGGACTGGTGATCGCGGCCGGCGGCCTGTTGCTGGTGCTGGTCTTCCAGCGGATGGGCATCGGCAAGGCGTATGCGTACCTGCTGCCGGGGGCTATTGTCTGGTTCGGACTGTTGAAGACCGGCGTGCATCCGACCCTGGCAGGCGTGATGCTCGGCCTGATGACCCCGGTCAGCTCCCGGCCCGCCAAGGAACAGCCGCTGGAGACTATCGGGCGGACGTTCCAGGAGCTGATGGATCGATTTTCCGCTTCGGGCGATAGCCCACAGACCGTAGCCAAACCCCTGAAGCAACTCCGGCAGGCCCAGCGGGAAATGTTGCCGCCGGTCCAGCGCGTTCAGGCCGGGTTGCATCCGTGGGTGGCGTTCGGCGTCATGCCGCTCTTCGCGCTGGCCAACGCGGGCGTCAGCCTGCAGGGGGTCAATCTGGACGATGGGCTGTCCCTGCATGTGTTCATGGGCGTGATACTGGCGCTGGTACTGGGCAAGCCCCTGGGGGTCATGCTGGCCAGCGTGGTTCTGGTCAAGCTGAACATCTGCAGGCTGCCTGAAGGCGTGACCTGGAGTGGTGTCGCCCTGGTCGGCCTGCTGGCGGGTATCGGATTTACCATGTCGATTTTCATTTCGTCGCTGGCGTTTACCGACCCGAGACTACTCTCGGCGGCAAAACTGAGCGTGCTCGCTGCGTCGTCCCTGGCGGCGGTGTTGGGGTTGCTCTGGGGGAGGACCCGGTTGAAAGGATAAATGGGTCGCCGGCGTCGGCAAGACGGACGACTGGAACCGCACCATCGAGGCCTGCACGGCGTCACTTCCAAGGCAAGCGGATCGAGCCAGCAGCTCAACCGCTTGCCGCATCACGAAACGCGTCGGCGTTCAGTCCGAAGCGCTGCATCTTGTTGTACAGCCCGCCACGGGAGACGTTCAGTTGCCTGGCGGCGACGCGGACATTGCCTCGGGTGTCCTTGAGGGCCGCGATGATCGCGTTCATCTCATGGGTGCCCAGGTCCAACGCCGCCCGGGGCTCAGGAACACGGCCCGGTACCGGCGGCTGGAGCCGCTGCTTGATTTCAAGCGGCAGGTCGCCCGGCTGGATCAACTCGGTCATCGCCAGGTTGGTCGCGCGCTCGATGGTGTTTTCCAGCTCGCGGACATTTCCCGGCCAGTGGTAGGCCAACAGTATCTCCAGGGCCTCGGGGGACAGGTCCAACACCGACTTGCGTAGCGACTGGGCACAGCGACCGAGAAAATATCGCGCCAGCAAGGGAATATCCTCGCGGCGCATCCGCAGCGGCGGGACCGTCAGGTTGAGGACATTGAGGCGGTAGTAAAGGTCTTCGCGAAAAGCCCCATCGGCCACGGCCTGGCTCAGGTTGCGGTGGGTGGCGGCGATAATGCGCACATCGACCCGCTGGGATTTTTTCGCCCCTACCCGCGTCACCTCGCCCTCCTGCAAAACCCGCAGCAAGCTGACCTGGGCTTCGAAGGACATATCGCCGATTTCGTCGAGGAAGATGGTACCCCCATCGGCCAGTTCGAACTTCCCGGCCGAACCGCCACGGGCCGAGCCGGTAAAGGCGCCCTCGACATGACCAAAGAGTTCGCTCTGCACCAGGTCGCGGGGAATGGCGCCGCAATTGACCGCGACAAACGGACCGCTGCAACGCTCGCTGGCGTTATGGATCGCCTGGGCGAACAGCTCCTTGCCGGTGCCGCTCTCCCCCAGGATCAAGGTGGTGGAATCACTGCGACTGGCGATCCGGCCCAGGTGCAAGGCGTCCTGGATGGCCCGCGAACTGCCCTGGATGGTTTCGAAGGTGTAACTGGCCTGGGTGCCGATAATGCGTCGGGTAATTTCGCGGATACGGCGGTTCTCCCGCAGCGAAACAATCCGTCCGCCCTGCTCCAGTGAGCACACCGACACCAGGCACGCCAGGTGGCTGCGGTCAGGCAGCTCGAAGGTGCAGTCCAGATCCCGCAGTCCCTCGCCGCTGCGCAATAACATTTCGGCGGTCAGCTCGCTCTGCCCCAGGCGCTCGAACGGACTGCCCAGCAGGTCCCGGCCGACGCGAAACAGTTGCCGGGCATAACGGTTGAGCGCCTTGATGCAGCCGCGCTCATCAAGCACCACCAGCCCTTCGTTGAGCACCTCAAGGACGGCTTGTTGTTCATCCAGCAGGGCCTGCAAGGCCATCTGCCGCGACACGGCTTCGGCCGCCGCCTGCACGGTACCCAAAGTATGGAAATGGAACCAGCCCGGCTCCGCGGTCAGGGTCAGCATGGCCAGTGTCCGGCCCTGGGCATCGCGGATCGGTGCGGCGGCACAGTGCATGCGCCGTCGACGCAGGCCAGTGCCGAAATTTTCCTCGGCCAGCACGTACATCAGGCGGTCTTCGGCCAGTGCCAAGCCCGTGCAGTTGGTGCCCTGGACCGACTCCAGCAATCGGCTGCCCACGGGTGTGAGGTCCAGGCCGCAGAAATACAGGGTCGTTCCTTCGGCGTCCGTCAGGTTGATATGACCCCTGGGGTTGTAGGCCAGCAACCCGCGCATGACTTCCGCGGCGGCGGTGATCAACGCGCGATTGGCCGACAGCGTTGCGCTCAGAGCCTGCGGAGTCACCAGACGATACTCGCCGTCCTCGGGATCGAGACCGGCACTGACACTGCGCCGCCAGGAGTCCCAGATCACCTGCCTGACCCCTTCCGGTCGATCCTGATGCCCTTGCCGGCAAGCCAACCAAGCCTGCTCCAGGGCGGCAATCGGCCCCTCGCTCAAGGATGCGGGACCCAAGGCGGTCAGATAGTCGAGATCCTGCGCACTGAAGGCCATCAGTTGTGGGTTCACCGTCATCGACATCCGCCTAAATGTTCATATTTTTGACATGTCAGTATAGACATGTCATCCGATTGAACAATCACTTCAAATACCCATAGATAAATCCGTTAAATATCAAGTAGTTAAATATTGGCACAGCCTTTGCTCCCATGCCTTGTACCAGCCACGGCATTGCCTGCTGCCAAGCCCTATGAACAACAATAAGACGGAGTCATTTTTCATGAGCACATCCAAGATCATCCGCCTGGGACTTATCGGCGCCGGTCGCATGGGCAGCTTTCATGCCCAGACCGCCGCCCGGCACATTCCCGGTGCCTGCCTGAGTGCTATCGCCGACCCGGTGCCCGGCCAGGCCGCCCGCCTGGCGGCGGAGCTGGGCGGGGCACGGGTCTATACCGATCCACAGCAACTGCTCGATGACCCCGAGATCGACGCCGTCCTGATTGCCGCCCCGGCCCGTAGCCATGCCGAACTGGTGATCAGCGCCGCCCGCGCCGGCAAAGGCGTGTTCTGCGAAAAACCCATGGCCATCACCCTGGACGAAGCCGACCGCGCCATCGCCGCCGCCGCCGATGCCCGCGTCACGCTGCAGGTCGGCTTCAACCGGCGCTTTGCCAGAAGCTTTCGCACCGCCCACCTGGATGTGGTCGCCGGCCGTATCGGCACGCCGCAACTGCTGCGCTCGCTGACCCGCGACCCGGCGCTGAACAACCCGGCCGCCTCACCGCAGTGGGTGATCTTTCTCGAAACCCTGATCCATGACTTCGACACCCTGCGCTACCTCAACCCGGGCGCTGAAGCCGTCGAGGTGCATGCCATGGCCGATGCCCTGATCGCCCCGGAGTACAAGGACAAGGGCCTGCTGGACACCGCCGTGGTGACGATCCGCTTCGACAACGGCGCCATCGCCACGGCCGAGGCCAACTTCCAGGCGGTGTATGGCTACGATGTGCGCGGGGAAGTCTTCGGCAGCGCCGGCATGCTGACCATGGGCAACGTCAATGACTCGGACCTGGTGCGCTATCTGGCCGGCGGTATCCAGGCCGATACGCTGCGCCTGGACACCGACCTGCTGCGTGATGCCTACATTGCCGAGCTCAATCACTTTGTCGGCTGTGTACGTTCTGGGGAAAAACCCCTGGCCAGCGGCGAAGATGCCCGGGCGGCACTGGCCATTGCCCGCGCCTGTATCGAGTCCTTCCAGCAAGGTAAAACCGTACGTGTGCAAGGAGCCCATTGATGAGCTTCTCACCCTTCAAGCTGGCGATCAGCGCCGAAATGGTTTTCCTCGACCTGCCGTTTACCGAGCGCGTCAAACGCATTCATGCACTGGGCTTCAGCGCCGAAATCTGGGACTGGACAAAAAAGGACATCGCCGCCCTGGTCGCCACCGGCGCCGACTTCACCTCCATGACCGGCTATATCTCGGGCAACCTGACCGACCCCGAAGAGATCCGCCAGTTGCTCGACAGCGCCCGGGAATCCCTGGCCGTTGCCGCACAACTGAACTGCCCGAGCCTCAACCTGCATGGCACGGGGTTGGGCGACAAGGGCCTGCCGGTCAAACCGGTGGCCTGCACCACCGGCCGCATGTGGCTGAGCGCCTGCAAGACCCTGGAAAAAATCGCCCGCCTGGGTGAAGACGCCGGCCGGGTGTTCCTGCTGGAAAACCTCAACACCGAGGTCGACCACCCCGGTACCCCGTTCGCCCGCGCCGATGACACCCTGGCGCTGATCGAGGCTGTGGGGAGCCCGCATCTGAAGATGAACCTTGACCTTTACCACGCGCAGATCGGCGAAGGGAACCTGATCGAACTGATCCAGCGCGCCGGCCCCGCCATCGGCGAAATCCAGGTCGCCGATGCCCCCGGACGCAAGGAGCCCGGCACCGGCGAGATTCATTATCCGGCTATTGCCAGGGCCTTGTTCGGCATGGGATATACCGGCGTGGTCGGGCTCGAGGGTTGGGCCAGCGGCGACAGCGAAACGGCACTTGAGCGCTTTCGGCAGGCGTTCACGCTTGATTGAGGAGCGGTACTTCCGGCGGATTCAACTTGCAGTGCGCCGGAGGTCTTCATGTTTGATCTTGATGAATTTCAACTCATAACAACAAAAGGAAAACCATCATGCGTCGCTACACACTGCTTTTTGCCACGCTGTTACTGCTCTTCAGCCAATGGGCCAGCGCCGGTTATCGCATCGGCGTCAGCATTGCCCGGGTTGACGACAACTTCATGACCTATGTGCGCAATGGCCTGGAAGCCGCCGCCAAACAGGAGGGCGTGCAGATCCAGTTCGAGGATGCCCAGGGCGATGTGGTGCGTCAGCTCAACCAGGTCGAGGGCTTTCTCAGCCAGAAGGTTGATGCGGTGATCGTCCTGCCGGTGGACACCTCCGCCACCGCCAATATGACCCGCGCTGCCGTCGAGGCGAAGACCCCGTTGGTCTACGTCAACCGCCACCCGGACGAACGTACCCTGCCCAAGGGTGTGGTCACCGTGGCGTCGAATGATATCGAGGCCGGGCAACTGCAGATGCGTTATCTGGCCGAGAAGCTGGGGGGCAAAGGCAGCCTGGCGATCATCATGGGCGACCTCGCGCAGAATGCCACCCATGACCGAACCGAGGGTGTGAAACAGGTGCTCAAGGACTATCCCGGGATCAAGATTGTCGAGCAGCAAAGTGCCGAGTGGCAGCGCAACAAAGGGATGGACCTGACCAGCAACTGGCTGTTGGCGGGCACCCACTTCGACGCCATTGTGGCCAACAACGACGAGATGGCCATTGGCGCCGCCATGGCCTTGCAGCAGGCCGGCAAGGCCAAGGGTGAGATTGCGATTGTCGGCATCGACGGCCTGCCTGACGGCCTCGCGGCCATCAAGCGCGGGATGCTGATAGCCTCGGTCTTCCAGGACCCCAAGGCCCAGGCGACCGTGGCGGTCCAGTCGGCGATCAAGATGATCAAGGGCGAAGCGGTTGAACCGGATGTGTGGGTGCCGTTCCAGCTGATCAAGCCGGAGCAGGTGGCGATGTTTGAGCAGCACTACAAGTAGTGTCGAATTGGAGGGTGGCGCAAGCCCCCCTCCTTTGAATCACGTTCGCACTCTGCTCAAGCGCTTATGGTACAGATGCTCTGCGAAGGACCACACAGCAAAGAACGCAGCGAACGAAAATAAGAACCACGAGAAAAATTGGCCGGTTTTGTCGCTAACCAAGCGTTGCATTTTGATGCAGCTGGCTGCATCCCAACAACGCGCGGCACAGAACTCGATGCCATTGATCCGGCATGTCAACACGTTGCCTGCAAGATGGCTCAGCTCAATGGGCTGCCCCTTGAGCAGGCCGGATCTATTGCTGAAATTGCTCAGTCTGACGACTGAAAACACCTGATAGCTCCCAGTTTCCAGGTTCTTTGTCACGAGGTCCACACCGGGGCCCCGATGATAGGCTACATGGTTGAGCGTCCCATTGAACAACTTGACTGTCTTTCCTTGAAGACCAAAATCCGAATGGGACGGAAATAGCTGAAAGGGCAAGCTGAGTATGCATAGAACCATGCAGAACAAGGCGTAGCGCCCTGCTCCATTCAACGAGCTGTACCTGATCAAATCGCATTATCCCTTGCTGAATTTATTTGACCCAACGCTTAAGCATAAATAATGGCCAGACAATATCAGACACAACATGGCCTACATGTGCGGCATTTGGCTTGATTCACCTCCATCCGAAGGTCGTTCAGCAATCATTCAGTTTGATAGGACTTACGAATCGAGGCGCAGACGGCTTGGCGTCGCCTGCCAGACCCTGGGCGAAAGCAGCATGACCGCGACAAGAAAGGCCACCTGAGACAGATAGAAAGACGCCAGCCACTGCTGATTCAGCGCGACGTAGTAAGTGTTATGGGCAACGTCAGCCACGATAATCGCGGCGATCAGGGCAATGCCTGCCCTGGGCTTGATGAATAGCAGCAGCGCGGCCAACGGATCAAGGAAGGTCAACGCGCCCCAGAACACACGGCTGGCCCAGTGCGCACTTTCCCCATACCCGTAGTCCCAGAAGAATCCGTGCTGAAAATCTGCCCGCAAGTGGTTAGCGGTAGCGACTAACAGGCAACACGCGAACAGTATTCGGATGGCGAAGGATAACCTGGACATGGCGTGATCCGCGTTAGTGAAGTAAGCCCGACAGGATATCGGGATTGCACCGCTTCGGCAGCAGTGCTCGCTCGCAAGCCCCCCCTCAGCGCTGAACAGGCCAGTAAACGCACGATAGGCCTCGACGCCCCCGATGACTTTGGCCATACCTTCGAACGGCCCATCACCGACACCAAAGTCATCGAAGACCTCTATTGCGCCGACTTTGCCCATTTGCAAGACGTGTACAACCGCATCAATCAGGTCGACGTTGACGAAAACCCGGTATAGACCTAGGCCTCCAGCGCCGAAAGATAAAGCCGAACCATATCCTTGGCCTCCGCCAGCAGCACCTGTTGCATGGCGGCCGCCTCCCCGCTGATCCGTCCCACGCCCTTGAACACGTTCAGCAGCGTCATGGCCACGGCCTTCGATTTGGCCGGGGCCAGGGACGGAATCACCTCACGCAATGCCACCTCGATACCTTCCACCATGGCCTTGCGAAACTGTTGCCGCCGGCTTTCGCTGGCCCCCGCGACATCCACCAGGTTGATGGCGAACTGACGCTCAGACTGCAGCGCGAGACTGAAGTCGATAAACGCAGAAGCCAGTTCCGACGCTGTCATGGTGCGGGCTTGCGCGCCCAGCTCAGCGAGAGATTCAAAGGCGTGCTCGACGTAGTTCATCAACAGCGCCTCAGCCACGGACTCCTTGGTCGGAAAAAACCGGTAGAGCGAGGCAATCGCCGTCCCCGAGCGCGCAGCGATCTCCGTCATTGTCGTCGCATCAAAACCCTTTTCCGTAAACAGCTCGACCCCAGCTTCCAGAATGGCCGCCACACGAATATGCCCTTTGGCACGTTTGGGCTCCTGACCCTTGGCGATAGGTTTTGTTGACATATGAGAGGATGTCCTTCACTATTTTTACTAGAGGATATCCTCTCATTCTAGCATCGCACCGACCCGAAGCAACGCCCAGCCTCCAGTCCGGTTTCATCAAGGGGTTTCCATGTCCAACGCAGATGCTCATCTCGCCATTTCCAGAACCGGCAAGCTCGCCTCGATAGGACAGTGGAGCGTGCTCCTGGGATTGTCAGCCCTGTTCGCCCTGGCCCTGACCTGGGTCGGCATTCCAGCTGCCTTGC
The DNA here is from genome assembly GCF_023242495.1 of Pseudomonas sp. MWU13-2862. NCBI lineage: Bacteria > Pseudomonadati > Pseudomonadota > Gammaproteobacteria > Pseudomonadales > Pseudomonadaceae > Pseudomonas > Pseudomonas sp. MWU13-2862. Next base: position 153,981 of record NZ_JALMEZ010000005.1, on the reverse strand, counting down.
TGCTCGGCCCCATGCTGGGCGCCGTCATCACCGCCATCACCTTCGTCAACACCCGGGTGCGGATTCCAGGGCTGGCCTCCGCCTTCGCCCAGGGCATTCTGGGCTGCATGATTGCCAGAACCCTGGTGCAATCGCTTGCCGGTGCCGCCATCGGCAGTTGGCCGCTGTTTGTACTGGGCGTGATCGGTGTCGTCGTCGCCGCCGGTTTGCTGGGCTGGGGACTGACCCTCCTGCGGGTATTGCCGGGAACCACCGTTATCTGGGGGCTGAGCCCGGGCGCCGCCACGGTGATGATCCTGATGGCCGAGAACGCCGGGGCCGACGCGCAACTCGTCGCCTGCATGCAGTACACCCGCGTGATCCTGGTGGCGGTCATCGCCACGCTGATTACCCACTTCACCGGTGCCGGCGTGGTGCATGAGGTGCATTCGGTCATCTTGTTTCCGAGCATTGACTGGCTACCACTGGCCCAGACCCTGGCCCTTGTGGCCGCCGGCCCGCTGGTCGCACGCCTGGCAAAAATACCGGTGGCCTCCCTGCTGGTGCCGATGATCGGCGGGATCTTCCTCACGCATCAGGGCTTGATCAGCATCGAGATCCCCCATTGGTTGCTGGCACTCGGTTATGCGGTTATTGGCTGGCGGATCGGCCTGCCCTTCACCCGACCACTGGTGAGGTACGCCCTGAAAGCCTTTCCGGCGATCCTCGCCAGTACCCTGGCGCTGATCGCGATCTGTGGCTGCCTGGCCCTGGTGTTCGTCTTTGCCGCCGGCATCGACCCGCTCACCGCTTACCTGGCAACCAGCCCGGGCGGCGCGGATTCCGTCGCGATCATCGCCGCTTCCAGCCACGTCGACGTGCCCTTCGTCATGACCATGCAGATGGCGCGCTTCGGCGTGGTGCTGCTGGCCGGACCGGCAATCGCGGCCTTCATCTCCCGGCGCGTCGCCCCGACAAGCCGCGCTACCGATAGCTGAAACCAGCAACCTTTATCCATGCCCAGCCTGAAGGTGATCCATGTCCATCACAGCGTTTTTTGCCGGTGTTTTTCTTTGCAATGCCCTTCCGCACATCGCTGCCGGATTGTGCGGTCAAGTCTTTCCCACACCCTTTGCAAAACCACGAGGAAAAGGCCCCTCGTCACCCTTGGTGAATTTTCTCTGGGGTGCCTTCAATCTGCTGGTGGGCCTTGCCCTGCTGTCGAGACAGCCCGTGACTGTCGGCTTAAATTCGGAGTTCATCGCACTGATGGTCGGAGCCCTGGCGATCGGGACTTACCTGTCCGTGCACTTCGGCAAGGTTCGTGCGCCCTCCTCCCGAGCCTGACCCCTGGCGTCGCTCTTGGCGAAAAGAGCGGTGGCGCGTCCATCGCTTATTGCGCAGTCAGAAACTCACGATACTGCGCCGCCGTCTGCTCCGGGCGCTCGACCATCGGCAGATGGCCCACGCCGTCCCAGCACTCCAGGCGCGCATGGGGGATGCCGGAGATCCAGGTTTTTGCACTGGCCAGGGGGACCATGCGGTCTTCACGCCCCCACAGCAGCAGGGTCGGGACACGGATAGTGTTCAGCCAGGGCTCCATGCGCGGGCTGTCATGGAAGTCGTCGAAGATTTCCGCCAGTTCAGGACGCCGATCGATATAGGTCTGCGACTCCGCCGCCAGCAACACGTCAGGTATCCAGGGGGGCGAGGCCATGGTCATGGAGAAGAACCGATCGAACTCCGCCCGCGAGTGGATCAGAAAAGGGTTCCTGCCTTGCTTGACCAACTCTTCCACTTCATTGGGTTGCGGCAGGTTGACCCCCACCGGTCCCATCAACGCCAGGGACAGCACCCGCTCCGGAAAATGCGCCGCCAGCCAGGTACCAACGTAAGCGCCCATGGAGCTGCCGACCACATGCACCTTGTCGATCCCGCTGGCGTCCAGCAGTTCGACCATGCGTTGCGCCTGGGTCGCGATACTGTAGTCACCACCCGTTTCGAAACCACTTTTGCCGTGCCCGGCCAGGTCGGGAATGATCACCCGGTGGTCGGCAACGAAGAATCGCGCAAAGCGCAGCCAGAGGTTCTTGTCGGCACTGAAACCGTGGATCAGCAACAGCGGCGGCGTGTTGCTTTGAGTCCCGCCCTGGAAGGTCGACAAGGTCATCCGCTCAATCGTCACCGGGACTTCCTTCACCCGGGAGAGTCGTGCTTCCAGACTCGTGATCAGGTCAAACAGCAGACCTCCTACACGTGGATAGGTCCACCATCCCCATACGACGAGGAGGACGATCAGGGCAAGGATCAGGAACATCAACACTTCTCCGGAACAGGGTTGGCGAAACCAGTCTCCGCGCGACCGGTCGAGTCATAAAAACAGAACAGGCATCCGCCAGCAAGGTGCCTTGGCGGATCGGCATGCCAACGCTTGAGTGGCTTCTGATAGGCTGCCAGGCCGGACAATCCACACAGCCAGGCTCAGCCCCATGATCAATATCCGTGTCATGACGATGGACGATTACCAGGCGGTCATCGACCTTATGCGCAATACACCCGGCATTTCCCTGCGTGACGCCGACTCCCGTGAGTCGACCGCCCGCTACCTGGAGCGAAACCCGGGGATGAGCTTCGTGGCTGAAGTCGACGGCGAACTCGGCGGTTGCATCATGTCCGGGCATGACGGTCGTCGGGGCTACTTGCAGCACTTGCTCGTGCTGCCCCGTTATCGGCGCCAGGGCATCGCCAATGCACTGGTCGAACGCTGCCTGTCGATCCTGGAAACCCACGGCATCCTCAAGTGTCATCTCGACGTGTTCAAGACCAATGAGGACGCGGCCCGTTATTGGCAAAGCCAGGGTTGGCAGCTCCGGCAGGATATCGACCGCTATTCGTTTACCCGCTCGGGCAATCAGAACGCGTGACGCAACAGCTCAATAAACCCAGGGCAGCAGGCGCCAGGTGCGCGCACGATAAGCCTCGTACTCTTCGCCAAATTCGGCCTTGAGCAAGGCCTCCTCCGAGTGCATGCGCGCAATCAGCGGGATCAGCGTCAACGCCGTCAGCAACACCCCGACACCGGAGCGAAAAGCCAGTGCCCAGCCCAGCGAGTTGACCAGCAGCCCGAGGTAGCTCGGGTTGCGCAAAACCCGATAGAGCCCGGTGGTCACCAGCCGATGCCCCGGCTGGATCGCAACCAGCCCGCTGAAGCGCTTGCCCAGCACAAACACCGGCCACATCCGCAACACACCGCCAACGGTAAACAGCAGCACGCCGAGCCAACGCACGCCCTCACCACCAAAGGTCCACCAGCCCAGGCGAGCCGTCCAGGGCACCAGCCCCACCAGCAGCAAGCCGAGGGCGCCGATGACCGGAATCACCCAGCGATTGCCGCGATCCTCGCGCACGCCGGAGCTGAGGTTGGCTTCGGTAAACAGCGCCGAGCCCGCCAACAACAGGGTCACCACGGCGATCGCAAGCAATGCGGGTTGGGCAGCAAAGGCCGACCAGCCACCGAATCCCCACACCGCCAGCCCGAGATAGCCCAGCGTCGCCGCCACGCTGAAAAACGCCAAGCGAAGTGAGATTTTCATATTGCCCTCGACGGGATAAACCTGATGCTTTCAGTGTAGAAGCATTCGTCCGAGCCAGTGATCGGCAACGCTCTAGCCCGCGGTTTACACGAAGTCCCCGGAAATCCGACTTATTCCATAAAAGTATCAATAAATTCTTTTATATTCTTTTATTGTTTATTCATGGACTGCAAGACTCGGCACCAGAATCATCCACCAAGTGTTGAGATCACCATGAAGAAATTGACTGCCCTCACTGCCCTCACCCTCGCCGTCCTCTCGGGATTGGCCCATGCCGACCGCCTGGAGGACATCAAGAAATCCGGCGTTCTGCGCGTCGCCTCGTTCGACAGCAACCCACCTTTCGGCTTTATCGATGCCAAGAGCAAACAGATCGAAGGCCTGGACGTGGACTACGCCAAGGCCATCGCCGACAAGCTGGGCGTCAAGCTGCAACTGCAACCGACCAACCCGGCCAACCGCGTGCCGCTGCTGGTCGCCAACAAGGTCGACCTGATCCTGGCCAACTTCACCATCACCCCGGAGCGCGCCGAGCAGGTCAATTTCAGCATTCCCTACTTCAGTTCCGGCCAGCAGTTCATCGTCAAGAAAGGCACCCTCAAGTCCCAGGAGGACCTGAACAAATGGCGTGTCGGCGTGGACAAGGGCACGGTCAACGAAGGCGTGCTGCGCGAGAAATTCCCCGGCGCCAAAGTCATCGCCTATGACGACACCCCGTTCGCCTTCACCGCCTTGCGCAACGGCAATGTCCAGGCCATTACCCAGGACGGTCCGAAGCTGATCGGCCTGCTGGCCAACGTCCCGGACAAGGACAAGTACGAAGTGCCGCCCTTCACCATTTCCAATGACCTGATCGGCGTCGGCCTGCCCAAGGGCGAGACCGCCCTGACCGACCTGGTCAACCAGACGCTGGTCGAGCTGGAAAGCAAAGGCCAGGCGCAGAAGATCTACGACACCTGGTTCGGCCCGGACACCAAGACACCGCTGGCCCGCCTGTACAAGATCGGCGACAAGAGCTGATCGCCCTCCCCGTCGTACACCCACAGCCCGCGCGGTTTTCCGCGCGGGCTCTTTGTATTCTGGATGGACACCGTGATTGATGTTTGGTGAATTGCTGGGCCCGCATTACCTGAAATGGCTGTTCGATGGCTTTCTCCTCACCCTGGCCCTGTCCGCCGTGGTCTGCCTGGTGGCCACCGGGCTCGGCTTCCTGGTCTGCCTCGCGCGCCTGGGCAGCTCGCGCCTGGCGTCCTGGCCGGCACGGGCCTACCTGGCGTTGTTTCGTAACACGCCGCTGCTGGTGCAATTGTTCTTCTGGTATTTCGGCCTCAGTGCCCTGCTGCCCGAAGGACTGGTGAGCTGGCTGAACACGCCCCATGAAGTGAGCGTGTCCGGCATTGAAATCAGCTGGCCGTCCTTTGAATTTATTGCCGGTTTCTGGGGGCTGACGCTGTATACCTCGGCCTTTATCGCCGAAGAATTTCGCGCCGGTGTCGCCTCGGTGCGCCCGCAGCAACGCGAGGCCGGCGTGGCCATGGGCTTTCGGCCGGCACAGGTGTGGCGTTATATCGTCCTGCCCCAAGCCTTGCGCACCGCCCTCGGGCCGCTGCTGGGGCAATACATGAATGCGTTGAAGAACTCCTCGCTGACCATGGCCATCGGCCTCGCCGAGCTGTCCTACGCCTCGCGCCAGGTGGAGACCGAAACCTTCAAGACCTTCCAGGCCTTCGGCTTCGCCACCCTGCTCTACATCTTCAGCATTGCGCTGCTCGAAGCGGCCGGCCAATGGATCCGCCAGACCAAACGTTATCGCCAGGGAGCCGCATGACATGGACTTTTCCGTTATCAGCGACAACCTCGAGTACTTCCTGATCGGCGCCTACCCCGACGGTCCCTTGGGCGGCGCGGCCCTGACCCTGATGCTGAGCGTACTGTCCGGAGTATCCGCCGCCCTTCTGGGCCTGGTGCTGGGCATAGCCTTGAGCAGCCTGAAGGGCTGGCCACGGGGAATATTGATCGCGGTGCTGGGTTTCCTGCGGGCGATCCCGGTACTGATGTTGATCTTCTGGAGCTACTTCCTGCTGCCGATCATCTTCCACGTGGATATCCCGGCGCTGTTCACCGTGGTCTGCGCCCTGTCGCTGATCGGCGGCGCGTACCTGGCGTACTCGGTCCATGCCGGTATCCAGAGCCTGCCGGACGGCCAATGGGCAGCGGCCCTCGCGCTGGGCATGCGACCCGTCCAGGTCATGCGCCTGATCATCCTGCCGCAAGCCTTGCCGATCATGCTGCCGTCGTTCCTCAACCAGTGGATCTCGCTGATCAAGGACACCTCCCTGGCCTATGTGATCGGTGTCGGCGAACTGTCCTTCGTGGCGACCCAGGTCAGCAACCGGGTGATGGTCCACCCTACGGAGATCTTCCTGTTCGTGGCGCTGGTCTACTTTGTGTTCTGCTCCAGTCTCGACTTGCTGGCCAATTTCGCGAGCAGAAAGCAGACGGTGAAGCACGCTTGATCAAGCAACCCGGGGACTTAGTCAGTCCCCAGAAACTGCGTCAGCGATGCTCCCAGCGCATCGAACACCAAGGCAATACGCTGAACCCGTCGCATGTCCTGGTGCATGGCGATCCAGACATCCACGGAAAATTCCACCTGTCCGGGCAGTACGCGTATCAGTCCGTGACGTCGAGCCAGTTGGCTGGAACAGACGCCGATCCCCAACCCCGCGCGCAACGCTGCCAGTTGTGCGAGGTGATCATCGGTACGAATCAGCGTGCGCTGCGCCGTGCAGTCGAAGCCGCGCTCGCGCAGAAACTGCAGTTCCACCAGATTGCGGTCAGGCCCGATCAGCGGATAGTCATCCAACTGCGCAACGGTATCCGGCGCGCCCTGCTCCGCCAGGAGTTCAGGGGTGGCATACAGGCCGACTTGCAGATCACCGACCTTGCGCGTGACCACCGCCGCTTCGGTCGGCCGACGGATACGCACCGCCACATCAGCCTCCTGCCGGGCCAGCGCCTGCAGACGGTTCGACACACTGAGCTCGACAGCCAGTTGCGGGTAGGTCTGGCGTAGCGTGCGCAACATGGGCGGCAATACCTCGACCCCGAGCAGTTTGCTGCTGGTCAGGCGCACCGTGCCGCCCGACAATTGCGCATCCGCCGACGCCGCTCGATTGAACGCGTTAGCCGCCATGGCCATGGCTTCGACATGGCTGATCAGGTCCTTGGCCATCTCCGTCGGCAGCAGACCCGCTGGTGAGCGGACAAACAGGCTGACGCCCACGCTCTGCTCCAACGCCTCGATCCGCCTACGCGCGGTGGCCTGTGCGATGCCCAGCAAACGGGCCGCCCCCGATAGACTGCCGGTACGCAATACCGCCAGAAAGGCACGCTGGGTTTCCCACTGTAGCTGAGGCGCGTTCATACATTTCCTGTGAGCCGCTGGGCAATTTTGGCTAATTTTCTTTCGTGAGGCGCGGCCTCATGCTGGTCAAGCATATCCCACGGACACCCCGCCTCGTCCGCCACCTCTACCCTTGAAGGAGTTATACCCATGCCACTCACTGGCCAATGCCGCTGTCGCGCCACGAGCTACACCCAGGCTGATCCTGCCGGACGGGCTGCCCACCTGGCCACAGGGCCAGACGCCAGTAGCGTTCGCTAAAGCGTCAAGAGGAAAGGAGGTAGTGATGAGTCACCCAGTATTCGCCTACGGCAGTTGTCGCTGTGGCCAGGTCGTTTTTGAACTGCGCGCCCCACCGATCATCACCACGGCCTGCCATTGCACCGGCTGCCAGAAAATGTCGGCCAGTGCGTTCTCCCTCAGTGCGCTAGTGCCGAACGAGCAGTTCGTGATCACCCAAGGCGAGCCGGTGATCGGCGGCTTGCACGGGACAACGCGACACTACTTCTGCCCTCATTGCCTGAGCTGGTTGTTTACCCGCCCAGCGGGCAACGAAGCGATCGTCGGTGTCCGCTCCAGTCTGCTGGATAACCCACGACAATTCGCTCCGTTCATTGAAACCTGGACTCGTGAAAAGCTGCCTTGGGTCACCACCGGGGCCGTGCATGACTTCGAGGCGTTCCCCGAATCACAGGACTTCATAACGCTGGCGCAGCAGTATGCGCAGCGGCATCAGGCATAGGGATTCAAGCAAGGCGCTGTTCAACCAGCAATACCAGCGCGATGAGCGACTGTCCGTGCTGCCCAATGTGCAGCGTCTCAGCTCAACTCTCGTGATGAAGCAAGTCATTCAGGATCGAGCCCTCGCGCTGTGATATCAGCGCCTGTCCGCTACACTTCTCGGAAAGACAAAACGCCCTTGAATCACACTCGAAAAGATTGACCAACACAACAAGAGCACCCAAAAAGATGATTTCACTTTAATAAAAAAAACATAAGCTACACAAAGCCATTTCAATCACATGGATGTGTTGTTCATGCTCACAAAAACAACTTCAGCTTTCAGCGCCAAGTGGGCGGATACCAAGCTCAAGATCAGTCATGTGATTCTCTTTGTGGCGGCGGTCTGTATCTCATTGATCGGCATCAGCCTCTGGGGAATCTCCAACTCCCTGGGGTATCACCTGCATGAAAAAGAGATCGAGATGTCAAACCTCTCGAAGGCCTTGTCGTCCAGCATAGCCGCCACCCTCACCCAAGCCGATACCGCCATACTCGGTGTCCAGGAACGGATCAACGTTGAAGGCACTGGGCCGGAGGAGCTGAAAAATCTGGAGATCATATTAAAAGCTCAACAAAAACGCCTACCACAAATCTATGGCTTTTCCATTTACGACGAACAAGGACGTTGGTTATTAAACTCAAACGATAGAAACCAATCCAACTTGAACAACTCGGACCGCGACTATTTCATCTACCATCGCGACCATGCCGGTTCCACTCCATTCCTGGGCCCTCCGATCCGCAGCCGCCTGACAAACGAATGGGTCATCACCCTATCGCGCAGGATCGATCATCCTGACGGCAGCTTTGCAGGCGTGGCAATAGCCACTGTCTATCTTAAATACTTCCTCAGCCTCTACGACAGCATCGACATGGGCAAGAATGGCATCATCAATCTCACCTCCTCGGCAGGGCAGATCATCGTGCGTCACCCCTTTCACGACACTGAGGTGGGTACGGACATTTCAAGCGGGGAGGTATTCGCCTTATTGACGCCGGGTGTCGCCTCGGGCACCGCAACAATAAGGTCATTTATTGACAATGTCGTAAGAATCATCAGTTTTCACCGCGTCGATGGCTATCCGCTTGTGGTCATCGCGGCTTTTGAAAGAGATGAAATATTGACGGACTGGCGTCGAGAGTCCCTTGCGAGTTTTATCATATCGTCCATATTGCTGCTTATTCTCGGCCTGCTGGGCTACCGCCTGATAAAAATCATGAGCCAGCAGATTCAAGCACAAAAAGAGCTGCAATATTCCGAAAGGGCCTACATCGAGGCGAACAAGGCGCTCGGCCAACTGGCACTCGAAGATGGCTTGACCGGGCTCTCGAATCGCCGCAAGTTCGACCTGTTTATCGACTCGGAAATAAGTAAAGCCCAGCGCAAACCCGATGACCTCGCCCTCATCCTGATCGATATCGATCTGTTCAAGAAGTACAACGACCATTACGGCCACGTACAAGGCGATGAATGCCTGAAATCCGTGAGCACCCTGATCAAGAAAAATATCACTCGGGAACATGATCTTTCGGCCAGGTATGGCGGAGAGGAATTTGCCATCGTCCTCCCTGGTACTGATTATGTCGGCGCTTTTATCATCGCCGAGAAAATCCGAACAGACGTGGAGCGCAGTGCCATTCAACACTGTGAATCACCGGCCAAGGTCGTCACCATCAGCATTGGCATCAGTGCCTTGTCCGGATCAAAGGCCGACACCCCCGAGCAGTTGATCGATATCGCTGACAAAGCCCTGTACGTCGCAAAATCCAATGGCCGAAACCGGACGGTTATTTCCAACAATCTGTCCAGCGCCCTGGCCTGATGGGCTCCATCGGCGGCACGCTGCCAGCACTGCAGCTTGACTCAGCCCTGCCAGCCCAACCCCAAGGCCTTGTGCAACGAAGCAAAATCCTTCAGCAATTCACTGTCCCCGCTCACTCGATTCTGCTCGGCATCAAAGCGCGTGCGCTCGGCATTCAGCCAGTCCAGGGTGCTGGCGGTACCGGCGTCGTAGCGTTCTCGGGTCAAGCTCGCCGCGCGGGCCGATGAGGCTTCGATATCACGGAGCAGGACCACGTTTTCACGCTGGTGGCCGTAGCGCGCCAGGGCGGTATCCGCGTCGCGCAGCGCGCCGAGGACCACGCCACGGTAATGGGCCCGGGCTTCGTCGACGCCGCCTTCGGCGCTGTCGACATCGGCTGCCACACGACCGAAGTCCAGGGCGTTCCAGGTCAGGCGCGGGACCAACAGCCAGGTGGCGTTGTCCGTGCGCAGCAGATGCGAAGGCGCCGCGGCACTGAAGCTGAGGTCACCCGTCAGGGACAATTTGGGAAACCAGTCGGCCTTTTTCTCGCCGACCTGCGCGGTGCTGGAGGCCAGTTGACGTTCGGCGGCACGAATGTCCGGGCGGGATTTGATCAGCGCCGCCGGGTCGGCGATCGGCACACTGGCGGGGACGCTCGGCAACGCACCCGGTTGACCGAGCCGGCCGTCCAGTTCGCCCGGCTCCAGATCACAGAGCACCGCCAGTTGATCCAGCGACTCAATGATCTGCGCCTGCAACGGCAGGCGCTGCGCACGGGTGGTCTGCCATTGGGTGGTGACTTGTTCCAACTGCAATTGCGAAGCCACGCCACGGCTGCGACGCTGCTGGGTCAGATCGACCACCTGGGCTTCCAGGCCCGCCGAGGCATCGACCAGGGCCAGGCGGGTTTGCTGGTCACGCAAACCGACATAGGCCTGCACGACTTCGGCAGCCAGTTGCACCTGGGCATCGGCCAGGCTCTCGGCCGAGGCATCGGCACTGGCAGAAGCCGCCTCGATGGCGCGACGTGTACCGCCAAACAGGTCGACTTCCCAGCTGGCATCGAAGTCCGTCAGATACAGCGACAGCGGCCCGCGACCACCACTGCTCTGCTGCCCCGTCAGGCTGGAAAGGTCGGGAGAGCGCATACGAATCGCCGTGGCATTGGCACTCATCTTGGGCAGCTCGGCGGCCTGCCGGCCGTGCAGCCCGGCCCGCGCCTGGCGCAAGCGCGCCTGGGCCACGCGAATATCCGAGCTGTCGTTGAGGGCGGTTTCCACCAGGCTGTCGAGTTGTGCATCCCCCAGCTCACGCCACCAGTGGGCAACCGCCGGGGTGCTGACGGCAATGGGATCAGCGTGGGCGAAACGTCCCGCAGCCACGGTTTTCTCGGCAACCGCGGGCGCACCGTGGTAATCGGGGCCGACGGTGCAACCGGCGAGCAGGCCCACGATCAGGGCCGAAATCAGGGTTCTATCGATCATCGTGCAGGGCTCAGCGCAAGGGTCGGTTTCTTGAGTAAGAGGGCCAGGGGAATACACAGGGCCAAGGCAATACCCAGCAGGTAGAAACAATCGGTGAAGGTCATGACCGACGCCTGCAAGGCGATGTCGCGACTCAACTGGCCGACCGTCTGCAATTGCGCCAGGGCCTGGTCACCGCCCTGGCTCATGAAGGACGCCGTCTGCGCCGCCATATGGTCCTGGCCCAAGGTGCTGTTGGCCGTCAGCGATTCGCGAATCATCGCGTCGTGATAGCTGCTGCGCCGATCGATCAGCACCCCGGTCAGGGCCAGCCCGATGGAGCCGCCGATATTGCGCGACATGTTGTAGAGCCCCGCCGCCTCGCCTTTTTCGTGGGGCAGGACAGCCGCCATGGTGATCTGGTTGAGCGGCATCATCGCCAGGATCTGGGCGAAGCCGCGCACCAGCTGCGAGGCATCGAAATCATGGCCGACACTGTCGATCGTCAGATTCAGGCTCATCATGCAACTGATCACGAACAGCACCAGCCCGGTGCCCACCAGCCAGCGGCTGTCATAGCGCTGCATCAGCCGCGGCAGGATCGGCATCATCATGAACGCCGGTACGCCGGAGAGCAGCATGATTGCCCCGGATTGCTGGGCGTTGTAGCCGGCAATGCTGTTGAGAAACTGCGGCAGCAGGTAGGAAATCCCATAGATGGCCGCCCCCACCGTCGACACGATCAGAATCACGCTGGCGTAGCGCGGGTTACGCATCAGGCTGAGCTTGATGATGGGCTGGCGGGCCGTGAATTGACCGATAGCGATCAGGATAAAACCCAGCAACATCAGCAGGCTCAGACCGACAATCAGCGAGGACTCGAACCAGTGCTCACGCTGGCCCTCTTCCAGGATCACCGTCAGCGAGCTCAAACCCAGGGCCAGGCCAAGGATGCCGATCCAGTCCGCCTTGATGAACTGTTGAAGGTCGGCTTTTTCCGGGCGGATGCCGGTCCAGAGCAAGGCGATCAGCGCCAGGCTGATGGGCAGGTTGAGAAAAAAGCACCAGCGCCAACTGGCGTTCTCGGTCAACCAGCCGCCCAGTACCGGCCCCATCAAGGGCCCGAGCAAAACGGTGAGGCCGAACATCGACATGCCGATTGCCATCTGGTGCCGGGGCAAGCGGGTGCCGATGATGGTCTGTGCCGTGGGGATCATCGCGCCACCGGCAAAGCCCTGGCCGACGCGCGCCAGGATCATGCCCGTGAGGCTGCTGGACATGCCGCAGAAAAACGAAAACAGCGTGAAAGCCATTGCCGTGCCCATCAGGAACCGGCGCAAGCCGAAGACCCGGGTCAGCCAGGCCGCCAGCGGGATCATGACGATCTCCGACATCAGGTAGCCGGTGGCGATCCAGGTGCCTTCCGTGCCCGAGGCGCCGATCTGCCCCTGGATCTGCGGCAAGGCCGAGTTGGTGATGGAGATGTCCAGCGTGGCCAGCAAGGCACCGAGGGAACCGGCCGCGACCGCGATCCAGTCGGTCACCGAGGCATTGGCCTCCTGCGGCGCGCCCTGCGTGGTGGCGGCCGTCGCGGCGTTAGCCATGGTGGCGGGTGTCCACGTCGACGGTCACCGACAGGCCCGGCATCAGCACCGCGCGCGCCGACTCCGGCACATCCAGCTGGATACGCACGGGGACCCGTTGGACGATCTTGGTGAAGTTGCCGGTGGCGTTCTGCGCCGGCAACAGCGCGAACTGCGAACCGGTGCCGGGCGAGAGGCTGTCGATATGCCCGCTCAGATCTTCACTGCCCAACGCGTCAACGTGCACCGTGACTGCCTGGCCAGGTTGCATATGGTGAATCTGGGTTTCCTTGAAGTTGGCCGTCAGGTATAGCGCCTGCACCGGCACCACGGTCAGCAGGCGCGTACCGGGCTGGGTGAACTGACCGACCCGCACACTGCGGTCGGCCACCCGGCCGGCCAGGGTGCTGATCACCGTGGTGTCGTCCAGGTCCAGCTGCGACTGCCGGGCACTGGCCTGGGCCACCGCCAGTTGCGCCTGGGCCTGCTGCAATTGTGCCTTGAGTGTGCCGATGCGGGTTTCGGCCGCGCGCAACGAGGCTTGATGCGCGGTCAGGCCGGTGCTGGCCTGGGCCAGTTGATTGTTGAGGTCGGCCAGATGTTCTTCCGTCTCGGCACCGGAACGGGCCAGTGGCGCGTAACGTTTGACCTGGGTCTGGGCGTGCCGCAGGTCGGCGTTGGCGCCGTCCAGTTGGGCGCGAACCTGGGCAATGCTGGCCCCCTGCTCCACCAACTCGGCTTCGGCCCGGGCCACATCGGCCTGGTGCGAGATCACGGTGGCTTGGGCTTCGTCGAGCGCCGCCTGATACTTGCGCGGGTCCAGGCGCACCAGCGGCTGGCCGATACTCACGGTTTCGTTGTCACTGACCAGCACTTGCGCGACATACCCACCGACCTTGGGCGCCACGGTCATGCTGTCGGCCTGCAGGTAAGCGTCATCGGTGCTTTCAATAAAACGCCCGCTGAACCACCAGTGCGCGCCCCAGCCGGTCAGCGCCAGCAGCGCGACAACGCCGACCCCGATCAAGGCTCGTGGCGGCTTGTTGCGACGCTCGGAAAGATTGCTGTCAGCCACGGGCTCAAGGCGACCGTGTTGACCGATAGGCTGATCGACGGACATGCCGCACTCCAAAATATTCCAGTTGGTAAAAAATGCGGCGATGGCGAATTTATGTCAAGTGATATAATTTGTCCGGGCATTCTTTTTCCAGGCTTACCCATGGCACGACATCGACCAGCAAATGAAGGCGGCTACCAGCGCGGGGAAGAAACGCGCCTGCGGATTATCGAAGCCGCCGTGGACCAGTTCGCCACCCATGGTTTCGAAAGCGCCTCGACGCGCCAGATCGCAACCGCTGCCGGGGTCAATGCGCCGGCGCTGCAATACTATTTCGACAACAAGGAAGGGGTTTACCTGGCCTGCGTCGAGCACATCCTCGCGCAGCTCTGGGCACAGCTGACCGACGAGGTCTCGGCCGCCGAAGCGGCGCTGGAAGATCCCCACGCCGATGACCAGACATTGATCGAGCGTTACCTGGATATTCTTGGCGTCTTCCTGTCGTTCATTCTCGAGACGCCGGAATCCGCCGACTGGCGTCGCTTCATGGCCTGCGAGCAAGCCGGCCTGGGTCCGCCATCGGCCGCCAAGCTGATGGAGCAAGGCCTCAATCAGCGGTTGTCCCACGTCACCCGCAGCATCGTCGGGCGCCTGACCGGACGGCCCGCCGATGACGAAGCCACGATCATCCGGACGATGGCCCTCAACAGCCAGAGCATCGTGTTTCGCGTGAAGCGCGCGCCCGTCCTGCGGGCGCTGGGCTGGGACACCATCGACCAGCAACGCATGGAAACCGTGCGCAACGTGATGCTGTCACAGAATCGCCTGACGCTGCTGGCGCTGGTCAACGAGCGCGACGCGGCAGGCGCGGAAACGGCGCAGTGACGCCTTTAACGAGCCTTTAGGCCAAACGCGGTTGCCAGGCTCTTCGCGCCTTTCGGCGTCAGATTCAGGGCCCTGGAGTCGAGATGGCGGTTCACCCAGCCGCGCTTGAGCAGCAGGTCCAGAAGGGCTGCGCCCAACGCACCGCCGATATGTGGTGAGCGCTCGCTCCAGTCCATGCAGGGATAGGCCAGGCGTCGGCGTTGGCGCGACACGGCCTCGATATCGATGCCCAGACGCACCAACGACGCGGCGCCCGTTTCCGTGAGGACATAGTCCTTGCCCTGCTCTTCGATCCAGCTCGCCTGCAACAAGGCGTCATGCAGTTTGACCGCGACTTCCCCGGCGATATGGTCATAACAGGTCCTGGCCCGCTTCAAGGCCGAAGGCGTGCTGGGCTGAAACGGCGTCATGCGCCGATCAGTCAGCGATAACAAGGCCTCCAGCGCATGCGCCACCTGGGGATTGGCCAATCGGTAATAGCGATGCCGCCCCTGGACCAGCATCTCCACCAGCCCCTGCTCACGCAAACGCAAAAAATGGCCGCTGGCGGTGGACGCGCCGATATCGGCCACGGCGGCCAACTCCGTGGCCGTGCGCGCGTGCCCATCCAGCAGGCTGCAAAGCATCCGCGAGCGGGCCGGATCAGCAATCGCACCGGCCACCGCCGCCAGGGAAAGATCAGCCGCTTCGACATCCATAGTTCACTCCTTTGCGAAGTATCGCGGTTTTTTCATCATCATACTGATGCCAAACCACTTGAAGGGATTCACCCATGCAGCAATCGAATTTTTTTGGCCGAAAGGTCGTGGCGGCGACCTTTGTGATGGCGGTATTCGGCTGGGGGATCGGCTTCTACGGTCCGCCGATCTTCCTCTACGCGGTGATTCAGCGAACCGGCTGGTCGCTGCCCTTGTGCTCGGCCGCCGTCACCCTGCACTTTCTCGCGGGCACCCTGGTGGTGGTGAACCTGCCCGTCTTGTACAAGCGCCTGGGTCTGCCCCGCACCACTGTGCTCGGATCGATCCTGCTCGGCATCGGCGTCTATGGATGGTCGGTAGCCGATCAACCCTACCAATTGTTCCTGGCCGCACTGCTCAGTGGATTAGGCTGGGTGACCATGGGGGCCGCCGCCGTCAACGCGCTGATCGCCCCATGGTTTGTGGCCAAGCGTCCGGCCGCCCTGGCGATGGCCTATAACGGCGCCAGTATCGGCGGGGTGATCTTTTCATCCGCGTGGGTGTTCCTGATCGACCGGATCGGCTTCACCCAGGCCGCGCTAGGGGTTGGCCTGGTGTCGGTAGCGACGATTGCCGTGCTGTCGATCAAGGTCTTCAAGGTTCGGCCTGAAGACCTCGGGCAATATGCCGATGGGGCGGATCAGCCACCTGAGCAGCCGACCGTCTCCCCGGGTAGCAAGGCAACCTCGCTATGGTGCAATCGTCGATTCGTGACATTGGCGGCCGCCATGTCCCTGGGATTGTTCGCCCAGATCGGGCTGATTACCCACTTGTTCCTGCTGTTGGTCGATCACGTCACAGAGGCAAAGGCCGGATTGGCAATGGGCCTGGCAACGGCAAGCGCCATCGCCGGCCGGTTTCTGGTCGGTTGGCTGATGCCACCCAATGCCAACCGGCGCACCGTTGCCTGCCTGAGCTATGGCTGCCAGTTGCTCGGCTGTCTGGTCATGACCGGATTAGGCAGCTTCCCCGATCTGCTGTGGCTGGGGGTCATCCTCTTTGGCGCTGGGATCGGCAACGCCACCTCCTTGCCACCGCTGATTGCCCAAGCGGAATTCCCGCGCCAGCAAACACAACGCGTGGTGACGCTGATCGTCGCCACCGCCCAAGGCTGCTATGCCTTTGCGCCAGCGTTCTTTGGTGCACTGAAGTCACTGGGCGGGTCCCATGGCGAACTGCTGCTGTTGGGGCTGGCGGCCGGGGTCCAGGGGCTGGCGATATTGGCTCTGGTGGTGGGTAACCGACATTCGGCTCAAAAAATTCCGGAATTCAGCCGGCCCTCACACTGACGGCGGCTTTGACCGGGTCTACTTGCTGCAAGCCGCCGAAGTGTTGAGCTCCATGGCCGTTGTCGTCCTCTTCATGGAGGTTACCGCTCGCCGGTTTCATCAAGAAAGAAACCACGCTGTGCTAGTTTTTCCACCACTTACCAGCAGCACTGGTTTCACCTATCAAACGTTGAGATAGAGCATGTCACGAGTTTTTCCCGGTACAGCAGCTTGGGTCTTTGGCATCAGCGCAACATTGCTCAGCACCTTCTCGAGCGCCGCCTCGACAGTCGCCGCCTCACCTCAGATCATGAGCCTCTGCCAGCCCGCCGCCACCAGCCCATCCGCCAAGCATCTGCTGGCTGCCGCACAAGGGCATCTCGGCGATGGCACCCACGCCCAGCCCCATCTGCATACGGAAGGTACCCTGCCGAACCAGGGCATCCGTGAGCAGAGCATCGCGGCGGAAAAGGATTGGCCGGTATTGCGCCAAGCCGCCCTGGCCTGGCGCCTGAGCGCCGATCCGCGCTATCTGCAACAGGTCGACGAGGGACTTGCCGCCTGGACCCGCACCTATCAGCCGGACTTCAACCCGATTGACGAGACCAATCTCGATCAACTGATCGATACCTATACCCTCACCGCCAACGCACTCAGCCCGCAAACGCGGGCCGCCAGCCAGGCCTTCCTGCGCGAGCTCGGAAACGGCTACATCGCGCAAATCCGGCAGTTCCACGGTTCGAAGGGCGGTAAGGAGATCAACAACTGGCAGAGCCATCGCGTCAAGCTGGTGACAATGGCCGCCGCCGCACTGGCTGATCACGCCATGCTCGAACAGGCCTTCCAGCTGTTCCAGCAACAGGTGGCGGACAATCTCCTGCCGGATGGTTCGGTGTTCGACTTCAGGGAGCGCGATGCACTGCACTACGTCGTCTATGACCTGGAGCCGCTGGTTCAGGCGGCCCTGGCGGCCAAGCCCTACGGTGGCAACTGGCTGACTTACACCGCCCCCACCGGTTCCTCCCTGGTCCGTTCGCTCGATTGGCTGGTGCCCTCTGCCAACGGTCAACGCAGCCATCAGGAGTTCGTGCATACCAGCGTGAAGTTTGACCGCGACCGTGCCAACGTCGGAGAGGCCGGGTACAGCGGCACCTGGGAGCCGAAAAGCAGCAACAAACTCTACTGGCTCGCCGCGCAACTGGATGCCCGTTACTTGCCCCTGGCCCGGCAACTGGCACCCAACCCCCAGGACTGGATCGGAGCCTGCTACTTGAAGTAGACAGGACACTTTCGACTTGGCGTCGAACGATTCAGGTGTCGGTAAAGAAAATCGTCTGACGGGGCCATGCGTTATGTCCGTTAGGCGACATTCATGGACTTATTGGCGTTAGTCGGCAATCCGTAGACAGGCTAAAGTCCCTCTACTGTTTCTGGCTTCTGGATGACCCGCCTGATGACCCGCCCTCGTTTCCTGCCCGACAACTTCACCCTGACCCTGGTCAGCGTGGTGCTTCTCGCCAGCTTCCTGCCCGCTGGCGGCCAGGTCGCCGTCGGTTTCAGCTGGTTGACCAATATCGCCATTGCCCTGCTGTTCTTCCTGCATGGCGCCAAACTGTCGCGCGAATCGATCATCGCCGGCGCCGGCCACTGGCGCCTGCACCTGCTGGTGTTCAGCCTGACCTTTGTCCTGTTCCCGCTGCTGGGCGTCGCGCTCAAGCCGCTGCTGTCGCCGCTGATCGGCGACAAGCTGTATATGGGCATGCTCTACCTCTGTGCCCTGCCAGCCACGGTGCAGTCGGCGATTGCCTTCACCTCCCTGGCCCGGGGCAATGTGCCGGCGGCGATTTGCAGCGCGGCGGCGTCGAGCCTCTTCGGCATATTCCTCACCCCGTTGCTGGTGACCTTGTTGCTGGATGTGCACGGCAGCGGTGGCTCGACCCTCGATGCGATCCTGAAGATCAGCGTGCAACTGCTGCTGCCGTTCATTGCCGGGCAGATCGCCCGACGCTGGATCGGTGCCTGGGTGGGACGTAACAAGGCCTGGCTGAAGTTCGTTGACCAGGGCTCGATCCTGCTGGTGGTCTACAGCGCCTTCAGCGAAGCGGTGAACGAAGGCATCTGGCATCAGATCCCGCTCTGGGACCTGGCCGGCCTGGTGGTGGTCTGCGGCGTGATACTCGGGCTGGTGCTGCTGGCGTCCACCGTGCTGGGCAAGGCCTTTGGCTTCGACCAGGAAGACCGCATCACCATCCTCTTCTGCGGCTCGAAGAAAAGCCTGGCCACCGGCGTGCCGATGGCCCAGGTGCTGTTCGCCGGCAGCACCATCGGCGTGCTGATCCTGCCGCTGATGCTGTTCCATCAGATTCAGCTGATGGTCTGTGCGGTGCTGGCCCAGCGTTATGCCAAACGGCAGGAGTCGGTGGCTGAGCTGATGGGCCAGGTCGATCCTTGATGGTTTTGTCGGCTTTCGCGACCCGGCGGCCTATACGGCAGAAGCCTTGACGGCAACGCTGGCTGCGGACTTGCCGACCTGCAAGATATAGCCTCCCGACAATGGGCGGCTTTATTTTTTATTCTCGTCGAAATCTCGACGCGACTTCTCGATCTCATCCAGGTTATTGGCGGCCCAAACCCAAACGCCACAAAAGGCCGCGCTCAAGGTCACGCCTAAAGAAGTGAGGGTGTACTCGACTTTCGGGGGAACCACGGCGTACACCGTACGTTGCACCAATCCATCACGCTCCATCGCGCGCAAGGTCTGAGTCAGCATTTTCTGGCTGATGCCCTCTACCCGCTCGCTCAAACGAGTGAAGCGCAAAGGTTTTTTATCAATCAAGGCCTCAAGGATCAACATCGTCCATTTGTCCGCGACACGACCGATAAGGTCCGTCACCAACGATGAAATACGCGGATCTATGTCTACCGGGGGAGTCAGGCTGGAATAGAACCGCGCCGCCGCAATCTGCTCCTCGGTAAAGTTCGGAATGTCCCTCATCTTTTACACTCTCCGCCGGGTAAGTATCTAACGTTTGGGTGCCTTCTTTCATTTGGATAGTGTATCGCCCATGCTGGCCGCTCGTATCAAAAAACGAGGGCTAACCTGATGAAAATGAATAACCGTGTTGTCCTGATTACGGGCGCAAGCAGTGGGATCGGGCTCGAACTGGCTCGTCAATTGATGGCGCTAGGGAATACCGTAATTATTACCGGGCGCGATAGGGAGAAGCTCAACTCAGTCCAAGCGTTACTGCCTGGCATACACACTTTTCAAAGCGACGTGAGTGACCCGGAGAGTATTCGCTCATTATTTCTGAACGTCAGCGAACAATTCGCCAATCTCGACATACTGATCAACAATGCAGGTGTGATGCGTAATATCCGGCTGAAGAACGAGTCCGAGCTCGTCAACCTGACCCAGGAAATAGACATCAACCTGAATGGCCCGATATGGATGATCCAGCAGTTTCTTCCGATGTTACTCAAACAGCCCGAGAGCATGATCGTCAATATATCCTCCGGTCTTGCGTTTGTTCCCTTCCCCGCCGCGCCTATCTATAGCGCAGCAAAATCCGCACTCCATGCGTATACCCGATGTTTACGGGCGCAACTGAAGCAGTCCAGCGTCTCGGTTGTCGAGGTTGCTCCGCCGGGCACTGAAACTCCGTTATACCGAGACGAGTTTGCTCAGGAAATGAAGGGTACAAAAGGCATGGAGGTGGCGCTTCTGGTACGACTTGCAATCAAAGGGATAGAGGCCGGAAAGCCCGAAATCCGCCCAGGTCTCAGCAACGTACTGAAGATCGCAAGCCGAATCGCACCCGGGAGCATTTTCCGGCAGATGACCAGGATGAGTCAGCTTTTCGGCTGATTCGTCACACCGAACGGAATATGCACGGAAGGCACGACCGCGCTGGCCGACTTCAGGTGCCCCGACTGGTCGTCGAAGAAGATGTGCGGTTTCAGCACCGCCAGCACCCGACCTTTCTCGATGCCGCCGAGGAAAAAAGCGTCGTTGGCCATGACGCCCCAACTCTTCAGTGTATTCAGCGCCCGTTCGTGGGACGGCGCACTGCGGGCGGTCACGATGGAAACCCGCAGACGGTTCTTGTACTCGGCGTTCTGCGCCTTGTATTTCTCTTCCTCCGACTGGATCTTCGCAATACGCACAAAGAACTCCTTGAGAGGTCCCGGGTTGTGGGGTTGCGCCACATTTTTTACTTCATGGGCGTGAAAGCCCACCAGCCCGGACGCCTGCATCACCGACTCGGACTCATCCCCCGCGAGGACGCCATCAAAGTCGAAGGCGATCCTGAGGGTATCGTCATCCTCGTCATCATCGGATTTCGAGTCCATCACCTGACCCGCCGGATACCCGGCCTTGATGGCGGCATCCACATCGGTCTTGTCGGCCGAAAGAAAGAGCGCAATATTCAAGGCCGGGATGTACTCGTAAGGCGACTTGCCCTGCATGAAGATCGCCCGCGTCATCCCCAGCCCATAGTGATCGATGGTTCTCATCACCCGCAGCCCCGTGTCCGGATCATTCTTGGACAGCAGCACCACTTCCACCAGGGGGTCTTGCGGATCGGCGCTCAGATCATTCAGAGAGAGCAGGCGCTTGATAAAAGGAAAGGCGATACCCTTGGGCAACGGCTCGTCCAGCTTGCGCTCCTGGAATTTCCGATACTCCTCCTCCCCCTGACTCTTGAAGACCGCATCCGAAGCACTGAGGTCAAACACAGCGCTCGATGCCACGCCAATCACCAAGCGATTATCCAGCTCATAGGGCATAACCAATCTCCATCGTCATGGCGACATACTATCAGTAACCGCCAGTCGATGGCCGTGACCAGCCTGCCCCCCGGCACCTAGGAAAAGAATCGATTCTCCGGGCGTGGTAATCCGAGATTTTCCCGCAGGGTCGTCCCCTCATATTCACGCCGGAAAATGCCCCGTGCCTGCAACTCGGGAACCACCTTGTCGACAAAATCATCCAGTCCGCCCGGCAACCAGGAAAACATGATGTTGAAGCCGTCACTGCCCTCGGTCTCCAGCCATTGCTGCATCTCATCGGCAATGCTCCGGGCCGTCCCCACGAACGACAAACCGGCATAACCGCCGAGGCGCTGGGCCAATTGACGGACCGTCAGTTGCTCGCGATCAGCCAGGGCCAGCACCCGTTCGCGGGAGCTCTGGCTACCATTGGTTTCGGGGATTGGCGGGAGAAACCCGTCCGGATCAAACTTCGTGGCGTCGACCCCAAGGGCCACCGACAGCGAGGCCATGGCACTCTGCTCATGCACCAGGCTGTCGAGGTGCGCGCGGATTCGCCGGGCCTCCTCTTGCGTATCGCCCACCACCACAAAGGCCCCGGGCAGAATCTTCAAGTGTTCCGGGTTGCGACCGATCAGATGCATGCGGCGCTTGATGTCGGCATAAAACGCCCGGCCCTCCTCCAGGGTGCCGGGCGCGACAAAAATCACCTCGGCCGTTTCAGCCGCCAGCTGGCGTCCCGGCTCGGATGAGCCGGCCTGGACAATCACCGGCCACCCCTGCACGGGACGGGCGATATGCAAGGGTCCGCGCACGCTCAGATAACGGCCTTTGTGGTCCAGGGTGTGCAATTTGTCCGGATCGAAGTACACGCCGCTGTCGGCATCGCGCACAAAGGCGTCATCCGCCCAACTGTCCCACAACCCGGTCACCACATCGTAGAACTCCCGTGCCCGGGCGTAACGCTCATCATGGGAAAAGGCCTGCTCCAGGCCAAAGTTCAGGGCCGCATCGGGGTTGGCGGTGGTGACGATATTCCAGCCGGCGCGACCGTTGCTCAAATGATCGAGGGAAGCGAACCGACGGGCGATATGAAACGGCTCGTCATAGGTGGTCGATGCGGTCGCCACCAGGCCGATATGTTCGGTGGCCTGGCTGAGGGCGGACAACAATGTGAAGGGTTCGAACGAAGTGGCGGTATGACTGCGCTTCAAGGCCTCGATGGGCATATTCAGCAAGGCCAGGTGATCGGCCATGAAAAACGCATCGAACCGGGCGCGCTCCAGGCTTTGGGCGAAACGCTTGAGGTGGGTGAAGTTGAAGTTGGCATCGGGATAAGCGCCAGGGTAACGCCAGGCGCCGGTGTGGATGCTGACCGGACGCATGAAGGCGCCTAGTTTGAGTTGGCGTCGTGCACTCATGGGGAACTCCATCGTCAAGAAGATTCCCGAGCATCGACCGGACGAGCTTTGCCTGTCCAATAATCAAACGTGCTGGCTTATGCCATTGCGCTGCGGCCTTAAGCCGATTTAATGCGAAATGATCCCATGGTCAATCGCGTATTTGACCAGGGCCGCGGGCTTGTCGATGTTGAGCTTGCGGCGGATGCTCAAACGATGGGTTTCCACCGTGCGCACGCTGATATCCAGTTCTCGGGCCATTTCCTTGTTGTTCATGCCCTCGACCATCTTGCGCAGCACCTGGCTCTCGCGCGGTGTCAGCTCGTTATCGGCGGGCTTGTCGGCGATCAACCGCTGGGCGATGGCGGCACTGTAGAAGGTCCCGCCGCTGGCGATGGCTTCAATGGCGGCAATGATTTCCCGTGAAGGGGAATTCTTCAGCACATAACCACTGGCCCCGGAACGCACGGACTCACTGACATACTCCGTGTTGTCGTACATGCTCAGGACCAGGATCCTCAACAAGGGGTAGGTTTTGCTCAACACCCGGGTCAGCTCGAGTCCGTTCATGTCCTTCAGGCCGATATCCACCAGCAGCAGGTCCGGCTGGCAGCGCCGCACCATCTCCAGCGCCTCGGCGCCACTCTCGGCTTCGCCCACCACTTCCAGGGCGGGCATGATCGCCAGCAAGGCCTTGATCCCATCCCGGACCAGGGAGTGATCGTCGACCAGGGCGACGCGGATTGGGTAAACCAGGCTCATCAGGGGCGCTCGCTCTTGTTGTGGGCTGAGTCAGTACTTTGTAGCGGGCATTTTAAGCGGCAGCAGCACATCCAGCACACTTCTTCCCGGCGTCGACGCCAGCTCCAGGCGCCCGCCAAAATGCTCGACCCGTTCACGGATATTACGCAAGCCGATGCCGGCGTGACGCCGCTCGACCTGGGCGACGTTAAAACCGATACCGTCGTCGATCACCGTCAGCCTGATGGACTCGGCGGACCCGTGCAGGGTAATCGAAACGTTGTGCGCCTGGGCATGGCGTTCGATATTGGTCAGGCCTTCCTGCACGATACGAAACAACGAGACCGGCAGCCCATCGGCCAGTTGGCAATCGAATTCATTGTTGTCGTAGGTCACCAGCAACCCGCTGCGCTGCTCGAACTCGGCGGCGAGCTGACCGATCGCCGCCGCCAGGCCCAGGGTATCGAGCAAGGACGAGCGCAGGTCATGGGAAAGACTGCGCACCTCGCCAATCGCCTCCCCCAGGCGCTCGACGGCCTCTCGCAAAATACCCAGGCCCCGGTCCTGTCCTTTCTCCAGCACATGACTGGCCAGCTCGAACTGAAACTTGATGGACACCAGGACCTGGCTGATCCCGTCATGCAGCTCTCGGGAAACCCGCGAGCGCTCCTCCTCCTGCAAACTGACGATGCGCTGGGTCAAACGCTGAAGCTTCTTGTCCGCCAGGCGATGCTCGCTGACGTTCAGGGTCATGCCGCTGGCGAAGACCAACAGCACGGCCACCAGGGCGACCGCGGCAATCGCCAGCATGGTCTTGCGGATGCCCTGGGCCACCTCGTCACGGGCCTGCAGGGTGGCGCGCTCGACGTCCTCAAGGTAAATGCCGGTCCCGAGCATCCAGCCCCAATTATCCAGCATCACCACATAGGCGAGCTTGTCGGTCACCTGCCCTGTCGAGGGCTTGTTCCAGGCGTAGCGTTGAAAGCCCTCCCCGGATTCGGCACTTTTCAGCAATGCCTGGATCACCGGCAGGCCGTGGGGGTCCTTCATATCCCAGAGGTACTGGCCCACCAGCTCCGACTGTCGCGAGTGCATCAGGCTGCGGCCCTGGCGGTCGTAGACGAAAAAGTAGCCATTGATCCCGAAGCTCAGTTTGCGCAGTTCTTCCAGCACCTGCTGCTGGGCATGGGCGTCACCCTTGCCGTCGTCATAGAGCGGCGCGATCAGGCTTTGCGCCATGGCGACGTAGTTTTTCAGCTCCGCACGCTTGCTCGCCAGAATGCTGTCTTCGATCAGCTGCGCCTGCTGATCGCCCAGTTGGCGGTTCAGGGAGATCACTAGCGCGCAGATGACCGCGATAGCCAGGACCAGGGGCAGGATCCCCAGGGCAACGATTTTATGCTTGAGCTGCATGACGAATTCCAGGGACTCTCAGTAGAACTACGTAGAGGCTGCGTACGTAGTCGTGCGGATACTTTTGTTGACCGCATCCACGGATATTGGGCCAGCTCCGCACCGCGGACACAATTATAAAAATTACCGCCGCAGTCTACCGACTGTTGGCAGGAGACACGCAATGAACCGTCTGGCTAAACACCTTGTCTGGTTTGCCGTGGCTGTCCTGGGAGCGTTTGCGCTGAGTGTCGTGGCCCTGCGCCGCGGCGAAGCCATCAACGCCCTCTGGATCGTAGTCGCCGCAGTCGCTATCTACCTCGTCGCATACCGCTACTACAGCCTGTTTATCGCCAACAAGGTGATGCAGCTCGACCCCAGTCGCGCCACCCCCGCCGTCCTCAACAATGATGGCCTGGACTATGTGCCGACCAACAAACACATTCTTTTCGGTCACCACTTCGCCGCCATTGCCGGCGCGGGGCCGTTGGTCGGTCCGGTATTGGCGGCACAGATGGGCTACCTGCCCGGTACGCTCTGGCTGATCGCCGGCGTGGTGCTGGCCGGTGCCGTGCAGGACTTCATGGTCCTGTTCATGTCCACCCGCCGCAACGGTCGCTCCCTGGGCGATATGGTCCGTGAGGAAATGGGCCGCGTGCCGGGGACCATCGCCCTGTTCGGCTGCTTCCTGATCATGATCATCATCCTCGCGGTGCTGGCGCTGATCGTGGTCAAGGCCCTGGCCGAGAGCCCATGGGGCATCTTCACGGTGATGGCGACCATCCCGATCGCGATGTTCATGGGCATCTACATGCGCTACATCCGCCCGGGCCGTATCGGTGAAATCTCGGTTGTCGGCGTGCTCCTGCTGCTCGGCTCGATCTGGCTCGGCGGGCAGATTGCCGCCGACCCGGTCTGGGCCAAAGCCTTCACCTTTACCGGGATCCAGATCACCTGGATGCTGATCGGCTACGGTTTTGTCGCCGCGGTACTACCGGTGTGGCTGATCCTGGCACCCCGTGACTACCTGTCGACCTTCCTCAAGATCGGCACCATCATGGCCCTGGCCATCGGTATCCTGATCACCATGCCCGTGCTGAAAATGCCGGCGCTGACCCAGTTTGTCGACGGCACCGGCCCGGTCTGGAAAGGCGGCCTGTTCCCGTTCCTGTTCATCACCATCGCCTGCGGTGCGGTCTCCGGTTTCCACGCGCTGATCGCCTCCGGCACCACGCCCAAGCTGCTGGCCAGCGAAGGCCATGCCCGCTACATCGGTTACGGCGGCATGCTGATGGAGTCCTTCGTCGCCATCATGGCGATGGTCGCCGCCTCGGTCATCGATCCGGGCGTCTACTTCGCCATGAACAGCCCGGCGGCCGTGGTGGGCGCTGATGCAGTGAGCGTGGCGCAGACCGTCAGCAGCTGGGGCTTCGCGATTACTCCAGACGCCCTGCTGGCCGTGGCCAAGGACATCGGCGAAACCACCGTGCTGGCCCGTGCCGGCGGTGCACCGACCCTGGCGGTCGGTATCGCGCAGATCCTCCACCATGTGCTGCCGGGTGAAAACACCATGGCGTTCTGGTACCACTTCGCGATTCTGTTCGAAGCACTGTTTATCCTGACGGCGGTGGATGCCGGTACCCGTGCCGGACGTTTCATGCTGCAGGACCTGCTCGGCTCCTTTGTCCCGGCGCTCAAGCGCACCGAGTCCTGGACCGCCAACCTGATCGCCACCGCCGGTTGTGTGGCCATGTGGGGTTACTTGCTGTATCAAGGCGTGATCGACCCGTTGGGCGGCATCAACACCCTGTGGCCGCTGTTCGGCATCTCCAACCAGATGCTGGCCGGTATCGCGCTGATGCTCGGCACCGTGGTGCTGATCAAGATGAAACGCCAGCGCTATATCTGGGTGACCTTGCTGCCTGCCGCCTGGTTGCTGATCTGCACCACCAGCGCCGGCTTTATCAAGCTGTTCGACGCCAACCCGGCCATCGGCTTCCTCGCCCTGGCGAAGAAATACAGCGTCGCGCTGGACGCCGGCCAGGTGATCGCCCCGGCCAAGGACATCACCCAGATGCAGCACGTGATCTTCAACGCCTACACCAACGCCACGCTGACGGCACTGTTCCTGTTCGTGGTCTTCAGCATCCTGTTCTATGCCATCAAGGTCGGTGTCGCGGCCTGGGGCAGCAAGGAGCGTACGGATAAGGAGTCGCCCTTCCAGGCTATTCCGCAGGCTTGATCGAGGATTGCCGACGTAGATGGAAAAAGGCTCCGTATCGAAAGATACGGAGCCTTTTTCATTTATCCGCAGCCAGCACAATACCACCGGGCACATTGGCAAAGCCGCCCTCCCGCGTGGTGTTGACCACGCGCTCCAGCAGATAGCGCGCCGGGGGTTTGCCGACCGCCTTGCGGAACATGGTGACAAACCCGCTGGAACTTTCGTAGCCCAGGTCCAGGGCAACCGCCTGCACACTGTCACCCCGGGTCAGGCGTCGCAGTGACAGGATGATATGCAACTGTCGGCGCCAGCGACCGAAACTCACGCCGGTTTCCTGCAACAACAGCCGGCTCATGCTCCGCTCGCTCATGCCGATACGCGTAGCCCATTCGCTCATCGGCACCTTGGCCGAAGGCTCGTCCAGCAGCCGCTGCGCCAGTTGCCGTAGCCGCCGGTCTCGCGGCATGGGCAAGTGCAGGTCTTCCACCGGAGCCTCGCATAACTCGTCGAGCAACGTCGCGACCAGACGGGCATCGCGCCCCTGCTCGTCATACAGATGTGGCAGGCTCACCGCCCGCAGGATCAGTTCCCGCAATAGCGGCGAGACCGCAAGGGTGCAACAGAATCGAGGTAGATTGGCGACGGCCTCAGGCTCGATAAACAGGCAGTAGCACTCCGTTTCGCCAGAACTGCGAGCCACATGCAGCATGCTGCCCGGGATCCACACCGCACATTGCGGCGGCACGATCCAGACCCCGTCCTCGACCTCGCAATTGAGGATGCCGCGTACCGAATACAGCAGTTGTGCCTTGCGGTGCTGGTGCTTGGCATGCTCCCAGTCTTCGGAGACCAGGGAAGCATTCAGGGCATAAACGGGACGAGGAATGTTATCGACATCCCGTGAGCCCGCCAGATCGTCGGATGAACGTTGCATCAAGGAAATTGAACCTCGGGCCTGAGGGAACATTTGGCCGTTTTGAAAAATAGTGTGACCATATTGTGCAATGACGTCCAGTCGAGGGCTGGGTATCGTGTGGGTGATCCTATTGAGTACCCAGGAGTACGGACATGCGGGTCGATGCCACACAGTTCCCGCGGGTCTGGATACACACGGGCCGATCCACCTTGACCTAGGTAACCCCCATGCACCTCGTTGCCATCAGCACCGTTGAAATCCACGCAAGAGACAGTTGTTCAACAGCCCTGCAGGCTCGACTGAACGCATTGGTTGAAACCTTGCAGAACCTCTCCGGTTGCACCTCGTACAGCCTGACGCGCAGCTCTTCGCGCCATGACGTCTGGATCATGACCGGCTACTGGAACGCGTCGGCGACCATGGAAGCGCATTTCAACCTGCCTTGCCTGGCGGACCTGTTCGCCCTGACGCTGGAGCGACTCGCCGATACCCTCAAGTTCGGGACCTTTGTGCTTGGCGCTCCCGACGCAGGGGAAAACAACGCCAGAAAGTCGGGGCAAGCTGCTTCAAAAACCCAAAACCGCTCAGTTTTCGTGGACTGAGCGGTCTTGGGGCTGCCTCACGACAACTCGTTCAGGACTCTACCTCCCGCTCACGGGCACAGCCCTTGTGCAATTCGGCCGCCAGCTTCTCTTCGTCCAGCGCCCCTTCCCACTTGGCGATAAATAGCGTCGCCACACCGTTGCCGATCACATTGATCAACGCCCCGCCCTCGGAAATAAACCGGTAGACCCCCAGTACCAGCACCAACCCCGCCGCCGGGATGACATCCAGGCTGCCAAGGGTCGCCGCCAGGGTGATAAACGCCCCGCCGGTGATACTGGCCGCGCCCTTGGAGGTCAGCAGCAGAATGAACAGCAAGGTCACCTGGTGCCAGAGGTCGAGGTGGATATCCAGCGCCTGGGCGATGAAAATCGCCAGCACCGTCATGTTGATACAGCTGCCATCGAGGTTGAAGCAGTAACCCGAAGGCACCACCAGGCCCACCACCGATTTCTCGCAGCCGAGGCGCTCCAGCTTGCCCATCAAACGCGGCAAGGCCGACTCCGAAGACGAGGTGCCCAGCACCAGGAACAGCTCGTCGCGGATGTACTTGAGGAACTGCCACAGACTGAAGCCCGCCAATCGCGCCACCAGATTGAGCACCACCAGGACAAAAAACAGCGCCGTCACGTAGTAGCAGATCAGCAAGTTGCCATACGCCCCCAGCGAACCCACGCCGTACTTGCCGACCGTAAAGGCCATGCCGCCGAAGGCCCCCAACGGCGAGACATGCATGACGATCCGGACCATGCGGAAAAACGCCTGGGCCACCAGGTCGATCAGGTTCAGCAGCGGCTTGCCGGCGGCACCGAGCATCTGCAAGGCAAAGGCAAACAGGATGGAAATAAACAGCACCTGGAGGATATCGCCCTCGGCGAAGGCGCCGAACACGGTACCGGGCACGATATGGGTGAGAAACCCCACCACGCTCTGTTCATGGGCCAGCTTGCTGTAGCTGTCGATGGCATGGGCATCTAGGCTCGCCGGGTTGATATGCATGCCGGTGCCGGGCTGCATCAGGTTGACCCCGATCAATCCCACCACCAGCGCCAGGGTGGTCAGCACCTCGAAGTACAGCAACGATTTGAAGCCGACCCGGCCGATGCGCTTGAGGCTCTGCATGCTGGCAATGCCGCTGACCACGGTGCAGAAGATAATCGGCGCAATCAGCATCTTGATCAGCTTGATGAAGGTGTCGCCCAGCGGCTTCATTTCTTCGCCGAGGCTGGGGTAGAAATGCCCGAAGACAATGCCCAGCACGATCGCCAGCAGCACCTGTACATACAGATGGCGAAACACCCCGCGCAGCCTTGAAGGGCGCGGTTTTCCTATTGTTATTGTTGTCATGGGTCGACCTTCTTGTTAGGGGGTGAAGCCGTTACGAGACGAGGTTGATCAGGTTCCCCGAGTAGTAGCCGTGCAGGTTGCCGAGGATGCCGTCGGCCAGGCGTTGCAGACTGCTCTGGCTGGCCCAGGCCACATGGGGCGTGACGATCAGGTTGGCATGGCGCTGGGTGAGCAAGGGGTGGTCAGCCGTTGGCGGCTCCTGGCCCAGCACATCGAGGGCCGCGCCGCCGAGGCGACCGCTGTCCAAGGCGGCGAGCACCGCCGCCTCATCCACCAACGGCCCGCGGGCGGTATTGATCAGCAAGGCACCGGGTTTCATCCGTGCCAGCTCCGCGGCACCGATCAGATGGCGGGTGTGTTCGGTCAGCGGGCAGTGCAGCGAGATCACATCGCTTTGCGCCAGCACCGTTTCAAACGCCTGATAACCCTTGCGCACCGGAACCACACCACGGTGTTCGGCATAGAGCAGCTGCATACCCAGGGCACTGGCCAGACGTGCCGTGGCCTGGCCGATACCACCTTTGCCGACGATACCCAGCACACTGCCCTGCACATCGCGGATCGGCGCGCGGTGGACGCAGAAGTGCCGCGAATCCGGCCAGTCGCGCACGGCGGCGGCCTGGTAGGCGAACAGCTGCCGGCGCAAGGCGAAGATCGACGCGATCACCGACTCGGCGACGCTTTGCGCCGAGTAGGCCGGGACATTGCACACCGTTACGGCGAAATCACGGCAGGCCACCAGGTCGATACAGTCGTAACCGGTGGCGGCGACGCAGATAAATCTCAGGTTGGGCAGTTGCTCGAGTTCGGCCCGGCCGATGCGTACCTTGTTGGTGATTACGGCGTCGGCATTGCGGGCAGCTTCCACCACCTGCTCCGGTGTCGTGTCGGAACGGTCCTGCCAGTCCGTCACCCAAGCTGGACGTGCAATGCCCACGGGCAGACTGGCGCTGTCGAGAAACACCACCCTCATACTGCACGCTCCGGCTGCACGAGCTCGGAAATCTCGATCAGGTTCAGGTCCGGATCACGCACGTACACCGAGCGGATCGGCCCGGTGGCTCCGGTGCGCAACACCGGGCCTTCGATAATCGGCCAGTCGACACGGGCCAGATGGGCAATCACCTGGTCCAGGGGGATCGAGGCGATAAAACACAGGTCCAGCGCCCCCGGCACCGGCAGGTGCGCCTTGGGCTCGAACTCGTGACCGCGCACGTGCAGGTTGATTTTCTGCTGGCCGAAGGCGAACGCCTTGCGCCCGCCAGCAAAGGTCTGCACCTGCATACCCATGACCCGCACGTAGAAGTCTTCGGCGGCCACGGGGTCGATCGTGGTCAGCACCAGGTGGTCAAGATGGTCGATCATGGTTGCAACTCCTGGGTTCGGGTCGATGGCACCTGTTTTTCCAGGCTGGCGACATGGGCGGGTATCGGGTGCAGGTCCAGGCGCTTGCCGGCCTTGAGGATCTGGCTGGGAATCTCGTGGCCGACCAGCCCCGGCAACTGCGCGGCTGCGGCCAGCACGCGGTCCAGGTCGACCCCGGTGTCAAACCCCATCAACTGCAGCATGTGCAGCAGGTCTTCGGTGCAGACATTGCCGCTGGCCCCCGGCGCGTAGGGGCAACCGCCGAGGCCGCCAAGGGAGGCGTCGAAACGGTCGACACCGGCCTCGATGGCCGCCAGGGCATTGGCCAGGGCCATGCCACGGGTATTGTGGAAATGCAAGGTCAGTTGCAGCGCCGGAAAACGCTCGCGCACCGCACGAGACAGCGCCTCGACCTGGCTCGGGTAGGCCATGCCGGTGGTGTCGCACAGGGTCACGCCACGGGCGCCCAGTTCGGCAAAGCGCTCGACCCAGTGCAGCACCTCCCCCACCGGCACATCGCCCTGCATCGGGCAACCGAACACCGTCGACAACGACACATTGATCGCTACCGGTGCCTGGCCGATCACACTGAACACTTCGCTGAGCTGGGCAAACGACTGCTCGCGGCTCATGCGCAGGTTGGAACGGTTGTGGGGTTCGCTGACCGACATCACCAGATTGGCTTCATCGATAGTGCACGCCAGGGCCCGCTCGGCGCCGCGCACATTGGGCACCAGCACGGTGTACTCCACCGCCGGATTGCGGCGGATGCCATGCATCACCGCTTCGGCATCCCGCAGCGCGGTAATGGCCTTGGGCGAAGTGAACGAGGTGACCTCGATCTTGGCGAAGCCACACTGGCTGAGGGCATCGATCAAGGCAATCTTGTCGGCGGTTTCGATAAACCGTGCTTCGTTCTGGAAGCCGTCACGGGTGGCGACTTCCTGCAGGAAAAGACGTTGCATGGGCATTCCTCGGGTTCAAATGATGCCGCGCTGGCGCCAGTCGGCCTGCTGCGCGGGCTCGATGCCAAGCTGGTCGAGAATCTCGCGGGTGTGCTGGCCGAGAGTGGGTGCCGGGCGCGCTACGCGGCCCGGTGTGCTGCCCAGCTTGGGCACGATGCCGGGCAAGGTCACTGGAGTGCCGTCGTCCAGTTGGCTGTCGAGTAGCATGTCGCGCGCCCGGTAATGCGGGTCCTGGGCGATATCGGCCGCGTTGTAGATCTTGCCGGCCGGAATCCGCGCCTCGGTCAGGATCGACAGCACTTCATCGAGGCCCAGCCGCGCGGTCCATTGGGAGATGGCGGCATCGATGCGCTCGACCTGCAACACGCGGCCGTCGTTCTGCGCGAGGTCGGGATCATTCGCCAGATCACGGCGGCCAATCACTTCCATCAGGCGTTGATAGATGCTGTCGCCATTGCCGGCGATCAGGGCAAAACCGCCGTCGCGACAACGATAGGCATTGGTCGGGGCGATCCCCGGCAAACTGCTGCCGGCGGGTTCACGCACGGTGTTGAACACCGAGTATTCGGGCAGCAGGCTTTCCATCATGTTGAACACCGATTCATACAGCGCCACGTCGATCTGCTGGCCTTCCCCGCCGTTCTGTTCACGGTGACGCAAGGCGAGCAGAATCCCGATCACCCCGTGCAGGGCCGACAGCGAGTCGCCGATAGAAACGCCGACCCTGACCGGCGTGCGCCCGGGCTCACCGGAGAGATGCCGCAGCCCCCCCATGGCTTCGCCGATCACGCCGAAGCCGGGCCGGTCACGGTAGGGGCCGGTCTGACCGTAGCCGGAGACGCGCAACATGATGAGTCTGGGGTTCAACGCATGCAGTGTGTCCCAGCCCAGCCCCCAATTTTCCAGGGTGCCCGGACGGAAGTTCTCGATCAGCACATCGGCATCGGCCACCAGTTGGCGCACCACCTGCTGCGCCTCGGCCTGGCGCAAATCCAGGGTCAGCGAGCGTTTGTTGCGTGACTGCGCGGCCCACCAGACGGACGTCCCGTCGTGCAGCAAGCGCCACTTGCGCAGCGGGTCGCCGGTGACTGGCGGCTCGATCTTGATCACATCGGCGCCAAACTCACCGAGCATCTTCGCCGCAAAGGGCCCGGCGATCAGTTGGCCGAGCTCCACGACCTTCACACCTTGCAGAGGTAAATCCATGGCGTTTTCCGTTCTTGTCGAGTACTTGTGACAGGGATAATCGACACAAACCCGGCAGATGAAAATTTCATATTTCGCCACTATCCTTTCCAAACTGGAAAGCCTTGGACTCTTTTGATGATCAATCCCCTGCATTTCGACCTGTTGTCCTTGCGCCTGCTGATCTTCGCCGCCGAGGCCGGCAACCTGACCCGCGCCGCCGACAAGGCCAATATGACGGTCTCGGCGGCCAGCAAGCGCCTGGCCGAGCTGGAGCGCACGACCCAGTGTCCGTTGTTCGTGCGGTTGCCGAGGGGGCTTGAACTGACGGCGGCGGGACAAGGGATGGTCGAGCACGCCAGGACGATTCTTGAAGGGGTCAACCGCATGGCCTCTGATGCCAGTGATTACGCGGTGGGCGTGCGCGGGCATATACGGCTATTCGCCAACACCTCGGCGGTGGTCCAGTTCCTGCCGGGTGACCTGACGCTGTTCCTGCGCGCCAACCCCCACGTGCGCATCGGACTGGAAGAAGCCCTCAGCGAACCGATCATTCAAGCCGTGGAGAACGGACGCGCCGATATCGGTATTTTTGCCGACAACGTGCCGGCCGAGGGGCTCTACACACTGCCCTATCGCAACGATCGCCTGGTGCTGCTGGTGCCTGTCGGCCATGAGCTGGCCAATGCGGGCCGTGTGTCCTTCACGGACACGCTCGGCTTCGATTACGTGGCGCTCAATCAGGGCAGCTCGCTGCTGCGCCGGATCAACGATGCCGCCGTGAGCGCGGGCAAGGTCCTCAAGGTACGCATTCAGGTCAGCAGCTTCGACGGTATCTGCCGCATGATCGAAGCGGGTTTGGGGATCGGGATATTGCCGTTGCAGGCGGTACGGAGCGAACTGCTCGGCACTCGCCTGATAGCCGTCGACCTGAGCGATGACTGGGCGCGGCGCACCTTGTTTGTCGGGGTCAAGGACACAGCGCAACTGGCCCCGGAGGCGGCCAAGTTGTTTGAGTATCTGAGCAGCGCAGAAAGGTAAACCGCCGGTCGTGCTGGAAAAGTAACCGCGCCCCCACAAAAGTCCCACTCAACCGGGTGGCGTTTGTGCTAACGGCCAGTGCCAGAACGCAGACGCTGGGCGCTCCCGCCAGAACGACGGCATTCGCATTGGCCACGGACCTGATTGCCGGTATTGAGAATTCAGAGAAGGGATAGATCGGGTATCCCGGAGTGCCCCTCGGAGGGCAGGTGTCGTTTGTGGTCTATAGTTCCTACCGGATCAGTTGATAATCTCTTTCGCACGGACGCTACAAGGCCCCGTCCTCGAGCCATCACCCCGTCGGATGCCCGCTAGCCTAGAGTGTTGCTACAACGCAGGGAGCACTGCATGTCGATCCAACGGACAAACGGACTGAGATCGGCTCCCGATAGCGCAACGCCCGTCGCCCCACCTTCCGAGAACCGCGACAGCCTCTTTCGGCGCCTTCTGGAGCCGATCAAGGAAGCCTACATCTTGTTCCCGCTGCTGGCCGCCCTGCTGGTACTGGCCATCTGGTCGGCCACCCTCTACCTGATCAAGATCGAACAGACGCGGGCGCAACGCAACGCGGCCACCACCAGCCTGGAGATCAGCGCTACCTACGAAGCGCAGATGTTGCGCGCCGTTCGTGAAATTGACCAAACCCTCAAGCTGGTCAAATACACCTATGAGACCGAGGGTGAGCGTAATCCCCTGCCCAAGCTCAAGGAGCGGGCCTTGTTGCCGCCGGCCCTGTTGTTTGACGTCAGTGTGGTCACCCCGGACGGTGAACCCGTGGCGAGTACTCGCGCCAACGAAGCGGGAAATATCACCGAACCGGACGAACAACAGACGCTGCGGCACAACGATACGCTGTTGATCAGTCGCCCCTGGAAAAATCCGCTGACGGGGGAATGGCGATTGCGCTTCAGTCGTCGGCTCAATGCAGCGAACGGCGCGTTCTCGGGCATTGCCCGGGTCGAAGTCGATGCGGCTTATTTCGTCAGCAGTTATGACGATTCGAAACTCGGCGACCGGGGCGTACTCGGACTCCTGGGCACCGATGGCATTTTCCGGGTACGACGCAGCGGAGAGTCGGTGCTGGCCGGCGATGCCGTCGACTACGCGACACTGGCGCCCAATACCGAAGACACCCAGGCGCGGCTCTCGACCAATGCCTGGGATGGCGTGCAACGCTACACCAGTGTGCGCCAGCTGTATGACTTTCCCCTGGCGGTGATTGTCGGGTTATCCGCCGAAGAACGCCTGGCCGCCGTGACCCGGCAAGCGCAGACCTACCTGTGGCGAGCCGCCGCCGGCAGTCTGCTGCTGGTGCTTCTGGCCGGCCTGCTGAGCCGCATGAACTGGCAGCTGGCGCAAAGTCGCTTGCGCGCCGCCGAAGACAAGGTCGCCTATGCCGAGCGCGTCGAGTACCTCGCCTACCACGACGGTCTCACGGCGCTGCCCAATCGCAGCCTGTTCAGCAAACTGTTGAGCCAGAACATCAGTGAAGCGCGCCGTGATCATCGGCAACTGGCGGTGCTGTTCCTCGACCTCGACCGCTTCAAACACATCAACGATACGCTGGGCCACCATGCCGGCGACCAACTGCTGCAGGAAGTCGCGGGCCGCCTCACGGCCTGCCTGCGCGCCAGCGATACCGTCGCCCGCCTGGGTGGCGACGAATTCGTGGTCCTGCTACCGGAGCTGTCCGAGGCCAAATATGTGGCGGACACCGCGCAGAAAATCCTCTCGGCCATCGCCAAGCCTTTCAAGCTTCAAGGACAAGAGTTCCGGGTAACCGCCAGCGTCGGCATCAGCCTCTATGCGCAAGATGGCCTGGACGAGCAGACGCTGACCAAACATGCCGATATCGCCATGTATCAGGCCAAGCAACAGGGTAAAAACAACTTCCAGTTCTACTCCGAGAAACTCAACGCCGAGTCGCTGGAACGCTTGACCCTGGAACTCGGCTTGCGCCATGCATTGGAACGTAACGAGTTCCGGCTTCACTATCAGGCCAAACGCGATATCCGTAGCGGCCGGATCACCGGCATGGAGGCCCTGTTACGCTGGGAACACCCGGACCTGGGGCTGATAGCCCCCATGCAGTTTATCCCCGTTGCCGAGGAAACCGGTTTGATCGTGCCCATCGGCAAGTGGGTGCTGAGAACGGCCTGCCTGCAAAACATCGCCTGGCAACGGCAGGGGCTGCCGCATCTGGGGGTTGCCGTGAACCTGACGGCCCGGCAGTTTGTCGATGACAATCTGCTCACCGACCTCGCCACGATACTGACAGAGACCGGCATGGAGCCCGGCCTGCTGGAACTGGAGATCGCCGAGAGCCTGCTCATGCAGGATGTCAAAAGAGCGCTGCAGGTGTTGAACGGCCTGAAAAAGCTGAAGATCCGGATCGCCATCGATGATTTCGGGATTGGCTACTCTTCGCTCTCGGCACTCAAGCAGTTTCCACTCGACTCAATCAAGATCGATCGCTCGTTTATCCGTGACGTCACCAGCGTGGCGGAAGACAAGGCCCTGACCGAGGCCATTATCGCAATGGGTCGAACCCTCAGCCTGACCGTGGTGGCCCAAGGCGTGGAAACCCGCGAACAGGCCGATTTCCTGCGGGACAACGCCTGCGACGAATTCCAGGGTTTCTACTTCAACAAGCCGGTGCCCGCCGATCAGTTCGGGGTCTTGCTCCAGGCACAGGCAGCCAACAAGACCCTCGGCAGGTAACCCCTCATTGCGGGTCGGGAGGAAGCGCCCTGACGCTGGCATCCACTTCACGGGACTCGATATAGCCGATACTGTCGGGATTCCCGGCAATCCGTTTCTTCACTTCCGCGCCATTGGCTACCGCTTCCGGCGGCTGGCCCCTGCCGGTAAAAATGATTTTCGACCAGTGCGCCTTGAGCTGCGCGGCCGACTTGCCGGTGAAGCTGGTGTAGAACTCATCACGGGTTGCGGAGCCTTCCGTCTGGTCGATCGGAGTGACCGGCTTGCCGCTGGGGAAACGATTGGTCTTGCCCAGGAAGATGTCCGCCACCTGATTGCGCGTCAACGCCTGCACCGGGCTGGCAGCGGCGACAACCACCACCACATCGGCCATGGCAAGCGTGCTGCCCAGGCACAGGGCGAACCCTGCCAGCGTGCAACCGGCACGTTTGAGACACCGCAGGATCGGCGCCATCAGAAGACAAAATCGACAGCGAGGCTGAGCAGATTGAACGAGCCTCCCGGCTCATAGCCCGGCTGGAGATTGACCAACGGACCACTGGCGTTACTGTCTAAACGCGTGTGATCGTACTGCAGTTTGGCGTCCATATTCTTCGTGAAGTCCCAGCGCATGCCGACGGACAGGGTCTGCTGGCCGCTGCCCGATGCCAGTTGGGTGTTGAGTGCGCCGTTAAGGCCAGCCGCGACGCTCGCGAGGTCTGGCGATAAACCCGATGTCGTCAGACCCGCGCTGGACGTTTCGCTGACCGTCTTGGAGCGAGCGTAGGTGACATAGGGTGTGAAGGTGTCAATTCTATAGCCACTGCTGACATACCAGGCGTTTATCGTCCCTATTGCCGAATGGCTGTCGATATGCCCCCATTCGCCCATGACGAACCACTTGCCTGGATCATAGATGGCCCCCACGCCGATAAACTCAAAGGGCTTGCCCTTGACATCATAACGGTCGGCTATCGCATTGCCTTGCGCACCGAAGTCCCTGAAACCGTCGAACAGTGGATTGAACGACTCCACGGTCACGTGGGTTTTCTGGTAGGTGACGCGGGTGGTCAAGTCCCCGTATTCAGTCAAATTGGAAATGCCCCACGCGTCCCTGCTCAAGGTCCTGCCGGTGTTGGCGGGCATCCGGAAATCGCCCTGGCCGACATTGCCCTGCACGGTATTGGTCAGGTCACCGAAGTGCAGCCGGTAGCTGAGGTCAAGGCCATCGGTGCTGGTGACCGGTATCAGGCTATAGACCTCTCCCGGCGGGCGTACCCATGGCAGGGTGTAACCCACTTTGCGGCTGTCGGAGAGCAGGAAAGCCGGCTGCACCGTGCGACCGGCGCGCAGGCTGAAATCGGGCGTGAACTGGTATTTGAAGTTCGCCCATTCGAGGGTGGGACGGTAGCTGTTGTCGTAATTCTGCTCCGAGATGACCTGCACCACGGCCGAGAGCTGCCGGGTAAAGTTGGCCGTTACCTGGGCACCGATCAGGCTGTCGACATCCGCATCCCAGCTACGGGTGTGACCGGCACCGTTGGGCTTGTAGATGCTGGAGGTGAAGTCGGCGTTTTTTTCGCTGGAGTGAACAATACCCGCAGTGCCGAAACTGCTCAGGGAAAACGTGGGCATCGTGGCGTCGTCGGCCTTCACGGTGGCGGTATATAACGTCATCACGGCCAAGGCCAGCGTATTGAGTGCGAGCCTCATGGGTTCAATGCAACCACAACAGGGGATGCGAATACATCCGGGCACGCTTTCGCTCGGGAACACGCTTGGCGATTGACTGATGAAGTGTCGGGGAGGACTGCGGCCATTCGTTCTATTCCTTGTAACGTTGGCTCAATAAAATCCAGCGATACCACGAGCAAAATTGTAGACGACAAAACCCCATACGCCCGGGTTATGCAGCCGCTGCCGGGCTCGAAACCTGGCTGGGCAGTTCCAGGGTGAAGATTGCCCCTTGTCCCGGCCCGTCACTGTGGACCTTCAATGCCCCGCCCATCTCCATGGCCGCCAGGATGCAGCTGTGCAATCCGAAACCATGGCCGTCTTTGCGCGTGGTGAATCCGTGGGCAAAAATCCGCGTCAGATTCTCCTCGGCAATCCCCTCGCCATTGTCGATCACCTTGATGACCAGGGTCTGCTCCGGCAGCATCTCGGTATGCAGGGTAATCAGCGGAGGTCGATCGGCTGGATTGTCCATCGCGCCGCCGGCATTTTTTATCAGGTTGACCAGGATCATCAGCAAGCGGTGCTTGTCCAGTTGCAAACAGGGCGTTTCGGCAAACTCTTTCACCACGGTGACCTGGCGGGCAGCGAGGAAACTGGCATTCATGCGCAGCGCATCCTCGATCAACTGCGGTACCTGCACGGCCTCGGCAAGACTGGATGCCCCTGAATAAGACTGCTGGGCCGCGACGATTTCCTTGATGTGATCGATGCTCTGGGTCAATTGATCGAGTTCGTCGGTCATGCTCTTTTGTTCGAGCGCCAAAGCGTCCACCAACTGGTTCAGATAGCCCGGAAGCAGCTTGCCTTTCTCGTCCTGGGAGATGAAGTGACCCAGATCCTCGACATGCTCGTTCATCAACTGCACCGCTTTGCTCAGACCCAGGGCTTTGCTGGTGCGCAGCTTGCGGGTAACCACTTCGGCGGAGACATTCACGCTATTGAGCACATTGCCCACGTTATGCAGGACATTGGTGGCGATTTCCGCCATCCCGGCCTGACGCGCAATGGCGACCAGCTGGGCCTGGGCTTCGGCCGTGCGCAAGCGGCTTTGCGCGAGCTGCCAGCTCATCCGGCTCAGCAGGCCGACCAGTAACACCAGCAACAGGCTGCCGCCCGCGGCCCGCCACAAATAGGTATGCGCCTGCCCGGTCACCGTGGCCAGTTGTTCTTCTTCAGACAACCCGACGATCACCGCCAGGGGCAGGTCATAGAGCTGACGGGCGCTGGTGTAGCGGCGCACGCCGTCCCAGGTATTGGTCGCCAACAGTGCTTGGGTGTCCTCGGTGTCCGGGACCAACGCCGCATAATCCACCGCATCGCCGGCCAGCACCGCATCGCCGCTTCGGCGTACCCGAAAAATGCCGTCGGTACCCAACAAACCAAGGACGCCATGGTCGCCGAGTTTCGAGGCGTCATAGCTGCTGACAAAATAGGCCGCATCGACCTCGACCCGGGCGATGCCCGAAAACCCACCGTCCGGAGCATTCAGCCGGCGGCTGAAACGCAGCCGCCATTCTCCCGTCTGCGGTTTTTTCCAGGCGTGACTGATCAACAGTGTGTCGTCGTGCTGCAGTGCCTGTTGCTCATCCCGGTCCGAAATAGCTTCCGTATCGTTGGCCCGCGTACTCGCCACCAGCCCGCCGTCCGGGTTGACCACACTGACGTCAAACAACAGGGGCGGCGGCAATAACGCCCGCTCCTTGAGCCTGGGCAGTGGATTACGCTCGCCTTCGGCCTCATAGGTGTATTTGACCAGCTTGAGGGTTTGATCGATTTCGTGGACGGCACGCAACATCTGGGCCTCGTAGGTGGCGCCGATCTCCAGGCTGGCCGTGGTTGCGCCGCGTTGCGCCCGTACCAGTTCACTGTTGATGAGGTACAGCGTTGCCGTCCAGATAGCCAGCAAAAGGACAGCGGCCAGCAGCGGAAACAGGATGTAGGCTTCCTTGACCTGATCGAGCCCACGCTGGAAAAAACCGCGGGTGGTCCTGGCAATGGCGGCCGCAGACCTGGCAATAGTGGGAGCCGACCTCAGTCCGTCTGGTCGTTGGATCGACATGCTGTGCTCCCTGCGTTGTACCAACACTTCTAGGCTAGAGGGCATCCGCCGGGGTTATGGCCCAAGGAGCGGGCTGGGGCTCCTTGTAGCGTCCGTGCGAAAGAGATTATCAACTGATCCGATAAGGACTATAGATCACAAACCGGGTAAGCGAACCCGCCGATCAAGCGCAAAACTCATTACACCACCTCACTAATGATGTTCTTGGCCCCACCTTTATCCGCGTTTAACAACCTAATAAATTGCTCCCACTGCCTGCCATCATGCCGATGGGCAGGTCACTGGAGACTTGTCATGCCTTTTGTCAGCGTGCGCATAACCCGCGATGGCGTTACCTCGGAGCAGAAAGCCCAGGTGATTGCCGAAATCACTGAAACCCTGCAACGGGTGCTCAACAAACGCCCGGACCTGACCCACATCGTGATCGAGGAAGTCGACACGGATAACTGGGGCTACGCCGGCATCAGCACCACCCAATACCGCCAGCAACTGGCGCAGAACCCGTCATGAACGCGCCCGTCAAGCTCGACTTCATCTCCGATGTGGTCTGCCCCTGGTGCGCCCTGGGCGTGACGGCCCTGGAACGGGCCATCGCCAACCTGGCCGATGAAGTCTCGGTCGAGTTGACCTTCAAACCCTTCGAACTGAACCCGGACATGCCGGCCGAAGGCGAGCACGCGGTGCGGCACATGATGCGCAAATACGGCCGCAGCGCCGAAGAAGTCGCCGCCGGCAAGCAGATGTTGATGACCCGGGGCGAGGCCATCGGTTTTCAGTTCGACCTGGAAAAACGCAGCCATTTCTACAACACCTTCGATGCCCACCGCCTGTTGCTCTGGGCCTTGCAGGAAGGTCGGCAGATCGAACTGAAGAGAGCCTTGCTGCGCGCCTATTTCAGCGACGGGCAGAACCCGAGCGACCGGGAAACCCTGGTGCGTCTGGCAACCGAAGCGGGACTGCAGGCGGCGCCTGCCCGTGAAGTGCTGGCCAGCGGCGCGTTCGCCGACGAAGTCCGTGAACTCGAGGCTTTCTACCGCGCACGCGGCATCAACTCGGTGCCGGCCATGATCCTCAACGGCCGTCATCTGGTGTCCGGCTCGCAGTCGGTCGAGTACTACGAACAGATGCTGCGGGAAATCGCCTCCGCCGCTGCTTGATTGATCACGCCCTACCCCCTTACTTTCCATCGAGGTTTTATCATGAGCCATGCAAAAAAAGTCGTTGTGATTACTGGCGCTTCCCAAGGGATCGGCGCGGCGCTGGTCAAGGCCTACCGTGATCTCGATTACCGGGTGGTTGCCACCGCCCGCTCGGTCAAGCCGTCCACAGACCCGGATATCCTCACCGTCGCCGGTGACATTGCCGACCCGGCCACCGCCGAGCGCGTCATCCGTGAAGGTGTCGCCCGTTTTGGTCGTATCGACAGCCTGATCAACAACGCCGGGGTCTTTATCGCCAAGCCGTTCACCGGCTACACCCACGAAGACTATGCCAACGTGCTGGCGGTGAACCTGAATGGTTTCTTCTACATCAGCCAGCTGGCGATTAGCGAGATGGAGAAACAAGGCAAGGGTCATATCGTCAACGTCACCACCAGCCTGGTGGATCACGCCATCGACGGGGTGCCGTCGGTACTGGCCTCGCTGACCAAGGGTGGGCTCAATTCGGCGACCAAGTCCCTGGCCATCGAGTACGCCAAGCGCGGGATCCGGGTCAATGCGGTCAGCCCCGGGATCATCAAGACCCCGATGCATGCCGAAGAAACCCATGAGGCGCTGGGCCGCCTGCATCCGGTCGGGCGGATGGGGGAAACCAGCGATATCGTCCAGGCGATTGTCTACCTGGAGTCTGCCGGGTTTGTGACGGGTGAGATCCTGCATGTGGACGGTGGGCAGAGCGCCGGGCACTAAGCACCTGAGCAGAAGAAGAACGCCTCGCCTGTAGGATTCGGGGCGTTTTTATTGGAGGTCGACGGCCAGGCTCAATCCATTTTGGGTAAAGGACTCCGTTGGCCGGCGTTCTGAAAATCGGCAATCTGCTGCCACATCGCAAGCGGATTGGAATACATGGGAAAGTGGCCACACTGCGCGATGGGGGCCAGCCGCACGCCTTCGGCCTGGATATGCGAGAGATAGGACAACGAGGCGTTCTGTTCGCCATACATGAACATGCGCGGACATTTCAGGCCGAGAAATTTGCCCATCAGGTCAGCGTTATCGGAAAGCTCGACCATTGACTGGAAGATCCCACGCACCGCGCCGGCCCGCACCTTGTGTCGCAAGCTGGCCGAATATAGCGCGCTGGCATACGCCGGAGCCTGGCGAGTACGCTCGATAAACGCGG
The DNA here is from genome assembly GCF_023242495.1 of Pseudomonas sp. MWU13-2862. Classification (NCBI taxonomy): domain Bacteria; kingdom Pseudomonadati; phylum Pseudomonadota; class Gammaproteobacteria; order Pseudomonadales; family Pseudomonadaceae; genus Pseudomonas; species Pseudomonas sp. MWU13-2862. Next base: position 110,631 of record NZ_JALMEZ010000005.1, on the reverse strand, counting down.
CAAAAAAAACCTCGGGATCGTCCGCCGGATAATCGACGATCTGTCGACTGAGAAAGCAGTCTTCCGGGGCAATATTGCCCTCGATATCGACAAAGCTGAGTATCCGCTCCGGGAACTGATGGGCCAGCATCAGCGCGGTAAGCCCACCCATGGAGTGACCAACCAGATGGAAGCGCTCGATACCGAAATGCTCCAGCACCTGCAAGGCCGTCTGCAGCAGGAAAGGGATGGAGATCCTCGATAAATCACTGCACTGGCTCTCACCGCAGCCCGGCGCGTCGTACGCGACAAAGGGATGACCGGAAAAGGCACCCTGCAGCACGATGTCGGCATAGTCTTCCTTGGTCGAGCCAAAACCATGCAGGAAGACAATAGGCGCCAAGTCACCCTCACGATAAATGGCCGCCACGTTCAGTTGAACCCCTTCGACTGTAAGAGGGAGCTGCGTATGGGTGAATGTTTCCGGTGAGGGCACGGAAGTAACTCCTTGAACAAAAGGTTTTCGCACGGACACGAATTGCCGACGGTACAGGCGACAATCTCAAGGGAATCAGGTTTTCTGTAAATTCCTGATTCAGGAAGGTTTTCATACGCAAAACCTATCAGCCTTGAACAACACCCCGGTCACACCTTGGCCCGAAACCGGGCGACCAGGGCTTCTACCAATGGATTGGGTCGGCTGGTATTCCAGGCCATCGCGGTGGTGACCACCTGCAACTTCTGGCTCAGCGGTCGGAACACCACATTGGCGGGAGCCAGCTTTTTCAGCGACGCCGGTACCAGCGCAATACCTTGGCCATAGCTGACAAAGGCGATCTGCGACGCGACCGAACGCACTTCATGCAAGACACGCGGGGAGAAACCACTGGCCCGACAGGTCGCAATCAGGTTATCGAAATACACCGGGCTGACCTTCCGAGAAAACATCACCAAGGCTTCGTTGGCCAGACTCGACAGACTGATACGCGAACGCGAGGCCAATGGGTGATCGACGGGCAATGCCACCACCAGACGATCTTCCGTCAATGGCAGTGACCGGATCGACGCCCCCAGATCACCGTCCAGCCGGGCAAACGCCAGATCGATATCCCCGGCCTCCAGCGCCGGGACGGCTTCAACGCTGTCGATTTCCCGCACCGACACCGTGAGGTGCGGGTATTCACGCTTCAGTTGTTCGATCAGCCCCGGCAACACGTCAAACATGGCCGTTGAAATCGCGCCGATGGTCAACAGGCCCGACTGCCCCGCCACCGCCTCTTCCACGGCCAGTTCCAGACGCTCCAGTTGCTCGGCGAACTTGCGTACCGCCGGCAGGATCGCGGCCCCGACCGGGGTCAGTTTCGCACCCCGTCGCGAACGCTCGAAGAGCGTGACCTTGAGCGCCTGTTCCAGGACCTGGATCTGCTCGCTCAGCGGTGGCTGGGACATGCCCAGACGCTTGGCGGCGCGGCCGAAATTCTGTTCCTCGGCAACCGCCAGGAACAACCAGAGGTGACGAATCAGACGGAAATTGATCATGGTTTATCCATAGGTTCAGCGTATCCAACGCTTCTGTGATTAGTAATATACCTATCAAACCTCCTCGCCGACACTGGGCGCCTCCGTCACCACAGGGGCTCCCCCATGACCCACAAGAGTTTGCTGGAACGCTTGGCGGCGCTGGACACCAACACCGTGTCCGATGCGCTCGATTTCCTCGGCCTGCCCGGTGCCACGGTAGGGCTACGTCCGCTGTGGACGTGCCCGAAAATCGTCGGCCGGGCCAGTACCGTGCTGCTGGCGCCCAAGTCCGATAAAACACCCACCGTGCACCTGATCACTCCGGTGGTCGAACAGATCGACAGCGACGATCGTGTACTGGTGATTGCCGGCGGTCTCGAAGGCATTTCCTGCTGGGGCGATATCCTCGCCAATGCCGCGTCCGCCAAGCAGGTACGCGGCACGGTGATCGACGGTTTCAGTCGCGATATCGACGGCAGCGCAGCGATCGGCTACCCGGTCTACGGCCGTGGCGTCACGATGATCAGCGCGCGCAATCGTGTGGTGCAGGTCGATGCCGCCGTGACAATCAACGTGGCCGGCGTGGCCGTCAGCGAGGATGACTATGTGATCGCCGACAACTGCGGCACGGTGTTCGTCTCCACTGTCCACATCGACAAAGTGCTCGACCTTGGCGAACGCATTGCCCGTCGCCAGGACGGCATGGTCGAGGCCGTGCGCGGCGGCGGCTCGGTGGCCGAGGTGATGCATGACACCCAGTTCGAAGCCATACATGTGGAGCACAGCCGATGAGCCCGGAAGACCGGCAACTGGTGGCCCTCTTCGAGGGGCTCGACACCCCGGGCGTGTCCGATGCCATGGACAAGCTCGGCCTGCCCGGCCAATGCCTCGAGATCGCGCCCCTGGGCAATTACAGCCAGGTGATCGTCGGCCCGGCGTTCACCGTGCATTACGTCACGGCCAGCGTGCCGCCCGGCACCGTGGGTGACTTTATCGAGGACGTGGCGCCCGGTGACATCGTGGTCATCGACAACGGCGGGCGCACCGACTGCACGGTCTGGGGCGACATCATGACCCAGTACGCCGGCGCACGACGGATTGCCGGCACCGTCATCGACGGTGTCTGCCGAGACGTGAACAAGGCGCTGGGCGATGGCTACCCGATCTTCAGCAAGGGCCGCTTCATGCGCACCGGCAAGGACCGCGTACAGGTTCAGTCAGTCAACCAACCGGTGTCCATCGGCAGCGCCCGGGTTTGCGCCCGCGACATCGTGGTCGCCGATGCCAACGGCGTGGTGATCGTGCCCCGTGCCCGTGCCGTCGAAGTAGCGGCCTGTGCCCGCCAGATCGAAACGGTCGAAGCCGAGATTCGCGCCCTGATCAGCCAAGGCAAAACCCTGAAAGAAGCCAGGGCCGCATTGGGTTATCACAACCTGCAGAGGAAAGTATGAGCATCGATATTCAACGCCTGAACCGGCGCCTGGCCAGCGCGCAACCTTCGGCGACCTACCGGATCATGGACCGGGTGGCGGAACGGCGGGCGCAAGGCGCAACGATCATTTCACTCTGCGCGGGCGAACCGGACTTCGATACGCCCGCGCATGTACGCGCAGCGGCCATTGATGCCATCGAACACGGCCACACCCGCTACACCCAGGTCGCCGGTGTCCGTTCGCTGCGTGAAGCGGTGGCCGCCAAGTTCCGGCGCGAGAACGGCCTGGACGTCACCTGGCAGGACACCCTGGTCTGCAACGGCGGCAAACAGGTGATCTACAACGCCCTGGCGGCCACGCTGAACGAGGGCGACCAGGTCATAGTACCCGCGCCCTACTGGGTCAGTTACCCGGAGATGGTCCAGCTGTGCGGTGGCGAAACCCGGATCGTCGTCTGTGATGCCGATACGGGTTTCAAGCTGACCGCCTCGGCACTGAATGACGCAATCACGCCGCAGACCCGCTGGCTGATCCTCAATTCGCCGTCCAACCCCACCGGCGCGGTGTACAGCCGGGAGGAGCTCCAGGCACTGGCCGAGGTATTGCTGGCCCATCCCCAGGTGCTGATCCTGGCCGATGATATCTATGAACACCTGATCTTCGACGATCAAACCTTCCATACCCTGGCCCAGGTGGAGCCACGGCTGGCAGCGCGAACCCTGACCATGAACGGCGTCTCCAAGGCCTATGCCATGACCGGCTGGCGCATCGGCTTTGCCACCGGGCCACGCTGGTTGCTGGATGCCATGGAAAAGCTGCAAGGGCAACAGACCTCGGGGGCGAGTTCGGTTTCACAACAAGCGGCACTCGCGGCACTGGAAGGCCCCAAGGACTTCATCCAGGAAAGCCGGGCGGTTTTCCAGCGTCGTCGCGACTTGATGGTGGCACTGCTGAATGACATACCAGGACTGGAATGCGTGAGTCCGACGGGCGCGTTCTATGCTTTTGCCTCCTGTGCCGGCCTGATTGGCCGCACCTCCCTCTCTGGACGGGTGCTACGCAGCGATGAAGATGTGGCCCACGCGCTGCTGGATGAAGCGGATGTGGCCGTCGTGCAAGGCAGCGCGTTCGGGCTGGGCCCCTACATCCGTATCGCCTATGCCTTGGATGACGATTCGCTGTGTCGGGCCTGCGAAGCCATTCAACGGTTTTGCCGTTCCTTGCGTTAAGCCGGAACAGGCAACTGCACAGATGACGCCCTTGTCAGCACAAAGCCCGTTCGGAGCGCGCCAACCCCGCAGTCGCCGCCAACATTACGCCCAGTACTGCAACAGGGGGATTCAAGCATTGTTGATATAACTCAATGATTTCTCAGCCCCAAAGCGTAAAAACAGGGAGTGACCGAGCTGTTGCGGTCCGTCATGAACGACGAATCCGGCAATAGCCCGACTTTGAAAATACCGCCCTCTCCTCCCTCTTTGCTCCCTGGGCCAAGGTCATGAAAAAGACTCATCAGTGGAACCTGTCGTATTTCTTCATCGCCTTGTTGGCGTTTGCCGCGCTGCAGATGTTCCTCGGTCAAAACCACCCAGTGGAAAGCCTGCCCTACAGCCAGTTCCTCCAGTTGCTGGACGCGCACAAAGTCAGTGACCTGCAAGTGGAAAAGGATCAGATCAGCGGCAAGCTGCAAGAACCCATCAATGGCCATGATCGATTCAGCACGGTACGCGTCGACCCCGCCCTGGCGACCGAACTGGCACAGTCCAATGCCACCTTCTCCGGGGTCACTGAAAACACCTTGCTCACCGGCTTGATCGGCTGGCTGCTGCCCTTTGTCATGATCATGGTGGTCTGGCATTTCCTGTTCCGCGGCATGGCCGAGAAGCAGGGCCTCGGCGGAATGATGAATGTCGGCAAGTCGCGGGCCAAGGTCTTTGTCCAGCGCGATACCGGCGTGACCTTTGCCGATGTCGCCGGCATCGACGAGGCCAAGGCCGAGCTGGTGGAAATCGTCTCCTTCCTCAAGGACAAGGAACAGTACTCGCGCCTGGGCGCCCATATTCCCAAAGGCACGCTGCTGGTCGGTCCTCCGGGGACCGGCAAGACCCTGGCGGCCAAGGCCATTGCCGGTGAAGCCGGCGTACCGTTTTTTTCCATCTCGGGGTCCGAATTCGTCGAGATGTTCGTTGGCGTAGGCGCCGCCCGGGTCCGCGACCTGTTCGAGCAGGCACGGCAGGCCGCGCCCTGCATTATTTTCATCGACGAGCTGGATGCCTTGGGCAAGGCACGCGGCGTGGGAACCCTGGGGGGCAACGATGAAAAAGAACAGACCCTCAATCAGCTACTGGCGGAACTGGATGGCTTCGACCCCCGCGAAGGGGTGGTCCTGCTGGCGGCCACCAACCGCCCGGAAATTCTTGATCCCGCCCTGCTGCGCGCCGGTCGCTTTGATCGGCAGATCCTGATCGACCGTCCCGACCGCAAGGGACGCCTGGCCATTCTCAAGGTCCATCTGCAGAAAATCACCCTGGACCCCGGCACCGATGCCGAGCGAATTGCCGATATCACCACTGGTTTCACCGGGGCCGACTTGGCCAACCTGATCAATGAAGCCGCAATCGTTGCCACCCGCCGGGCAGGCTCGAGCGTCAACCTGCAAGATTTCACCAACGCGGTAGAACGCATCGTCGTGGGCCTTGAACACAAAAGCAGCCTGCTGCATCCCGAAGAACGCCTGATCGTGGCCTATCACGAGATGGGACATGCCCTGGCTGCCGCGACCCTGCCCGGGATGGACCCGGTGCACAAAGTGTCCATTATTCCCCGTGCCGCCGGTTCGTTGGGCTACACCTTGCAGCGACCGACCGAAGACCACTTCCTGATCAGTTGCCAGATGCTCAAGGATCGGATTGTGGTGCTGATGGCCGGACGCGCGGCCGAATACATCGTCTATGGCCAGATCTCCACTGGTGCGGCCGACGATCTGGCACGCGCCACCGATATCGCCCGGCAGTTGATCACCCGCTTCGGCATGAGCGCCGAGCTCGGCCAGTCGGTACTGGAACGGCGGTCTTCCACCTATCTGGGTGAACATCTGCCTGGCATGGGCGAAAAAGACTACTCGGAACAGACTGCCCGGGAGATCGACCTGGGTATTCGTGTCTTGCTCGATGAAGCCTATACACGTGCGCAGGCGCTGCTCAAGCAGCGGCGCGCCGATCTGGATAGCGGTGCCAACCTGCTGATGGAGAAGGAGACGCTCACGCCCGAGGAGTTCCCCGCCCTGATGCCGTCGGCCTGCGAAGCCCGTCATGTTATCGCCCTCACCGGCCCATCGGGTCAGGCCATGGACGGGACGACGCCTCTCTTCGAGCGGCACCGCTGAACAACATGGGCAGCTGATCCGGGATCGCTGCAACATCACTGTTTCAGGAGAATCGTCATGCATGCCATGGTCCTGCACGCCCCCGGCCAGCCCCTGCAATCGGAGGAACGGCAGATTCCGCATCCCCTGCAAGGGCAACTGCTGATCAAGGTGCTGGCCTGTGGCGTGTGCCGCACGGATCTGCATCTGCTGGACGGAGAACTACCCCAGGCGGTGCTGCCCAGGGTGCCCGGGCATGAAATCGTCGGTGAAGTGATCGCTGTCGGCAGCGATGTCGCCTCCAGCTGGATCGGCCAGCGGGTCGGCGTGCCCTGGTTGGGCTGGACATGCGGGGAATGCGAATTCTGCCGCTCGGGCCGGGAAAATCTCTGCGAGCAAGCGCAATTCACCGGCTGTCACCTGGACGGCGGCTATGCGCAATACACAGTGGCCGATGCCCGATTCTGCTTTGCCCTGCCCGAAGGCATGAGCGCGACTGAAGCCGCGCCCCTGCTCTGCGCCGGCTTGATCGGCTTTCGCGCCTTGCGCATGGCCGGCACGGCGCAGCACCTGGGTCTCTACGGCTTCGGCGCGGCGGCCCATCTGGCGATCCAGGTGGCGCTGGGCCGGGGACAGCAAGTCTATGCCTTCACCCGGCCCGGAGACACCGAAGGCCAGGCTTACGCTCGTGCACTCGGCGCGACCTGGGCGGGCCCTTCGGACCAGCCATCACCCCATCTGCTGGATGCGAGCCTGATCTTTGCCCCGGTCGGTCCGTTGGTCCCACAGGCGCTGGCCTCCACGGTCCGCGGGGGCTGTGTGATCTGCGCCGGTATTCATATGAGCGATGTGCCAGGTTTTCCCTACCGGCTACTGTGGGGCGAACGCTGCATACGCTCGGTAGCCAATCTCACGCGCGACGACGGCACGGCTTTTTTCGACGAAATCCGCCATACACCGGTACATTGCGACGTCACGGTTTTTCCCCTGGCCGAGGCCAACCAGGCCTTGGCGCAACTCAGGGCGGGAGCGGTCAAGGGGGCAATCGTGCTGACCCCCTGGCCAGCAACCGAGCAGGATCACGATGCGCTCCAGCGAGTTGTCATCACCCTCTGAAAATATCGAAAGGCTCGATTCTCAGGACCTTGCGGATACCCACATAGCTGGAGACCCCGGCGATCAGGAGCACCATGACGAAGGCCAGCCCGAGGTTCCAGAACGTGATGATGGCCGCGTAGTTGGGCAGGTTGGAGCGCGCCACGGAGATCATCAGCGTGACCAGGCCGATACCCAGTCCATAACCGGTCATCGCCGTGAACGTGGCCATGAACAGGATCATGTAGATCAGTTCACGGCTCTTGGCGCCAATGGCCTTGAGGGCGGCAAACTTGTCCAGGTTTTCCAGGATAAAGGTGTAGAAGGTCTGGCCGGAAATCGACAGACCGACCAGAAAGCTGATGACTGTCATCATCAGGATATTGGTGCCTACCCCGGTCTGATAGATGTAGTAATTGGCGATGCGCTGGTTGAACTCGTCCTTGGTCAGGGCGATGTACCCCAACTTCGAGACCTGTTGCTTGATCTGGCCCACGGCCGCTTCATCGCGGGGATCCAGGAGGATATAGGAGATGGTGAACCGGGTGGTCGGCAGGTATTCGATGGCGCGCCGGTAGGTGGTGTAGAGCGTCGGCACCCCGGTCAGGCCGCTGGTGAGGACCTTGGCAATGCCGACAATGGTGCCGCGATGATCATTGAGCTCGAAGGCGGTGCCTATCCTTGGGTTCTCCAGCTTCGAAAACTCGGCATCGTGGACCATGATGAACGCGTTTTCGGCGTAGATATCCTCGATGGCCCCCTGCTCCAGTAACGGCCGGCCGAACAGGCTGGTGTCATCCAGGCCGATCACACTGACCGACTGGTAAGTGCCGCTGGCCAGCCGGACCTGGGCGCCGCCGATGAAAATCGGCACGGCATAGCGGACCTGGTCCATGCTGCGCACTGCATCAAGCAGGTAATCCGGCAGCGGGATGACGCTGGTCGGGGTGTTCACGGCCGGGTCCAGGATCCACATCGCCGCACCGATATTGGTCACCGTCGAGTAGGCCCGGTTGAGGATCCCGGCAAACATCGCCGTCATCTGCATCATCAGGAATACCGAAAAGGTAATACCCACCAGCAACGCGGAAAACTTGGAGCGGTCATTGACCAGGAGTTTGAAACCTATGCGCAGAATGCCGAAGTGCTTCATGGGCCGGGCCTGCTGCCGGTGGCGTCGGCTCGGTTCCACCAGCCGCCCCCCAGGGCAACGAACAGGCCGACGGTGTCCTGATGACGTTGGGCAAGCGCCTGCAAATAGGCGATGTTGACCTGATGCAGTTGCACATCGGCGGCCAGCAGATCCAGATAGGTCACCAGGCCCGAGCGATAGTTGGCTTGCAACAACCGCAAGGCCTCTGCGGAGGCGGCCTGGGCTTCGGCTTGCTTTTGCAAGGCCTGGGCATCGAACTCCAGTGCCTTGAGGGTATCGGCGACCTGGGCGAAAGATTCCAGCACCACTTCCCGATAACCCGCCGCGGCCTGCTGATAGGCATCGATCGCGGCCTTGCGGCCAAACCACAGGCTGCCACCCTGGAACAGCGGGATATCGATCGACGGCCCGACACTCCAGAAACGCCCGGCACCGGCGAACAATGATCCGGGGCTCGATCCGGCAGTGCCATAGGTGCCAGTCAGGCTGAAGCTGGGAAACATCGCCGCCGTAGCCACGCCGATAGCGGCGCTGGCCTGGTGCAGCTGTGCTTCGGCGGAGAGGATGTCCGGGCGCTGGCGGACCAATACCGAAGGCAGGCTGACGGGGAGATCCTTGGGTAACGACAGCCCGCTCAACTGGATGTCCGGGAGTTTGACTTCGGACGGTACAACGCCTTCCAGGGTGGCCAGCAAATGCTCGGCCTGGCTGACTTTCTGCCGCAGGGCCGGCAACAGCGCCTCGTTGCTGGCGATCAGGCTTTGCAAGCTGAGGATCGCCGAATACGGCGTCGTACCACTGCGTACCTGCACCTGGGTGGTTTGCAACTGCTGCTTTTGCAGTTCGATCAGTTGTTCGGTGGCCTGGATCTGCGCGGCATAAGCCGCGCGAGCAATGGCGGCATTGACGACATTGGCGGTCAAGGTGAGGTAAGCCGCCTGGGTCAGCCAGGTCTGATGATCGACCTGGGCCTGCAGGCCTTCCACGGTTCGACGTTCGCCGCCGAAAATATCCAGGGTGTAGCTGATCGTGCCACTCAAGGTCACGACATTGAAGATCGAGCCCTTGGTACCCAGTCCTTGCTGGATGGGTGCGCTGCGCTCACGATCGGCGCCCGCGTGAACGTCCAGGTGCGGGTAGAAAACCCCATAGCCGGCCATGAGCGTATCCTGGCTTTGCCGCAAGCTGGCCTCGGCTGCCCGCAGGGTCATGTTGTTGGCAATCGCCTGATGGACCACCGCATCCAGCGAAGCGGACTGGAACAGCCGCCACCAGTCAGGCGCGACCTCGGCCCCCGGCAAAAAGCGCTGCGCCTGCCCTTGGGCGGCCACGGTGGCGCTGATCGGATCGCGAATATAACCCTCCTGTGCCGGGGCCGCCGGACGTGAGAAATCCGGACCGAGGGTGCAAGCGCTGGTCAGCGTCAACAAGCTGAGGACCAGCCAGCGGCCACAGGGCCGCATCGGGCGAAACACGCGCGACTGGTCCATTATTTCTGCCCTATGAAAACATCCACCAACTGCCCCGGGTACACCATCGGGAGGTCTTTTTTCTCAAAGCGGAAAATCACCGGCAAGACCCTCAGGTCGACTTTCTCCTGGCGCTGATCGGACAACTCGATTTTCGGCGAAACATAGGGCTGCACCCGCACGAACTCCAGCGGCACCTTGATCTCCGTGCCATGGATCTGCATCTGCGCGCGGATATGTTCAGGCGCCGGCAAGCGGGCAATCAGGATCTCGTCGATGTAACAGCGCACGGCCAGATGATCCTGCTCGGAACTCATGACCAGCAACGGCGTGAAACCCTCGGTGTAGGTGTTATAGGCACCCTGGGACGACACATAGCTGCCGACGGTGCTGTTGATGGCCAACACCACCCCATTCGCGGGCGCCTTGATCGCATACTGCGCCAGCGTCGCCGCCGCGGCCTTCAACGCCGCCTGGGCCTGGGCCGCCGTGTCCCTGGCGGTATCGAGGGTATCCTTGCTGATCGACTTGGGGTCCATGCCGTAGGAGGCCAGACGCTTGCTGTACTGGTCCCGGGCAGTGCTCAGATTGGCCTGTGCCAACTCGAAATTGGCCCTGGGCACGGCATCGTCAAGGGTCACCAACGGCATCCCCAGGGTCACCTTCTGCCCCTCGTGCACCAACAGTTGCGTCACTGGCCCGGCCACCTGCGGGTAAATCACGATGTCGGAGCCGCCGGACTGTTCACTCTCGATAATGCCGTTGGCATAAATCGCGGTCTCATAGGGACTGCTCGCCGGGGCGAAGACCGGCGGCGGCGTCTGTGGAGTGCGCCCAAACAGATAGGCGGCCACCAGGCCGGCCAGGACACCGAGTACGGCCACACCGAACAGCAGACGGTTTTTCATGAGGCGACCCGTTCCAGTTCGGTGATGCGCCCGTCTTCCATGTGAATGATGCGATCGGCGTACTCGTTGATCCGCGCATCGTGGGTGACGATCAGGATGCACCGCTGCTGGTTGAGGATATGGGTCTTGACGAAGGCGATGATCATTTTCCCGGTATCGCCATCGAGGGACGCGGTCGGCTCGTCGAAGATCAGAATCTGTGGTTCGCCGACAATCGCCCGGGCAATGGCCACCCGTTGTTGTTCGCCGCCGGACAGCTTGACCGGCAGAATATCCCCGCGATCCTTGAGGCCGACCACTTCCAGGCTGCGCCGAGCCCGGACAATGGCATCGTCCCAGTCGTGATGCTGGAGAATCAGCGGAATCGCCACATTCTCGGCGGCGGTCAAGCGCGCGAAGAGGTGATAGTCCTGAAACACGAAGCCAATGTTATTGAGGCGCAGCTCGGCCAATTGGTCAGTGCCCAGGCTCCAGATATCCTGGCCATTGATGGTCACCGTGCCGGCATCGGGGCGCAGGATGCCGGAGATCATGCTGAGAAACGTGGTCTTGCCACTCCCGGAGGGACCGACGATAAACACCATCTCGCCAAACCCGGCGACCAGTGATACCTGGTTGACCGCCTGCATGCGCGCATTGCCTTCGCCAAACCATTTGCTCAGGCCGTTTGAAACGATCGCCGGATGCGTTGTAGAAACGACTGGAGCGGTACTCATGATCTCTCCTGCCCGGCATGCCATGGTATGGAAATGGCTACGCGGTGTTTGCCAGCCTTGGGTACATCGGTTGTGACGGCGCGCTTTCCCGGGTCTCCGTTGGAAACTCCAGGGGGTGTGGCAAGTATCTGGCGCCCTTGCCAATGCCCCCTGATCTTTATCAACAAATGGCCATCTATCGGTCTACAAAAAGCACTGTTGATTTAGCTCAATAATTTTTCGTCGCCCCAGGGTAGAAAGCACTGATCGGTACCAGGCGCGAGGGTGGTAGGCGATCATTTTTCTTCCATTGCTGGAGGCCGACCATGCTGGCAGTCACCCTGATCAATACACTGGCCGTCATCGTCGTCGTGGTGATCCACTACGAGTGCCTGTTACGGCTGAACGACTGGCTGCCCCGACTCAAGCTCTCGAATCGTTTCAGGATTGTCATCGGGGTATTCGGCGCGCTGGTGGCCCACGCGGCGGAAGTCTGGTGCTTCGCCCTGGTCTATTACCTGATGGTCAGTTCCGGCAAATGGGGAAGCCTGGAGGGCAACTTCGATGGCTCGTTCATGGACTGCGTGTACTTTTCCTTCACCACCTACACCACGATCGGTTTCGGCGACATCTCCCCCGTCGGCCACCTCAAGTACCTGACCGGGCTGCAGGGCCTGACTGGCCTGGTGCTGATTTCCTGGACCGCCTCGTTTCTGTTTCTCGAAATGCAGAAATACTGGAAGAACAAATAGCTAGCGAGGCCGCCGTCAGACTTTTTTCCCGGATTGGCGCGCTGAGAAAACATTCATCAAGGCACTCGGGGTCTTCTGACATAGATCAGATTCCCCCCCGTGCGCCACTCCTATGCTCGACCTGACAATCACGGTACCGGCAGGGGCTGAAGATGAAAAAGTCAGGTTTGATCGCTCAATGCTTGTTGGTGGCAGCCAGCGCTTTTCTGTTGCCCTCCACCCAGGTCATGGCGAATCCGCAAATGCCAGCGTCAGGGGGGATGTTCAAACTCCATTCGGAGTTCGACTGGATCAAACATACCCAACTGACCCTTGACGATCTCAAAGGCAAACTGAATCTGAAAGCGGAGCAATTGCCGGCCTGGGAGACCTGGTCGTCAGGGGTCCTGGCCGATGCCAAGGAGCAACTGAAAAAGGACAACGGCGAAGGTGAAAAGGACGCCGCCGCCCCGAAGGCACTGGTTGACCAGACCACGCCGGAAAGAATGGCCAGGGGCATAGAGCGCCTGCGCGCCCAGACCCAGTGGATGCAGGCCCACCTGGTACGCCTGGATGCGGCGCAGGTGCGTACCCAGGCCTTCTACGACACCTTGGCCGCCGAACAGAAGACCATTTTCGATCTGTTCTGGACAGTGATGCACCACCGGGCCTCCGCCGCCGATGGTTGGCAGATGCCCATGCAATCGCTCACCCCGGCGCAGGAAGAAGACCGCGACGAAACCGTCGAACAATAAGCGCCACTGAACGTTCCATTATTGGACAGAGATCATGAATATCGATTCGGTAAAACGTTGCGTTCTCGTGGGCATGCTTGTGATCGCTACCAGTCTCGCGGTACCGGCCAGCGCCGCACCGCGCGGAGGCGGTTATCGAGGCGGCGCGGGTTGGTGGGGGCTGGCGCTTGGCCTGGGCCTGGGTTGGGAGGCGGGACGTCTCAGCGGCCCGTATTACGCTCCGGCTTATCCGGTCTACTACTACCCGGTCCCTGAGTACTACTACCCGGATATCCCGCCCTCGGTGGTGATCGCAGCACCGCCGGTGGTCACCGCGCCTGCGACGCCCTCTGCGGCAAACTGGTATTACTGTCCGTCAGCCAAGGGCTACTACCCCTATGTGCGCGAGTGTCCTGAAGGCTGGCGGATGGTGCCGGCGACACCCCCCGCGCCCAAGTAGGAGCAACGGTCTGATCGCCCGGTTCAGCCAATCCAGCGGATCTGCGCCTCGTTGCGCTGGACCGGGGCCGGCACGGACTTGGGATGCCCCAGGATGATCGGCGCAACCGGCAACCATTCGGCGGGAAGACCCAGCAGGCTCTTCCCCTCCGGCGTATCGAGAAAACGCTGGGCAAACCCGATCCAGCAACTGCCGAGCCCCTCGGCATAGGCGGCGAGCATCAGGTTCTCGGCAGCCAATGCGCAATCTTCGACCATCCACTGGCCTTGGGTGCTCCCCGAAATCAGGATGAGCACCGGTGCCTGATAGAAGATCTGGAAATCCGCATCATTAAGCACCGAATGGAAGTGCTCGGACAGGGTTCCCGCGGGCATGGTCGCGAGCATATGGGCCTTGGCCTCGCGAGAGATCCGATCCAGCAACGCCTGATCACGTATCACCGTGAACGTCCACGGTTGCTGGTTGACCGCGCTGGGCGCCTGGATGGCGGCATTGATCAAGCGCTGAATAAGCGGTTCGTCAACGGCTTGCGTGGTGTATTCGCGTATCGAGCGACGGCCCGAAATCGCCTCATCGATATTCATGAACGTAGACCTCCGATAGTGTCCTTTCACACAGTCGCGCGGCAACGATGAGCTAACCTTGATATAGATCAAGTCAGCACTCCGGACAGTGCCATGTCACACGGCTTTGACTTTCATCATATGGACGCGGCCGGACTCGACACACACTGAATCCGCCTCGCATTCGCGAGACGGATGACGCGAGTGAGCGTGACTTGCGCAGGAGCGCTCAGATGTGCGGTAAATTCATGGTGTGTGTCGTGCTGGCGGGTCTCTGCGCACTGGCCTGGGGCACGGACGGCGTCACACCGCCCGCGGAACCCCGTGTCGCGATTCTGGTTTACCACCGTTTCTCGGAAACGGCGGACGACTCGATGACCGTGCGCATGAGCACCTTCGAAGCCCAGTTACAGGTTCTGCACGAGCGTGGCTACCAGATCGTGCCGCTGCGTGAGGTGGTCGACTGGCTGCGCGATCCCCATGCGACGCTGCCGCCGAAGCCGGTGGTGATCACGGTGGACGACGGGCATCGTTCGGTCTTCGAAAAACTGCTACCCATTGTGTTGCGCGATCGCTTTGCGGTCACGCTGTTCATCTATCCATCGGCGATCTCGAACGCTTCCTATGCGCTGACCTGGGAGCAATTGCGGACCCTGAAGCAGAGCGGGCTGTTCGACATCCAGTCGCACACCTACTGGCATCCCAATTTCAAGGTCGAGCGCAAACAGCGTACACCCGCCGACTTCCAGCAGTTCGTCCGCACGCAACTGGACAATTCACGTCACCGTCTCGAGGCTCAAACGGGCGCGTCTATCGACATGCTCGCCTGGCCTTACGGCATCTACGACGACGAATTGCTCGCACTGGCCGCCGAAGAGCACTACGTGGCCGCCTTCACCCTCGACGCCCGCAAGGCAGACCGCCACGCACGGCTGCTGGCACTGCCGCGCTTCCTGATGATCGACGCCTATGGCGCCAGGGCGTTCGCCCGCCTGCTCGGCGAACCGGATACCCCGACGACACCCGCAGCGGGGAACACACCATGACCCTCCGTTCCTCAAGGCGATACGCGATTGCGCTACTGCTCACCGTCGCCACCCTGCTGACAGGCCAGGAAGCCCTGGCCGTGAGCGGCGTCGTGCTCGACTCAAGCACGCAGGAGCCACTGGTCGGCGCAATCATCACCACCTCGGCCGGCGTCACCCGCACCGATGAGCACGGGAGCTTCGAGACCGCCCAGGCGGCCACGAGCGTCGGAGCTCGCGCGCCCGGGTACCTGCGTGCGCAAGCCCAGGTGTCCGACGAAACGCCCATCACCCTCGTATTGACCCCATTTCGTCCGAAAGCGGTCTATCTGTCGGTATTCGGCGTGACCAGCGCGACCCTGCGCAACCAGGCCGTCAGCCTGTCCCAGAGCACGGTCATCAATGCCCTGGTAATCGACGTCAAGGGCGATCGCGGCCTGACGCCCTATCACAGCGCGGCCCGCGAGAAGAGTGGCGCCACCGCCCATCTGGCCGAGCGCGCACCGCAGGTACAGGACTTTCCGGCACTGCTGACCAGGCTGCATGCGCAACACCTGTACCTGATCGCGCGCATCGTGGTGTTCAAGGACGACCCGCTCGCCAGCGCGCATCCGGAATGGAGCGTGCACACCACGCAAGGCGCGCCATGGCGCGATAACGAAAAGCTGCAATGGATGGACCCGTTTTCCCACGACGTCTGGCAGCACAATCTCGATATCGCCGAGGAGGCAGCACAAATGGGCTTCGATGAAGTTCAGTTCGACTATGTGCGCTTTCCTGACAAGGGCGGATTACACTTTGCCCAGCCGAATACCCGGGGCAACCGGACAGCGGCGATCGTCGGTTTCCTGCAAGCCGCCCGCGCGCGACTGGCACCCTACAACGTATTCGTCTCCGCCGACATCTTCGGCTATGTTTGCTGGAATCTCGACGACACCGCCATCGGCCAGCAACTCGAAACCCTCGGCGCACCGCTGGACTATATTTCGCCGATGCTCTACCCATCCGGTTTCACCTGGGGACTGCCGGGGCTGAGCAACCCGGTCACCGATCCCGGCCAGATCGTCAGGCGCTCCCTGGCGGAGGCCGTGAAGCGCACCCACCTGCCAGGCGTGCGTTTTCGCCCGTGGCTGCAAGCCTTTCGCGATTATGCCTTCGATCATCGCGTATTTGACGCCGCCGCGATCAGTGCCCAGATAAAGGCCGCCGACGCCGCCGACAGCGATGGATGGATGTTATGGAACCCGCACAATCACTACGCCGCCGCCGATTTGCCGCAACGTTGATCGGGGCACTGAAAGGCTCGGTGCTCCTCGCCGGCCTGGCAACAATACAGATCGCCGGGGCCGCCGACCTCGATGCGGCCGCTCGCCTGCAAGCCGCACGGATCGTCGAGGGGCAGATCGCCGCCGGGCGTATCCCGGGGGCCGTCGTGCTGATCGGGGACGCCAGCCATGTGTTCTACCGCCAGGCCTTTGGACAGCGCGCCACACTACCGGCCCCTGAGCCGATGACGCTGGACACCGAGTTCGACCTCGCCTCCCTGACCAAAGTCATCGCCACCACCACGGCGATCATGCAACTGGCCGAAACCGGCCGCCTCGACCTGGATGCCCCCGTTGCACACTATTGGCCGGCCTTTGCGGCCCACGGCAAGGACACAGTGAGCGTGCGTAACCTGCTGGCGCACACCTCCGGGCTACGCGCGGACCTGCCCGCACGCCCCGCTCAGCCCGGCCGCGAAGGCGTATTGAAGGCCATCGCCGCAGAGTCTCCGCGCAGCGCACCCGGTGAACGGGTCATCTACAGCGACCTGAATTTCGTGGTCCTCGGCGAACTGGTCGAGCGGATCAGCCACCGTTCGCTCGATGCCTATTGCCAAGCTTATATCTTTGCTCCGCTCGGCATGCGCGACACGCTCTTTCTCCCGGACGTCGGGCGAGCGGCACGCAGTGCCCCG
The DNA here is from genome assembly GCF_023242495.1 of Pseudomonas sp. MWU13-2862. Lineage (NCBI taxonomy): Bacteria > Pseudomonadati > Pseudomonadota > Gammaproteobacteria > Pseudomonadales > Pseudomonadaceae > Pseudomonas > Pseudomonas sp. MWU13-2862. The sequence continues at coordinate 93,541 of NZ_JALMEZ010000005.1, read as the reverse complement.
ACAACCCCGGACAAGGCCGGCATGCGCCAGGGCCGCGTGCACGATCCGACCGCCCAATGGATGGGCGGTGTCTCCGGCAATGCCGGGCTGTTTTCCACCGCGGACGACCTCGCCCGCTTCGCGCAGATGCTACTGAACGACGGACGCGTGGGCAGCACGCCGATCCTGCGACCGCAGAGCATTAGCGCACTCGCCACGACCGCCTCGCCCCTCGCGAGCCCGCCGTGGCGCGGACTCGGCTGGGAACTGGCCGCCCCCTTGGTACCGAATCGTGATCGTCTACCGCCCATTGGCATGCTCGGCCACACCGGATATACCGGCACGGGTCTGTGGATCGATCCCCAGACACACCAGTTCATCGTCATCCTGAGCAACCGCGTGCATCCGAATGATCGCGGTGACGCGCGCCCGCTGCGTGCCCAATTGCTCGCGCTGCTGGCCAGCCGGGCGACACCGACCAGCACCGCGCAAATCGCTCGATTGCAGCCGTCGGCATGGCCGGCGTTGCAGGCCGCCACTCAGTTGCCCACCTCGACCGGCCCGGTGCGGACCGGTATCGACGTACTGGAGGCGCAGCAGTTTGCAGCACTGGCCGGCCTGCGCGTGGGCCTGATCACCAATCGCAGCGGCTTCGACGCCAACGGCCGGCGCACCGTCGACGTGCTCGCCCATGCGCCAGGCGTCAGGCTGACAGCACTGTTCTCGCCGGAGCACGGGCTGAACACCGATCTCGACGAGCGGGTCGGCGACACGCTCGACAGCGCCACGGGTCTCACCGTCCATAGCCTCTACGGTGCGACACAGCGCTTCCCGGCCGGCTCGCTCCAGGGGCTGGATGCGCTGGTCTTCGATATCCAGGATGCCGGCGTGCGTTTCTTCACCTACGAGACCACATTGGGCTACGCACTCGAAGCCGCGGCGGCACGAGGCATACCGCTGTTTGTCCTGGACCGGCCCGATCCACTCGGCGGGCAGCGCTTCGGCGGGCCGCTGCTGGACAGCCGCCACACCTCTTTCACCGGTTATTTCCCGCTTCCGCTGCTCCCCGGCATGACCGTCGGCGAACTGGCAAGTCTGTTCAACCACAACAAGCACATCGGCGCGGACCTGCGCGTCGTACCGATGCAAGGCTACCGCCGCTCCATGACCTTCGCCGACACAGGCCTGGGCTGGGTGCCGCTCTCACCGAACCTGCGCACGCTGCCGCAACTGGACCTGTACCCGGAAGTCGGCTTGCTCGAAGGTGCGAATTTGAGTGTCGGACGCGGCACAGCACATCCATTCGAATGGATAGGCGCCCCCTGGATCGACGCCGGCCGACTGGCAGACAGGCTGAATGCACTGGATACAGGCATGCATTTCGAAAAGATCGATTTCGTCCCCACCGAGTCGACCTGGCGCGGTCAACTCTGTCATGGCGTCAGCATCGTGCGCGACACGACCGCCGCTCCGCGTCCCGCCGCCAGCCTCGGCTTGACGCTGCTCGCCACCCTGCACGCGCTCTACCCCGACACCTTCGATCTGGCGGCGACCCGGGCTTCGGTCGGTTCACAAGCGGTGTGGCAAGCGATCCACGACGGCGCGGCAGCGGACGCGGCGCAAGCGCTCGATGCCTCGTCCCTTGAGCGCTTCGCGCGACTGCGCCAGGAGAATTTGCGCTACTGAGCGAGCCAGCCACCTGGGTGACGGCAGCGTCACCGCCACCCTATACAACGCTTAGCAGCCATCCGAGCAAGCCACAACCGAGGACGACCAACCACGGCGGGACCTTCCAGAACATCAGGGCGACCAGGGCCAGCAGCGCCAGGCCGAAGTCCTGAGGCTTGAATATTGCGCTGCTCCAGACCGGGTTGTACAAGGCCGCCAGGAGCAACCCGACCACCCCCGCGTTAACCCCGGCAAGCGCCGACCGGGTGCGCACGCTGTGCCGCAGGCGCTCCCAGAATGGCAACACACCGATCACCAGCAGGAACGAAGGCACGAAAATAGCGATGAGGCACAGCGTCGCGCCAGCCCAACCCGAAGGCTGGACGCTCATGGAGGCCCCGAGAAAAGCCGAAAAGGTCAGGAGCGGGCCCGGAACCGCCTGCGCCAGGCCATAGCCGGCGAGAAACGTATCATTGGCGACCCAACCATTGGGTACCGTGGCCGCCTGCAGCAACGGCAGCACCACGTGCCCGCCGCCAAAGACCAAGGAACCGGCACGGTAGAAGGCGTTCACCATGGCAAGCCAGGGTGAAGGCCAGACCTCGATCGCCAACGGCAAGCCAACCAAGAGGGCGAAGAACAGCACCAGCGAAATCAGCCCGGCTTTGCGACTGACCGAGATCGGCAAAGACTCCGCCGCCCGACCTTGAGCCGGTTTGAACAGCAGCAAACCGATGACAGCGCTGCAGACGATCACTCCGATCTGCCCCCAGGCATTGGGCCACAGCAAAGCGGCGCAGGCAGCGAAGGCGGCTATGGTCACCCGAGGCACATCGGTGCAAAGATTGCGCGCCATGCCCCAGACCGCTTGAGCCACCACGGCCACCGCGACGATCTTGAGGCCGTGCAGCAGGCCACTGGGCAATGCACTTCCCCAGATGGACATCCCCTGGGCGAACAGAACCAGGACGATAGCTGACGGCAAGGTGAACCCGGCCCACGCAGCGACAGCCCCCCGAAGCCCGGCACGTGAAAGCCCTACTCCAATGCCGACCTGGCTACTGGCGGGCCCCGGAAGAAACTGGCACAAGGCGACCAGATCGACATAACTCTGCTCGCTGAGCCATTGGCGTCGAACCACGAACGCCTCGCGAAAATAGCCCAGATGCGCAATCGGACCGCCGAAAGAGGTCAGCCCCAGGCGCAAGAACACCAGGAACACCGACCATGCGGAGTCAGGCTTGCCGCCCTTGGCATTAGGTTCTACTGACAATCTACAGACTCCCAAGCTGGCCACTGTGATTCAGCGGTTATCCGCTGGCTGGCCTCTCAAGTCTCGCAGCAGTACAGAAGAAATATCCAGTGCCATCGACCACCCGCCTGGCAATCAAAGGTTTCAGTCTATGTGTGTAGGCGAGCCTTACTGTTTGACCTCAAGCATGTCGAACCCCTTGGGGCGGTGCCACTGATCCGAAATCCATCGGGGCCTGACACCCGACACAGAGCCTATTGCCGGAGCCCCTTACAAGGACCTGTCACGCCGGGCATCGACCCGCTGCAGGGTCATGCTCGGCGTCTCATCGAACAGCTTGCGGTATTCGCAGGAAAACCGCCCCAGATGGCTGAACCCCCAGCCCATCGCGATCACCGAGATATTGTGGGCCGAGCGATCTTCAAGGATTTCCTGGCGGACACCCATCAGGCGGTATTTCTTCAGGTAAGCCATGGGCGACATTTCGAAGTACTTCCTGAAATCTTCGAACAACTTGAAACGCGACACCCCGGCGGCGGCCTCGATATCGTCGAGGTTCAGCGCGTCACGGGCATGGGCATGAATGAAGTCCTTGGCGCGAACCAGGTAGTGCGGCAGCTTGATGCCCAGACGTTCGCGCAGCTCGGTGGAGTAGTTGTGCGGCTGGGACAGGATCAGGCCCTTGAGCAAGGCGCTCTCCAGGTCACGATTGAACAGCAACTGGCCGTACAGCTCACTGCGCTCCATTTCCTCGATAAAGTGCCTGACCGTGCGCCACCACGAGGCAACGGACCCGGTCACCGCATCCATTTCGGGCTCGAAACACAGCGGGGTGTCCAAGGGATGCTGCAACATGTCTTCCAGGGTCTTGCGCATGGCACTGCGGGTGATGACCACCTGCAGCTTGCGGCAGTCGCCGGTGATGCTCAATTGCTGGCTCTGGTTAGGCGAAACGATGACGCCATGATCACGATCAGAGCGTAACAGCACCCCGCCCCTGCTCAGTTCCTGCTCACCGCTCAAGGGCAGGCTCAGGCTGTAGCTGTTGAAGCTGTCGACGTCGGTGACGCCGACCGTGACATCGGTGCCGTATTCGATGATGCCCAGGGTGGTCGACATCGATTTGAGCACGTTGCCACTGTGGTGGAACTGGATGCTGTCGGGTTTGCTCGCATAGAGCAAATGGGGGCCGCAGATAGCCGACATCCATGAGTGCGCCCCGGCCAGATCGAAGCGATCGGCATGGATGTCTCGAAAATGATGTTCGGGTTTGCTACTCATCGGCGTTACTCAACAAGGCTTTTATCGGTACGCGCTCTGACGGCACGTTCGCGGGTACAGAAGCAATCCCCGCGCCAAGTCATCGTTACATAATAGGCGGGCGGCAGGTGTCATCCCGTGAGCAGACGACCTTGTTTCCAGTATTTAGTGGGCGATTACCGGCCACAAAATTTCCGGACTGTCTTCGCCAACTATGCGGATAGACCGCAAGGCTGGCGGCCACTTTAAATGCAGGTACCGATTCGCCCGATGAAACAGGTACCGACTCATGCATTATTCGAAAAGCGTCGCCCAATGGCAGACCTTCATCCAGGGTTGCCTGGACTTCCGTCCGGTGGAAGGCATCTACCGTATCGCCCGGGAAATGTTCACCGAGCCTGAACTGTTCGATCTCGAGATGGAACTGATCTTCGAGAAGAACTGGATCTACGCCTGTCACGAAAGCGAGATCGCCCACAAACACGACTTCATGACGATGCGTGCCGGTCGCCAGCCGTTGATCATCACCCGTGACGGCGAAGGTCGCCTCAACGCCCTGATCAACGCCTGCCAGCATCGCGGCACGACCCTGACCCGCGTCGGCAAGGGCAACCAGTCGACCTTCACCTGCCCTTTCCACGCCTGGTGCTACAAGAGCGATGGCCGCCTGGTCAAGGTCAAGGCGCCGGGTGAGTACCCCGAGGGTTTCGACAAGGCCACCCGCGGCCTGAAAAAAGCCCGTATCGAAAGCTACAAGGGTTTTGTCTTCGTCAGCCTTGATGTCGACGGCAACGACAGCCTGCAAGACTACCTGGGCGACGCCAAGGTGTTCTTCGACATGATGGTGGCGCAATCGGCCACTGGCGAGCTGGAAGTGCTGCCCGGCAAGTCGTCCTACACCTATGACGGCAACTGGAAGCTGCAGAACGAAAACGGCCTGGACGGTTATCACGTCAGTACCGTGCACTACAACTACGTCGCCACGGTGCAGCATCGCCAACAGGTCAACGCCGAAAAAGGCACCGCTTCGGGCGACACCCTGGACTACAGCAAACTGGGCGCCGGCGATGCCGAGACCGACGACGGCTGGTTCTCCTTCAACAACGGTCACAGCCTGCTGTTCAGCGATATGCCCAACCCGGCGGTGCGCCCTGGTTACGCCACGATCATGCCGCGCCTGATCGAAGAGTATGGCCAGGACAAGGCCGAGTGGATGATGCATCGCCTGCGCAACCTGAACGTCTACCCGAGCATGTTTTTCCTTGACCAGATCAGCTCGCAGTTGCGGATCATTCGTCCCCTGGCCTGGAACAAGACCGAGATCCACAGCTTCTGCCTGGGAGTCAAAGGCGAGTCGGATGCCGATCGCGAAAACCGTATTCGCCAGTTCGAAGACTTTTTCAATGTCTCCGGCCTCGGCACCCCCGACGACCTGGTGGAATTCCGTGAAGCCCAACGCGGCTTCCAGGCTCGCCTGGAGCGCTGGAGTGACATCTCCCGCGGCCACGACAAATGGGTCACCGGCCCCACCCGCAACAGCGAAACCCTCGGCATCGAACCGGCCCTGACCGGAACCGAATTCACCCACGAAGGGCTCTACGTCAACCAGCACGGCAACTGGCAGCGCTTCCTGCTCGAAGGCCTGGCGCGCAAGGCCGCCGAAGAACAACCCCTGCAACTGCGCGAGGTGTAAGCATGAATTCGCAACTGCAATACCGTGTCGAGCAATTTCTTTACCGCAAGGCCGAACTCTGCGATGCCCAGGACTGGGACGCCTACCTCGAGCTGTTCAGCGAGGACAGCGAGTTCCACCTGCCGCAATGGGACTCGGAGCACGTCTACACCACCGATCCGAAGAAAGGCATGTCGCTGATCTACTACGCCAACCGCGGTGGCCTGGAAGATCGGGTATTCCGCCTGCGCACCGGCAAAGCCGCCTCGACCATCCCGATGCCGCGCACCTTGCACATGGTCAACAATGTGCGCATCGCGGCGCTGGAAAACGATGAGCTGGAGGTCAGGGTCAACTGGCAGACGCTGTACTACCGCATGGCCACTTCCGAGCAGTTCTACGGCCGCGCCACCTACCGCCTGCGGCCCGACGGCGAGAGCTGGAAGATCGCCCGCAAGCATGTGCTGCTGCTCAACGACACGATCAATTCAGTGCTCGATTTCTACCATCTGTAAGCCACGGAGTACGCGCCATGAACCACAAAGTGGCTTTCAATTTTGCCGATGGCAAGACCTCGTTTTTTGAGGTCAAGGCCAACGAATTGTTGCTCGACGCCGCGCTGCGCAACGGCGTGAACATTCCCCTGGATTGTCGCGAAGGTGTCTGTGGCACCTGCCAGGGGCGCTGCGAATCCGGCCAGTACACACAGGACTACGTCGACGACGAAGTGTTCAGCGAAACCGACCTGGCGCAAGGCAGGATGCTTTCGTGCCAGACCCGCGTGCAGTCCGCGGCATCCTTTTACTTCGACTTCGATTCAAGCCTGTGCAATGCCGGCGCCACCCAGCGCATACAGGCCGTTATCGCCAAGGTCGAGCAGGTTTCCGGCAGCACGGCGATCCTGCATGTCGACGCCAGTTCCAGTGAACGCTTGCTGGACTTCCTGCCCGGCCAATACGCGCGCCTGAAGGTGCCCGGCACCGATGCCTGGCGCTCCTACTCCTTCGCCAACCGGCCCAACCCGGGCAATCAGTTGCAATTCCTTATTCGGCTGCTGCCGGATGGTGTGATGAGCAACTTTATCCGCGAACGTTGTGAACCTGGGCAAGCGCTGGAGTTCGAGGCCCCGCTGGGCAGTTTCTATCTGCGCCAGGTCAACAAGCCGCTGGTGATGGTGGCCGGCGGCACGGGCCTTTCGGCGTTTCTCGGCATGCTCGACGAGATGGCCGACAGGGGCGGATGCCAACACCCCATCAAGCTGTTCTATGGCGTCAATCAGCACACTGATTTGTGCGAACTGAGTCGCCTGGCGGACTATCAAACCCGCATCGAAGGTTTCGAGTATCACCTGGTGGTCAGCCAGCCGGCGGCGGAATGGCCAGGCAAGACAGGGCGAATTCCCGAACACTTTGATCGCCAGGCCATGAACGCCAATCCATTCGACATTTACTTGTGTGGTCCGCCGCCGATGATAGAGGCGGTCAAAACGTGGTTGACCGAACAGGATGTCGACGGTTTCCATCTCTATTACGAGAAGTTTATCGACAGCAACTCGGGGACCTGACCAGCGACCGCGCTGCCGAGCCCGACCTGTTCAAGGTAGGCCTCCAGCATCGCCTCCTCCCCGGCCGCGATAATCGCCCCAATGTAGCCATCCGGCCGCACCAGCAGCCAATCGCCGGCCGCCGGATGATAGGCGTCGTGAAAGTGGCCTCCCGAGTCGAACACGTCACCGTGCGGACCGAAAACATGGATATGCAGGCCCGGGCGTGGTTGCACCGAACCACGCTCGACCTGATAGCCCAGCAGCGTCCAATGCCCGCCTCGGAACAGTTCGAACAGTCGGCTCGATTGACCGGCGGCCCCCCGGACCGGGGCATCCGGGGCACGGTCGCCGGCGATCACGCCGCTGGCAGATATGGCCGGTCCCAGCGCAAGCGAGGACTCGGGATAACCGATATGGAGCTGGTGCACTTCCCGGCCACGGCGCATCTGTCCTCGGGTCTGGGCATCGAGCAGCCTGGTTGCCAACCCGAGCATGGAGGCCGCCACCGGCCGACGTTCTTCCTCGTAGGTATCGAGCAAGGTATCGGGCGCCCCCTGCGCCACCGCCGCCAGCTTCCAACCCAGGTTGTAGGCGTCCTGCACGCTGGTATTGAGGCCCTGGCCACCGGTCGGCGGATGGATATGCGCGGCATCCCCGACGAGGAACACCCGACCGACACGGTAGTGATCGGCCAGCCGAGCGTTCATGTTGTACGCCGATGCCCAGGACACGGACCGGATCTGGATATCGTCGCGTCCTGTACGCTCCGCCACCATGGCTGCCAGCCCTTGGACGCCAAGGTCGACATCGACGTCGAGCGGAATTGGCCCCTGTATCTGGAACATTTCGGTCCCGGCGAGCGGGCAAAGAAAAAGCTGCCGCTGCATGTCGCCATCGTTGAAACAGTGCCAGACATCCCGCGCAAGCCCCGTCAGCAGCACATCGGCGACGATGGCGCGAACGCCCAGGGTCTTGCCCGGGAAGCCGATGCCAAGGGCATTGCGCACAAAACTGCGACCGCCATCGGCACCCACCAGCCAGCGCGCGCGCAGACTCTGTTCGCCCTTCGGGCCTGAAAGCTGCGCCGTAACGCCGTCCGCGTCCTGCTCGAAAGCGACCAGCTCACAACCGAATTCAGGCTGCCGCCCCAGCTCAAGCAGACGCTCGCGCATCACGCCCTCGGTGAGGAATTGCGGCACCATCAGCGGCAGTTGATAAGGCTCGCCCGGCGTCGTGTCATTAGGTTCCATAAGATCGGAATCGCTGTAACCGCCATCGTCGCGGTAATGCCGTTGCAGCGGGTATACCCCGCCCGCCACGACGAGCCGGTCCAGAATGCCAAGATCCTCGAAGACTTCCTGGGTCCTGGGTTGAATGCCCTTGCCACGGGAACCGCCGAACGGGCCATCCATTTTCTCGATCAGGCGAAAGGAAATCCCCCTTCGCGCCAGGTCAATCGCCAACGTCAGACCCGCCGCCCCCGCACCACAGATCAGTACATCGACTTCACACTGCGCTTTCATCTCGACCTCGATATGTGTAATTTGCACATATCAGTGTTAGCCCGGAGGGAAAATAGTGTCAACAAAAAATGTGCAAAATACACATATCAATACTCGGATTCGTGAGCTTCATGGGGCATTGGTCGAGATTGTGGGCGTTATGAACCGCCCACAGCGTGACGAAGCGATGGTTCGAGAAGCCGGTATCTCCCTCGAAGGCGCACTGTTCCCGCTGCTGGTCCTGGTTGAACGGCTAGGCCCTATCGGCGTTGTCGAGTTGGCTGATCGCGTGGGACGCGACTACAGCACGGTCAGCCGGCAGGTGGCGAAACTGGAAAGCCTCGCCCTGGTCGACCGCCAGGCGAACGCGAACGACCGCCGCGTCCGTGAAACGGTCATCACCGAGAAAGGCAAGGTGATGACCGATCGGATCGATGAAGCACGTGAAAGGCTTGGGCAGGCCATTTTCGCAACCTGGGACGACCAGGATGTGGATGACCTGGTGCGCCTGATGCGCCGGTTTGCCGATGAGCTCAAGGGTGATGGTTCGGCTGACTCGGTGAGCGCCGACTGATCGAGTCAGCGCAAAACAATGACCGGCGGATTATCCGGCTATCACCGGTTCACAGGTTGAGCCGACGGGCATTGTGCCGAGGCTGGAGGCTGTCATTCCACACCCGACGTATCTGCTCCTTGAGCATCAGCGCCTCGTCCCAACGGTTACTGATCTCCAGGCCATCGGCTCCGGTAATGGCGTACGGCGGTGGCCCAAGCTCACAAGTGAAGGACAGGCTGGCCGGGGTATTCGGACGGCTCAGCCAATCCTCGATCCCATAGCGCCACCAACCCAGGAAACGCTCCAGCCAAGGTTGATGCAGGGCAAAACCCAAGGGCACCTGGACCTGCTCGCAACTGGCCACGCGACCATGGAAGCCCCAACTGTGGTGCAGGATCGTCCGGATCTGCTGGTCGTCCTCGGCAGCGGCCGGCTCCGGCAGTTCGCGACCGACGACATAGTGGGACAGATCAGCCAGCAATTGGAGATCCGGCATCTCGGCGAGCAGGTCGAGGGTGAACAACAGGTCACTGGTCAGTCGGTAACGATGGGTTTCCAGGAGAATCGGAAAATCCACCTGCTCGGCCAAGCGCTGCCAGCCCTCGACCAACCGAACAGCCTCGGCCAGGGTTCGCGGACGCACATCCGCCTGCAAGGTGAGGTGATGACAACCATGACGACAAGCAACATCGAGCGTTGCCGCCAGGTCATCCACCGTGCGCGGAAAGGCCTGGCCTTCGATCTGCAAACCAAGCCCCCGGGCAGCGGCGCTCAGGCGTGCCGCGTGTGGCCCGATCCAGAAATGATCGGTAACCCCATCAAAGCCGGCGACGGCAATTCGCTCCAGTTGCGCCTCCAGGGGTTGCTCGCATTGGCCACGGTGATCGAGCATCGCCCACAAGGACTGAAACACCAGAAATTCACGCATATCAATTCCGCAGCAAGGGTTTGAGAGGCACGCTGGCATCAGCCAGGAGATGCACATCCAGGGGGATTCGACTGGCAATCAGGCGCTCGCACAACTTGATGTCCCTGGCGCCGCTGTTGCCCGGCCCCCAGGCGCAGGCCCCCTGCAAACGCCGTTCGGCATCGAGGTAGAACAACAGGAAAGCGCCTCCTGAAAGCGTCCGGCTGACACTCGGTTCGCTACCGGCAATCACCCCGACGGTCTGCAGTCCCCAGTCGTACTGATCGGACCAGAAACCGGGAATCATCTCGAAGGGCAACTCGGCGCCCAGCAGATTGAGCGCGGCATGACGGCCCTGGGCCTCGGCGTTACGCCAGGTTTCCTGGCGCTGAAAAGCCCCTTGCGGATGCAGGCGGAACTCGCAGACATCCCCGGCGGCGAAGACATCCGGCGCGCTGCTGCACAATTGCGCATCGACCCGAATCCCCTGCCCCACTTCAAGTCCCGCAGCCCTGGCCAGTTCAATATTGGGTTGCATGCCGATCCCCACCAGCAGCAGATCACAAGGCAAGCGACGGCCATCCACCAGACGTACCGCCTCGGCCTGCTCGCCGCCCTCCACCGCCTCGATCACCACCCCCAGACGAACCTCCACGCCCTGGCTTCGATGCAACGCCAGCAAAGCCTCGGACAAGCGCTGGGGAAGTACCCGCCCGGCCAGTCTCGGACCGGCTTCGAGCAGAGTCACGTGGCAGCCAAGGGCCCGGGCGCTGGCCGCGACTTCAAGCCCGATAAATCCACCGCCGACAATCACCAGCCGCGTCTCCGGACGTAAGCCCTCACGCAAGGCCATAGCTTCATCGTGGGTCCGCAGGTAAAGCACATTGCGCCAGTGTTCGGGAACATTGGGCAGCCGCCGCGCCCGACCGCCGGTGGTCAGCAGCAGACGGCCATAGGGCAGCCAGCCACCGTCGGCCAGTTGCAATCGATGCCCCTGGGTATCCAGGTGTTGCACGGTGGTGCCCGACAAGTGCTCGATCTCCAGCCCGGCCAATTGCGAACGGTCGCTCAAGCTGTAATCGCCCAGGGCCTGGGCTCCCAGCAGCAGGCCCTTGGACAGCGGCGGACGCTCGTAGGGCGGATGAGTTTCATCGCCGATCAGGATCAGGCGTCCGGAGTAACCTTCGTCGCGCAGGGTCAAGGCGGCCCGGCCGCCCGCATGTCCGGCGCCGACGATGACCAGTGGAGCGTTGCCAATATTCATGACAGAACCGCCCTCCGCTCAGTGGGCAATGGCCAACAGCACCCGGCCCGCCTCGACCCGCACCGGGTAGGTCTTGAGGTTGACGCACACCGGCGCCCCCAAGGCCTTGCCGGAGCGGTAATCGAAGCGCCCATTGTGCTTGGGGCATTCGATGACATGCTCCATCACCAGGCCATCGGCCAGGTGAATGGACTCGTGGGTGCACAGGCCGTCGGTGGCGAAAAACTCGCTCTCGGCCGAACGGTAGACCGCATAGCTATGCTGGGCATGGTCGAAGCGGATGACATCTTCTTCATCGATATCGTCCACGGCGCATACGTCGATCCATTGATCTGTCATGACTATCTCTCTTGTTGTTCTGAATGAAGGAAGGTGCCGGTGTCAGCTGGTGGCCAAGGCCCGGGCTGGAGCCTGTGCAGGCTGCGGGACCGGCCGCTGAATGAAATAACCCGGGTCCTTGCGCTGGCGCCAGATTGTCGGGAGTACCTCCCTGAGCGCCGCGAACAGGCTGCTGTAAGGCGGCGGACAATCGTTGCGGATCGCCTCGTGCAACTGTGGCAAGGCGTGGTACGGCACCATCGGGTACATATGGTGCTCGAGGTGATAGTTCATGTTCAGGTAGATAAAACGCAGCAGCAGATTCATATGGATCGTGCGGCAATTGCTGCGGTGGTCCAGGGTGTCCTCGGCCAACCCCACGTGTTGCGAGAGGCCGAACAGGTAGGACAGCCAGCCGCCGTACAGGGTCGGCAAGCCGATGAACATCAGGGGCAACACACTCTGCAGGTACAACGCAGCCCCCACGGTCAGGCCGTAGATGACCAGCCAGATACGTGCACAGGCAATCACCTTGGGCCACTCGGATTCGGGAATGAAGGTCTTCTCCTGAGGGTCCATCCGTCCCAGGGCATGCCGCACCACCGAACACCACGTTTTGTAGGCATGAGGCAGGGCAAACAGGCTGAGGAACATCTTCGCCAGGCTGGGCGGCCGTGGCTCGACGATCTCCGGATCACGGCCGACGACGATGGTATCGGTGTGATGCCGGGCATGGCTCCAGCGCCAGACATGGGGCTCGAACATGATCATGAAACTCGCCAGTTGATAGATCGCATCGTTCATCCAACGGGTCTTGAAGGCGGTACCATGACCGGCTTCGTGCCAACGGGGATTGGCGGCCGTGCCGTAGAGCACGCCATAGGCGAAGAAGAACGGAATACACAGGTAGGAACCCCAGAACCAGTAGCCGCCCCAGCCCGTCGCAACCAGTGCCAGCAGCCAGATCGCAGTGTCGCGCAAGGCCGGGCCGTCGCGACGTTGCATCAGTTCCTTGAGATGTTTACGCGGTATCGGCGATTGATACCATTGGCCCGAGGCCAGGCCCTTTTCCACCGCGCGGGCAGCTTCGGGGCCGGTCAGGCGATAGTCACGGGATGAAGCTCGGGGGGCATGGGTAAAGGTCGCGCTTGGTTCGGGCATCTTCTTATTCTCCGCAAGCTGGGTGATTTCAGGCGCTTGCCTGGATGTGGGATCACATCGCTGGAGGAAAATATAGGGAGCCGGGAAATGCTCCTCAATCCCTTGCACTCATTCCCTATCAAGCTATCATCCGGTCCCTGTAGCGCTTGATAGTTTTCTATCAAGGCACTCCTGAGGCCTGCCATGAACTCGCGTGTACGCCCCACCATCGCCACCGTCGCCGAACAGGCCGGCCTGAGTGTCGCGACCGTCGACCGAGTGCTCAATGCCCGCGCCCCGGTCAATCCGCAAACCGCCGAGCGGGTGTTCCAGGCGGCCGAAGCCGTCGGCTATTTCGCCGCCCGGCTGATCGGCCAACGCATCCGCGAACGACGTCCCAGCTACCGTTTCGGCATTCTCCTGCTCGGCACCGCCCAGGCCTTCTACGGTAACCTTGCAGCGGCGATCAACGCAGCGGCGCAACGCCAGCCCGACGCCAACCTGAGCTGCCAGTTCGACTACGTCTTCGATCGCAGCCCCAGTGCCATCGTGGCCCAGATCGAACAACTCGCGGTGCAATGCGACGGCCTGGCGGTGGTCAGCTTCGCCCACCCATTGATCAACGCCTGCATCGCCCAGATCCGTGTCGCCGGCGTACCCGTGGTCGCGTTGCTTTCGGATATCGACGAAGCCGCACAGGAGCCTTATGTCGGCCAGGACAATCACGAGGTGGGACGCACCATGGGCTGGCTGGTGGCGCACACCTGCGGCGCCCGCCGGGGAAGCGTCGCCGCGCTGCTGGGCGGGCACCGCTTTCTCGGGCACCAGGCCCGCATCGACGGGCTGCGCAGCTATCTGGCACAGCACGCGCCGGGGCTGAAAATGCTCGAGGCAGTGATCAACCTGGACAATAACGATCTCACCGAGGAAGTCGCCCTGGACCTGCTGGCGCGCCATGACGATCTGCGCGGCCTGTGCGTGGTCGGCGGCGGTGGCGACGGGATCATCAGTGCCCTCGCGCAACAACCCCGGCCACCGACCTTGTGCAGCATCCTGCCGGAGTCCACCGAACGTTCGCGACAAGCACTGGAGCAAGGCCTGATCAGCCTGGTAATCGACTCACAGCCGCCGCTGTTGGCACAGGCCCTGATCGAACTGATGGTGGAGCTGCAAACCCGGCCGGACTTCGATCCGCTTCGCCAGCGCATCCATGTGCCCTTGCAGATCATGACCTCGGAGAATGCTCGAAGCTGATTGGAACAAGATCCTTCTTGCAGGCTGATGAACCGCTTATTAGACAGCAGCCTGCCGCCCCTGTCTGTCCCTTGAAACCCCGACAACGACTGAAAAGCCGCCCCGGACAACCCTTGCGCAGAAGGCTTCGACAGCCATAAAGGCCAATGGCCATAGGGGGTTTGCCAGGGTTTCCCTCCACCTGAAAAGCCTACAGTTTGCGTCCCTATTTCCCAGTACAGACGTAGGATAAAACCTTGAGATTGAATGTCGGATATCATCGACTGATAACGGCGCCCCCAGCATGGAGCTACTTTTCGAACAATCACTATCAGGGAAGATAACAGCATGAAGCTGACGCACGACCTCACCCACGGCCACGATCCGTACCTTTACCTGCGCCTGGGCGAACTGGTTTCCAGCGCCGCCGAGGACGCCTTTGCCGAGCATATGCTGGCGTTCGTCAACAGCCTGGTGCCGATTCACGGACTGGACCTCAGCGAATGGACCCTGGATGCGGACCGGACCCGTATCGGCCCGAGCAAATGCCTCGGCAGCGCCGGCCAGCCCCACGACCTTTGCGCGCCGGACACGCTGCCCCATCCGCTGCTGCAAAGCGTCATGGAGATGGAGGCGCCATTGCTGATCCAGCTCAAGACACCGCCGAGCCCGCAACACCCACGGCGCAGCACTCACCAGTGCCATCTGGTGTCGGGCAGTGGCGATCTGCGCTGGGTCATCTGCGTCCATCGCCTGGCGAGTTTGCGGGCGTTCTCCGTGGCTGAGTTGACGCTGCTCAAGAGCCTGTCCGATACGTTGCTACCGCTGGTGGCGCACCGTGCACAGCTGCTGGCCCAACCCGGAACACGATGGACCGGCACCACGCAGGCCGACTCGGAGCTGGAGTCCCTGCATCAGGCCTTCAGCGGAAGGTTGGCGCAGGATGCGGTCAACCTTTCCGCGCGCGAGCAAGAGGTTTGCCTGGGCCTGCTGACCGGTATCACCGTATCGGAAATGGCCCAGCGCCTGAACGTCAAGAACAGCTCGGTGGAAACCTACCTCAAGCGCGCCACCACCAAACTGGGGGTCAGTGGCCGGCATGGCTTGACGCGCTGGATGGCGTTTGTGCCCAGCCGGGCGAAGCATGTATCCGCGGTTGCAGAAGATATGCCTGCCGTACCGGAGGCCAAGGCCGGGACACGAAAGGATCACTATGGGTGAGCCCGGCATCCCTACTCATCGCTCACCTCAATCTCGAACATCTGCTTCATTGCGTCGACGATGAAGTCGATAACCGCTCGAATCATCGGCGAATTACGCAGATCGGCGTGCACGACCAGCCATATGTCGCGATGGAAAGCCTCACCCTCGAACGGCAATCGTTGCAGGCCAGGCTCCTCCTCGCCCATGAAGAGCGGCAGGCCAGCCACACCGATCCCCGTGAGCGCCGCCACTTTCTGCGTACTGAGGTCGCTGACTTCACAGACGATCGGTCGATGAGCAGCGACCGTCAGCATCCATTTCTGATGGGGCATATCCGCATACTGTGGGTCATAGATAATGAAGCCCCAATCATCCGGTTGCTGTGCATGCGGGTAGTCACAGCTGGCGTACAGCCCGAAGGGCATCCGGCCCAATCTTCGCGTGACATTGCGCGGCTCGCTCGGGCGGAACAGCCGTACCGCAATGTCCGCCTCGCGCCGTCCCAGCGAGACGCTCTGTACCTGGCTGGCAATCGACAACTGGATGCCCGGGTACTGCTGACGAAATACCCCCAAGTGTCGGGCGAAGAAATTGCTGGCGAGCACAGGGGGAACACTCAGGGTCACCCTCCCCGTCATCGACGGCTGTTCGGCGCGCGTTACGCGCTCCACGGCGAAGGCACTCGCCTCCATCTGCGTGGCCAACTCGAACACCTGCCGGCCCAGGGCCGTGAGCCGGCAGGCGCGCGGCAGGCGGTCGACCAGACGCACTTGCAACTCGGTTTCCAACGCGCCCAGACGTCGACCAACCGTGGCGTGGTCGACTTTCAGTTGCCGTGCCGCTGCGGAAAGGCTCCCGGTCTGGGCCACGGCGATGAAATAACGCAGGTTTTCCCAGTCAAACATCGGTGCATTTTCTCCGGTTAACTGTGCAGGTTTATGGAGTATTCGAACAGAAGGACCGTCCGTACGCTAGAGGCTTTCCATGTGAAGGAAGCTCCCATGCCCAGCCCGATCCGCTCGCGCCCCGGTTTAACCCAGGTGGCCACCTGCCTCGGATTTGTCGTCGTGCTGATCGATGTCAGCGTCGTCAATGTCGCGCTCGATGCGCTACGTCTGGCATTCGGCGCCAACGTCCTGGACCTGCAATGGGTGGTCAACGCCTACGGCTTGGTATTCGCCTCCTCACTGCTGCTGGCCGGGGCGCTGGGGGATCGCTTTGGTGCCAAGCGCGTGTTTATGGCGGGATTCGCCTTGTTCAGCCTTGCCTCTGTCGGCTGCGGCCTGGCGACATCCCTGGCCGCCCTGATCGGTTGGCGAGTGGTGCAGGGATTGGGTGCCGCGCTGCTGGTGCCCACTTCGCTGTCATTGCTGCGCCAGGTTTTCGAGGACCCGGTTGCCCGCAGCCGGGCCATCGGTTGGTGGGGCGCCGGTGGTGGTATCGCCTTGGCCGCGGGTCCGGTACTCGGCGGCGTGCTGATAGAAAGCTTGGGATGGCGCAGTATTTTCCTGATCAACCTGCCCATCGGTCTGATCGGTCTCTGGCTGACCGCGCGTCATGCTCCCGCCTCTGTAGCACAGCACGGACGCAGCCTTGATCTACCCGGACAAGTGACCGGTGTACTTGCGCTGGGAACGCTGACCCTGGCCCTGACCGAAGCCACCGAACTGGGTTGGTCCAGTCCGACTGTCCTGGGCGTGATGGGGTTGTGCATCGCCTTCAGCGGCGCCTTTCTCTGGCTGGAGGCGCGCAACCCCGATGCGATGCTGCCGCTGGAGTTGTTCCGGGATCGGACAGTCAGTAGCACGACCGCCATCGGCTTGATCATCAACCTGGTGTTCTACGGAATGGTCTTTACCTTCAGCCTGCTCTTCCAGTCGATCTGGCAATTGACTCCGCAACGCACCGGCCTGGCCTTCCTGCCGATGATGGCGGTGCTGATGCTGATGAATATCCTCGCCGGGCGACTCGCCGAGCGCCTGAGCGAGCGGGTCCTGGTGATGGCGGGACTGACGGTTTCTGCCTGCGGTTACGCCCTGATGCTGCCCGCACTGGCGGCGCAGTCCTACACGCTTCTGGTCGTGCCGATGCTCCTTGCCGGCAGTGGCATCGCCCTGGTGATTCCAACAATCACCCAGGCGGTACTGACGGCAGTTCCTGCAAACCGTGCGGGCGTCGCCTCCGGCCTGCTGAATGCGGCGCGACAAGTCGGGGGCGTGATGGGCGTAGCGCTCTTTGGCGGCCTGGTCCGGCACTCGCAGCCAGCGCTGTTTATGCTCGGCATGGAACAGGCACTGATTGCCTGCGTGGTACTGCTGGCGGTGAGCATTGTTACGGGGTTCCTTGGCTTGAAAAAGAACCCCGCTCAACGCCTTGCCGGTAGTCGTGCCGGCGCCTGAAGACGTGAACTTCAGCCCTGGGCCTTCGCGGCCGCCAGGTAGGGTGCCAAACGCCGCCCCATTTCCTCACCGAGTGCCTGCAGCGCGCTCATGGGGCGGACCATGACTTCGAACTCGACGATCTTGCCGATTTCGTCGAAACGAATCATGTCGATGCCCTTGAGCTGTCGCCCCGCCACCTCGGCGCTGAACTCCAACACCACGCTGAGGCCATCAGCCGTAGCCAACTCACGGTGATAGGTGAAGTTTTCAAAGACCTTGATGACCGTGCCGAGGATAGTCGAGACCACCAGTACTCCAGGGTATGGGGTATGCGCCATGGGAGAACGGAACACCACGTCCGCCGCCAACAGTTCGGGCAAGGCGGCCAGGTCGCCGTGGGCGACCATGTCATGCCAGTGTTGCAGCGACGCGGCGGCTTGCGGGTGAAGCTTGAGTTCGGACATCTTGCGTTCCTCGGTATCGTTATTGTTCTGGAGTGCATTCAACGTTCAGCGGACCACCGCGAGCCCTGAAGGTATCGAGGATTTGCGGAGGGACTTCGACCTTCATTGAACTGTGCGGTGCAGCCTTATACCCTAGCCGATCAGAGCTTATGTCAAGGATAGTCATGCGCGTTATTGTAATCGGCGGTTTGGGCAACTTCGGAGCGCGTATCTGCCAACGCCTCGCACAGGAGCCCGGTTTGACCGTGATCGCGGCCAGTCGCAGCACTGGCGGGAGCGTCCACAGATTCAGCTCCGGACAGACCGTAACCACCCTCCCCCTTGATATCCATTCCATCGATTTTGAAGCCCGTCTCGCCGAAGCTTCGCCGGGTTTGGTCATCCACTGTGCCGGCCCCTTTCAGGGCCAGGACTATCGCGTCGCAAAGGCGGCGTGTGCTGCCGGCGCACATTACCTGGACCTCGCGGACGGTCGGGACTTTGTCGAGCACTTCTCAGCCAATGTAGACGCGCAGGCAAAAGCCGCGGGGGTGCTTGCCATTTCGGGAGCCAGCAGCGTGCCCGGGTTGTCGTCCGCAGTGGTCGATCACCTGGCCAAGTCCTTTACCCGCGTGGATAGCATCAGGACCGTTATCGCCCCCGGCCAGCAGGCCGCACGTGGCATCGCCACCATCAAGGCGGTGTTTGGTTATGCCGGGTTGGCCTTTGCGCGTTGGAATGGCGGCGCATGGCGCAAGCAATACGGTTGGCAGGACATCCGGCGCTTCAGCTTCGTCGGCCTGGGCCCACGCCTGGGAGCGGCGTGCGATGTGCCGGACCTGGCCCTGTTTCCGGCCCGATACCCAGGTGTGCGCGATGTCGAATTCCATGCGGCGCTGGAACTGCGGATTCAGCATATCTGCCTCTGGTCGGCAGCCGCCTTGCGCCGGCTTGGCGTGCCATTGCCGATCGATCGATGGGCGGCTCGGCTGGACGCGCTGTCCGCGCGGGTGCTTGATCCGCTGGGCAGCGATAAGGGGGCCATGAAGGTTCAAGTACGTGGGGTGCTTGAGGGTGGCAAACAAGGTTGTTTGACTTGGCAGTTAACCGCACCGGGCGGGAACGGGCCGGAGATTCCCTGCATGGCGGCGGTGCTGCTCGCCTGCAAGTTGGAGAAGAACGAACTTCGCCTGACGGGAGCGCTCCCGTGCATGGGGTTACTGGAGTTGGAAGAGTTCGAGGTTGAATTCCAACGCTGGAAATTCACGTCTGCCGTTGTCGAGGAAGCGCAATGAAGCAACGTCGAATCAGCCTGATCATGCCCTCCTCGGCCGCCGATGCTTTTGAAGCTTTTCACAACCATAGTGTGCGTCGGCAGTGGGATACGTTGCTGTCCCATGCGGCGGTCGAGGGTGGGGGCAATCACCCCTATATCGGTGCGATCACGATCAACCAAGGGCGTGGTTGGAAACGTCTGTTTGCGTTGCGTACGCGGTTCGTTAACTACCTGCCTGCTCAAGTGGCGGCAGCGGTAATTGTGGAACCGGCGGGATGCTTTCAGTGGTGGGCGGCTTCAATGCGCCATCGTGATATTGACGATGCAACCTCGGAGCTGATTTATACGTTTAGCGTCCGGCTGCGACCACGGTGGTTGGGGTGGATGCTGGATCCGCTGGTCAACCGGGTGTTCGAATGGGAAACCCGGCAACGGTTTGCGGCGATGGCGGCGTACCTGCGGGGTGTTACCAAGGAGCGTGGGGTGTGAGGGTCGGCTTTCGAGCCGAAGCGAGCGGAAACCATGGCCCCGGTCGCCGGCATTTGAAATGCATGGCGTTGCTCGATAGAGTCGCGCCCCGATCCGGCCAAAGGTGCCGGATGCTCGTGGTGAAAAGGGGTTGCCGTTGAACGAACAGACATTGTCCATGCGCCTGGAGCGCGTGGCGGCGCATGTGCCCGCAGGTGCGCGCCTGGCCGATATCGGCTCGGATCACGGCTACCTGCCGGTGGCGTTGATGCGCCGTGGCGTTATCGCGGCGGCGGTGGCCGGCGAAGTGGCATTGACGCCGTTCCACGCGGCCGAACGCACCGTGCGCGAGAACGACCTGGAGCAGCGGATCAGCGTGCGCCTGGCCAATGGCCTGACGGCAATCGAGCCGGGAGACGGAATCACGGCGATCAGCATCTGCGGCATGGGCGGCGAAACCATCCGCGACATCCTCGAGAGCGGCAAGGCACACCTGAGCGGCCAGGAGCGCCTGATCCTGCAGCCCAACGGCGGTGAGCAGCCACTGCGCCAATGGCTGATGGAAAATGGCTACTGCATCCTCTGCGAGGAACTGCTGCGGGAAAACCGCTTCGACTACGAAATCATCGTCGCCGAGCGCGTCGGATCGGTGATGTATAGCGCCGAGGAGCTGTACTTCGGCCCGTTGCAGATGCAGGCACGCAGCCCGGTGTTCCTGGCCAAGTGGCAGCGTGTGTTGCGCGAGAAGCAGAAGACCCTGACCAATTTCGCCCGGGCGCGGCAGGCAGTGCCTGAAGAGAAGGTGCGGGATGTTGCCCGGCAGGCTCGGTGGATTACAGAGTTGCTGGCTTGAGTCTGTTCTCTCACAAAAGCCAGGCATTTCATCGAGTCGTCCTTATATCACCGGTCAAAAAACCGCTAATCCACAAATGCATCACCGACGACTCAAAAGGCATTACAGGTCAGCTGAAAAATATAGCGTTGGTCGTAAAATTTTCTACCCGCCAATGCTTCAATGGCATCCAACTGTGAGGTACTAAGATCGTAGCCTTCATCTCCACGCTGAGGAGCGGACCACGCCATAACTGCTGATAATTGCTCCTCGCAGTCGTCAGGAAGCTCAATCTCAAAGGCCATCAACTCGGTTTCTTTATCGAATGCTTCGATTACGTATCTCAGGTTGTCAACCAGCCTGTCACTGCCTATCCCTGCTTCGGTGTGGGTTGTGCGTAGCACTTAATCTATCTCTCCAGCTACTACGCCGATGAACAGATCCAGATCGTTGGGTAACGGTTCCTTGACAACAGAAGCAATCTGCTGGACCACGTCGCTGGTTAGCAGCAACTCCCCATCACTTTCCTCCGCTAAGCTTTTCCAGCCCAACACATCCATGACGACCTGTTCAAACTCAGGAGCGATCAAGATCATATTTCAAAGAGTCATCATCATGATCTCCCGATAAGAAACCAGTTATATACAGATGCATTCCCGCCTCTCTTGTTTCAACACAAATCGCATGTAACACCTGACGAATACGGTCAGGCACGACGTACGCCGATGAACAAATCCAATTCCGTAGGTAGTACTTCATTAACGACCGCAGCAATTTCTCTCACCTGCTCGGATGTCAGTAACCATTCACCGTCAGGACTTTTATCAAACCCATCCCAGCCAAGAACGCCCATTATTGTCTGCTCAAAATCAGGCTGAACCGTCAGGGAGTACTTCAACGAGTCATCCTCGTTATCGCCTGCCAAAAAACCGCTAATCCATAAATACATTATTAACCTCGCAATTTACTTAGGCGTGACTCTTCCTGGTTTTGCAGGGTCTATCTGCTCGCCCGTTTCGTGGTTGAACTCACCGAGATGTTTACCTTGTTTGTTATACATCTCGATAGCCCCCGTTTTGCTATCCCACTCATAGATTCTTCCTTTGCGGTCTTTCCATCGTGCACGTTTCCCTCCTCCGCCCTGAACACTGCTTTTGGCTTTCACAGAAACGGCATCTGGAAATGCAGGCAACTCTAACGGCGGCATGTGGTACTTCGCCCCTGTGCCACCAAACGGCTTCGAAAATACTACATAAATCGACTTCAACCCGGAATCGAGCGGGAACGTAATGATCCGGTCGCCAAGGGTAACGTCGTCAGCGACGGGATAACCGTCGATCTGCGAATCCACCCCTTCCTCAATGGGATGCACGAGGATGCTGCCCATCGGCGCATCCGTATGTTCCGGGAACTTCAGCTCGGGGGTGAGCAGCGGGCCACCGTTGGGTGTCCAGAGCAAGGTGATGCCATCGCCCAGATGGGCTTCCAGCGTACGGCCGTCGGCCCGCCATTGGGCTTTGACAATACGGACGCTATCGTCCCCGGAAGCCCCGGTGTGAATACCGTAAAGCTGCAACGCCCCCTCGGCGTCGTGACGAAACTGGAAACGCACACGGGAGGCCGCAGCCGCCATCTGACGCAGTTCGTCGTCGCTGTACAGGGTGCCGTCCCCCATGCGGGCGGGGAGCATGCCGGCGATAAAGACCGTGGCACCACCACCGGCCACCATCGCGCTGCGCAACATCCACCGGAAACCCTGTTGGACGATGCCGCCTCCGGCGATTCGACCCAGCGCCGCGTCGGCTCCCAGTGTGACACCAAGCATGGCGGCCCCCGCCGGAATCGCCTTGGTTTTCGACACCATGACCTTGCCGAAATGGGAGGCCGGTTCCGTAGCCGTGCCCGCCTCCGTACAGCACCAGTTTGCGGGGTCACAGGACTTGGCAAAGATCGCGCCTTGTGACGGTTTCGGCTGCGGCCATGGATCCTTCTTGAGGGGGATCTCCGGAGGCGCCGGGGCGGGGTCTTTCTGTTCGACACCACCGAAGCAGCCCCAGCTTTCGGTCCGCCAGTCAGGCTCCTTGCACCAGGAGCATGGCTGGCCGGGCCGACAGAAGAGACAATCTTTTTTGTCGCGTCCGAAAAAATCGTTGCTCCATTTCAAACCCATGTTCCTTCGTACTGGTTCGGAGTACGAAGGAACATGGAGGAAGTTTTTACGGCGATAAAGCCCCTGAAGAGCATTTACAAAATGCCCTTCAGCACTTACAGATTGGTCCTACTTCAGGCCGCCGGTCGACGCTCGCTTGCCCGCAAAGCTTTTAGCGTCCTCACCCAGCAAGCCCTGTGGATCAACGTGCCTGGCTGAGCACGGTCCAGGTTTCGTACGAACAGGATTACTATGAATGAGCGGAGCACATCTATCTGGCAGAACGGTCAGATGATGCTCGCGACCTGTCACGGAGATCAGTTATTTCAGCCTCTCGCAAGAGAACTCTCTTTCCATTGAGTGAAGTTTCCTAGAAAATCCTGACCGCTTGTTTGCGCCTGCTCTCGCGGCTAGGCTTCAACTCGTCACTGCTCATCAGTGATCGGGTTTAGTAGCCCGCCGTTTGACTAGGCGCAATACGTCCCCTTCTGCAAGGCACGTCTCTTCGGCCTTCGCTTTATGGTGGCCGTGCGCAGGGCGCCTTCGTGCGCGCCGGGCCTAGTCACCGGTCTACTAACCTGCGTTCGGCCGCCACCCATTCAATCGTTTAGTAGCGATGGTTGCGGCTCTCTTTGTTGACTGACTTGGAGTCACGCCACATGTTCAAACCTACCCCCAATCCGCCTGTAACACCCAGCGTTGAAATCATCGATCCTCGTATCGCCGACCGGGTTTTGTCTCACTACAACCTTGGTCCGGATGCTGGTTCGAAAGCAGTCCCAAACACAGTGCTGCATGGTCATCTACCTGACCCCAGGAATCAGGAAAATGCCTTGGTTAACGTCTACTCAATTCTGCAATCCGCCGCGGCCACGGCCTATGAACACGCCGACAACCAGACCGGTTCGAACCGCAAGGTGGCGATGGGCGTGGTGCATCTGATTGAGCTGGCACAGTTGAGGATGGATTCGGTGTTGGATGGACAGACAGTCGGCGTTAGCGGCTGACAGTGCTCCTAATTGAGCGGGAAACCTAACTTCCCGTTCATTTAAAGTATGAAACTCAACACCCGCGTCAACCTACCTCAGGCGATTGACTCCTGTTCGGGCGGGCTGCGTCGTAAAGCGATGCAGACCTGAAGTAGGTCCTATGGAGTAACAGGGGAAAAACCAATCCGCACCAAATGTAGATTTAGCTGTCTACACAGCAGACAGTAGTCAAAGAAAGCCTCTGAAAAAGATGAGAGATCCTCATTTCTTATCTCTATATTTGTTAAAAATCTTAGAGTTGAAAAATGTATACAGTCATCTATAGCCGTAATGATGCTAACAAGGCTTGCATCCAAAAATGGTAACTGATCGAGAAGCTTGCGAATGCTTTCGTCGCTACGACTCTTATGCTCATTAAAGTACTGAAGCCAATTTGCATATTGCATCGATTGCGTAGATATAATTAGCGGCGCCTGCGAATATGGTGAAATATTCGAGAACGCCGAGGAAACATCTAATTTCGTAAAATTTAAAAAATCAAGATCCACTCCGGTTTTTTTTGCAATATCGCTGACTTGAGCTAGACACTCTCCAATGAGTCGTTTGGAGTGTTTCTCAACGTAAGGACGAAGGATTTCGCGATCAGAGGACTCCTTGACATGAACGACCAGTAGATAGAAGACATAGCTGGCGACCACTGAGGCCAAAACAGCCTCCACAATAACCCCAAATTCATACACGCCGAAAAACGGAGCCGAGTAGCGGTTGAGCACAAATATTTTGAAAAGTAATGCAGCTGTTGCTAACACAGCAAGAATATTAGCTTCCCGAGAGGCAGTCCTTACAAGCTTAAGCAAACGCATAATACCCCCTAACTGTTCAAGCGACTCGCTTGTGAAAAAATGACAGATTTATTTCCTACTTTCAGACATTCGCCGCTGATCGAAAGCCACCGATGAGGATGCTACGATTGGCCGAAAGAAGATCTGTCAGAAAATAAATTCGTACCGTTTTTACTCAGGAAAACAGCAAACATAAATCCGTCCATTTTTAATGAAAAAACTCACAACCTCACAACAGAGTCTCCAATTAGTAGAAGCTGCTTGAGAAAAACAAATTAGTTACAAGGCAAGCGCATTAAGCTCATCCTTGTAGGACAGTTTAGGCGAGTATAAGTTATGAAAAGCTCTGCCTATAGCACCAGAGAATATTACAAGCTCTGGGTTTCGGCTTCCCCCCATTAAAATATGACTCATCGCAATCCCAGGATAAGGGTCGATATAGTAAATCTCTTTTATACCTAGCTGATAAGCCTTTTTGGAGCATAGCTCGCACGGACTAGCAGTCGTAAATAGCTTTCCATTTTCAACCCCTCTACCACCGTATTTTGAAATTTGCAAAAATGCATTTTCCTCTGCATGAAGAGATCTCGTATGAACTTGATTATCTTTACCGGTAAGCGCATTATATTCGCCCTTAAAACAGTATGAAATATTTCTACCAGTTTTAGTAACCTTTACAAATTTTTCATTTCCCGCCTCAACTGCATCGATGAATTTCACATCGAGCTTTTCGTACTCTGAGTAAGCGTCTTGATCATAGCCATTTGCCAGATCAAATCGATTACGCAGACTGCAAGGAACCTGCCCAAATGGTGTATCGTTCCAGCCGACAGACTGGACTGAAAAATTAACATCAGTAACAACAGCACCTACCTGCCTAGAAATACATCCTGAATTAAGCTTGGCTGTATATGCAATTTGCATACAACGCTCTAAAGGGGTTGGCGTCACCAATCCTGGTCTAATCATCAGGGCAACAAAAGTTAATAACTGGTCCGCTAACGAATTGAAATTGGAGACCATATTCCCTGAATCCGGATTACTCACATGCAAGTCCGCCCGTTGCAAGCAGGCCTTAATATCCTGTTTAACATAGGCCTTTTGATTAGTTGCATCTAGCTTGCCGTACTCTTCATCATCAACTATTTTTATTTGAGCATCGGTATACCCAAGCCCACGCAATCTACGTGTCCGTTCGTCATCATGACATGAGACAGCCATGAGATAAAAAGATGAGTACCTATCTTGAAAATATATAGCCTCAAATGGATTTCTTATTGCATCAATAACTATAAATGTTTTATCCCCCTCAACCCGCGCCTTACGAATATCCTTGATTATTTTATTGATTCGCTCGGCCAACGAAAAAGACTTCCCACTAACAACCTCATCAGAGGTAACATAGCCAGAGTTCCGTAGATTACTGCCGACAAGTTGAAACAACTTAACATAGGCAGCACCGCCCATCACTCTTTTAAGCTCTGCATTTTTCTCTGGCAAAAACTCTGTATAAAATCGTCGCAAAGAGCCGATATCGCCAACAATAACTGGCTTATCACGAATATCTTTAAGAATACCAGTTGTCCTCAGAGAGATACCAGGATCTAAATCACCCGACCCACCTATAAAAACCCCTAGCTCTTCAACACTCACTTCAGAAAGCATCAGCAATAAAACGGTACTAGCCTGAATCGTTACAAAAGGTTCCCAATTATGCTCAAAACAGCCAAAAACCACCTTCTGTTTTCTTTGATTATTATCTTTAGGATTATGACCTGAAAAAAGAGAATGCTTTATATCTTTTTTATTGCTTGAGAGAATGTTTGCTACAGTAGAACAACCACTACCAGTACGACCGGTCAATCCGACAACAACAAAATCGTCATCGTCGCCATATATTTTTGAGATTGTATCTTGAAAATAATTATCCATTTTATATCCCTCATCCATCAGTTCTACTTTTATTAGCTATGACGGTACACCAGAAAAAACCAAAATGCCACCATACCAAGGGATGCCTTGAATCCTAGGGGCTATTGATTTTTTCGTGCCGAGAGGGATAGCTACGGCTGAATTTATAGGACTGAATCGGCGAGGTTTCTTAGGCACACAGGAATGACTACTCTTGGTCAGTAGCAGTCCTTTCATACACTGCGACTGCCCATCTGAAGCAGTAGATTGAGAAAACCAAAACTATCCCCTAGCTCCAGCCAGCTCTCTCAAAGAAACAAAATGTGACAAATCGCCCCCGACTCGCCAACAAGACATACCTACAAAACTATCAGATACTTCGCACGCTTTCCTGGTCCATGACCGACTGAGCAATGCTCCCCCCTTCGTTAGGCTTGTTGAGTCACAGACATACCTGTGACCGGGTGTCGCAACCTGTATTCACACACGAAGGCGCGGTAGCTCCGCAACGATGTAGCCAACGCTTCTGGCGTATGGCTGCTGCGTTCTATGGTGGACCGCGCGAGGCAGGCTTCGGCTTGGCCGGTGTTCCTTCGTGTACCGGTTTGCGACCCTCGCGTGGTCTGCCACCCTCACCGTGTCGCAACGGCGGATGGCAGTTCCTTAACCTCACGAAGGAGATAAGGAGAATGGTCTATCCCCCTTTCACGCCCGGGCACCGCCTGTCACATCGGGTGTTAATCCGATCCAATCACGGAGCCCCTCTCCATGATTGATCGCACACTGCTCTCACGCCTACCCACACCCACGTTGATCAAACTCGCCTCCCTGAGCCCCACCGAAGCGGTCGATCACTTACGCCACGCCGCCCGGCTCTGCCTGGACGGTGCCCGAACCCTGGCCTTTCAGGATGACCAGCAGCAGAAGCTGGCCGACAAACTGATCAAGGACGCCATCGCCCTCTACGACATGGCGATCCTGCGACAACGTGATCCACCCTCTCCCGCTTCAACCACCACCATCAGCCTCAACGCCTGCGCCAATGCCTCATCGCAAAGCCCCACCCCTTGGGACGAGCAATTCGCCCAGGAAATCGCCAGTGGCGGACGCTGTGCTGGGCTCTGGCTGGACCGACGCGCCACCCAACCCTTGTGGTGGCAACTGACCCAGGCTCGCCGGGGCTATCCGGAAGGTGATCGGCGCGACGCCTTCGAGGCAGGGTTTCTCCGGCATCTACAGCAACGCCTGATTACCGCGCAATACCGGACCTCACGCAGCCCACCGCCACGCTGATCCTGAAGACGGCAACGTTCGCGTTGCCAGCCTCTTTTTCAAGGCCCGCAACTCACCACCCCGCCCCCTCAAAACGATACTTTTGAGAAGTAGCCATGCTGCCCCCACTGACCCGATTGATAAGCTTCATCTCATCCGCCATATCGGCCACGAAATAGGCCCTCTTCGCCCAAGGATCACAGATGACGGCGTCGTTGTTCCAGGTCGTGGGGTCTTGCAGATTGGTCTGCGCGCTCCGGCCGCAGACGACGAAGACGTGATCAGGGCCCGCGTAATCGGCCTCCACAACCCCTGTAATCGCGCCGCTGACCGCAGGGCCCTGATAGCCTTCCATTCCCACGTGGTTTTGCAGGGACATCAGTTCGAGCGGCGCGATCCCGGTACTGGCGAGCATATCGAACGCGAGGCACGCCTGTTCCTCGCAGTTTCCCGCTCGTGACGCCCGCGCCGCAGCGGCGACCGCCTTTACATAGGGCTTCCCTTCGAAGCCGAAGATGCCGTCGTCAACATACGACTGGCTGAGCACCGCGTGTCGTTGCTCAAGCACGGCATTGCCATGGGTCAAGGCGTCTCCAGGGCGATTGCTCGCCGCGATGCCCAACGCCTTTATGCCCTGCACCACCACGCGAGCCGCCTGTAGAAATACATACATGTAAATCACCTCCCTTGACCGACCGCAGGCTTTCCCTTTCGTAGGGAGCCGTCGCTTGACAGAAAACCAACCTACTAGTAGGTTTATCCCATCCAACAGCCAGCAGGCTGACTCAACCCCCTCTCACGGGGCCGAGTATATCCAGCGTTGCGCGGTAATTTTATGGAATTGTCTATGAACACAGAACTGTCCCCGAAAGCGACCGAAATTGCCGAGTATGCCCAGTCATTGCTGACTGTCGGGGGCTACAACAGCTTCAGTTATGCGGATATTGCCGAGCGGGTGCGTATCACCAAGGCCACTATTCATCACCATTTCCCCAGCAAGGCCGAGTTGGTTCGCGTGGTGGTCGCGCGGTATCGCGAGCAAGCACGGGAAGGCCTGGCGGCGCTCGGTCGGCAGGTTGCCGATCCATTGGCACAGCTCAATGCCTATGTCGGTTACTGGTCCACCTGTATCCGTAGTGGCAGCTCTCCGTTCTGTATCTGCGCGATGCTGGCCGTCGAACTGCCGACGATTCCTGACGAAGTGGCGGCCGAAGTTCGCGGGCATTTCCAGGACCTGACCGACTGGCTCACATCGGTCCTCGAAAAGGGCACCGCCACCGGGCAGTTTCACTTGCAAGACAGCTCGACGATCGAGGCAAAGGCGTTCATGGCCAGCGTGCATGGAGCCATGCTGGCAGCGCGTGGGTTCGGCGATCCAGAGACCTTCCAGGCGCTGGTTCAATTGTCCATCAGCAGGCTGACTTCAACCCGCTGATCCCTACTGAGAAGACTGGTGAAGACCGGTCTTTTATTTTGCCTTCACACCCAACCAACTAGTAGAGAGACACATGCCATGACTCATCCCATATCGACTTTAGGCGCCATTCATACCGTTATCAGCCTGATCCCCGTGATTGCAGGCGCCTACAGCTTTATCCGCTATTACAAGATCGACCCGAAGACCCGCGCCGGCAGTGTCTATCTCATCAGTTTGACGCTCACGGTCGCCACGTCCTTTGGGGTCTCCAGTACTGGTGGTTTAAATGCCGGGCATGCCTTTGGCGTCATTGTGCTGCTTGCCGCCTACGCCGGTGCGTGGGCGCCAGCAGTGAGTTTCCTGGGGCGAGCGCGCCCGTATTTGAGCGCATTCGGGCTGTCGTTCAGTTTCCTGCTGTCATTCGTGCCCGCCACCAATGAAACCCTCACCCGCCTCCCCGTCTCGCATCCGATTGCCGATCATCCGATGGCGCCCGTGGTGCTGAGCACGCTGGTGGTATGGCTAGGCTTTTTCATCGTGGGGTTTGCCGCGCAATGCCGGCAGATTTATTCGCGGAACAAGGTCTCGGTACGGACATAAAGCAGGGTCATCAGGCGGTTACGCGGCTCAAGCCCGGTATTGCTTCGGCATCAGCGCCAACAGCAATCCCAACGAGCCGCATACCAGCAAGGTCAGGCCCAACGCCTGGGACCACGCCGCCAGCAGCATCCCCACACCAATCAGCAAGTAATACAACAAACCGAACAGCGCACCGGCGGTGCCCAATCGATCACCGTAGTTCGAGAGTGCCGAACCCAGGACATTGGGAATCGCCATGCCGAACGCCAGCACCACCAGTTGCATCGCCAACACAAACAGCACGCTGTCCTGCAGAAGCCACACGCCAACACCGCCGAACAATCCCGACAGCGCAGACACACGGATCAACCGGGCACTGGTCAATCCACGGCGTAACAAACGCTTGTTGACCCAGGCGCCAAGGCCCGACCCCAAGGCCAGGATCACGCCGCTGTAACCGAACATCCGACCACTCAGCCCCAACCTTTCAAACATGAACGGTGCGAGGCTGTAGTAGCTGAACAGGGCAATGTTGAACACCGCGACCAACAGCGCCGAACGCCAGAGATCCAGGTCCCGCAGCATGCGCCACAGCGTTTCGAACAGCCCGACACTGGCCAGATGCAGCGGCCGGGTTTCCGGCAGCGCTCGCCAGGACCACAGCGCCAACCCCAGGGACAGCAGCAACAGACAGCCCAGCACGCCTCGATAACCGAAGGCCTGCACCAGACTCGCCCCGCCGAACAGTCCAAGTGCCGGACTGGTGGCCAGCGCTATGCCCACCAGCGAAAACACCTGCGCCAGCTCCAAACCGCTGAAGCGGTCGCGCAGCAGGGTCTGCGTGACCACCGAACCCACTGCCGCGCCAAATGCCGCCAGCACCTGGGCGACCAACAAGGCCTCAAAGGTACGCGCAGCCAGCGCCAGTATCGACGCCATGGCGTACAACAACAGCCCCGCCAGCATGGCCGGCCGCCGTCCGATCCGGTCACACAGCCGCCCCCACACCACCACGCCGAAAGCGAAGGACAGGAAGTACACCGACAGGGTTTGCGCCGCCTGTTGCGGCCCCACGGCAAAGGCCCGACTGATATCCGCCAGCGCCGGGCTGTAAAGGGTTTGCGCGATTTGCGGGAACATCAACAGGGCAATCGCCAGCCCCAACCACTTTGTAGACTTCATCGCGACTTCACTCGCCAGAAAAACAGGCGGCCAGTTTGAAGCGTGCCAGGCGTCGTATTATCAAGACTCAGACAACTAATCATTGAAATCGGACAATCGATGGCCTGGCTCGACACCCATGACGCTTTCAACCCCGACCGATACCCCGCGCCGGTCATTGGTATCGCGTCCACTCTGGGGGACCACGACTCTGGCCTCCATCAACATCAACGCGGTCAGTTGCTGTTTACCCATCAGGGCTGCACGCGCATCACACTGGCGCGGCATCTGTGCCTGCTGCCGCCCTCCCGTGCTGCCTGGATACCCGCGGGCGTGAATCATCGCGCGGTGATGCAGCAGACCGTGGACTATCGATCGATTTATCTGTCTGCCGAGTTGTGCGCCGAACTGCCACAACAGGTTTGCGTGATCGAAGTCACGCCGCTGCTGCGGGCAGTCCTGGAACCCATCGCCATTGCCGATTTCGACACCGATTGGCGACAAGGCAAATTCGTTCATTTGCTGGGGCTGTGCCTCAGCGAAATTCGTGACGCGGTGCGCCAGCCCATGCTGTTACCGCTGCCCCAGGACAGACGTTTGAAGCCGCTGCTGGCCATGCCCGAACAACTGCCACCAACCGTTCAGGTACTCGAGCAGCAAATCGGCGCCAGCAGCCGGACCATCGGTCGCATCTTCCAGCGCGAGACCGGCATGAGTTATCAGCAATGGCGGCAACAGTGGCGGTTGATGCGGGCCATCGAACTGCTGTCCACCGGCCGCAGCCTCAGCTACAGCGCCTTCGAGTTGGGCTTTTCCAGTGACAGCGCGTTTATTGCGTTCTTCAGGGACCTGACAGGCACGACACCGGGGGCGTGGCTCAAGTGACCCAGATGGCGGCACCACGACCTGCGCATTAGCGGAGCTATAACGCCAAGGCGTCCGCTCCGGCAACAATGCGAAGCGGCGCCGCCGGGTCATTGGCAGCACGCCACACCGCTTCGGCCACATCGCGCGCCAAGGTGATCTCCGACGACTGAGCCCATTGTGCAAAGACGTTCTTCGCCAGATCGGCATACGCCTCGGGGATGAGTATTCGCGCCTGCGCGTTTTCACCGAAGCGTGTTTCAGGCGCCCGTCCCGGGAGCACCAGGCTCACGCGGATATTGAATGGCTGAAGCTCCAGCGCCAGCGACTCGGTAAACCCATTGATCGCCGCCTTGCTCGCGGTGTACACGGAAAGCAGCGTAAGGGGCTTCAAGGTCACGCTCGACGTGACGTTCACCACCGTGCCCGCCTTGCGCTGCCTGAACTGGGGCAGCAGCGCCTGGGTCAGCGCGATGGTGCCAAAGGTGTTGGTCTCGAAAATATCGCGAACGGCGTCCATCGGCGTACCTTCAAGGGCGCCGAACATGCCAATCCCGGCGTTGTTGACCAGCACATCGACGGGGCCCGCGGCCTCTACCACCCGCTGGATGCTCTGCGGGTCGGTCACGTCGAGCGCCAGCACACGCAGGTACTCGGAGTGCGGCAACAAGTCCTCGCGCGGCGTGCGCAGGGTGGCGATGACTTTCCAACCGTGGTCGAGAAAGTACCGGGCGGTTTCAAGGCCGAAACCGGATGAGCAGCCTGTTATCAGAACGGTTTTCATCAATGACTTCCTGCAGGTGATAGACGGTACGGAAACGATACGGCCGC
This sequence comes from Pseudomonas sp. MWU13-2862, assembly GCF_023242495.1. Classification (NCBI taxonomy): domain Bacteria; kingdom Pseudomonadati; phylum Pseudomonadota; class Gammaproteobacteria; order Pseudomonadales; family Pseudomonadaceae; genus Pseudomonas; species Pseudomonas sp. MWU13-2862. The sequence continues at coordinate 60,626 of NZ_JALMEZ010000005.1, read as the reverse complement.
GCATCCGGACTTGCTACACTCGAAAGTCCATATCTCATTCGCAAGAGTCCTGCCGTGATTGATCCGTTATCGGAAGTCGTCAGCCTGCTCCAGCCGTGCGCGCCGTTCTCGAAGCTCGTCAGCGGCGCGGGGCACTGGCGTGTCCGCCGATCAGAAGCCGGGCAGCCGTTCTACTGTGTGATCCTCGAAGGGGCGTGCCGCCTCGCGGTTGAAGGACGCGAGCCGATCGAGCTCCAGGCCGGCGACTTTGTCCTGATTCCCTCCTCGCCGGGGTTTGCGATGTCGAGTCTTGAGCCGCCGCCCGAGGACGTTCAGACAGCGCCCGTCGCACAGCTCCAGGGCGGGTTCCGCCTGGGTGTGCAAGACGGGCCGCACGAAGTGCTGGTGCTGGTGGGCCACTGCGTCTTCGGCTCGCCGGACGCGGCTTTGCTGGTGTCGCTGCTCCCGCGGTTGATCCATGTTCGCGGCGAAAAAAGACTCACCACCCTGGTTCAACTGGTCAGCGAAGAGTCCCGCGAGCGGCGGCCGGCGCGGGAAGTGATCCTGGAACGTCTGCTGGAGGTGCTGCTGATCGAAGCCCTGCGCTCCACGGCGGGGCCCACCACCTCACCCGGCCTCTTGCGCGGGCTTGCCGACGAACGCCTCGCCGTGGCGATCAGACGAATGCACGAAAGCCCGACCCAAGCCTGGACGATTGCGCAGTTGGCGAAAGAGGCCGCCCTCTCCCGCTCGGCTTTCTTCGAGCGCTTCAACCGCGCATTGGGGACAGCGCCGATGGCCTATCTGCTGACCTGGCGCATGGCCCTGGCCAAGAATCTGCTACGCCGCAAGGAAGCTGGCCTGGCGGAGATTGCACAACGCGTGGGCTATAGCTCGGCGAGCGCGTTCAGCGTCGCCTTTACCCGCCATGTCGGGCTGCCGCCCACGCGTTATGCGCAGAACGAGGCGGATCCACTTATGGCCGGCTGAGGTTGTCCGTGATCGCGGTCATCACCATGCTGCCTTCGTCCACGCAGCGCTCGGTGTCACGCGCCATGACCCATTGTGCAAACGCCTCACTCGGCAGCGGGACCGAGAACAAATAGCCTTGCCCCACCTCATAGCCCTGCGCCACGAGAATATCGCACTGGGCGACCTGTTCAATGCCTTCAGCCACCACGTGCAAGCCAAGCCCCTTGCCGATACCAATGACGGACTCACTCAGGGCACGGCAGGAAGCATCGCGCTCCAGGTCGTCGACGAAACTCTTGTCCAGTTTCAACTCGCTGATCGGCAGGCGCCGCAAATACCCCAGGCTGGAGTAGCCGGTGCCAAAGTCATCGATGGCCAGGCGCACGCCCAAGGCGTGCAAATCGCGGAGAGTTTGCTCGGTGCCTGCGCTATTGGAGAGCAAGACGCCCTCGGTCAACTCCACACACAGGTCGCTCGGCTGCAAGTCGCAATATTGCAATTGCCGGTCGATCAACTCGGCCAGATTACGGTTGTGGAAGTTGATCGGCGACAGGTTGATCGACAAGGAAGGGATCCCCAACCCTTGCCGACGCCACTGCGCCAATTGCTCGCACGCTTGCTCCAGCACCCATTGACTCAGCGCATTGATCAGCCCGCACTCCTCGGCCAGAGGGATGAACCGGTCGGGGCCGATAGGGCCCAGCGTCGGATGCACCCAACGCGCCAGCGCTTCGGCCCCCACCAGACGTCCGCTGCGCAGATTCACCTGCGGCTGATAAACCAGATACAGCTCATCGCCGGCCAGGGCCCTGCGCAAGTCCGTCTCCAGCATCAAGCGCTCCTGGGCGGTCTTGTTCATCTCCTCGAGAAAGAAGCTGAAGCTGCCGCGTTCGACGCGCTTGGCCTGGTACATGGCGATATCGGCGCAATGCAGCAGGCTTTCCATATCCTGCCCGTCCCTGGGGAACAGGCTGATGCCGATACTGGCCGACAACACGACGCAAGTCCCGGCAACGGTGGCCGGGACGCTGAGGGTCAGCAGCAGCCGCTCAAGAAAAAACGTGACCTGGGTGGCGCCCATCCGTGGCAACACCAACACGAACTCGTCCCCGGACAAACGCCCGACAATGTCCGACTCCCGCAGCACACTGCGCAGCCGTTGCGCCATGACTTGCAGCAGTTCGTCCCCCGAGGCGTGCCCCAGGGCATCGTTGATCTGCTTGAAACGGTCCAGGTCGACAAACAATACCGCCAGTTCGGTCTGCTCTTCAGCCGCTTCAAGCAGGGTCCGCTCGGCCTGGGCCAGGAGGAAATTGCGATTGGGCAAGCCGGTCAGGGCATCATAAAAGGCCAATCGCAGAATGGACTGCCGGGCCTCTTCCCGCTCCAGGGCCAGCAGGCACAGGTGGATACCTGCCGTTACCAGATGGGTATGAAGAGGATCCGGTCCGCGGGACTCCCGGAAGTAGAGCGCAAAGGTCGCCGCGACCCGTCCCGCGGCGTTGCGGATCGGAACCGACCAGCACGCCTGGAAAGCCAACTGTTGAGCCAGGGCCCTGTAGTCGGCCCAGAGCGGGTCGTGGTGAATGTCCGTCACCAGAACCGGCTCGCCCCGGTAGGCCGCCGTGCCACAGGAGCCACTGGCCGGACCGGCTGACAGGCCCTCGATCGCCCTGGAGTAATCCGGCGGCAAGCCCGGGCTGGCCAAGGGGTGGAGGATTCCGTTCTTGTCCACACTGAGGATCGAAACAGCGACCTCGGGGGCAATGTGTTCAATCTCCTCGCACAGCAGGGTCAGCACGCTCTCCAGCGACGCCTCTTTCAACAACGCGCCGATGATCTTGTCCTGCAACACCTCATGCAGCTTTGTCCGGGTAATGTCGGTCAACACGATCACGATGTTTTCGACCTTGCCCCGGGCATCGAACACCGGCGTCGAGGAAACATGCAGCCACAACCGTTGGCCATTGCGCTTGCCGATCAGCGCGCTGGTTTCATTGGATTGACCGCCGAGGAGCTTTTCCAGCACCTGCTGTGCATTCGCCTTGGCTTGGGTACCCGGGGTAAAGAATATCAGCAGTGACTGACCGATCACCTCTTCACGGGAATAGCCCAACAAGCGAACGAACCCGTCATTGACATAAATGAGGTCTCCATTCGCATCGGCGATACAGGTGGCCGAACGGGTGGCATTGACGGATATCGAGAGCAAGCGGTGCTCGATGTCCTTCAAGCGCGCCTGGGTGATGTCCTTGAGAAAGGCGGCGTAGAGAATGCGGCCCTGCAAGGTGATTTTCGAGATGGACAACGAGCCCCAGCGCTCTTCGCCATCCTTGCGCACAATACGCAGATCCCGGCTGCTGCCGACTATCTTGTTGACCCCGGTCTCGCGGTTGGCGCTGATAAAACCGTCATGCTGGGCATAGACAGCCTGGGGCACCAAGGTATTGACGTTTTGGCCCAGTACTTCGCTGCGCGGACACCCCCAGAGCTGCTCGGCCGCCCCGTTGAAGAACACCACGCAATTGTGATCATCAATGACCACCACGGCATCAATTGCCTGCTCCAGTGTCTGCACGAAAAAGGGCTCCGCTTCTTCGCCACTGATCAACCCGACGCTAGAGTCCATTTCTCTTACCACTGTATACCTGTAATCACCGCCCTACGCCCTTGGGAGCACGTAAGGCACCAGAAGCGCGACGCTGTCTTTACAACCGAGTGTACGACTCTCTCACCCAAAGCACCTCGTGTCAGGCACTGCGATGAAAACAAGCTGGACGGATATAATCCGTTCCTGGGGTGTCAGTTTAACGGCTTCGTGTATTTCCGCTGTAAAACACCCGAGTTTTTTAAACAACGTCGTATATTCCGGCCTCGCCGGATCGCCCCAATCGAGTGCGAGCCGCCCCAACCCGGAGCATCTCTCGAGGATGGGCGGTGCAAAGCAACCGAACTCAGCCCCGGAAAATCCGCTGTATCTCGCCGCTTTCCCCCCTTGAGCCTGGCGTTGGAGAAATGACCATGATCTGGCACGCCTCTCGCAAGGAACAGGGCGTGCAGGAGTAGCGCGAGCTAGACGCACCACAATTTGCAAATAGTTGGCTAGGGTTCCGGCTCGCTGAAAAGCGAGTGACTGGTCCGAGAGCCAACGACCTCCAGTTGAGGTTACACGGCGGGATAAAAGCCCGGGAGACAGACCACCTATTCATACAGGTGTCGCGCTGCTCCCTGTCCGCCCATCCTCAACTGGAGTCTTACCATGCGAAAACCCCTTCTATCCGCCCTCCTCGCCGCCGGTATTGCCCTGCTGGTCAGCCTGCCGTCCAACGCCGCGGCCAAGACTGATTTCAACGTCTGCTGGACGATCTATGCGGGCTGGATGCCTTGGGAGTATGCGCAAGCCCAAGGCATCGTCGACAAGTGGGGCAAAAAATACGGCATCCACATCAAGGTCACCCAGCTCAACGATTACGTGGAGTCGATCAACCAGTACACCGCCGGCCAGTTCGATGGCTGCACCATGACCAACATGGACGCCCTGACCATCCCCGCCGCCGGTGGCGTGGACAGCACCGCGCTGCTGGTCAGCGACTTCTCCAACGGCAACGACGGCATCGTCATCAAGGGCAGCGGCAAGACCGTCGCCGACCTCAAGGGCATGAACGTCAACCTGGTCGAACTTTCGGTCTCCCATTATCTGCTGGCGCGCGCACTGGACAGCGTCGATCTGCAGGAAAAGGACCTGAAAGTCGTCAACACGTCCGACGCGGATATTTCCGCCGCCTTCAACACCGACGCCGTCCAGGCCGTCACGACCTGGAATCCCATGCTCGCCGACATCAAGGCCAAGCCGGGGGTCACCGAGGTGTTCGACTCCAGCAAGATCCCTGGCGAGATCATCGACATGATGGTGGTCAATACCCAGACGCTCAAAGATAACCCCGCGCTGGGTAAAGCCCTGACCGGCGCCTGGTTCGAAGTCGTGGCCTTGATGGGCAGTCAGTCCGCCACCGGCGAAGCAGCCCTGGAACATATGGCCAAGGCCTCCGGCACCGACCTGGCCGGTTTCAAGGCGCAATTGGCGACGACCCAACTGTTCCGTACACCGCAGCAGATGCTGGACTTCGTCAACAGCCCCGAACTGCCGAAAACCATGGACAAGGTCTCTGGCTTCTCCTTTGAGCATGGCCTGCTTGGCCAGGCGGCCAAGGACAGCAGCGCGGTCGGCATGCGCTTCGCCCATGAGGTCACTCGCGGCGACAAGGGCAATCTCAAGCTGCGCTTTGACCCCGGCTACGTGCAGATGGCGGTCGACGGCAAGCTGTAAGCAGAGGACACGTCCATGCACCTGATCAATCGTCACCCTGATCGGCCCACACGCTTGTTGCTGGTGATCCTGCCCTTCGCCCTGTTGTTGTGTGCCTATTTTTTGGGCTCCGCGCAGCGGTTGGCAGACAACCCCAACGACAAGCTGCTGCCCAGCGCCGTGCAGATGACCGACGCGGTGAAACGCATGGCCTTCAGCGAGGACAAGCGCAGCGGTGGTTATGTGCTCTGGCAGGACACCGCGTCCAGCCTGCGACGCCTGGCCATCGGCCTGGGCGTCAGCGCCCTGGCGGGCCTGTGCCTGGGCATCGCCGCGGGCACGCTGCCGCTGTTCGGCGCGCCGCTGTCGCCGTTGCTGGTGGTGCTGTCCATGGTGCCGCCGCTGGCGATCCTGCCGATCCTGTTTATCGTCTTCGGCCTGGGTGAACTGTCCAAGGTGATGCTGATCGTCATCGGCATCACGCCGATACTGGCCCGCGACCTGGAACAACGGGCCCGGGAAATCCCCGTCGAGTTGCTGATCAAGGCCCAGACCCTGGGAGCCTCGACCTGGACCCTGATCCTGCGCGTGGTCCTGCCGCAACTGCTGCCACGGCTGCTGATTTCCCTGCGGCTGGTGCTGGGATCGGCATGGTTGTTCCTGATCGCGGCCGAGGCCATCGCTTCCGAAGATGGCCTGGGCTATCGGATCTTCCTGGTGCGCCGCTACCTGGCCATGGACGTTATTTTGCCCTATGTGGTGTGGATCACCCTGCTGGCCTGGCTGATGGACTGGGGCTTGAAGCAGCTCACCCGGCGTGCCTTTCCCTGGTACGAAGGAGCCCGCTCATGAGCTTTATCCAAGTCAACAATGTGTGGCAGCAGTATGGCGACCATGTGGTGCTGGAGGGCCTGAACCTGAGCATCGCCGAAGGCGAGTTCTGCACCCTGGTCGGCACGTCCGGCTGCGGAAAATCAACCTTCCTGCGGCTGTTGCTGGGCCAGGAAAGCGCGAGTCGCGGCGAAATCCTGCTCGACGGCCAACCGTTGGCCGCGGAGCCGGACCCGAGTCGTGGCGTGGTGTTCCAGCGCTATTCGGTGTTCCCCCACTTGAGCGCGCTGGACAACGTCGCCCTGGGCCTGGAACTGCCCCGGGCGCCGCTGCTGGGCCGGCTGTTCGGCCAACGCAAACGCGCCGCCCGCGAACAGGCGGCGGCGCTGCTGCACAAGGTCGGTCTCGGTCATGCCCTGGACAAATACCCGGCGCAGCTCTCGGGCGGCATGCAGCAACGCCTGGCCATCGCCCAGGCCTTGATCATGAAGCCACGGGTGCTGCTGCTTGACGAACCCTTCGGTGCCCTCGACCCCGGTATCCGCAAGGACATGCACGCCCTGCTGCTGGACCTGTGGCGCGAAACCCGGCTGACCGTATTCATGGTCACCCACGACCTCAGCGAAGGCTTCAGCCTGGGCACCCGACTGATGGTTTTCGACAAGGTGCGCGTCGATCCCCATGCGCCCTATGCCTATGGGGCCCGCATTACTTACGACCTGCCGCTCAACAGCAAGCGTAGCGAGGCCCAGGCGGCCCTCGCGACCTCGCTGGCGAGCGCTCTTCAACCGATCCTGGGACTGACCCCATGAATGACACTGCTGTTTTTGCCGACGAACGCCTGCCCGGCGGCGGCCACCTTTCTTTCGTGCTCAAGCGCGGGCAGCTACTGCGCCTGACCGACCTTCAAGGCGGCGCCAACGTCAGCCTGATGCTGTTCAACGCGCATGAGAAAACCGAGCGATTGAACCTGCCTGACAGTCTCAAGTGCCAACACACCGCCAAGCTGACGACCGGCCATTGCCTGTACTCGGACATGGGCCGGGTGCTGGCGGCCATCACCCGTGACACCTGCGGTTGGAGCGACAGCCTCGGTGGTGTGCTATGCGCCGACGAAGTCGAACAGAAGTACGGCCGCGGCCGCTACCAGGAGCTGCGCAACGGGTTCTACCGCAACGGCGCAGACAACCTGCTGGTGGAGATGGGCAAGTGGGGACTGGGGCTCTGCGATCTGTCCATGACCCTCAATCTGTTCAGTCGCGTCGACGTCGACGCTCACGGTGCCTTGCACTTTGTCGAAGCGCATTCCAAAGCGGGCGACTGCATTGAGCTCTACGCGCCGATGGACACCCTGTTCATCATCACCGCACTGCAACACCCCATGGACCCCGCCCCTGAATACGCGCCCAAACCGGTGCAACTGACCTTTATGAACGCCGACGCCAGCGTCGCCGAACACTGCCGGACTTCGCGCCCCGAAAACCTGCGCGGCTTCATCAACACCGACCGCCTGTTCGCTTGAGGACGACCCCATGACCACCCACCTGCATCCCGAATCAGCCGTCTACCGGGCCACCGTCCCGGCGGGCGAGCCCTGGCTCACCGAAGTGAAGGCCGGCCAGACCCTGCGCATCCTCGACCTCGAAGGAAACCAGGCCGTTGACACGCTGTTCTACAGCGCGGCCAACCCGCGCGAACGTTACGACGTCCAACGGACCCTGCGGCGCCAGAACAACGTCTACCTGAGCACCGGCAGCGTGCTCTACTCCAATCTTGGCCGCCCCTTGCTGACCATCGTCGAAGACAACTGCGGTCGCCACGACACCCTCGGCGGTGCCTGCGCCCAGGAAAGCAACACCGTGCGTTATGCCCTGGACAAACGCCACATGCACAGCTGCCGCGACAACTACCTGCGCGCCTGCACCCACGATGGTCGGCTGGGCAAACGGGATATCAGCCCGAACATCAACTTCTTCATGAACGTGCCGGTAACACCCGAAGGCGCCCTGACCTTCGAGGACGGCATCTCCGCCCCCGGAAAGTACGTGCAGTTGCGGGCCGAGATGGACGTGATCGTGTTGATATCCAACTGCCCGCAACTGAACAACCCGTGCAATGGCTATAACCCCACCCCTGCGGAGCTGCTGATATGGGACTGAAACCCTGGCTCAAGCCCCTGCGGCTATGGCTGTTCACGATTTGCCAGAGTCGCGCGGGCCAGACGCTGCCTCGCAAGCGGCCTTGATCGCGGTTTGGGGACGACCCCGAGACCCTTTCGAAAAACTGTGGGACGACCCGCACCCCAGCCGAGGCGGACCAGCGCCGCCTCCAGGGAATCCGTCATGTTTGACACACTGTTGATTGCCAACCGCGGTGCCATCGCCTGCCGTCTCCTGCGCACCTTGCGCGAACTCGACGTCAAGGGCGTGGCGGTGTATTCCGAAGCGGATATCACCAGCCGCCACATCCTTGAAGCCGACCAGGCCCTGAGCCTGGGTGAAGGGGCCGCGGCCGACACCTACCTGGTGGTGGACAAGATCCTGGCCGCGGCCAAGGCCAGCGGCGCCCAGGCCATTCATCCCGGTTATGGCTTTCTTTCCGAAAACGCCGCCTTTGCCGAGGCCTGCGAAGCCGCCGGGATCGCCTTCGTCGGCCCGACGCCGGAACAACTGCGGCTGTTCGGCCTCAAGCACACCGCCCGCGCCCTCGCCCGCCAGCAGGGCGTGCCGTTGCTGGAAGGAACCGACCTGCTTGACAGCCTCGATGAAGCCCTGCGGGCCGCGACGCAGGTGGGCTACCCGATCATGCTCAAGAGTACCGCCGGCGGAGGTGGCATCGGCATGCGCGTGTGCCGCGACGCCAAGGAGCTGCAAGAAGCCTTTGAGACCGTCAAGCGCCTGGGCCAGAACAACTTCAGCAACGCCGGGGTGTTTATCGAGAAATACATCCAGCGCGCCCGCCACCTGGAGGTCCAGGTATTCGGTGACGGTGTCGGCGAGGTATTGGCCCTGGGCGTACGCGATTGCTCGGTGCAGCGACGCAACCAGAAGGTCCTTGAAGAAACCCCCGCACCGAACCTGCCCGACGGCATGGCCGAAGCCCTTTGCAACGCCGCCGTGCAATTGGCCAAGGCGGTCAACTACCGCAGCGCCGGCACCGTCGAGTTTGTCTTCGACAGCGACGATCAACGCTTTTACTTCCTGGAGGTGAACACCCGCCTGCAGGTCGAGCACGGGGTGACCGAACAGGTCTGGGGCGTCGACCTCGTGCGCTGGATGTTGCAGCTGGCCGCGGGAGACTTGCCGCCCCTCGGCGAATTGGGCGCCTGCCTGCAACCTCGCGGCCACGCGGTGCAAGCGCGGTTGTACGCCGAAGATCCGGGCAAGGACTTCCAGCCAAGCCCGGGCCTGCTGACGGCGGTGAAATTCCCGCCGGCCGATGGCCAGGCATTGCGTATCGATACCTGGGTCGAGGCCGGTTGTGAGATCCCGCCCTACTTCGACCCGATGATCGCCAAAGTCATCACCTGGGCCGAGGACCGCGAGCAGGCGCGCCTGCACCTGCACCGGGCGCTGGGCGAAAGCCAGCTTTACGGCGTCGAGACCAACCGCGACTACCTTCGCCAGATCCTGCTCGATGTGCCGTTCGCCAGCGGCCAGCCCTGGACCCGTTGCCTGGAAGCGCTGGTCTATCACGCCAACACCTTCGAAGTACTCAGTGGCGGCACCCAGACCAGCGTGCAGGATTATCCGGGGCGCCAGGGCTACTGGGCCGTGGGCGTGCCGCCTTCGGGTCCCATGGACAGCCGTGCGCTGCGCCTGGGTAATCTGTTGCTGGGCAACCCCGAGGGTTGCGCCGGTCTCGAGATCACCATGAGCGGGCCGAGCCTGCGCTTCAATACTGACGCTGTGCTGGCGGTGACCGGCGCGGTGTTGCCAGTGACGCTCGATGGCGCAGCAGTGGCAATGAATACCGCGCTGCGGGTCAAGGCAGGTTCGGTATTGAGCCTGGGCAGCATCACCGGAGCCGGCGCACGCAGTTATCTATGCCTGCGCGGTGGCGTGCAGGTGCCGGATTACCTGGGCAGCAAAAGCACCTTCACCCTCGGCCAGTTCGGTGGCCATGGTGGACGGGCGCTGCGCGCCGGCGATGTGCTGCACCTGGCCCCGCTGACCGACGCAACGGCCGGCGCGGTGCTTGCCGGGCAGGAGCCGCTGGCGGCGCTGCGCTCCATCCGCGTGATCTATGGCCCCCATGGCGCACCGGAATACTTTACCGAAGACTACATCCACACGTTCTTCAGCACCGACTGGGAAGTGCATTTCAACTCCAGCCGTACCGGCGTGCGCCTGATAGGTCCCAAACCCGAGTGGGTTCGGGCCGACGGTGGAGAGGCCGGGCTCCATCCGTCCAATATCCACGACAACCCCTATGCCATCGGCGCGGTGGATTTCACCGGGGATATGCCGGTGATTCTCGGCCCCGACGGTCCCAGCCTGGGTGGCTTCGTGTGCCCGGTGACCGTGATCGAGGCCGACCTCTGGCAATTGGGGCAACTCAAGGCCGGGGACAAGGTGCGGTTCATCCCGACCAATCTCGCCCAGGCACGCCAACTCGCCACCGCGGCGCTGACCGCCGAGCCTCCCAGGGACGCCGCCGTGATCGGGCTGCAATCCCCCATTGTGCTGGACCTGGGCCAGGACGATACCCGCCTGGTGGCGCGCCTGGCCGGTGATACCCACCTGCTGCTGGAGATCGGCGCCGCCGAGCTCGACCTGGTGTTGCGCTTCCGGGGCCACGCCTTGATGCAGGCGCTCGAAGCCAAGGCGTTGCCGGGGGTCATCGACCTTACCCCCGGTATTCGCTCGTTGCAGGTCCACTACCAACCCGAACAACTCCCCCTGGCCCACTTGCTGGAGATCGTGGCTGGAGAATGGGACGCGGTCTGTGCCGCCCGCGACTTGCAGGTCCCCTCTCGCATCGTGCACTTACCGCTGTCGTGGGATGACCCGGCTTGCCAGCTGGCCATTGAAAAATACATGACCACCGTTCGCAAGGATGCGCCGTGGTGTCCCAGTAACCTGGAGTTCATTCGCCGCATCAATGACCTGCCCGACCTGGATGAAGTACAGCGCACGGTGTTCGAGGCCAGCTATCTGGTCATGGGCCTGGGCGATGTCTACCTCGGGGCACCGGTAGCGACGCCGCTGGATCCCCGGCATCGCCTGGTGACCACCAAGTACAACCCGGCGCGGACCTGGACCGCCGAGAACTCGGTGGGTATCGGCGGGGCCTACCTGTGCGTTTATGGCATGGAAGGCCCCGGCGGCTACCAGTTCGTCGGGCGTACGCTGCAGATGTGGAACCGTTACCGCGAAGTGGCGGCGTTCTCCGGCAAACCCTGGCTGTTGCGCTTCTTCGATCAGATTCGGTTCTACCCAGTCAGCGCGCAGGAGTTGCTGCGCATCCGTCGCGATTTCCCCCTCGGTCGCTTCGACTTGAACATCGAGCACAGCCAATTGCGCCTGGCCGACTACCAGGACTTCCTGGCCAGTGAAGCGAGCAGCATCCAGGCGTTCCGAGACCAGCAACAAAGCGCTTTTTCCGCCGAAAGACGGCGCTGGATCGACAGCGGCCAAGCGCACTTCGAAAGCAGCGAAGCGCTTGTCGAGGCACCCGAAGAAGCGCCCTTGCCGGCTCATCAAATCAGCGTGGAAAGCCCCATTGCGGGCAACCTCTGGCAGGTTCAGGTCGCTGTCGGCGAGCGGGTCGCCGCAGGCGCGGCGTTGGTCGTGCTGGAGTCGATGAAGATGGAAATTCCGGTGCTTGCGCCCTGTGCCGGCATTGTTCGAGAAGTGCTCGTGCAACCCGGCTCGGCGGTGCGCGCCGGGCAACGGGTGGTCGTGATTGAGCCCGTCCCCCCTACAGGAGAAAAGCCATGAAAACCGATCTGCAACTGGACGTGCTGCGGGCACGCTACGCCAGCGGCGAATGCTCGCCACGTCGCCTGATCCTCGCCCTACGTGAACAGGCCGAGGCGTTGAATCCCGATTTCAATCTGTTCATCCATCTGCTCAGTGCCCAGGAGCTGGAGCCTTACCTGGTCGCCCTTGAATCCAGCACGATGGAAAGCCTGCCGTTGTACGGCGTGCCCTTTGCCATCAAGGACAACATCGATCTGGCGGGTATCCCCACCACGGCGGCGTGCCCGGCGTTCGCCTATACCCCGCAGCGTTCGGCGACCGTCGTCCAGCAGCTGATCGACCTGGGGGCGGTGCCGTTGGGTAAAACCAACCTCGACCAGTTTGCCACCGGCCTCAACGGCACCCGCTCACCCTATGGCCCCTGCCGTAACAGCGTGCTCGCTGAATATCCGTCGGGGGGCTCCAGCGCGGGCTCGCCCTTGACGGTGGCACTGGGTTTGACCAGCTTTGCCCTGGGCACCGATACCGCGGGCTCGGGCCGGGTGCCGGCGGCGCTCAACAACCTGGTGGGGCTCAAGGCGACCAAGGGTCTGCTGTCCACGGCCGGGGTGGTGCCGGCCTGTCGCACCCTCGACTGCGTGACGACCTTCACCGCCAGTGCCGCCGAGGCGAGCCGCCTGTTGACGCTGATCGCGCGGCAGGATCCTGAAGATGAATACAGCCGCGCCAATCCCGCCTGGAACGATGGCACGGCGTTCGGCAGCGTGCGGCCGTTTCGATTTGGCGTGCCACGGGCCCGGGACCTGGAGTTTTTCGGCTGTACTGAAGGACCGGGGCTGTTTGCCGCCGCGATCGAGCGTTTGCAGGCATTGGGCGGCGAAGCGGTCAGTCTCGACCTGTCGCCGTTTCTTGAGGCCGCACGGCTACTCTATGAAGGTCCATGGGTGGCCGAGCGCTATAGCGTCGTCGGCGAGCTGGCGCAGGCTCAGCCAGATGCGCTACTGCCCGTGATCCATGCGGTGCTGGCCAAAGCCCCCCAGGTGAGCGGCGTGCAAACCTTCCGCGCGCAGTATCGCCTGCAGGCACTCAAGGCGCAGTGCGACCGCCTGATGGCCGGGCTGGATTGTGTCCTGACGCCCACCATCGGTCGCCCGGTGACCTTGGCCGAGCTTGCCGAAGAGCCGGTCCTGCGCAACGCCGAGCTGGGTTACTACACCAACTTCATGAACCTGCTGGACTATGCCGCCGTGGCCGTACCGAGCGGCTTCATGGCCAACGGCTTGCCCTGGGGGGTGACCTTGTTGGGTCGGGCCTTCACCGATCAATACCTGCTGAGCCTCGCCCATGCGTATCAGGGCGGCAAAAAACCTGCCCATGAGGCTCGCCATGATCAGGCCCGCCTGGTGGTCTGCGGCGCGCACCTTGACGGCCTGGCGCTTAACGGGCAGCTCAAGCAACGCGGCGCGCGCCTGCTCGAAACGACCCGGAGTTCACCGGATTACCGGCTGTACGCACTGGCCGGCGGCCCGCTGAAGCGTCCGGGGATGGTCCGGGTCGCTGAAGGTGGCGTGGCCATCGCCGTGGAGGTCTGGCAATTGCCCAGCAGCGAGTTGGGCTCGTTCCTGACCGGGATCCCGGCCCCACTGGGATTGGGTAAGGTGCAGTTGGACGATGGTCGTTGGGAGACCGGGTTCATTTGCGACGCCTATGGCCTGGAGGGCGCCACGGATATCAGCGCTTGGGGCGGCTGGCGCGCCTGGTTGTCCGCGCAGTCCTGAGTCCATCGCCTGAACAAGCGCCCCGGCATCAGACGACACTGATCCTTGGGGCGCCCAACCCTGGCGAACGTCAACGCGGTGGAATTAAGCATACGAGTACCTCCTCATCCGCCACCTGCTTGCTCTAACATAGCGCCTCCCGTCTCCCTCAAGACCCACCCAACGACCAGGAACCGCAATGTCCACCCTCAGCTTTCGCAATGCCGCGCCGTCAGACGCTGCGCGCTGCTATCAAATCGAGTCCTGCGCCTACGAAGGCGATGAAGCCGCGACCCTGGAGAAGATTGCAAAGCGCATCGCCCAGTATCCGCAGGGTTTTCTGATTCTGGAGGATGGCGGCGAGGTCATCGGTTTCATCAACAGTGGCTGCGCCCACGAGGTGGTGATGTCCGATGAGGCCTTCAAGGAACTGGTGGGGCATTCGGCCGAGGCGCCGAACGTGGTGATCATGTCCGTGGTGCTGGATCCCGCGCAGCAGGGTAAAGGCCACTCCACACGGATGATGGACGAGTTCGTCCGGCGCATGAAGGCACTGGACAAGAAAACCATCCACCTGATGTGCAAGGAGCAGCACGTGGCGCTGTATCAACGCATGGGCTATCGCTACGTGCAGCCCTCGCCTTCCGACCACGGTGGCATGGCCTGGCATGAGATGGTCATGGACCTCTAACGCCTGCTCGCCGCGGCCTGAAGTCGCCTTGCCCGAAAATCAAAAACGCGGCTTGAGCGCCTTCCAGTCCGGCTTGTAACGCTGCATCTGCTTCACGTCATCGCGCTGGCGGATGCCGCAGCTCAAGTACTGGTCATGCAGCTTGCCCAACTGGTCGTGATCCAGCTCAAGGCCCAAGCCGGGAGCGCGGGTGATTTTCACGCAACCGTCGACAATCGGCAGCTTGCCGCCCTTGATCACCTCTTCATCGGGCTCCTGCCAGGGGTAATGGGTGTCGCAGGCGTAGTCGAGGTTGGGCACCGAGGCCGCGACATGGGCCATGGCCATCAGGCTGATCCCCAGGTGCGAGTTGGAATGCATGGACACCCCCAGGCCAAAGGTCTGGCACATCTTGGCCAGTGCCTGTGTGTCGCGCAGGCCGCCCCAGTAATGGTGGTCGGCGAGCACGATCTGCACGCTGTTCAAGGCCACGCTGCGGCGAAACTCATCAAAATCGGTGACCACCATATTGGTCGCCAGCGGCAGCCCGGTGCGTTTGTGCAGTTCGGCCATGCCCTCCAGGCCCGGTGTCGGGTCTTCGTAATATTGCAGGTCATCGCCCAACAGTTCGGCCATGCGAATCGAGGTTTCCAGGGACCAGTTGCCGTTCGGGTCGATCCGTAGCGGGTAACCCGGGAAGGCCTTTTTCAGCGCCTTGATACACGAGACCTCGTGCTCAGGGTCCAGCGTGCCGGCCTTGAGCTTGATGCTCTTGAAACCATAGGTCTCGATCATGCGCCGCGCCTGGGCGACGATCTGTTCTTCGTTCAGCGCCTCGCCCCAACTGTCCGGTTTGTAGGGCGAGTCGACATGCCGGGCGTATTTGAAAAACAGATAGGCACTGAACGGAATCTCGTCGCGGATCGCACCGCCCAGCAAGTCCACCAGGGGCACATTCAGTGAGTGCGCCTGCAAATCCAGGAAGGCCACTTCGAAGGCCGAATAGGCGTTGCTCACCGCTTTGCTGGCATGAGAGCCCGGCGCCAGTTCCGCCCCGGCGAGGCTGGTGATCTTGTTCGCCGCCACCGTGGCCTGCACGATTGCGCGCAACTGATTGAGATTGAACGGATCGAGGCCGATCAACCGGTCTTGCAGTTGCTGCTGGATCGCCAGAGCCGGGGCATCGCCGTAGCTTTCGCCCAGTCCGATATAACCGTTGTCGCTCTCGATCTCGATGATCGAACGCAGTGCAAAGGGCTCGTGGATACCGCTGGCGTTGAGCAGCGGCGGATCGCGAAAGGCGATGGGGGTGACGCTGACACGTTTGATTTTCAAGAAGCTGCTCCCTGTGGGCCCAGGCCCAAGGCTTGATGACTGATCGATGTTTTGGCGGCCCGGTTCTCGGCGGGTTTACCGGGCTGCGGGCGAGAGATGTCGCCACGCGGCGCGGTGCGCGCGAAGAAGATCACCACCGCCGCCACCAGTGAAGTGGCGGCCAGGCCATAAAGCCCGCCTTCGATGGAGCCGGTGCTCTGCTCCAGGAAACCGAATGCGGTCGGCGCGACAAAACCACCGAGGTTGCCGATGGAGTTGATCAGGGCGATCACCGCGGCGGCGATGCGGGCGTCCAGATAGCCTTGGGGAATCGGCCAGAACAACGCCGAGGCGGCCTTGAAACCGATCGCGGCAAAACAGATGGCGACGAAGGCGAAGATCGGCCCGCCGGTGGTGGACATGAACATGCCGAATGCGGCAATCACCAGGGTCAAGGCCACCCAGGCCTGCTGGTGTTTCCATTTACTGGCCATGGCGGCAAAGCCATACATCGCGATGATCGAGATGATCCACGGAATCGAATTGAGGAGGCCGACGTGGAAATCACCGATATTGCCCATTTTCTTGATCATGCTCGGTAACCAGAACGTGGCACCGTAAATGGTCAGGGCAATGGAAAAGTAGATGAAGCAGAACAAGGCGATCTGCCTGTCCGCCAACAGTTTGAACATCGATGGCTTGACCGTCAGCGCGGCTTCGCGGGCCTGCTGTTCCAGCGCGATAGCGCCCATCAATGCGGCCTTTTCCTCGTCGCTCAGCCATTTCGCCTGGCGCGGATGGGACTGCAACCAGAACCAGACAAAACCGCAGAGCACGATGGAGGCAAAGCCTTCAATCAGGAACATCCACTGCCAGCCATGCAGGCTGAAACCGTTGACGTTCAGCAGCGCGCCGGACACCGGGCCGGAAATCACCGAGGCAATGGCCGAGCCGCTGAGGAAGATCGCCATGGCCTTGCCCCGCTCGCTCGACGGTAGCCATTGGGTGAAGTAGTAAATGATCCCCGGGAAAAAACCCGCTTCGGCCGCACCGAGGACAAAGCGCAGCACATAAAAGCTGGTTTCGCCGCGCACAAAGGCCATGGCCATGGCCGCCGCGCCCCAGGTGAACATGATCCGCGTCAGCCAGGCCCGCGCACCGTAGCGTTGCAGCAGCAGATTGGAGGGAACTTCGAAAATCGCGTAACCGATGAAAAACAGCCCGGCCCCCAAGCCATAGGCCGCGGCGCCGATGCCGAGGTCGGTTTCCATATGGCTGCGCACAAAGCCGATATTGACCCGGTCGATGTAGTTGACGATAAACATCACCACGAACAGCGGCAGCACATGGCGCTTCACCTTGGCTGCCGCGCGGGCCAGCAGATTCGGCTCCGGCGGACTCTGGAGGGTATTCAAGGGCGACTCCCGATCATTGTTTTTTTAGGGACCCGTCGATCATGGACCCCGCCATTGATCCCGTCTAATCTAACCTGGCATTCGATTGATACCTGGATTAGATCAATGTTCGAACTCACGCAACTGCGTTGCTTCACCACCGTGGCGACCGAACTCAACTTCCGTCGTGCCGCCGAACGGCTGAACATGACGCAACCGCCCCTCAGCCGGCAGATTCAACTGCTGGAGCACCATCTGGGTGTGGCGTTGTTCACCCGCTCGACCCGCAGCGTGGCCCTGACCGCCGCCGGCCGGGCCTTTTTCATCGAAGCGCAGAACCTGCTGGAACGTGCCCAGCAAGCCGCCGCGAGCGCCCGGCGCTTTGCCGAAGGGGATATCGGCTCGGTCAATATCAGCTTCGTCGGCAGTGCGGTGTACGAATTCCTGCCCAAGGTCATCGCCGAGGCACGGCTCAAACAGCCCCATGTCAAAATCGAGCTGTCGGAGATGAACACCTATCAACAGCACGAAGCCCTGCGCGCTCGCCGTATTGACCTGGGTATCGTCCGCGCACCGCTACTGGAGCCGGGCTACGCCACCGAATGCCTGGTGCGTGAGCCGTTCGTGCTGGCCGTCCCCAGCAGTCACCCGCTGGCCAACGCTGAAACCGTGTCCGTCCAGGACCTCGATGGGCAACCCTTCCTCATGTATTCCCACTCCGCCTACCCGCCCTTCAATGAGCTGCTGACCGGCATGCTCCGCTCCGCCCGCGTTGCCCCGCAGTACGTGCAGTGGCTTGGCTCCTCGCTGACCATCCTGGCCCTGGTCAACGCCGGCATGGGCCTGGCCCTGGTGCCTCGCTGCGCCACCAGCGTCGTATTCAAGAACGTGGTATTTCGCAGCATCGATCTGGGCGAAGGCGTGCAAAGCGAGCTGCATCTGATCTGGCGCGAGAACAATGACAACCCGGCGTTTGCGATGCTGTTGGAGGGGATTCGCAAGACTGTGCGGGATGGCAACCTGCATCCTTGACCATGATTGCGGACAATGTCTCGCGGCAGCCGGGCGTCGTCCCTGACGCAACGATCAATGAAAGTCGAGGTCGGCTGCCTCCTGCCGGGTAACAGCCGCCGAATGCCGCCCCACCTTGAACCAAGCGGCATAGAGTGCCGGGACAAAGAAGATGGTCAGCAGCGTCGCCACGGTGAGACCGCCCATGATCGCGATCGCCATCGGCCCCCAGAACACGCTGCGCGTCAGCGGAATCATCGCCAGCACCGTCGCCAGCGCCGTCAGGAGCACCGGACGGGTCCGGTGGATGGCCGCGTCCAGTACCGCATTCCAGGGGTCGCGTCCTTCTTCGATCTCGATCCGTACCTGATCAATGAGGATCACCGAGTTGCGCATGATCATGCCACCGAGGGCGATGATGCCCAGGATCGCGACGAACCCCAGCGGCGCGTTGAACAGCAACAACGCCGGCACTACACCGATCAGGCCCAGTGGCGCGGTCAAGACCACCATCAACATGCGCGAGAAGTCCTGCAACTGAAGCATCAGCAACAGCAGGATGGTGACCAGCATCAGTGGCGCCACCGCCAGCAGTGCCTGGTTGGCCTTGTCGCTTTCCTCCACCGCACCGCCCACATCAATGCGGTAGCCCGAGGGCAGCCTGGCCTGAATATCCTTCAGTAGCGGCTGGATCTCCTGCGTCACCGATACGCCCTGCTCGCCATCCTTCACATCGGCGCGCACGGTGATCGCCATGTCACGATTACGCCGCCACAGCACCGGTTCCTCAAGTTCGTAGCGCACCTGCGCGACTTCCGACAACGGCACCACGGTGCCCTTGCGGGTGTAGAGGTTGATGTCCTTCAACGTGTCGAGGCTCAGGCGTTCTCCAGGCACGGCGCGGGCGACGATGTCGATCAGGTCCTCGTGCTCGCGCAACTGCGACAGGGTCGCGCCATTCATCACGGTCTGGGTGGCCAGCGATACGTCAGCCGGCGTGAGTCCCAGCGCGCGGGCCTTGTCCTGGTCCAACTGCACCTTCAGCGAACGCACCGGGTCGTTCCAGTCGAGCTGGACGTCACGGACTTTCGCATTCGAAGTCACGACGTGCTCCACTTCACGGGCAATCTTGCGCACGACCTGGGTATCAGGCCCGACAATGCGGAACTGCAGCGGGAAGCCCACCGGCGGCCCGAGTTCCAGCCGCGTGACACGGACCCAGACCTGCGGGAACTGTTGATCGGCCGAGGCCATCAAGCGCTTGCGAACCCGTTCCCGCGCCTTCAGGTCCTGGGTCATCACGACGAACTGGGCAAAGCCCGGATTGGGCAACTCCGGATTGAGCGCCAGATAGAAGCGCGGCGCCCCGGCACCGGTGTAGGCGGTATAGAACCGGACATCCTCGTCCTTGCCGAGCAGGGTTTCCATCTGCTTGACCTGCTCGGCCGTCGCCGCGAAAGAAGCCCCCTCTTTCAGGCGCAGGTCGATGACCAGTTCAGGACGCGAACTGCTGGGGAAAAACTGCTGCGGCACCAGCTTCAAGCCGCCCAAGGCAAGCAGCAGAGCACCCAGCGTCACACCGATGACCACCCAGCGACGCTGGATGGCCCAGTCGATCATGCCGCGCAGCTTGCGGAAGAACCGGGTGTCGTACGGATCGCCGGCATGCTGGTGCTTGCCGAAATCCTTGGGCAGCATCTTGACCGCCAGGTAAGGCGTGAAGATCCCCGAACTGATCCATGAAAACAACACCGCCGCGCCGACAATCCAGAAGATGCCACCGGCATACTCGCCCGTGGTCGATTTTGAAAGACCGATCGGCATGAACCCGGCAACGGTGATCAGCGCACCGGTCAGGCGCGGCATGGCGGTGGACTGGTAGGAGAACGAGGCGGCCTTCACACGGTCCCAACCGGCTTCCATCTTCACCAGCATCATCTCGATGGCGATGATCGCATCATCGACCAACAGGCCCAGGGCGATAATCAGCGAGCCGAGCGAGATACGCTCCAGGTTCCAGCCCATCGCCAGCATCAACATCGCGACACCGCCCAGTACCAGCGGCACCGTGGCCGCCACCACAAGACCGGTACGCCAGCCCAGGCTGACAAAGCTGACAATGATCACGATGACCAGCGCCTCGATAAGCGAGCGCGCGAAATCCCAGACGGCCTCTTTCACGGTGGTGGGCTGGTCGGCCACGCGCTCCAGTTCCACGCCATGGGGCAGCTCGGACTGCAGCTGGGCGACCGCGACTTCCATCGCCTTGCCGAGCTCGACGATATTACCGTCCTCGGTCATCGAGATGCCGAGCATCAGCACCGGCTGGCCGTTGTGACGCACGGTGTAGGTCGGTGGGTCTTCATAACCACGCTTGATGGTCGTGAAGTCGCCCAGCTTGATCATCCGACCACCGGCCGCGACAGGCACATTGCGAATGTCATCTTCGTTGGCAAACTGGCCACTCACGCGCACAACGACACGGTCCCCTTGCGTGTCAACCTGCCCTGCCGCTTGCAAGGCATTTTGCGCGCGCAAGCTCTCGGCGATCATCAGCGGCGTGATGCCCAGCGCAGCGAGGCGTTCGTGCGAGAACTCCACATAGACACGCTTGGCCTGCTCGCCGATCAGGTCGACCTTCTTGACCATCGGCACCTTCAGCAGACTGCGCTTGATGTCCTCGGCGGCATTCGACAGGTCGGCGTGGTCGATACCGTCGCCCTTGACGGCGTACATCAGGCCATACACGTCGCCATATTCGTCGTTGACCACCGGACCGGTCACGCCGTCGGGCAGCTCCAGGCGCAGGTCATTGAGTTTCTTGCGGGCCTGATACCAGGCCTCGCGCTGGTCGGCCTTCGAGGTACCCCCGCGCACGGTCAGCGTCATGCCGCCGTAACCCTGCCGGGCAAAGGTGACCACCTTTTCGAAGTGGTCGATCTGCTCGAACTTCTTCTCCATGCGATTCAGGACCTCATCCTGTATCTGCTGGGCGGTCGCGCCTGGCCAGGCGACGCCGGCGGTCATCGACGGCACCG
Source organism: Pseudomonas sp. MWU13-2862 (assembly GCF_023242495.1). Taxonomy (NCBI): domain Bacteria; kingdom Pseudomonadati; phylum Pseudomonadota; class Gammaproteobacteria; order Pseudomonadales; family Pseudomonadaceae; genus Pseudomonas; species Pseudomonas sp. MWU13-2862. The sequence goes on along the minus strand of NZ_JALMEZ010000005.1, from coordinate 39,430 downwards.
AGAAGTTCGGGTCTTCGAGCTGGCCAAGCCGGGTGAAACTGAACAGGCCGGCCACCGCGACAATGAGGATCAGGAAGAGGACGATGGCACGGTGACGCAGCGCCCAATCGGTAAGGTTGAAATGGCTCATCGCGTCACCACTGCCTTCGTTTCAGGGGAAACCGCACCTGGCAGCGCTACTTTCAGGCCAGGCGCCATCTTCTGGACACCGGCGGTTACGATCAGCGCCCCGGCCGGTGGGCCGGAGACCAGCACCTCGTCATTTCGATAGCCCGACACCCCCACAGGTACCAGCTCGACGGTGCCGACCGGGTCCTTGCCCGTCGGCGTGACCACCCACAGCGCCGGCTGCCCGCCGCTTTGCGTCAGTGCGGTGGCCGGCACGGCCGCCACCGGGCGCCCGGTCATCTGGCGTTCGACCTCGAGGGTGGCGGTCGCCCCCAGGGGCAATGGTTGCGTGTCCAGGAGCTTCATGCGCGCGCGGTAGGTCCTTGTCTGCGGCGCGGCTTGCGGCGACAGTTCGCGCAAGGCCACCGCGAAGGTCTGGCCCGGGGCGCTGGCCAGTGAGGCCTTGAAGCCCGACTGCTTGAAGGCAGCCAGGTGATCCTCCGGCACATCGACGACGATTTCGGGCAAGCCAGGGTCGGCGATCGAGATCACCGCGGCCCCCGGCGTCACGACCTGCCCGACCTCGAAATGCACGGCCGTGACCACGCCGCTCCACGAGGCCCGCAGCACGGAGTAATTGAGCCGGTTGCGCGCCAGTTCGAGCTTGCGGGCCTCGGCCTCGGCGTTCGCCCGGGAAGTCTCGGCGCTGGTACGCGCACGCTCGTCATCGGCCACGCTGACCGAACCATCGGCCTTCAGCGCTCCCAGGCGCTGGTGGTCCGAGTCGGCCTGACGGGCCTGTGCCACCGCAGCGGCCCACGACTGCCGCGCCGCTTCCACGGCCAGCCGGTAGTCGCTGTCGTCCAGCGTGGCGAGCACATCACCCTCGTGCACGAACTGGCCGACCTCGACCTTGCGTTGGACGACCTTGCCGTCCACGCGGAAAGCCTGGTCCACTTCATGGCGCGACTGCACGGTGCCGACATAGCGGTTGGCTTCACGGGCGTTGTCATAGCGCAGTTCGACGGTACGTACGGGCCGCGGCACCTGTACCGGCGGTTGGTCCGGACTGCAGGCGCAGAGTAACGCGGCGACGGCCATGGCACCGACGGCGGTAATAGAGTTATTCAAGACAGTTCCTCGTTGTAAGCGACGGGATTCAGGAAAGTGGACGCACGGCGCCGGCAGTGGCGGTGCCGGCGGGAGGCACGGACTCGAAAACCTGCCAGCCGCCGCCCAGCGCCTTGTAGAGCTGTACGCTGTCGAGCAGCAGACGAGTGTTGCTGTCGTTGGCGTTCAGACGCATCGTCAGGCGCACACGGTGCGCATCCAGCAGCGGCAACAGGTCGATCTGCCCCCGGTCGTAGAGCGATTGAGCCCGGCCCAGCGCGGAATCCGCGGCCACCACAGCCGATTGCAACGACGCCGAACGACGACGCTCCTGGGAAAGGCCGACCAGCGAGTTCTCCACGTCTTCGAGCGCACGGGCGATGCCGTCCTCGGTACGCAGCAGCGCTTCACGCTGGCCGCTCTCGGCAACCTCATTGATGGCCCGCGTGCGCCCGGCGTTGAAGAGCGGCATCGTCAGCAGGCCCGCCACATTGGTATAGCGGGCAGCGCCCAGCCCCACACCATTGAGTTCCAGACCCTGGCTACCGTAGGAAGCACCAAGGAACAGACGCGGAAACCATTCGGCGGCGGCCTGCTGACGGCGAGCGTTGGCCGCATCCAGTTGCGCCATCAGTTCCAGCACGTCGGGGCGGCGCTCCAGCAGCGTGGCCGGCTGGCCGGGCTGCGGCTGAGGCACCACTACATCGCCGCGCGAGGGTACGATGGCGGCGGCATTGAAGGCCTGGTCACCGATCAGTACCGCAAGGCGATGGCGTGCCACCGCCGCCAGGGTTTCCAGTGGCGGAATCTGCCCACGCGCGGAGGCCGCGTCAGCCTCGGCACGCTCCACGTCGAAGACGGTTGCCAGCCCCACGCGCTGGCGTGCGGTGACCAGACGCAAGGTCTCGTCCTGCATCGCCGACATGGCCCGCAGGGTGTCGACCTGACGCTGCGCACCGACCAGCGTGAAGTAATTGCTGGCAACATCGCTCATCACCAGCAGGCGCACACCGCGTACGCTGTGTTCCGCGGCCAGCGCCTGGGCCTGGGCCGCACTCGCGCCAGCCCGCAAACGGCCGCTCAGGTCCAGCTCCCACGAAACGTCCAGCCCCACGCTTGCGGTTTTGGTATCGGGATAGCCCGCCTTCGTGGCCGTGTCGTACCCGCTACTGCGGTCGGTACCGGAGGCGGACCCGCTGACGCTCGGAAACAACCAGGAACGGCTGATGCTTTCGCCAGCGCGCGCGGCGCACAGGCGCTCGGAGGCGATCTTGATATCGCGGTTATCGCGCATCGCGCGGCGTACCAGATCGCTCAGCACCGGATCCTTGAAAGCCTCCCACCATGCGACTTCGGGCTCCATCCCCGAGGCCGCGGTCGCGGCGAACTTGCCCGGCAGGTCCACCGCAGGCTTGACGATGGGCGTGGAACAGCCCGCCAGGGCCAGCGCGATAGACATGGCAAGCGTCACCGCAGCGGCAAGGCCGCCCAGGCAATCGGCAGATGGGCGGGACGTCTGCCCGCCAGGGTGGATCAACGAAAGAAGGAGCTGAAGTCGCGACATCGGATTGGACTCGTAGGAATTCGAGGTGACGCCAGCATAGGGTCGGCCGCACGCCAAGTTGTCAGCCAAGCGTCGTGATTCGGTCGCCCTATGGAGCGTTCCATCGAGTAGGTGGGGTCATTCGGCGGCGGCATCCGCGGCACGCTCACCGGCTATCGATGCAAGGTCGTCGGCAATCGACGCCGACAGCTCTTCGACGGATGAGAACTCGCACTGGCGGCCGGTCACCAGATTTTCCAGGCGCCCGGCAAGGCCCCCCGGCGCGGCGTCGCTACGCAGCTTCAGCACATACGTGCGGCGGTTTGGATACTTGGATTCAGGATTCAGGACCATTGCAGACCACGGGATCGGAGAAGTTCGGCAACAGCCTAAAGCCATGCCCCGATCAAGTTGTCAGCAAAGGGTCGGCATCCGGTCGCCATGGGCACTGATGGTCGCGACCGGGCCGAAATCCGACAGCGCAATCACCGGCCGACTGGCCCGTTCGAAGTGCATCGCCAGGTCTGACGCGGCGACCGGCACGCCGAACGACCGCTCACGCTCAAGGGCGTCTCCGATCTGACGATGCAGGTGAATACGCAGCGAAAGCGGCGTGCGCTCGTACAGCACCTGACGCAGGAGCGCGTGGCGGAACGAGTAGGCCTGCGCGGACACCTCTGCCCCATCGACCGTCCGTGACCGTGTCAGCCACACCTGCCCGCGAACCAGCTCCTCACAGGCGTAAGCCAGCGACGCGAGGTCACGCTCAAGGACCAGCGAAAGCGTTTCCACCCGGAAATCCCCCGAACATATCGCCGCCGCCGAGAGCAGATCACGCTCTTCCCGACCGAGCCTGGCGATCACATGATCGATGATAGATGCCAGATTCTCGGGAACCGTGAGGTTCGCCAGCCGGGCCTCGACGGTGGCGTCATCGTCCGCACGGTCCATCACTTCATTGAGCAACGACGAGACGAACAGTGGCACGCCGTCGGTGTGATCGTGCAGCGCCCGCACGAACCCTTCATCGCTCGCCAGTGAGACCGAACGCGTAGCGACATAATCGGCGATCTCGGTCTCCGAAAACGGATCGAGCACCACTTCTTCGCATAAGCGCTGTAAACGAAGTTCGTGTCGCAACGAACTGAGCGGATGATCGAGCGCCACCACCTCGGCGACGCGAAAGCTCGCCACCCACATCAACCGCATGCGCCCGCGTCGCCGGGCGACGTAGTCGATCAGTTGGAGGGTGGCCCTGTCGCCCCAATGCAGGTCTTCGGTGACCAGCAACAAGGGGCGTTGCTCCGTGTAACGCTCCAGCAACTCGCCCATTTCCCGCAGCATGCGCTCCGGGCCGACACCGGCAAGCTCGTGCCGCAACGCCTCACGCTCCTGGGCGCTACTCAGCCACGGCAGTTGAAACAGCCAGGTGGGCGCCACGCTCCGCAAGAGTGCCGGCAGCGCCGGGTCGACGCGACACAAACCGGCAATCGCTTCCAGCACCGGCAGGTACGGCTCGCCAGTACCGAGGGGCTCCACACAATGGCCGCGCGCGCAGGTGGCGCCGTCGAGACCCGCCATGAAATGCTCGATCAGCAGGGTCTTGCCGATTCCCGGCGCGCCGGCGAGCCAGAACATCGAGCGCTGGCCGCCTTGCGCCTGCACCCAGGCCCGTTGCAAGCGCGAAAGCGAAGCGCCACGGCCGATAAACAGCGGCGCTTGCGTGACGGCTTGCGGTGTCATCGCCAGGCTGGTCGGCGTCAAAGGCGTCAGGGACGGCGTGGCAATAAAGCGATAGCCACGCCGGGACACGGTCTCGATAAAACGTGGTGCTCGGGGAGAGTCGCCCAGTGTCGTGCGCAGATCGCTGATGGCGGTTTTCAGCACCGACTCGCTGACGAAGCGGTGTCCCCAGACCGCGTCAAGCAACGCATCCTTGCTCAGAAGCGACCCCGGCTCGCGCGCCAGCGCGCACAACAGGTTGAACGGCGTCGGCGCCAGCGCCACCGCCTCTCCATTGCACGACAGGCGAGCATTGGCCTCATCGAGTTCAAAATCGACAAAGCGGATCCGCAGTGGATTCGGATGACACAGCGCACGCACCACAGGCGACTCCTACAGGCTCAGATGAAGACAGTTATGCGTTCCATGCTGGCAAAAAGAGTGACCTCGATATAATGACACAATAATCAATATTGAAACAAACCTCATTTTTTCATAACCTCATGCTGCCTGACGATGAAACCCTCGGTTTCACTGCCAAAAAAACAACCACAACAAGGGCTCGGTATGAATAACAAGAAAGCCGGCACGCTGCCGCCAAGCGCAGTCGATGTATTGATCGTGGGCAACGGCCCGGTAGGCGCGACACTCGCGGCACTGCTGGGACGCTACGGCGTAAGGACACTGATCCTGGACAAGGCCCATGAGATCCTGCTGATGCCTCGCGCCATCGCCCTGGACAACGAGGCGCTACGCATCCTGCAACTCGCCGGGTTGGCCCAGGACGCTTTCGAGAAGATCGTGATCCCCGAAGTGCGGATGCGCTCCACGACCCTCGGGGATTTCAGTCGCGCCAATACCACCGGGAGCATTGATGGCCATCCCAAACTGGTGACGTTCTATCAGCCCGACCTCGAGCGGGCGATGCGAGAACAGGTCTCGCGGTTCGAGTCGGTGGTCAGCCTGGGTGGCTTCGAGCTCGAACACCTGACCGATGCACCAGGCTGCGTCATTGCGTCCGTCCGGGACCAGGAGGGCCAAGTCCACTCTGTTCGCGCCCAGTACGTGGTAGGCGCCGATGGCGCGAGCTCCAGGGTCAGAACCCTGATCGGCCAGGATTTCGAAGGGCAGACCTATGCCGAGGACTGGCTGATTGTCGATGCCGGCAATCGGCACCGGTCAGCGATCGATCACATCGAGTTCCTTTGCGATCCAAAGCGGCCCACGCCACACATGCCGGCGCCCGGCGGAAGGGAGCGTTGGGAGTTCATGCTGCAACCGGGTGAAACCCGCGAAGAAATGGAAAATCCGCAAAACATCGCTCGACTGATAGCCCCCTGGATCGATCCGCAAAAGCTGCAGATCGAGCGCACGGCGGTGTATCGGTTCCACGCGCGCTGCTGCAACCGCTTCAGCCAGGGGCGCGTTTTTCTTGCAGGAGATGCCGCTCATATCACGCCGCCCTTCGTCGGACAGGGCCTGGTCGCCGGCCTTCGCGATACCGCCAATCTGGCCTGGAAACTCGCCTGGGTCCTGCGCGGACAAGCCTCGCCCTCGATATTGGACTCCTATGACGAGGAGCGCCGCCCCCATGCCAAGGCAATGATCGACATGGCCAAGCTCATGGGACGCCTGATCATGCCCAGAAGCAAGCTGGGGGCCTTCTTCACTCATGGCCTGATGCGCCTGCTCGCCTTGATGCCGACCACCCGCAAGTACTTCGAAGAGCTGGACATCAAACCGAAAAACATCTTCAGGAAAGGCCTGTTCGCCCCTCATCGCCGTGGTGACAAGCTGGTTCGCGGAGGGCTCTTTCCCCAGGCCTGGGTTCGCAACGCCCAACAGCAGATCCACCTGAGTGACGATGCGCTCGGAGACCACCTGACCCTGATCGGATTCGGCATCGACCCGCTGTCGCTGCTCTGCGCCGAGCAGGTCGGGGCCTGGAAACGAACCGGCGGCAACTTCTTGCATATCGGGCCGTGCGGTCAACGTCCGGTGGGTGATTGCGCCTTTATCGAGGATCTGAACCATGACATCCTGCCGCTGGCGGCCAAGGGCACGCTGGTGGTGGTACGCCCCGACCGCCTCGTCATGCACCATGCCGACGGCGCGCAGGCGGGCCATCTGGTTCAAGCCTGCATTGATCTGATAACGAGCGACGACTGCATTGTTGAACGGGTTTCCATTACCATCAGCGAGCCCCCTCGACTACGAGCCTGAGTATGCCCTCCTCCCCCCCAGCACCCGCAGCGCCCCAGCCTCTCACACGAGGCCACAAGAAACGTGAGCGCACCCGTCGCGGCCTGGTCGACGCAGCGCGACGCCTGGTCGCACGCAAGGAGGTGGGGGAGATCGCCCTGCTCGAGATCGCCGCGGAAGCGGAGGTCTCCAATGGCACCATCTACAACTACTTCCGCACTCGCGACGAGGTGCTCGAAGCCGTGGGCATCGCCATGGCCACCGAGTTCTCCGATGCCATTTCCGTCTTGAGCAGCGGATTGCACAGCGGTGCCGAGCGCCTTTGCGTCGGCGTGCGCATGTTCATCAACCGAGCCGGCGATGACCACCCGTGGGCCAGCGCGCTGCTGCGCATCATCCACTTCGGCGAGGCGACGCGCTCGCGACTGGCCACCCATGTACTTGACGACCTGCGCCAAGGTCGCCATGAGGGTGCTTTTGCATTCGAAGACGAAGGCATCGCCCTGGACCTGGTGTTGTCATGCACCACCGGGGCCATGCGCGCTGTTGTCGAGGGTCGTACAGTGGCGGAACACGATGTGCGGGTCGCCGAAATGGTCCTCAAGGCGCTGGGCGTCACGCCAGCCAAAGCCAGGAAAATCGCCAGCTTGCCACTGCCTGTTGTGAACATGGACACCTAGCCAGAAAACTGAACACCAATGTTCAAAACACACAAAGCATTTCGATGAAAAAACGCCTACAACACCGAAAAACCCTTGGCTAACGAACATAAACCGATAAAACGCACTCTCCAGCTCAAAAAAACAATTGACCGAAATTGAACACACGTGTTCAATTGATTGTAAGACGACCCTGGAGATAAAGCGTGGAATCCCTGAATCCGGTACAGCGACGCATCCATCAAGCCGCCCTTCGCCTTTTTGCCGAGCGCGGCGCCATTGACGTGAGTATCAGCGATCTTGCAACTGAGGCCGGTGTTGCTCGCGGGACGATCTATAGCAACGTGAAAAGCATGGAGCAGCTGTTCGAAGCGGTTGCGGCCCATCTCAGCGCTGAAATGCACGAACGGGTCAATAAGAGTTTCGAGACCCTCGCCCAGCCTGCCCACCGTCTGGCCAATGGCATCCGCTTCTTTATCCGACGCACCCATGAGGAGCCCCAGTGGGGCACTTTCATTCATCGATTCGCGATGAGTAACGCCGCGCTGCGCGAGATGTTCGCCAGTCAGGCCACGAAGGACCTGTTGGAGGGGCACGCCAGTGGCTGCTACAGCTTCCGACAAGACCAACTGCTCTCGGTCATTACGCTGATCTCCAGCACTGCACTGGGTGCGATGTTCCTGGTGCTGGAAGGTCATAGAACCTGGCGCGATGCGGGTTCCGACGCGGCGGAATTCGTACTCCGGGCGCTCGGCGTGCCGGCACAGGAGGCTGCGAGACTGGCGAGCGAGGAACTGCCCACACTCCCGGCGCTCGACTAACCCCTTCACCACCGCTGTGGTTTTCGCCCCTGTTGTTTATGGGGCTCGGCGCTGCTTTGCCCGAAAAAAGTTCGGAGAACAATAATGAACGATAGCGCAGCACCTCGACTGAGCACGTTGCAACCCGCCCGGCATCCCACCCCGAGCGTCAAAGCTCAACGCCTCACCCATCTTATCTTCGAACGACCGGACCTTGATGAAGCGGCGCACTTTCTGAGCGACTTCGGTCTGAGCGTCAGTCACCGGGACACGGATACGCTCTATCTCCGGGCTGCCGACCCCAGCCCCTACTGCTACCGTATTCATCGAGCGGCCCAAGCACGCTTTCTGGGCTACGGGCTGGAAGTCGGCCGTCTCGGCGATCTGGATCACCTGACCCAGCTCCAGGGTGCTTCAGCTATCGAGCGGATCGAACATCCGGGGGGCGGAAAACAGGTCCGGCTGCTCGACCCCTCCGGCTTCATCGTGGAAGCCATCTGCGGACAGTCCTCAAGTGTTCCACTGCCGCACAGGGCCGCTCTTTCGCTCAATCTGGCGGATAAGCAGCCACGCATCAACAGAGCTCAACGCCCACCAATAACGCCCCCGGAAATATTGCGCCTGGGTCACGTCGTCATCGAAGTCGCCGATTATCAAGCCACCTGCGCCTGGTATACACAGCATTTCGGGCTGATCCCCAGCGATATACAGGTTCTCCCGGATGGCTCCCCCATCGTCACCTTCATGCGCCTGGATCGCGGTGAGATTCCAACAGATCACCATACCCTCGCCATTGCCCAGGGATTCACGGCGACCTACAGCCACAGCGCCTATGAAGTGGTCGATGCCGATGCACTGGGCATGGGACAGCGGGTCCTGCGGGAGCGAGGCTGGAAACATTCGTGGGGGATCGGCCGGCACATTCTGGGGAGCCAGATCTTCGATTACTGGCAGGACCCATGGGCAGACAAACACGAGCACTACTGTGACGGCGACCTCTTCACTGCCACACAGCCCACCGGCATTCATCCGGTCAGCCGCGAGGCCATGGCGCAATGGGGGCAACGCATGCCCAAGCAGTTCACTAAACCCAAGCTGACACTGGGCAATCTGCGGATGCTGATGCGCAATCTGCGACGCAGCCCGGACTTGACGCTACGCAAGCTTATGGCGCTGGCCCGCCTGTTCGGATAAGTCCGCCTGTTCAGTACCACCCGACAAGTGCGCTGCGTGTGGCGCCGACGCCCTGGTGCAGGCCGCCCGCACGCCGACAACATGCCCTGCATGGGCCCAATACAACAACTAAGCCTGGCAAAAGTCGGGCAAACAATGCTTCTGGAGTGCCTTCAATGTCCGTTGTCCATATTGTCCGCTTCGAATACCAAAACACCGTCCAATGGGGCGTCATACGCCAGAACCTTATTACACCGGTTCCCGGAGTCTTTGCCACGACCGGCGAGTTCATCCGCCAGAACACCATCGACGATTTGCTTCAACTGAAAGGCATCGAACTGGCCAAGAGCGACGTCAAGTTGCTGTCCCCGGTGACCCGTAATCAGCAGTTCCTTTGCCAGGGTGCCAACTACCGTCAGCACATGATCGAATCGGGCATGAACCCCGACGCAAAGCACTTCAACATGATGTTCACCAAGGCGACCAGTTGCCTGGTGGCGGCCGACAGCGACCTGATCAAGCCGCGCAATGTCCAGTTCCTGGACTACGAAATCGAGCTGGGCCTGGTGATGAAACGCGAGATCACCGGCCCTGTCTCTGTCACTGACGACAATCTGCATGAATTCATCGCCGGCGTCGTTATTGTCAACGACTACTCGGCTCGTGACATCCAGATTCCACAGATGCAGTTCTACAAAGGCAAGAGTTTCCGTACCTTTGGCCCGGTCGGCCCCCACCTCTGCCTGCTGGGGGCCGAGGACATGCATTATCTGAAGGCCCTGCAATTGCGCCTGACGGTCAACGGCCAGATGCGTCAAAACGACAGCACCGCCAACCTGGTCTACGGCCCCGCGCAAACCCTGACCGAGCTTTCGTCCGTACAAGATCTTGCCCCGGGAGACCTGATTGCCACCGGCACGCCGGCCGGCTGCGCCTTGAGCATCCCCTCCCCCGGCAAGCAGCGCATCGCCGCCCTGCTACCCGAAGCCAGCAAGTGGAAACTGTTCCTCAAGGCCCAGGAGAAACGCTCCCAGTATCTCAAGCCAGGCGACAAGGTCGAGGCGCATATTCGTAGCGCCGACGGCTTGATCGATCTGGGCATACAACGCAATCAGGTAGTAGGAGAAGTCTGATGAGCGTGCAGAGCCTGGTAGACATCAAGCACCTGGAACAAACCCCGCTTTCAGAGCGCAATCTGGCCGCCAGCACCTATGAAGCCTTGCGCCGTGCCGCCGTATGCAATCCTCAAGCGCCGGCGTTGAGCTTCTTCCCTGACGCCACTCACTTCACGCGTACCTTCGAATGGAATTATTCCCAACTCTTCGCGCAAATAACCCGCGCGGCGAATGCCTTCCACGACCTGGGCATCGTGCCGGGAGAAGTACTCGCCTTCGTCCTGCCCAATCTACCGGAGACCCATTTCACTATCTGGGGCGCCGAGGCAGCGGGCATCGTCATGGCAATCAACCCATTGCAGGAGGCGAAGCAGATTGCCAGCTTGCTGAACTCGGCCAAAGCCTCGGTAGTGGTGACACTGGCACCCACCCCAGATAACAATCTGTGGGCCAAGTTGGCTGATCAATTAAACGATCTGCCCGGAATCAGGCATATCATCTGGGTCAGCCTGGAACCCTATGTCAGCGAGCCTGAGCGCGACATGCTCAGAAGCTTGGCGCAGAGGGAGCGGGCCTTTCACGGTAATACCGTGATCCACGATCTGCGCGAGCTGATGGAAGCCCAGCCAGAAACTCACCTCAAGAGCGGCCGACACATCCGCCCTGAAGAGCATTCTTCTTACTTCTGTACCGGCGGCACCACCGGGCTGCCCAAGATTGCCGCCCGCACCCATGGCTCGGAAGTATTCAACGCCTGGGCCATGGCCGCGCACTTACAACCTCGCCAGAGTGGCCAGGTGATCTTTTGCGGCCTGCCACTCTTTCATGTCAATGGACAACTGGTCACGGGACTGATGCCCTGGAGCCAGGGTGACCATGTCATCCTGGGCACGGCCCAAGGCTACCGGAACCCTGGCGTTATCCCAAACTTCTGGGAAATGGTCGAGCACTTCGGCATCAACTTCTTTTCCGGCGTGCCCACCGTCTACGCGGCCCTGCTAAGAAACAATCCACGTGCCTATGATCTGTCCAGCCTTCGTTATGCCTTGTGTGGCGCCGCCCCCATGCCGGTGGATTTGTTGCGCGAGTTCGAAGAGCAGACCGGGGTACATATCCTTGAAGGCTATGGGCTCACGGAGGGCGCCTGCGTTTCTTCCGTCAATCCGCCCCATGGCGAGCGACGCACCGGCTCCATCGGGATACGCCTTGCTTATCAGGACATGCGCGCGGTGCTATTGAATGAGGCCGGGGAATACCTGCGCGATGCCAATGTCGACGAAACCGGGCTGATCACGATCAGCGGTCCCAATCTGTTCGACGGTTATCTGGAAGAGGGTCACAACCTGGGACTGTGGATCGATATCGACGGCCGACGCTGGCTCAATACCGGCGATCTGGGTCGCCAGGATGCACAGGGCTATTTCTGGCTGACCGGACGCAAAAAGGAATTGATCATTCGTGGCGGGCACAATATCGACCCCAAGCAAATCGAGGAGGTGTTGCAGGCCCACCCTGCTGTTGCCTTGGTGGCCGCGATCGGCAGCCCTGATGCCTATTCAGGGGAAGTACCTGTCGCCTATGTCCAATTGAAGCCCGGCCAATTCTGCGGCGCCGAAGAGCTGCTGGCGTTCGCCAATCTCAGCATCAGCGAACGCGCAGCCATCCCCAAACGCATTGAAATACTCGAAACGCTCCCCCTGACTGCGGTCGGCAAGATATTCAAACCGGCCCTGCAGCAACGGGAAATCGCCAGCACGGTACAACTGGAGATTGAACACCTTGGACTCTCTGGCATTGCGGTCGACGTCGTACAAGAAAGTAACCGAGGACTTTTAGTTCGTATTCAATCCGGAGTTCACCAGAAAACCCTTGCCCCTCTGCTGGGGTGTTACAACTTTCAAGTTGACTGGGTTGACTGATAACGAGTGTATCTCAGCCCCCCTGAATAATACCCCCTGACATCAACCTGCCAGGGACTATCAAGTAACAGCCATTAAACCCATTGCCTCCCGCAAGTGCACTGGAAGGCAAAGCCTTGCCCGCGTCATTTGCCCACTGCAATCAACAAAAACAATAAAGAGGTGAACACCATGAATCAGAAACGTCGCGCAACCCCTTGTCTGAGCCCCCGTCAAACAGCTATTGACTGGATAAAACTGGGCTACACGGTTGCCCTGCTCGGCGCATCAACAACGGCACTGGCCAATGGCATTACGCTCAATGAACAAAGCACCAGCAGTGCAGGGACCGCCTATGCGGGACGCTCGTCATCCGCCTTGGACGCCAGCACGATATACGGGAATCCCGCGGGGCTGACCCAGTTGCCTCGCAGCGAACTGAGCGGTGGAGTCTCGGTCCTTGCGATCCAGGACAGCATCAGCGACTCCCAGAGCAATGCCACAGGAACGAGCAAGGGTAACTCCGTCCCCTTGTCCGCCGTCCCCTTCGCCTATTTTTCAACACCTCTTGACGAGGGTTTTTCAGCCGGCCTGGGGCTCTATGTTCCATTCGGTCTGGTCAACAATTATGAGAGCAGCTTCCAAGGTCGCTATTTTGGCGCCTATAGCAAGACCCAGGCGATCACCCTGCAACCGACTCTCGCCTACCGGGTCAATGATTACCTATCTGTGGGGGGCGGCCCGACGCTGAACCGCTTCGAGGCGAAGCTCCAGAACAACCTGGCCACCGGTGCCTTGAACAACGGCAAAGAGACACGGGTCACCCTCAAGGGCGATGACACGGCCGTGGGTTATAACGTTGGCGTCCTGTTCGACTTGAACGACACAACCCGCTGGGGAGTGACTTATCATTCGAAGGTCAGCTACAACCTCAAAGGACAAACCGAGGTTTCCGACGCCCCAGCCGTTCTACCCCTGAATGGAAAATATAACGCCACGATCGCCCTGGATACGCCTGAATCACTGGACACCTCCATTACCCATCATTTCAATGATCGCTGGAGCGGATACCTGAGCACCGTCTGGACACGCTGGAGCCGTCTCGAGAAATTCGAGGCGATCAATAGCGGTGTTTCCGCGGCCGGGCAGAGTTTCGGTCTAGGCAGTGTCGGCGAGACATTGAACTGGCACGACACCTGGGCTGGCGCGGTCGGTACATCCTATCAACTTGACCCGCAGTGGTTGCTGCGCGCCGGTTACTCCTATGACCCCTCCCCGGTTCAAAACGCGGACCGCAGCGTGCGAATCCCGGTTGGCAACCGCAGCACCTTGACCCTGGGCGCGGGTTTTTCGCCGAATGCCGATATAACGATAGACGTTGCTTATGCTTATATCTGGGACTCCACTGCCTCGGTAAGAGAGTCGAATAACTCAGGCCTTCAACCGAGTTATAGTGCCCAATACGATAACAGTGCCAATGAATTGTCAGTGCAGTTGACCTATCGTTACTGATCTATTGACTCAATGAATCGCTGCATTGACGCCCTGCTGATACTCCCGCGGCGTACAGCCGAACTCTCGACGGAACACCGTGTGCAGGTATTGCGCCGATTTGAAGCCGCAATTCTGCGCGATATCGGCAATCGCCGAATCCGTGTGTTCCAGTCCATTGGCCGCCGCCGCCAGTTTGAAGCGCAGGATCTCGTCGTGCACGCTGCAGCCGCGCACCGTACGAAAGTGCGACTCCAGCGATGAGCGCGACACGCCCACGTACGCGGCCACCTGCGCGGTCTTGATGCCCTGGCAGGCGTATTGGCGGATAAAGAGCAGCGCCTGCATGACGTAGGGATCGCCCAACGGTTGATGCAGACTCGAGGCCTGCACATTGATCGCATCCGGGGGGATCAGTATCTGCGTGCCCGTGGACGGCATGCCGTGCAGCATCTGGTGGAGCAGGTGCGCGGCGGTCCGGCCCATGGTCTCGGTGCCTTGGACCACTGAACTCAGCGGCACCCTGGTCAGGCTGCGGGTCAGCGGGTCGTTATCAATGCCGATCAAGGCCACCTGCTCCGGCACGGCGATCCCGGCGGTCAGGCAGGCTTGCAGCAACTGCCGGGCACGGGCGTCACTGACGGCGATGATGCCGATGGGTTTGGGCAGGCTTTGCAACCAGGCGATCTGCTGTTCGACGGCGCTGTCCCAGAGCGGCGCGCTGGTGCCCATGCCGCGATAGACCTCGACAGGCAAACCATCGCGTTTCAGCAGCCGGCGAAAGGCTTTTTCCCGCTCCTGCGCCCAGCGATTGGCTTGCGCTTCAGGCAGGCTGAAGCAGGCAAAGCGGGTCAACCCGGCCTCGATCAGGTGCTCGTAGGCCAATTTCATCAGTGCGTCATTGTCGGTGGCGACATAGGGAATGCCCTTCGGATAGGCGCGCGCATCCTGATAGGACCCGCCCACCGCCACCACTGGCAACTTGATCCCGGCCAGCGCCTCGCCGATCAGCGGGTCGTCGAAGTCGGCAATGATCCCATCGCCCTGCCAGCGCTCGATCCCTTTCAACCGACAGAGAAAATCCTCCTCAAGGAACAGGTCCCAGGATGCACGGGTGCTGCTCAGGTAGTTGCCGATGCCACTGATAATGCCTCGATCGTAGATCTTGCTGCCGTTGAACAACAGCGCAATACGGTGGACGGGCGGGACGGTTTTCATTGTTTTGATCCTGGACCGGTCAACACAGACTAGGCGCGCAAACGACGAATCTCAAGACTCAAAATCGCACTGCGACTTGGTGATTTTCATAATTTTCAGCCACCGGGCCGTTGCTAGTATCGGGGTACAGCCAAGAACAACAAGGACATTCCAATGCCGTTCTTCCCCGTTGTCGACAAGATTCGCTACGAAGGCCCCAGCAGCGACTCACCCTTAGCCTTCCGCCACTACGACGCCGACAAGCTGGTCCTCGGCAAACCCATGCGCGAGCACCTGCGCATGGCGGCCTGCTACTGGCACACCTTCGTCTGGCCAGGGGCGGACATGTTCGGTGCTGGCGCCTTCAAGCGCCCGTGGCAGCACGCCGGGGATCCGATGGAGCTGGCCATCGGCAAGGCCGAAGCGGCCTTCGAGTTCTTCTCCAAACTGGGCATCGACTACTACAGCTTCCACGACACCGATGTCGCCCCGGAAGGCCACTCGCTGAAGGAGTACCGCAATCACTTCGCGCAGATGATCGATCATCTGGAGCGCCATCAGGAACAAACCGGGATCAAGCTGCTGTGGGGCACCGCCAACTGCTTCAGCAACCCGCGCTTTGCCGCGGGCGCTGCCAGCAACCCCGACCCGGAAGTGTTCGCCTGCGCCGCCGCCCAGGTCTTCAGCGCCATGAACGCCACCCAAAGGCTCAAAGGGGCCAACTACGTACTGTGGGGCGGTCGCGAGGGTTACGAAACCCTGCTCAATACCGACCTGAAACGCGAACGTGAACAATTGGGGCGCTTTATGCGCATGGTGGTCGAGCACAAGCACAAGATCGGCTTCAAAGGCGACCTGCTGATCGAACCCAAGCCCCAGGAGCCGACCAAGCACCAATACGATTACGACAGCGCCACGGTCTTCGGCTTCCTGCACCAGTACGGGCTGGAAAACGAGATCAAGGTCAATATCGAGGCCAACCACGCGACCCTGGCCGGGCACAGCTTCCATCACGAGATCGCCACGGCCGTCTCATTGGGGATCTTCGGCAGCATCGACGCCAACCGCGGCGATCCGCAGAACGGCTGGGACACCGACCAGTTCCCCAACAGCGTCGAGGAGATGACCCTGGCCACCTATGAAATCCTCAAGGCCGGCGGGTTCACTAATGGCGGGTTCAACTTCGACTCCAAGGTCCGTCGCCAGAGCGTGGACGAGGTCGATCTGTTCCACGGCCACGTCGCGGCAATGGACATCCTCGCCCTGGCCCTGGAGCGCGCGGCGGCCATGGTGCAGAACGACCGACTCCAGCAATTCAAGGATCAACGCTACGCCGGCTGGCAGCAGCCACTCGGCCAGGCGGTGCTGGCGGGTGAGTTCAGCCTCGAATCACTGGCCGAACATGCCTTCAGCCACGGGTTGAATCCGCAGGCCGTCAGCGGTCGACAGGAGATGCTCGAAGGCGTGGTGAACCGTTTCATCTACCCCTGAGGACGGGCGAACCCCGGCGTCGCGGTGACATTCTCACGACAAATCCATGCTCGCGGCGCCCTGCGACGCTCTACAGTTCCACCGGCAGCTTATTCATCGCCAGGCAGTGTCTTTCCAACAACAATAAAAGGACGCACCATCATGAACGCACTAAAACGCACTCTGCTCGCCAGCGCTCTGGCCCTGCTCTCGCTACCGGTTATGGCCGATGCCGCCCACCCGAAGATCGGTTTCTCCATCGATGACCTGCGTCTGGAACGCTGGTCGCGAGACCGTGATTACTTCGTCGCGGCGGCGGAAAAAATGGACGCCAAGGTCTTCGTACAGTCGGCCGATGCCAACGAGCAGAAGCAGATTTCGCAGATTGAAAACCTCATTTCCCGTGGTGTCGATGTGATCGTCATCGTGCCGTTCAACGCCACCGTGCTGACCAATGCCGTCGCCGAAGCCAAGAAGGCCGGGATCAAGGTGGTGTCCTATGACCGACTGATCCTCAACGCCGATATAGACGCCTATATCTCCTTCGATAACGAAAAGGTCGGCGAGATGCAGGCCAGCGGCGTGCTGAAAGCGGCGCCCAAGGGCAACTACTTTCTGCTCGGTGGCGCGCCCACGGACAACAACGCCAAGGTCCTGCGCGAAGGCCAGATGAAAGTGCTGCAACCGGCCATCGACAAGGGAGATATCAAGATTGTCGGCCAACAGTGGGTGAAGGAATGGAACCCCACCGAAGCCCTGAGCATTGTTGAAAATGCCCTGACCCGGAACAACAACAAGATCGATGGCATCGTCGCCTCCAACGACGCCACCGCCGGGGGTGCCATCCAGGCACTGGCCGCGCAGCAGATGGCCGGGAAAGTGCCGATCTCGGGTCAGGACGCAGACCTGGCAGCGGTGAAACGGGTGATCGATGGCACCCAGACCATGACCGTCTACAAGCCGCTGAAACTGATCGCCTCGCAAGCAGCCAAGCTCTCGGTGCAACTGGCACGTAACGAGAAACCCAGCTACAGCTCGCAATCCGACAACGGCAACAAGAAGGTCGACACCATCCTGCTCACTCCGATCCCCTTGACCAAAGACAATATCGACCTGCTGGAAAAAGACGGGTTTTATACCAAGGCGCAGATTGCCGGACAGTGACCCACCGAGCTGTACCCTGTGAGTACCTCGCTATGTCCGACTACCTGCTGCAAATGAATGGCATCGTCAAATCCTTTGGCGGTGTCAAAGCCCTGAATGGCATCGATATCAAGGTCAAGCCGGGGGAATGCGTGGGTCTGTGCGGCGAGAACGGCGCCGGCAAATCCACGCTGATGAAAGTCCTGTCGGCGGTCTACCCCCATGGCACCTGGGAAGGCGAAATTCTCTGGGACGGGCAGCCGCTCAAGGCGCAGTCCATCAGCGACACCGAAGCCGCCGGAATCGTCATCATTCACCAGGAGCTGACCCTGGTCCCCGACCTGTCGGTGGCCGAAAACATCTTTATGGGGCACGAGCTGACGCTGCCCGGCGGGCGCATGAACTACCCGGCGATGATCCACCGTGCCGAAGCCTTGATGCGTGAGCTCAAGGTGCCGGACATGAACGTCTCGCTACCGGTTTCACAGTATGGCGGTGGCTACCAGCAACTGGTGGAAATCGCCAAGGCGCTGAACAAGCAGGCGCGCCTGCTGATCCTCGATGAGCCTTCATCGGCCCTGACCCGCTCGGAAATCGAGGTGCTGCTGGATATCATTCGCGACCTCAAGGCCAAGGGCGTTGCGTGCGTCTATATCTCCCACAAGCTGGATGAAGTGGCCGCCGTGTGCGACACCATTTCGGTAATTCGCGATGGCAAGCACATCGCCACGACCGCCATGGCGAACCTGGACATCCCGACGATCATCACCCAGATGGTCGGACGGGAAATGAGCACGCTCTACCCCACCGAACCCCATGAGATCGGCGAGGTGATTTTCGAGGCGCGCCACATCACCTGCTACGACGTCGACAACCCCAGGCGCAAACGGGTCGACGATATTTCGTTTGTCCTCAAACGCGGGGAAATCCTCGGCATCGCCGGGCTGGTCGGCGCCGGTCGCACGGAACTGGTGTCGGCGCTGTTCGGCGCCTACCCCGGCCGCCATGAAGGTGAAGTCTGGCTGGACGGCCGGCCGATCGACACCCGCACGCCGCTCAAATCCATCCGCGCCGGCCTGTGCATGGTGCCTGAAGACCGCAAGCGCCAGGGCATCATTCCGGACCTGGGGGTCGGCCAGAACATCACCCTGGCCGTGCTGGGCAACTACTCGAGAATGACCCGTATCGACGCCGAAGCCGAACTGGGCAGCATCAACAAGGAAATCTCGCGCCTGCACCTCAAGACCGCAAGCCCGTTCCTGCCGATCACCAGCCTCTCCGGCGGCAATCAGCAGAAAGCCGTGCTGGCGAAGATGCTCCTGACCAACCCCCGCGTGCTGATTCTCGATGAGCCCACCCGCGGGGTGGATGTCGGCGCCAAGTATGAAATCTACAAGCTGATGGGCGCGCTGGCGGCCGAAGGCGTGTCGATCATCATGGTGTCCTCGGAGCTGGCCGAAGTGCTGGGCGTTTCCGATCGCGTCCTGGTGATCGGCGAAGGCCAGCTGCGCGGCGACTTCATCAACCACGAACTCACCCAGGAACAGTTGCTCACCGCCGCCCTCAGCTCTCCCGATGACCATAACAATAATGATCGGAAAACCGCGTAGATGAATCAGCTCAAACAACTCTTCACCCGCTACAAAATGCTCGCGCTGGTGATCGCCGTGGCGATTATCTGGCTATTTTTCAGTTGGCAGACCGACGGCGGATTTCTGACCCCGCGCAACCTCTCCAACCTGCTGCGGCAGATGTCCATCACCGGGATTCTCGCCTGCGGCATGGTGCTGGTGATCATCAGCGGCGAGATCGACTTGTCGGTGGGCTCATTGCTTGGCCTGCTGGGTGGCCTGGCGGCGATTCTCGACGTGATCTATCACGTACCGCTGTTGGCGAACCTGGGCATTGTCGCCCTGTGCGGATGGATGATTGGCCTGGCAAACGGCTTTATGACCGCCTACCTGCGCATCCCGTCATTCATTGTGGGCCTGGGCGGCATGCTGGCGTTTCGCGGCATTCTGCTGGGGATTACCGGCGGCACCACCATCGCCCCGGTATCACCGTCGCTGGTCTATGTCGGCCAGGGTTATTTGCCACACACGGTCGGGACAGGCCTGGGCATACTGCTGCTCGCCCTGACACTTTTCCTGACCTGGAAACAGCGCCGCAATCGGGCCCTCCATGGCCTGGTGGCACACTCGCTGGTGCGTGACGTCTTGCGCGTGGTGTTGATCGGCGCGGTGCTGGCGGGGTTCGTCCATACCCTGAACAGCTACGACGGGATCCCGGTGCCGGTGCTGCTTCTGCTGATGCTGCTGGGGGTGTTCAGCTACATCACCAGCCAGACCGTGTTCGGACGACGCATCTATTCGGTGGGCAGCAATATGGAAGCCACGCGCCTGTCCGGCATCAACGTGCAGGCCGTCAAGCTGTGGATCTTCGGCATCATGGGCCTGATGTGCGCCCTCGCCGGCGTGGTCAATACCGCGCGCCTGGCCGCGGGCTCACCCTCGGCCGGGACCATGGGCGAACTCGACGCCATTGCCGCCTGCTTCATCGGCGGCACCTCCATGCGCGGTGGCTCGGGCACCGTTTACGGCGCCCTCCTCGGCGCGCTGGTCATCACCAGCCTGGACAACGGCATGTCCATGCTCGATGTCGACAGCTACTGGCAGATGATTGTCAAAGGCAGCATCCTGGTGCTGGCCGTATGGGTGGATGTGAGCACCCGGAACGGGCGACGCTGAGTGCAGAGCCGACTCCCATCGCGCGATCACCATCGGGGCCAACGCGTTCCCCAGTACATTCAGGGTGGTAGTGCCCATGTCCATGATTCGGTAGACACCGGCGATAAACGCAATGCCCTCCAGCGGCAATCCCGCGCTGGCCAGGGTAGCGGACAGAATCACGAACATGAATCCGGGCACTCCCGCCGCGCCTTTGGAGGTCAGGACCATGGTGACCACCAACACCGCTTGCTGTGACAGGCTCAGTTCTATCCCATAGAGCTGGGCAACAAACAGCGTCCCTATGCCGAGAAATAAAGACGCCCCATCGAGGTTGAACGAGTAGCCGACCGGGACGACAAAGGAAACCACCTCGCGTGGCACGCCAAACTTCTCCAGTTTGACCATCAGCTGTGGCATCACCGCCGCGGAGCTGGCACTGGAAAACGCCAGGACCAGTTCGTCCTTGATGTGCCGGATCAAGCCGAAAATCGAGATACCCGCCATCCGCGCAATACTGCCCAGCACCAGCACCGCAAACAGCACCAGGGCGATATAGGTGACCACTATCAGCTTCGCCAACGGCAGGAGGGAGGCGAAGCCGAAGTTGGCGACTGTGACCGCAATCATGCCGAATACCCCGATGGGGGAATAAGCCATCACCATCGACGTCACCCGGAACATGGCATCGCTCAGACCTTTGAAAATCGCCAGCACCGGCTCTTTACGCTCATCGGACAGGCCGGAAAGCCCCAGGCCGAACATGACCGCGAAGAACAGCACTGGCAGCAGGTTGCCCTTGGCCATCGCGTCCACGATGTTATCCGGGACAATGCCCAACAACAGGGCCACGGCGCCCTGATGTCCATTGCCGGCAGGCAGGGTGATGTTTGCCGCCTTGAGGCTGTGCAGATCCGTGCCCGCTCCCGGCTGCAGCAGATTGCCGATCACCAGCCCGACAATGATCGCGGTGGTGGTCACGGCAAAGAAGTAGAGGAGGGTTTTGCCCCCCATCCGGCCGAGCGCCTTGCGATCACCATGACCGGCGACGCCCACCACCATGCAACAGAACACAATCGGTATGACGATCATTTTCATCAGCTTGATGAACAGGTCTCCGGCGGGTTGCAGCAGGTTTTCCGTGAGCCAGGGGCGCGCTTCGGGTGCATGGTTGAGGACTACGCCGACCGCAATGCCGACGAGCAAGCCGATCAGGATCTGAACGACCAGAGGAATACGAGGTTTATGCATGTCCGTCTCACAGGTGATGTCAGTGGCAGGATCTTGTTTTCAAAGGGGAGGCAGCGCCCTCCCCCGACAGCTGTCGGCTCTAGTCGGCCAATCAGCGCAACGCTTCGCTGGCTTTCCTGATACGTGCGCAACCTTCCCGGATCAATGTCTCGCCGCTTGCGAAAGAGAGACGCACGTACGGGCTGAGGCCATATGCATCGCCGACCACCGTCGCAACACCGGCATCTTCAAGCCAGTAGCGAACCACGTCGGCATCCGTCTGCAGCACATAGCCCTGCGGGACTTGGCGACCAAGCAGCCCTTGCACATTGGCAAATACGTAGAACGCACCGTCCGGCGTCACGCACGTCAGGCCGGGGATACCGGACAACAAGTCCAGCATCAGATCGCGGCGTTTGCGGTAGAGACTTGCCATGGCGCGAACAGGCGCCTGGTCGCCGACAAAGGCCGCCACGGCAGCGGCCTGGCTGATCGAGCTGGGGCACGTGGTGGTTTGCGAGAGCAGCTTGCCGATGGCCGCGATCAGCCAGGCAGGGCCTGCGCCAAAGCCCAATCGCCAGCCGGTCATGGCATAGCCCTTCGAAGCCCCGTTCACAACCAGCGTCCGCTCCTTCAGATCGGGTGCTGCCTTGGGAAAGGAGACATGTCCGCCCTCGGTGTAGACGAAGTGTTCGTAGATCTCATCGGCCATGACCAGCACATGGGGATGACGGCGAAGCACTTGGGCGAGGGCTTGTAACTCTTCCAAGGTGTAGACGGCCCCACTCGGATTGTTCGGCGAGTTGAGGATCAGCCATTTCGTGCGTGGGGTAATGGCAGCGTCCAGCTGCGCCGCTGTCAGCTTGAACCCGTTGGTTTCATTGCCGACGATGACAACGGGAGTCCCGCCGTTCAGCTTGGCGATGTCTGGATACGACACCCAGTAAGGGGTATGAACAATCACTTCGTCTTCAGGGTCGAGGGTGGCCGCCAGCGCTTCGAAGATGATCTGTTTGCCACCGGCAGCCGCCACCACCTGATCGAGGGTGTATTCAAGGCCGTTGTCACGCTGCAGCTTGGTCACGATCGCCTTGCGTAGCGCTGGCGTGCCGAGTGTGTTGGTGTAGTGGGTTTCACCCGCCGATATCGCCGCTTTGGCAGCCTCCATGATATGCGCTGGCGTATCGAGGTCGGGCTCACCAACGGTGAAGTTCACGATGTCGCGACCTTGCGCCCGTAGCGTGGCGACCAAGGCATTGGCCGCTATGCTGGGCGAAGGGGCAATGCTCAAGACCCGCTGGGAAAGCAGTGCTGTGCTCATGGTTGCCTCACATCAGGCCGGCTTTGACGAGGGCATTGGTGATCCACGACTGTTCGATCGCTTGGGTCGCGATCTCTGCCTTCACCCGCTCTTCGTGTGCTTCGTGTTCACGGGCTTTCGCCAACACGCCCTCGGCGGCCTCTTGGGAGAACGCCACCAAGCCGTCTTCATCACCGACAACGATGTCCCCCGGGTTGATCACCATCCCGCCAATGGACACCGGCACATTGATCTCGCCCGGCCCCGTCTTGTAGGGCCCGCAGTGCACGACCGTTCTGGCATAGCATGGAGTGTTCTCAAAACACGCCACATCACGAATCGCGCCGTCGATGACAAAGCCGACGCAACCCCGTTGCAGGGCATACAACTTGATCAACTCGCCGATCACCGCGTTGTTGGTATCGCCTTGCCCATCCACCACCAGCACGTGGCCGGGCTTCAACATCATCAGCGCTTTGTAGATGTAGAGGTTGTCGCCTGGACGGGTCTTGACCGTCAGTGCGGTACCGACGAGCTTGCCTGTGCGATTGTAGCGCGTCAGGCTACGGGCACCGATATGGCGCCCCATGTTGTCGCTGATATGAGGTGTCACGACAGAGGCAAATGCTTTGATCAAGGAATCAGAAGCAAGTGCAGGTGATGGTTCGATACGGGTGCCTGGAAGTAACATGATATCTCCCGGTGTTATTAGGTGTGCTTTCACGACAACCTGATCTTAGGGAGAATCAAAAAATACTTTTAGCGATATTTATCTATGCTTTAGCATCTCTTTTAGTAATCATATTAAAGCCGTACCGCAGCCCACGCCTCCAGGATGAGCCTTATGCCCTGCCCCTTGCACCGCTGTCTTTCACTTCAGGATTTCGAGCCCCTGGCGCGGCGCCTGTTGCCCACACCGCTCTTCGCCTATGTATCAGGCGCTGTTGAAGACGAACTCTCGGCCATCGCAAACCGCGCATCATTCCTGGACTACAGCTTCCTGCCAAACGCGCTGGTGGACGTGGCGCATGTCGATACGTCGGTGAGGTTGCTTGGCGAAACCTATTCGTCTCCGATCGGCATTGCGCCCATGGGTATCTCCGCGCTGACCAGCTACCGCGGCGATATCGTGCTGGCCCGCGCGGCGGCCCAGGCGAAGGTACCGTGCATCATGAGTGGCTCTTCATTGATCCGCCTGGAAGAGGTGATGGAGCAAGCGCCGGGTACCTGGTTCCAGGCCTATCTCCCGGGAGAGGGGAAACAGATCAATGCGCTGATTGATCGGGTCGCCGCCGCCGGTGTTGAAACCCTGGTGCTGACGGTCGACACGCCGGTAGCCGCCAACCGGGAAAACAACATCAGGGCCGGCTTTTCGACGCCGCTTCGTCCGAGCCTGGGATTGGCCGCTCAAGGGCTTCTGCACCCCAGGTGGTTGCTCGGAACATTTTTGCGGACCTTGATCGTTCACGGGATGCCGCATTTCGAGAACAATTACGCGACTCGCGGCGCGCCTATCCTCTCAAGAAATGTACTGCGGGACTTTTCGGACCGAGGCCATCTCACCTGGGAGCATGTCATCGACATTCGTCGCCGCTGGAAGGGCAAGTTGATCATCAAGGGCATCCTGAACCCGCGGGATGCGGTGAAGGCCCAACACATCGGCGCCGACGCGGTGATTGTGTCGAATCACGGCGGGCGGCAACTGGATGGGAGCGTGGCCCCCCTGAAAATCCTGCCGCGTATCGTGGAGGCGGTACCGGATATGACGGTGATGCTCGACAGCGGCGTGCGCCGGGGCACCGATGCCATGAAAGCCATGGCGCTGGGGGCCAAGGCGGTCTTTATCGGGCGGCCGTTCAACTACGCCGCGACCGTGGCCGGCGAAGCAGGCGTGCGGCATGCACTCAAACTCATCGGCGCTGAACTCAAGCGCGATCTGGGTCTGCTCGGTGTCGCCAGGCCCGAGGATCTGGGTGTCGAGAACCTGCTAGCACATTGAGTATTGTGGTTTGAGCGCTGTGATTTCTCCACGCTATCGATTGTTCGGCAATCATTCGGAGCACAGCGCTTTCCAGCTCGATTTCTGGAAAAAAAGTGATGTTATCCGAGTCTTAAGCAACCGAGGTCAGCTGTAGCCGCAGGCCAGAGGAACTCCCGGTGCCGGGGGATTGGCCTTGACCATGGAGCTTCCAGGCTTCAGTTAGATGCTTGGCCCGGGACGGCCCCAATTTGTTGCAACAGGCCAAGGAGGTCGGGCTGTCCGCGCTCCTCGATGACCTTGCCATCCAGGAACCGATAGAAATTCATGGCCTGCACCTCAATTTTCCTACCGGTGGGCGCTACGCCGAAAAAGTGACCGAGGTGAGTCCCCCGCATGATAAAGCGTGCGGCGACCTTGTCATCCTCCGCAATAAGCTCCTCAAGCGTCCATTGGATGTCTGGGAAACCGGCGCGCATCATGGCAAGGATATCCAGGTACCCTGCGGGCCCCTTGAGCGCTTCTGCTCGCCCCGGCACGTGGAAAATGGCGTCTGGAGAGACGATTTCGCGCGCGAGAGATTCGCTACCGTTATTGATAAACCCCAGGAATCGCGACATCGCGTCCTTGTTTTGATTGATGCTCATTTAAAAACCTCTTGGGAAAGACTGTTGACAGATGCGAAACGAGAAAAGGCATCCTGAACCTGTGCCTGCCTGCGATAAATACCTAGAATGAATCATCATTTGAAACGCAGGGTTTGTAATGGATCGACTCACAAGCTTGTCAGTCTTTGTGAAGTCTGTGGACTTGGGCTCGTTCAGTGCGGCAGGCGAGGCGTTACAGATGTCCTCTCAACGGGTTGGCAAGCATGTGCAAGCATTGGAAGCCCGCCTGGGGGTCCGCCTGCTCACACGTACGACCCGCCGACAGAGCCTGACCGACTTCGGTCGAGCGTTCTACGAACGGGCGCGAATCATTCTGGCTGAAGTGG
The DNA here is from genome assembly GCF_023242495.1 of Pseudomonas sp. MWU13-2862. Lineage (NCBI taxonomy): Bacteria > Pseudomonadati > Pseudomonadota > Gammaproteobacteria > Pseudomonadales > Pseudomonadaceae > Pseudomonas > Pseudomonas sp. MWU13-2862. Next base: position 13,571 of record NZ_JALMEZ010000005.1, on the reverse strand, counting down.
ATGCGGCCGAAAACCTGGCCGCCGAGACCCGCGCACTGCCGACGGGCAAGCTGCGCGTTAATGCGCCGGTCAGCTTCGGCATGCACACGTTGGCACCGCGACTGCCGGAGTTCATGAAGAAGCACCCCAAGGTCGACGTTGAGCTCACGCTGAGCAATCGCGCGGTTGATCTGGTGGACGAGGGGTATGACGTTGTGTTTCGCATCGGCACGCTTTCCGATAGCGGATTGATCGCTCGCCCTCTGGCGCCATACCGCCTGACGCTCTGTGCTGCTCCGTCCTATCTTGCCGAGCATCCACCACTGAACAGCCCTCGGGACCTGCAAGTCCATGCTTGCCTGGGATTTACCCATACCGAGTTGCGCACACACTGGACCTTCGATGGGCCGGAAGGACGCGTTGTGGTCCCCGTGTCAAGCCGACTCATGGTGGACCACGGCGAGCCATTGCTCTGCGCGGCACTGGCAGGCCTGGGTATCCTGCTGCAGCCCGTGGAGTTGGTACGCGAAGCCTTGATCGAAGGTACGCTGATCGAACTGCTGCCGGAGTACAAAGTGCCGACGCGTCCGATGCACCTGCTATATGCCCCCGACCGTCGTGTCACCCCGAAGCTGCGCAGCTTTATCGAGTTTTCCCTGGACGCCTTCAGTTGATCGGACCGACCATGACGTCCATCAGGACAACTACACATCAAGCCATCGACTCAGCAGTTGCGTCGTCAACTGCGGATACTCGAGCGGTGGCAGATGTCCACATTCAGCCAGCACAACCAGACGTGAATGCGGTATGCCCCGATGGATTTCTTCTGACTCCACCGGCGGCGTGATCTCGTCGTTTTCACCCACCACGATCAAGGTAGGTACTGCAATCGTTTCCAGTACGGGTCGGTAGTCCGCGCGGTCGATAATTGCCTGTTGCTGCCGAACGAAACCGTCCTTGCCTATCGCGTGCGCCATTGCCTGGACGGTGTCCGCAACAGCGGTACCGATGCAACGGGGATGCATGAGCTTGGGCAAAAGTTGTGGCGTCACCCCCTTGAACCGGCCAAGTTCGGCAAGACTCAGCAGGCCGCGTCGCGCTTTGGCTCGGGCCTCATCATCCGGTCGCACCATGGTATCTATCAGGGCCAGTTTCATCACCCGCCCAGGCGCCCGGCGCATGATTTCCATGGCCACATAACCGCCCATGGACAAGGCCGCCAGTGCAAAACACGCAGGGGCCTCATCCAGTACTCGCTCCGCCATCTGCGCAATGCTGGCGTCGAGTGAGACATTGGGAATGCAGATGGGCCTGGCGCGTTCCAGTGCAGCCTTTTGATGCGCCCATAGACGCTCATCACATAGCAATCCGGGAATGAGTACGAGTGGCGTATTGTTGAAGGCCAACGGGGGACTCCCTCAAAAGGTGTTGGTCAAAGATGGTCAATCATTGCAGGGGGCCGACGCACAGGGCAGACACATCAGCCAATGACTCAAAGCATGTATCCCGCCCAAATTTTTCGATCGACCAGATCAGCGGCAATTTCGATAAAGGCATCGCCAACAAATTTAGCTGCGGGACTGACGCGTCTGTCCGCCGGAAAAACCTGAACCAGTTTGCGCATGGGCACGGGATCCACTAACGGCGCCGCGCACAGCTCGCCGGCTTCGACCTGCGAATAGATAGACGCCAGTGGCAAGGCCGTCAAACCGAAGCCATGGCGAACCAGATCGATCATCGCGCCAAACGAGTCTGCCTCAATACTGGTCTTGAGCTTGATCCCGACTTCCCGCGCACAGTTGTCCATGATCACGCGAAGGCCATGTCGAGCACTGGGCAATATCAACTGCTGCTCGGCCAAAGACTCGAAGGACACCGGCGTATCGATGCGCAAGTTGGCACTGGCGGGGCCAACCAGCAGCAGGTTCTCCATCATCACCGGCACGATTCGAAGCGTATGCAGCGGTTGAGGGTCGTAGGAAATGGCCAGCTCCAACTCACCGCGCTGAACCCAATCGAGCAAGTAACCGCTGAAGGCCGAAGAAAACCTGACGGCAAGATTGGGATGCGCCTCACGGATCTTGCGCACCAGCGGTACAGTGACAATCTGGGCAACTGTCGGCGTTGTACCGATGACAACCGTTCCGCGGAAAGACGACCTGCCACCGACGACCGAACTCCGAATCGACTCCATTTCCTCCATGATACGAGTCGCGTGAGCCAGCACTTCGCGGCCGACATCGGTAATTTCCATCCCGCGTCCGTGTCGTTCGAACAGGTAGGCGCCGAGCTCTTTCTCCAACATTCTGATTTGCCGGCTGAGTGCCGGTTGCGCGATATGAAGACGGTCCGAGGCTTTGCTGAGACTGCCCAGCTCGGCCACATGAATCAAGGTTTTGAGTTGAACAACATCCATTACCGGGCCAGTCAGCATCGAGTTCGGCGCGATATGCGCCGAAAGTGTTAATCAGTGTATCCGTATTTACAAGCCTTGGAGTGCCCTGCACACCACGCGCTGCGGGGCTTGGCGGCCTTCGAGCGGGCTGTATCCCCCTACCTGCCAGGGCTGCACGCCCAGCTATAGAATTTGGGTATATCAGTTAGGCCTGCTTGACGGCTTATTGCCCTCCTCACTCTGCGGTAGCGTGCAATCAACGTCAGCGCCGAAGAGCGCTCGACTCACTACAAGAATAAGATTCGAGGGCTCGCGCCATGATTTCCACCGTTTGTTCTGACCTGGCTTATTCGAGTTTTCTGGGCCACGGGCCGTTTGCCTCCCTCGTGCATCCTCCCTCCCCCTTCTCTTCAGAAAACCGGACAGAGAGCGGACTCACGCCTCTTCGTTAAGCCGATCAATCCATCGAGTCAGTCACGTCGGACACGCATTAGCGTGCGCCTCGTATCGCCTCGCCTTGAAGAAAGGGTGAACATCATGTCGACATCTATCACAGGCTCGAAAAACCACGTGGCCCAGACCGGCCCCGTGGATACCCCAAGCCGCATAAAGGCAATCATCGGTGCCTGCTCAGGCAACCTGGTGGAGTGGTACGACTTTTTCATTTACGCCTATACCGCCATCTACTTCGCCGCTTCGTTTTTCCCCAAAGGGGACACCACCAGCCAACTACTGGCAACCGCCGGTGTTTTTGCTGTTGGTTTTTTTATGCGCCCACTCGGCGGCTGGATTTTCGGCTGGCTCGCCGACACTCGCGGCCGCAAGGCCTCGATGATCATCTCGGTGTTCATGATGTGCGCCGGTTCACTGTTGATTGCCATCATGCCAACCTACGACACCCTAGGGGTTGCAGCACCGATTCTGCTCGTGGCCGCCAGGTTGATCCAGGGGTTGTCGGTCGGCGCGGAGTACGGCACCGGCGCCACCTACATCAGCGAAATCGCGACACCCGGCCGTCGCTGCTTCTATGGCTCCTTCCAGTACCTCACCATCATCGCAGGTCAACTGTTGGCCTTGATGACCGTGGTCATTCTCCAGCAGACCCTCAGTGCCGAGCAATTGCACACATGGGGCTGGCGGATTCCGTTCTTCATCGGTGCCCTGAGTTCAATCGTCGTGGTGTATCTGCGGCGCTCGATGCATGAAACCGCCAGCAAAAAAGACATGGCCCGCAAAGATGCCGGTTCCTTGCGCGGCATGTTCAAACACAAACGGGCCGTCGCGCTGGTGGTGGCATTCACCATCGGCGGCTCGCTGTACTTCTACACCTTCACCACCTACATGCAGAAGTTCCTGGTGATCTCCGCAGGCTTCAGCCCGGAAACAGTCAGCTTCATCATGACAGCAGCCCTGGTCGGTTTCATGTTCTGCCAGCCACTGTTTGGCTTGCTCGCAGACCGTATTGGGATCAAGGCGCACATGCTGATGTTTTCAGGATTGGCCATGCTGCTGGTGGTTCCCCTGCTCTATTCCCTGCAGTCGGTCAAAAGCCCGTTTACGGCGTTCCTGCTGGTATTTGGAGGCCTGGCCATTGCGTCGCTCTACACCCCGATTGCCGGGATCGTCAAAGCCGAGCTCTTCCCCCCGGCGGTACGTGCATTGGGTGTGGGCTTTCCCTATGCCGTCGGCAATGCAGTGTTCGGTGGCACCGCCGAATACGTCGCCTTGTCGCTTCGATCACAGGGGATAGAGGAGTATTTCTTCTTCTACGTCGCTGCGATCGTAACCATTACGTTCATCGCCTCGATGTTGATGCCGAATCTGTCGCGCTATGGGTATATCAGCGGCAGCGGTGAGATTGAAGAACGTACCGGACTGCAAGGGCACACAAAACCGCATGTTGCCCGGGTTTGACGCCCTGCCCCTTACAAAGGGTTTTTGAAGGGGCCGAGACGATCCAAATGGATGTGAACGAACCCGGTCATCGCCGGGTTTCGCTTTATGGTTCGGCAGACTCGATGTATTTCATTAATAATGGATCACTTTTTCTCAATCGAGCCTGAGCAATGATCACGTTCAAGCAACTGGAAGCCATCTACTGGATTGTGGAACTGGGTAGCTTTGAATCCGCCGCCATGAAACTGAACATGTCCCAGTCAGCCGTCTCCAAGCGTATCCAGGAACTGGAAGACGCCTTTGACATGCCCATTTTCGATCGTTCCAAACGCAGTGCGCGCCTGACGGAAAAAGGCACGGAGCTGTTCGAGCAGGCTTCGGAGATCCTGCGCCAACGCGATTACCTGCTTGAGCGCATCAGTTCCAAGGAGGTGCTGGTCCGGCGCTTTCGTATCGGCGTCACCGAACTGACCGCGATGACTTGGCTACCGGTGCTGATCGAGGGCATCCGCAGCGCTTATCCCAAAGTGGTACTGGAACCTTCGATCGAACTCAGCACCGAGTTGGTGGCGAAATTGGAGAACGATCAGCTCGACCTGATCATCGTGCCCGACATTTTTGCCGACGCCCGTTTCGTCAGCACCCCGCTGAGTTCGGTGGAGAACGCCTGGATGTGTGCGCCTTCACTGCATCAGGGCAACGGAGTAATGAATATGCAGGCCATCTCCTCGTACACCGTACTGACCCAGGGCGGTGGCTCCGGCACCGGGTTGATCTATGAGCGCTGGCTCGCCCAAAACGATGTCCGGGTCAACCGCACGATCAAAAGCAACTACCTGATCGCCCAACTGGGGCTGACGCTCTCCGGTATCGGCATCAGCTACCTACCTCGCCAGTGCCTCTCACCGCTGGTGGAACAGGGCCGGTTGCAGATCATCGAAACCGAGCCCCCATTGCCTCCCATCCACTACATCGCCGCACACCGTGCCGATCGCCTTCAGGGCCTGAGCGTCGAAGTGGCGCGTCTGGCGGCACAGTGCTGTGACTTCAGCCACATGGTGTTGTAGCCCAGCGCAAGGAGCGATGCTTTTGCGCAAGCGGAGCCCGCTACAGGATGGTCTTCCCCACGTCATGCAACCGGGCCTTCAGCCCGGTTTTTTTATGCCTGCGCACGCTATAAAGCATGCCTTCCACAGTGCACTCCCATCAATAAAAGCGATTTGTTGGCAGGAGTATTTGTCGCTTTTTTTGCAGAGTCACAATCACTACTTTGGCTGGACAACACCGATAGAAAAATAAGGTCCACCATCATGTCCCTGCCTGAAGTCATGAAACCTGCTGTGCGTAGCCATTACCGCTGGGTGGTTGCGGCCCTGATCTTCCTGATTTACACCATCGCTGCCGCCGACAGGGCCAACCTCGGTGTCGCCCTGCCATTTATTCGTAAAGAGTTCGATATGAGCAATGCTGAGGCCGGTGGCTTGGTTAGCATGTTTCTATTGGCTTATGCCTTGGCACAGATCCCTTCTGGCTTTGCCTTCGGCCGTTTCGGGGTCAGCAGGATCCTGCCAGGCGCCATGGTACTGACCTCATTGCTGACCGGCCTGGTGGGTACGGCCAGCTCGCTGTTTGCCCTTAAACTGTATCGCCTGGGCCTTGGCGTCGCTGAAGGTCCGCTGCCGATCAGCATGACCACGACTATCAACAATTGGTTTCCCCCGCGAGAAAAAGGTACGGCTTCGGGGATATTCCTGTCCGCCGTCAAGTTCGGTCCCGTGATCGTACCGCCACTCTGTGCCGTGATTATTTCGGTCTGGGGCTGGCGAGAAATCTTCTACTTTTTCGCCGTACCCGGCATCGTCCTCGCGGTGGTCTGGTATTTCATGGTCACCAATCACCCTTCCCGCAGCCGGTTCGTCAACGAAGCCGAGCTCAACTACATTACCGAAGAAACCGACAGTACCCAGACGGCCCAGCAAACCAGCCCCCAGAAGACCCCGGCATGGTTGGATAGACTGGATCGTCTCATACGGGCTCGTCATGAAGCCCCCCTGGAAACCAACAAGCAGGTGTTCGCCTCCTGGAACATCTGGGGCTGCGCCACCAGCTACTGCTTTCAACTGGGCGTCTCCAGTGTATTGCTGGCCTGGATTCCAACTTACCTGATGACCGTCAAACAATTCTCGATCATGAACATGGGGTTGGTATCGGCGGCGCCATGGGTGGGTGCGGTACTCGGGAACCTGATCGGCGGCTTCTGCTCGGATCGGCTGCTCGGTGGGCGGCGAAAACCCGGCATGTTGCTGTCGGCACTGGGTACATCGCTGATGATGTACCTGCTGATAAACTCACCCGCCGAACCTTTGCCCTACGGGTTATTGCTGATGCTGACCGGTGTCGTCCTCAGCCTGGGCTTCTCTTCCTACATGGTCTACCCGATGGGACTGACCACCAAAAAAACGTTCCCCATCTCCAACGCCATCGTGAACATGATCGGTCAATTGGGCGCCGCGGCCACGCCCTTCATTACCGGACTGCTGCTGGACAACTATGGCTGGAACTATGTCTTTGCCTGGCTGGCGATCGGATCATTTATCAGTTTCGTCCTCTTGCTGACCATTTCCGAGCCACGGGCGAGATCAAGTTCCCCTGGCTGAAGCCCCCTTGAATAAAACCAGGCCGCTCGTTTGAGCGGCTTGTTCATGAACGATGCTGTCATCACTGCGAGGAGTTACACATGTCCCCCCAAGACAGAGAATTGGTTGCACTGTTTGAAGGTCTGGATACGCCTGGAGTGTCCGATGCCCTGGACAAACTGGGTCTGCCTGGCCAGTGCCTGGGCGTGATGCCCCTGGATAACTACCGCCAAGTGGTCGTTGGCCCGGCTTTCACCGTGCGCTACGTCACCGCCAGCTGCCCACCCGGCACGGTCGGCGACTTCATCGACGACGTGGCGGAAGGCGATGTGGTGGTCATCGACAACGACGGACGCACCGACTGCACCGTCTGGGGTGACATCATGACCCAATATGCCGGGAGTAAACGGATTGCCGCGACCGTGATCGATGGTGTCTGCCGGGATGTCAGCAAGGCTCTGGGTGATGGCTACCCGTTGTTCAGCAAAGGCCGGTTCATGCGCACCGGCAAGGATCGGGTCGAAGTCGAGTCGGTCAATCAGCCGGTTTCCATCGGCCAAGCCCGCGTCTGCGCCAGGGACATCGTGGTCGCGGATGCCAACGGCGTGGTCATCGTGCCCCGGGATCGCGCCCGTGAAGTGGCTGCGTCTGCCCGCGCGATCGAAGCCGTGGAAGCCAACATCCGGGCCTTGCTCACTGAAGGAAAATCCCTCAGGGAAGCCAGATCGGCACTGGGCTACCACACCCTGCAACGCAAGTCCTGAGCGTCACCTGCACCGCGTTCCCTTTTGCCCTCACTGTGCCTGCCCACGACAGCGCAATGTGAGGGTTTTTTTATATCTGCAGGTGCATCTCCTGCGTCTTTACCAATAACCCGCTGGCGTGGTCACCTACCTTCCCTCGGATAAACGAAAAGGGTGAGCCACCACGTTTGTGAATGCTCACCCTCTTATCCTGCACCCGTGCCCCGAACGGATCAGACCGTCAGCGGTTTCTCCCCGACCCGATCCGACGCCCCCAGCACAGCACCGGCGCGTTCGGCCTCATCCTCGCTCACCAACTGCCCTTCCCACTTGGCCACTACCGCCGTTGCAATGGAGTTGCCCACGGCATTGGTCGCCGACCGGCCCATATCGAGGAAGGTGTCGACCCCCAGAATCAGTAGCAGACCCGCTTCGGGAATATCGAACTGGGTCAGGGTAGCGGCGATAACCACCAGCGAAGCACGCGGCACGCCAGCCATGCCTTTGGAGGTGAGCATCAGCGTCAACAGCATGCTGATCTGGGTACCGATGGACATCTCGATGCTATACGCCTGGGCGATGAACAATACCGCGAATGTGCAGTACATCATCGAGCCATCCAAGTTGAAGGAATAGCCCATGGGCATGACGAAACTCGAGATCCTGCGTTTGACCCCAAAACGATCCAGCGCGTGGAGAAGCTTCGGGTAAGCCGACTCGGAACTGGCCGTGGCGAAAGACAGAAGGAAAGCCTCTCTGATCAGCACCACCAATTTGAATACACGCCGCCCCAGAAACATCCAGCCGGCAAACACCAGCATCGCCCAGAGCACGATCAGCCCGAAATAGAAGTCGCGCATGAAGACCGCGAACTTCACCAGAATGTAGAGCCCGTTGACCGCAACGGTCGCGGCCATGGCCGCCATCACCGCCAGCGGTGCAAGCTTCATCACATAACCAGTGACCTTCAACATCGCATGGGACAGATCCTCAATGACATTCACCAGTCGCTCGGCCTTTTTTCCCAGGGAGGCCAAGGCGACACCAAAAAAAATCGAGAACACCACGATCTGCAGAATTTCGTTGGTGGCCATAGCCTCCGCAAAAGATCTGGGCACCAGGTGCGTGGCGAAATCCTTGAGGGTGAACACCGAGGTTTGCAGGTTGGTCGCGCTGCTCACATCTGGCAACGGCAACCCCAGGTTGTGGCCGGGCTGCAGCAGGTTGGCCATGACCAGCCCCACCGACAATGAAAGCAATGAAGCCGTGACGAACCAGCCCAGCGCTTTGCCGAATACCCGGCCGACAGCACTAGCATCGCCCATATGCGCGATGCCCACCACCAGAGTCGAGAAGACCAGCGGGCCGATGAGCATTTTGATAAGACGCAGGAAGATATCCGAGACGATCGAGATGTAACCGGCCACCTTGGTGGCCATCGCCTTGTCCGGGAAGTTGAGGAAAATCATATAGCCGATAAAGATCCCCAGCAGCATGGCGATCAAAATGCCTGCCGCAGCCGGTAGCCTGTTTTTCATAGAGCACCTGTTGTTGTATTTCTGGAAATAGCCGGGAACAACATCCCTTGATCAGGCAACAGCCATCAAAGGACGGTGTGCAACCGACGAACTAAGGAATGAACAAGGCAAGTGCGAAATGCCGGTACCGGCAGACCGAGGGTGGATGCGGGTGAAACAGATCATGGACAGAGGACAGGACGGGGCAAGCCAACTGCAAGAGGCTGTTATACATAGGTGTAACCCTCGGATCTTATTGTTGTAGTGGCGTCGGCCAAGTGCTGTTACGACGTAGCCGAAAACTACCCTAGTCCTGCCTTCCTAATAAGAGCGGATCACGCTCTAGCTGATATGCCTAAATTGTATCGCCGTACACTAAAGCCTTGAACCTGGTCCTCACCACAGCAATCAGGTTTTATCCTTCCAATAACGCATGGCTATCGCAATTTCCCAATACCCAGCGACTCCACAGCCGAGCTATAGAAAATGGGCATATCTCAAAGACAAAAACGGTAGTCGTCGCTGCCTTCCATCCCTCCCAGAATGTGTGAAAACACAAAAGCAGCACCGCTTGGGAGACTGGCATGTCAACAGAAGCTGAACAAACCGTAGGGCCGGATTGGCAGGAGGACGTATTCCGCGTACTCAAGGCCCACGACGTCAAACATGTGGTCTTCGTACCGGATGCCGGTCACTCGGCCGCTATCCGTATGTCGTATGCCGACCCGGACATCAAAGCCGTGGTCCTGACCACCGAAGAAGAAGGGATCGGCTACCTCGCCGGTGCCTGGCTCGGCGGCGAACGGGGTGCGCTGCTGATGCAATCCAGCGGTGTCGGCAACTGTATCAACACCCTGGCGCTTCAGGTCTGCGCCGGCTTCCCGCTGCTGATGGTGGTCACCATGCGCGGCGACTGGGCCGAATTCAACGCTTGGCAAAACCCCATGGGTCAGGCCACCGAGGCCTCCCTGAACCTGATGAAGGTCATGACCTGGCGTGCCGATGATCCGAAAGACGTCGCCCCACTGCTGCACGGCGCGGCGACCATGGCATTCAACGGTGACTCTTCCTGTGCCCTGCTGCTCGGTCAGCGCCTGATTGGAGAAAAGAAATGGGTCAAGTAAGCGCAAACCACACCCTGTGCCGTCGCGAAGTGGTCAAGGCTCTGCTGGCCGACCGCAAAGACGTGCTGGTCGTGACCGGCCTGGGGTCGGCGTCCTACGACGTCATGGCGGCCGGTGACAATGACCTGAATTACTACCTCTGGGCCGCCATGGGCAGCGCAATCACCGTCGGCCTGGGCCTGGCCAACGCCCAGCCGGACAAGTCGGTGATCGTGGTCACCGGTGATGGTGAACTGCTGATGGGCTTTGGCGCCCTGGCCACCGTTGCGCTGCAAAAGCCCGCCAACCTGACCATCGCCGTGCTCGACAACGGCCATTTCGGTGAAACCGGCATGCAGGTCAGCCATGCCGGCTTCGGCATCAAGCTCGATCAAGTCGCGAAGACCTGCGGCTTCAGCTGGACCGACGAAGTCCGCGACATGGAAGGTGTACATAACCTGCGCGAGCGCTTCGCAACGCGCGATGGCGTCAAGCTCGCGACGATCAAGATCAAGGCGGAAAACCCGCCACGGGTGCTGCCACCGCGTGATGGTCACTACGTCAAAAATCGCTTTCGCGCTGCGCTGGGTTTCAACCCGATCTGATTGCTCCATGCCCGAACCCGCTCACGCAGGGCCAATGCCGTGCGTGACGCGTTGAGGAGAATAATAATGACTGACCGCAACTCTGAAGAACTCAATGCCATTCGCGAGGGTGTTCGTGCCCTGTGCGCTGAATTCGATGCCGCCTACTGGCGCAAGATCGATGAAGAAAAGGGTTTCCCCGAAGCTTTCGTCAAAGCCCTGACCGACGCCGGCTGGCTGTCGGCAATGATTCCCGAAGAGTACGGCGGCTCCGGCCTGGGCCTGGCCGAAGCCTCGGTGATCCTTGAGGAAGTCAACCGCTGCGGCGGTAACTCCGGCACCGTGCACGGCCAGATGTACAACATGTTCACCCTGTTGCGCCACGGCAGCGAGGCGCAGAAACGCTTCTACCTGCCGAAGCTGGCCAGCGGCGAGTTGCGCCTGCAATCGATGGGCGTCACCGAGCCCACCACCGGCACCGACACCACCAGGATCAAGACCACCGCGGTCAAGCGCGGCGACAAGTACGTGATCAATGGGCAGAAGGTCTGGATCTCGCGGGTCCAGCATTCCGACCTGATGATCCTGCTGGCCCGGACCACGCCCCTGGCCGAGGTGCAGAAGAAATCCGAGGGCATGTCGATCTTCCTGGTGGACCTGCGCGAGGCCATCGGCAACGGCCTGACCGTGCAGCCCATCGCCAATATGGTCAACCACGAGACCAACGAGCTGTTCTTCGACAACCTGGAAATCCCCGCTGACAGCCTGATCGGCGAAGAAGGCAAGGGCTTTCGCTACATCCTCGACGGCCTGAATGCCGAACGCACGCTGATCGCCGCCGAGTGCATCGGCGACGGTCGCTGGTTTATCGAAAAAGCCAGCGCCTATGCCCGCGACCGGGTGGTGTTCGGCCGGCCCATCGGGCAGAACCAGGGCGTGCAGTTCCCGATTGCCGAAGCCCATATCGAGATCGAGGCCGCCGACCTGATGCGCTGGCGCGCCTGCAAGGAATACGACAGCGGCCAGAACGCCGGGGCCAGCGCCAACATGGCCAAGTACCTGGCGGCCAAGGCGTCCTGGGAGGCGGCCAATGCCTGTCTGCAGACCCACGGCGGTTTTGGTTTCGCCTGCGAATACGACGTCGAGCGCAAGTTCCGCGAGACTCGCCTGTACCAGGTGGCGCCGATCTCCACCAACCTGATCCTGTCCTACGTGGCCGAGCACCTGCTCGAACTGCCGCGCTCCTTCTAAGTGATCGGCGCAACAACCCGGCGCGTCAGCCCAGGCAGGCGCCGCTGGGGAGCCATGACCAGAGAGATAACACTCATGAGCCAACCCAAAGGTCCGCGTCCACTCGATGGCATCACCGTCGTCAGCCTTGAGCATGCTATTGCCGCCCCCTTCTGCACCCGACAACTGGCCGATCTCGGCGCGCGCGTGATCAAGGTCGAACGTCCAGGCAGCGGCGATTTCGCCAGAGGCTACGACCAACGCGTCAACGGCCTGGCCTCGCACTTCGTCTGGACCAATCGCTCGAAAGAGAGCCTGACCCTGGACCTGAAGCAGGATTCCGCCAGCGAAGTGTTGGACCGCTTACTGGTCGGCGCCGACGTCCTGGTGCAAAACCTGGCACCCGGTGCGGCTGCAAGAATGGGGTTGTCCTTTGAGGCCTTGCATCAGCGTTTTCCACGTCTGATTGTGTGTGATATTTCAGGCTATGGCGTCGGTGGTCCCTATGAAAAGAAAAAAGCCTATGACCTGTTGATCCAGAGCGAAGGTGGATTTCTTTCGGTCACCGGTGGCCCAGGCGATGAAGCAATGGCCAAGGCCGGATGCTCGATCGCCGACATCGCGGCCGGCATGTACGCCTACACCGGCATCCTGTCCGCGCTGCTGTTGCGTGAACGCACCGGCGAAGGCAGCCACCTCGACGTGTCCATGCTGGAAAGCCTGGTCGAGTGGATGAACTACCCGATGTACTACGCCTACAACGGCGCACCGCCACCACCGCGCGCTGGTGCTGCGCACGCCACCATCTACCCCTATGGCCCCTTCCCAGTCGGTGACGGCACCACCGTGATGCTGGGGCTGCAAAACGAGCGTGAATGGCAGCTGTTTTGCGAGAAGGTATTACTTCAACCCGAACTGGCCAAAGACGAGCGCTTCTCTGCCAACTTCAAGCGTGTCGAAAACCGTAACGCACTACGGGAACTGATCATTGAGTCGTTCTCCACGCTCAACTTCGACGCCGTGATCGATCGCCTGGACCGCGCTCAAATCGCCAATGCACGAGTGAACGACATGCAAGGTGTCTGGAGCCATCCACAACTTGAGGCCCGAGGACGCTGGCGAACGGTTGAAACCTCTGCGGGCCCCATTCCAAGTCTGATCCCGCCCGGCAGCAACAGCGCGTTCGAATCCCGCATGGACGCCGTACCGGGCCTGGGCCAACACACCGAACAGGTGCTCAGGGAACTAGGGCTGGGAACGGAGCACATTGAACAAATGCGCGCCGCCGGGGCGATTTAGTCGCGACCTGATCATCCGCAGCCCGACTGAAACCATCAAAGATTTTCGAGAGAACACTGACCAATGAAGATCCTGGTAGCCGTGAAACGCGTGGTCGATTACAACGTCAAGGTCCGCGTCAAGGCGGACAATTCCGGCGTCGACCTCGCCAACGTCAAGATGTCGATGAACCCGTTCTGCGAAATAGCG